>NZ_JBLZXA010000009.1:0-372892 GCF_056099005.1 Priestia sp. 53B2
CGTCCGCCGCTAACGTCATAGAAGCAAGCTTCTAATCAGTTCGCTCGACTTGCATGTATTAGGCACGCCGCCAGCGTTCATCCTGAGCCAGGATCAAACTCTCCGAAGAAATGTTTGACTTGCTCATATAAAATAAAAAAATTAACGTTGACGTTTGTCGCTTTGTTCAGTTTTCAAAGTTCAACCGCCGCTCTTAAGCGACTTTACCATCATAACAAGTTGCAACCTAGTTGTCAACAAGTTTTTTTATTTGTTTATCACTTCGATGTTTGCTTTAGCAGTTCATCTTAGCGACATTTAATAATATACCATGCCTTCTTTTATTGTGCAATAGTTTTTCGATATCTTTTTAAAAACTATTTTCTTGTAAACGAAACGTTAGCCAATTAATAGATACTAGCATATCTAGACCCACACTAGCATAATGTCTATTAAATCATTATCCGCCAAGGAGGCGTTCACTTGGATACCTTAATTGCAGCTGCACTCTATTTGTCCTTTTGTATGTCTATTCTCTTAATTTCACTTGCTTATCGGGAATCAATTCAAATGTCTAATAAAGAAGGCAAAGTCAACGGCCTTTCATTTATTTCACTTTCAACATTCAGCATGATTTTTTGTTTGTTTACTTCATATTTTTATACCATTCTTTATTAACATGCGTTGTCTTCTTATAAAAAGGAGACATTTCTTTATTTTATTACAATATTCGCATTCAGTATACTTACTTATTGAAATCGATGCGATAAATTCAGTTACTTCTCTTCTTCATACGTACGATGGACAGTGAAGGAATTTGTCGAATGATTTTTTGGAACACTTTCTTTAAATTTGATAAACTACTTTTAGAAAACGCTTCCATTTATACTTTAACATTATTCAAGGAGGAAACCAAATGAAACCATTGCTTGAATTAACGGTTGGAGAACTTTTAAAAGAAAGTACAAAAAAGTTTGGGCATCAAGAAGCGGTTATCTACTCTGAACAAAATATTCGCTATACGTACGCGGAATTTTATCAAGAAACCTCTCGAGTTGCAAAGGCACTTCTAGCCACCGGTCTCAAAAAAGGCGACCATATCGCTATCTGGGCTACCAATGTGCCGGAGTGGTTGCTTCTTCAATTCGCAGCAGCTAGAATAGGTGCTGTTTTGGTTACCCTTAATACAAGTTATCAATCCTCTGAATTAGAGTATGTATTGAGTCATTCTGATACAACAGCGCTATTTTTCATTGATGAATTTAAAAGCACTTCTTATACGTCTATTATCACCAGTATTGAACATAATCTTCCCAAACTAAAACATCTTATAAACTTAAGTGGATCAAGCGAACATACATCTTGGAACGAGTTTTTAATGAGTAGCTTAATGGTATCGGATGAGGTTCTCGATAAGCATGAACAATCCCTACATATCCATGATGTTATCAATATGCAATATACTTCCGGAACAACAGGTTTTCCAAAAGGAGTTATGCTAAGTCACCATAATATAGTAAACAACGGCTTTTTAGTTGCTCAGTCTATGAAACTGACTAACGAAGACCGCTTATGCATCCCAGTTCCTTTCTTTCATTGCTTTGGATGTGTGCTGGGTGTTCTAGCATGCGTATCTGTAGGTGCTACTATGCTACCGATTATTGAATTTCAACCTGCCTCTGTTTTACGCACCGTAGAGAACGAAAAATGTACAGCTCTTCACGGTGTACCAACTATGTTTATTGCGGAATTAAATGCACTTGAGTTTAATCAATATGATTTATCTACTCTTCGCACAGGAATCATGGCTGGTTCTAATTGTCCAGCAGAAGTAATGAAACGAGTCATACATGACATGGGCATCAATGAAATTACGATCGCCTATGGTCAAACCGAAACATCTCCTGTAATCACCCAAACAACCCCAACTGATTCTATCGAGCGGCGAGTACAAACGGTTGGCAAAGTTCATAATCATGTACAGATTCAAATTATTAATCCAGTTACAGGTAAACCAGCTTCTTTCGGAGAACAAGGAGAACTTTGTGCAAAAGGATATTTAACAATGAAAGGGTATTATAAAATGCCGGAAGAAACAAAAAAAACAATTGTAGAAGGTTGGCTACATACAGGAGATTTAGCTACCATCGATAAGGATGGCTATGTAAAAATTACAGGACGTCTAAAAGATATGATTATTAGAGGCGGAGAAAACATTTACCCAAGAGAGATTGAAGAGTTTTTATATAGAATACCCGAGGTAGAAGATGTGCAAATTGTCGGTATTCCTGATCCAAAGTATGGAGAACGAGTTGCTGCATGCATTAAACTCAAGCAACATTCTTTTCTTACCGCTCAAGAAATCAAAGACTTTTGCAAAGGTAAGCTTGCTCATTTCAAAATTCCGGAACATATTTATTTTATAGACGACTTTCCCATGACGGCATCCGGCAAGATTCAAAAATATAAATTAAAAGAAAAGATCGTAGCGCTTTATAAATAATCAGATTTTTTTGAATTTCACCTGTCATTATGAAGAAAAGTTTACTATACTGATACATATCTGTTTTTCTTCTTTCATACAGATATAAACAACAATGTTTATTGAAATAGGTGAAAATAATGGAAAATGAAATGTTGCTCAAATTAGGTATTTCCGCTGTACTTGGTCTTATTATTGGAATTGAAAGGGAACTAAAACGAAAGCCTGTTGGTTTAAAAACATCTCTCGTAATTTCCATTATTAGCTGTTTACTCACGATTGTTTCGATTGAGTCTTCTCAAATCTTTAATAAAGGTGATCACATCACAATGGACCCGCTTCGTCTGGCCGCTCAAATTGTTTCTGGAATTGGTTTTTTAGGGGCGGGTGTCATTTTACGAAAAGAAAATGACAGCATCTCAGGGCTTACAACAGCGGCTATTATCTGGGGAGCAGCAGGTATAGGAATTGCTGTAGGTGCAGGGTTTTATCCTGAAGCTATTACCGGAGTTGTACTGCTCATCATCAGCGTTGAACTTCTTCCCTTCCTTATTACTATTTTAGGGCCTAGGCAACTGCGCGAGAAAGAGCTTATTCTTCAACTCAAGCTGGCGGATAAGCACAATATCTTTGATACAACTAACAGCATTAGAGAAAAGAATATTACAATTAAAAATATTCGAATCAAAGATTTAGACACCAATGAATTGTATATACGAATGAAAGTGTCAGTTAATAACCAGCGCCCTACTACAGAAGTGTATTACGAAATTCAAAAAATCAGCGGTATTCGAAGCATTGAAGTTGAAAATGTATAAATAAAAAACGGCCAATTGGCCGTTTTTTATTTATATTTTTCAATCTGTTGTAAAAATTCTCGCTGTTTTACTAGAGACAGCCGGTATTGATCATCGATAATTTCTGTTAATAACTCATGTTTACGGCTCTTTGACACATTCAATCTGTGGATAAGAACTCTGCATTCATACAAAAACTGTGTATACTGTGTGTAACTCTCATCATAATTTGAGGATAAGTCTTCTTTGATTCGTTTTGTCAACAAAGGACTAGCGCCATCTGTGGATATTGCTAGCGATAATCTCCCTCTAGAAAACTGTGCAGGAATTTGAATATTTCCATCGGAAAAACTGCTGGCCATATTAACCAACTGATCATTTTTAATATGCTGCTTAACAAACTTATTCACAGCTTGATCATTTGTAGCCACAACAATTAAAAAGACATTAAGTAAGTCTTCTTCTCCTACTTTTTTTCTTTTTACACGCAGCTGATCTTTAGCTTCCCATTCATTTATTTCAGCTGAAACAGTTGGAGCAACCACTGTAATGGCTGCTCCTTCTTGTAAAAAACCTTTAATTCTACGAGTTGCGATTGTTCCGCCCCCAACTACTAAGACTGAACGACCCTTTAAATCAAGCATAACGGTATACATCGTATTGATTTCCTTTGCTCGATAATAACGTTTTTACTTGGTGACTTAAAATGTGTGCAAGTCCATCATGATAACCTAGGTAGTTGGCTAAGATAAACTGCTGGGCATCTGTTGATAGCTGCTCCAATTCTTCCTTAATTTCGTTCATTAAAATACCGGTAAACAAAAGGTACGGAAGAACGAATACTTGCTTATACGAAGTTCGTTTAGCAAGGTGCAGGCCTTCTTTTAAATTAGGAGAAGCTGCAGCTAAATAGCATGTGCTCACTTCTTTAAAAGCACCTTTACCTTTTAGCAGTTGAGCTATTTCGTTAAAATCTTTTTTCACAGCAGGATCACTGCTTCCTCTGCCGACCAACAATACCATCGAATCTTCATGCTTATCCACATTGGTTTCATTGATTCTCTCTACCAAGATATCAACAATTCGTTCGTCTACGCCGAACGGTTCTCCATACAGCACTTCTACCTGGGGATAACGTTCATATACTTTGTGTATTTCTTCGGGTATATCATGCTTTGCATGCGCAGCTGTTAATAACAGAAGAGGCACAATTGCAATACGAGTAGCACCTTGTTCAATACATACTTCAAATCCTTGTTCAATAGTGGGGGAAGCTAGTTCTAGGAAACAAACTTCTTGAATCGGTACATCTAGATTTTTTTTACATCTTTCAATAAAAGCAACTGCCTGGTCAGCGCCTTCTTTTACGCGGCTGCCATGGCAAACATATAAAACTGCATCCATATAATCAACCTCTTTAGTAAGCTTCTTGTGCATACGAATAGTAATGCTGTCCAGTCTTCTCAAACCAATTTAATCGGTCATGAAAATTCACAACTTCACCAACGATAATCATACTTGGATTTTCAATTTGTTCTTCTTTAACAATATCAACAATTGTACCAAGAGTTCCAGTTACAGTGCGCTGGTCCGCACATGTTCCCCAGTGAATCAATGCAATTGGCGTAGCTGAAGTTTTTCCATGTTTCATTAACTGTTGGCAAATGTACGGTAAGTTCCGCACTCCCATATAAATCGCAAGAGTATCTACACCTTTGGCTAGGCTATCCCATTTGATTGCATCATGCTCGCTATCTTTACGATGGCCTGCTACAAAAGCAAAGCTTGCGCTGTATTCCCGGTGAGTGACAGGGATTCCTGCATAAGCAGCGGCTGCGATGCCTGATGTAATTCCTGGAACAATTTCAAATGAAATGCCCTGCTGCACGAGAGCTTCTGCTTCTTCCCCTCCGCGTCCAAAAACAAATGGATCTCCGCCTTTTAATCGTGTTACAATTTTTCCTTTTTTAGCAAATTTCACTAAAAAGTTGTTAATTGTTTCTTGCTTGAGGGTATGGTAGTTCGGAAGCTTTCCACAGTAAATGATATCTGCATCACTTTTAGCATACTCCAGCAGGTCCTTATTCACTAAACGATCATATAAGATAACATCTGCTTGCTGAATTGCTTTCAACCCTTTTAATGTAATTAAATCTGGATCTCCCGGTCCTGCACCGACTAGATATACTTTCCCCATGAATGCCTTTCACCCTTCCATCATTTCCACGTCTCCGCAGCGCTCCCACATTTTAATTTGAATTAGAACAGCGGACAAAGTCCGCTGTCATTTAGATAAATTTTCGGTTAGCTAAATATTCAATAACAGTTTGTACACATTCTTCTACAGACTGTGTGCTTGTATTAATTGTTAATTCAGCATTAGCCGGTGACTCATACGGAGAATCAATTCCTGTAAAATCACGAATTTCTCCGCTTCTTGCTTTTTTGTAAAGGCCTTTTGGATCTCTTTTTTCACATTCTTCTAACGGACACTCCACGTATACTTCCAAAAATTCATTCCCCTCTAAGATCTCACGCACTTGAGCGCGGTCCTCTTGGAATGGAGAGATAAATGCTGTTAGTACCACTTGACCGCTGTCTACAAATAGCTTAGAAACCTCACCGATACGGCGAATATTTTCTGTACGATCTTCAGCAGAAAACCCTAGATTCTTATTTAAGCCGAAACGAACATTGTCACCATCTAATACATAGTTGCGAATATTTTTATCAAAAAGCGCTTTTGCCACTGCGTTTGCTACGGTAGATTTACCTGAACCCGAAAGACCTGTAAACCATAATACAAAACTGTGATGATTATTTTGCTCGCGTCTTTCCTCTTTTGTAATTCCAGCATCATGCCACGTAATGTTTGTTGATTTGCTCACTTCAACCGCTCCTTATTTTGAAGATAATTTTTGTTTTGCTAATCCTTTAATTAACACTTCAATTACTTCTTTACGGCTGAATGTGCTTGGTGGCACTTCTCCGTTACGAAGCATTTCACGTACCTTTGTTCCAGATAGAATCATATGATCTTCCTTGCTGTGAGGGCATGTTTTCGTTGATGCCATCGCTTCACACTTCTTGCAATAGAAGCTGTGTTCAAAGAATAAAGGTGTAATTCCTAATTCATCTGCTGTAAAGTTACTGAAGATTTTTTGTGCGTCATATGTTCCATAGTAGTCACCAACACCAGCGTGGTCACGGCCTACAATGAAATGTGTGCATCCAAAGTTTTTTCGAACCATTGCATGGAAAATAGCTTCTCTAGGTCCAGCATAGCGCATCGCAGCAGGGAAAACTGCTAAAGCTACACGATCGCTAGGATAATAGTTCTCTAAAAGCACTTCATAACTTTCCATACGGATATCTGCTGGGATATCATCTGACTTTGTTTCTCCTACAAGTGGATTTAAAAACAGGCCGTCTACAATTTCTAATGCCGTTTTTTGAATATATTCGTGCGCACGGTGAACAGGGTTACGAGTTTGGAATCCAACAACCGTTTTCCAACCGCGTTCTTCAAATACTGCTCTTGTTTCAGTTGGATCTAGATAATATTTTTCAAAACGCGTTTTAGGTGTACGTTCTACAAGTACGATTGGACCTGCTACATATACATTTGGGCGTTCCATCATTTTTTTCACGCCAGGATGGGCAAGTTCTGCTGTGCGGTACACATTTTCCGCTTCTTTTTCTTTATTTGGCGTATATACTTCAGAAACTTCTAAAACACCGTACGTTACGCCGTTTTGAACAAGCTTTACTTTGTCGCCAATGTTTAATTCTTTAGCTTGCTCTTCTGTTACAGGAAGAGTGATAGGAATACTCCATACTGTTCCATCTGCTAAACGCATATTTTCAACAACTGATTGATAATCTTTTTCTCCTAAAAATCCTGTAATTGGGCTGTAGGCACCAATTCCAATTAGTTCTAAATCACTTAGAGCCATGTTATCTACTTCGATTTCTTTTGTTAGTGAAGTGTAGTCATATGTTGGTTGATATAAATTAATTAATTCTCCACCGTGTGCTTGAATTGTTGTCATTTTGTAAAATCCTCCTTAAATAATTAACACAATATAATAAAAAGCACTTGAATCACGCAGTCATTTTTTCTTTTTCCGACTGCAAGCTTGCTCTTTTTCTTCTAGTCGTTCTAGCTAAGCTTAGAACACCTGCTGTGGCAATGCAGCCGCTAGCTAGCACCACAAATGAATATAAGTCGCTTTCAAGTACTAGTTTCACAAGAACATATGAGATTACGAGTGAAAATACAGGGGATACCACCCAAACCTTTAACATTTGAATGACCACTTCGCGCTGTTCTTTCGTAAATCCCGTTTTCGCTGCTCCTATTCCAATAATAGAAGACGTCGTGACCTGTGTAAGCGGTACTGGCAAACCAAAAAGTGAAGCTGCTGTAACAAGAGAAGCACCAGTACCCGAGATAATGCACCCTTCTCCTACAGAATAGCGAGTAATTTTTTTCCCGTTTGTTTCAATAACTCGGCCTCCTAGTAAAAGAGCTCCGAGCGCCACAGCCAATCCTCCTGATATGACACCCGTTGTGGCATCCATTAATCCAGCTCCTACTAGAGGACCGACAGCATTTGCCACGTTATTCATTCCAGCTGAGAAGGCTTCAAAGAATCCCGTGGCTATAACTAAAATCGTTAAAACTCTTTTCCACTTTCCCTCTGCTTCTTTTTTATGCGCTCTGCGTTTTATCACTTTTCCAATAAAAAAAGCAATGACAAATGAAACCAGCGGAACAATAATCCAAAAAGACATGACAACTAAAAGTTTTTCCACATACAGAGATTGATAAGCTACTCCTACTCCAACAACTGAACCAACCGTTACTTCACTTGTTGATAGAGGGATACCAATTAAATTCGCGAAAAAGAGTGACAGCGTTGCAGCAGCCAGAATGATAATAACTAATTCTACTGACAGCAATTTTTCAGGTATGATACCTGAACTGATGGTTTTCACCACCTCGCCGCCTCCGATAATGGCTCCGAGCACAATACCTACAGCACAGATGAACAGGGCTACTCTTCGCTTTTTAATCGCACCGGAGCCGTATGAAACGCCCATAGCTGCTGCTGCACCGCTTGCCCCAATATTCATTGCAAAAAAAAGCGCAATGATAAAGGCAACATATAAAAGCATCATTTATTCAGCTCTTTCGTATTTAAGATTCGTGTAATCCGCATTCAACTTTTTGTGTACCTGCCCATCTTCCTGAACGTAAATCGTCTACATTGTAGGCAGGTGCGGTACAGGGCTCACAGCCGATACTTGGGTAGCCTTGATCATGAAGTTTGTTATATGGTAAATCATGCTTATACACATAACGCCAAACTTCTTTCCAAGACCAATGAATTAACGGGCAGACTTTCACTTTCTTGAATTTCTCATCTTTATTAAAATAATTCGTGTTGGCACGAGATTCAGACTGCTCGCGTCTCAAACCAGAAATCCACGCATCATAAGGAGCAAGAGATTCCCTTAACGGGATGATTTTTCGAATTTGACAGCATAGGTTAGGCTGACTCTTCCAAAGCTCATCTCCATGTTTCTCAGCTTGTTCTGCAAGCGTTAAATCCGGTTTTTTTATATGAATACGCAAGTCAGGAAAGCGTTCTTTAATTGCATCAATCACTTCATATGTTTCTTTAAAATGAACGCCCGTATCTAAAAAGACGATTTCAGCATCTTTTTTCACTTTTGAAATTAAATCAATTAACACGATCCCTTCGATACCAAAGCTTGATGCATAAATAATTGAATCTCCGTAGGTATCATACGCCCACTGCAATGCTGAAAGGGCTCCTTTTGTTTCATCTTCACTGTCGAACTCTGGAAATATATCACTCCAGTTTTCATACGTATATAGGTCTGCCATTTTCTTCACTCCAATTCTTATTTATCCGCGTTATCCAATAAAAAAAGACGGTTTTACCCACTAGAATTGGATAAAACCGCCTCTAGTGTGTCTAGTCAGCGAAACTATTTAATTCTTACTTTGCTTTGACGTGCTCAAAGATTTGTTTTAAGTCGGGGGTTACAGTCATTGATGTCCCTCCTTAACTTATCGCTTGCGCTATATCAAAATAAAAAGTCTTCCATATTGAAAGACTGGGTAGGCAATAAATTTTCGCCTTATCTTTCAAAATGATACACACTTTGCTGGAATTAGCACCTTGCTAAGCAGGTTGCCGGGGTTCAGCGGGCCAGATCCCTCCACCACTCTTGATAAGCATTTTTTAAAAATTTTAGCATATTTAGAATATTTGTCAACATTAAAAATCATATATCCGATAAGAAAACTATACTTTAAATTCACAGAAATATCTATACTTTTATTTAAAACAACATATGTAAATTTAAACCAAATGTGAACATACCAGTTTATAAAACGCTTTCTTTTTCCCCAACTTTTTATATTCTCTTGTTAAATAAAACACAAAACCTCTCTATAAAATTAATAAGGGATTTATAAGCTGTACGGATAATTCACCCACATTAGCACACATTACAGATAACACTGACTGACAGATAGGAGCTATATAAGATGGAGAGACAACCCTTTCAATTAGACGATACAATTAAAAATAATGTGCGAACATATTTACAGCAGATTTCAACTGAAGCCTCTAATTTAATTAAACATTTAGACACGAGTGATCATTGTATCCTATGTGATTTTGAGGAGATGAGAAGGTTATTTCAAGATGTTCAAGCTACGGCCGCCTCTTATTACTTGCGTCATTACTTATCGCCTTATACATTTGAATATGCTGCTCTGTCCTTAGCTATTCATAACCTTTCTGAGAAACGTCACGGCGCTTTAATTGTCATTGAACGGGAACAAAATGTAGACTCTCTTATTCAAAAAGGAATGCCTATTCAAGCTCCTGTCAGCGCTACGCTAGTTGAGACACTGTTCTATCCAGGGACACCCTTACATGACGGAGCCGTCCTAATTAGAAATAATCAGCTTATTTCAGCTGCTAATGTTTTACCTCTCTCGTCTATTATTTTAACGAACAAAAAATTGGGAACACGTCATCGTGCAGCCATTGGAATGTCGGAAAAATCGGATGCATTAATTTTAGTTGTATCTGAAGAAACAGGCAAAATTTCGTTTGCTCTTGAGGGAAGCCTCTACCCTATTCACTCCAGCAAAAATATGATTTAAGAGCCCTTTCCTGATAAGCAGCCCTATCTTGACTTCTATATCCTTTCTCTTTAATATATTTCATAGTTTTTACATACTATAGATACGGGTGATGCATATGACAATTTTAAAATTTGAACATGTAGGCGTTCAAGTAAAGGATATAGAAGAATCTATTGAGTTCTATACACAAAAAGTGGGATTAGAGCTCATCGAAACACTACCACATACCGATCCGTCTTTGAAGCTAGCTTTTCTAGGTTTAGAAGGCAATGTAATCGTAGAGTTAATTCAAGGGTATAACTCAAGCTTACCTAACGAAGGTAAAGTTCATCATTTTGCGCTGGCAGTAGACGGAATTGAAGAGGAGTTTGAGCGTTTAAAATCAGCAGGCGTTTCATTTGTGGAAGAAAACATTGTAACTTTGCCAAATGGAGCAAGATACTTATTTTTCTACGGTCCAGACAAAGAATGGATTGAATATTACGAAGTAAAAAGATAAAGATATCTTATACCTTCAGTGAAAAATGGTCATACTGTGGCTATGACTAATCACTGGAGGTTTTTTTATGATGGAATGGCTATTATTTCGACTTTTTCGTCGTTCTATTTTAGTGCGCCTTCTTTTTATTATCGGCTGCCTTGTTCTGCTTTTTGGCATGCTGATACATTTACTAGAGCCGCAAACGTTTGGGAATGTGTTTGAAGGAATTTGGTGGGTTATTATTACAATCTCTACTATAGGGTACGGTGATTTTGCTCCGACCACTACGATTGGAAGGTTAGCTGCAATTATTTTAGTCCTGATCGGAACGGGGTTTATTACTACTTATTTTGTCACGCTTTCTAAAATTGCTGTTTCCGCTGAGAGCGCTTATTTGGAAGGGAATTTAAAATTTTATGGAAAAGATCACTTCATCGTTGTTGGGTGGAATGAGCGCGCCAAACTCGTGTTAGAGTCTTATCGCGATGCATTTCATAAAGAAGACATTGTTCTTATCGACGACTCTCTGACTAAAAACCCCATGATTTGTGATCGCGTTCATTTTATTAAAGGAAGTCCCTCTCACTATGAAGTATTAGAACTTGCCAACGCTCGGTACGCAAAAAAAGTGCTGATTACTGCCGATCAGCATAAGACAGAAGAATATGCAGACATGAATACTATTGTTACGTTAGTGGCTCTGCAAGGATTGAACCCTTCTATTTACAGCATCGTTGAACTGTTAACAAAAAAGCATATTCAAAATGCACAAAATTTGGGGGTGAATGAAATGATTAAAACAAACGAGTTGATTAGTCAAGTCATGTACGAGCATATTTTTGTGAAAAAATTAGAGAGTTTAAAAAAAGAATAGTTCCTTCAATTACTGAAGCAGCTCATCTTCTGCCTCTCTAATTAGCTCTTCTCCTAAGCTGATATACTTTTCTGGAAATGAAGCGTCTGCGTCTTGGGGTTCTGCAAACTGATTAAATGAAGCACTCACATTTCCATTGTGAACATCGTCATCTAGACCAATTTGATATTTATGTGAAAGTAAAAATGGCGTGCCAATCTGTACGGTTGTTCCTTTAGAATCCAGTTCTCCATTCGTAGCTGTAAACGGGATACGTAAAAACTGATAGCCGACTTCATCATTCATCTTATAGTCGAATGAACCATTGTCATAATCCCAATTCCCTCCAATGTTATACCCAAGCGGCTTAAGCGTTTTTTCTAATTCGTAAAGCTTGAATAATGTGCCCTCTAATCTTGAAGATAATTCAATCATGTTATCCCTCCTCTGTTTTAACATGTCCTTTTTCCAGCTTTTTATCCTTTATCTCAAAAGCAAAAAAGAGGTTGAGACATAACTAAATGAATCCAACCTAAATGCGAACAAACTGGATAAAGTAGCTCGTATAAATCGCTTGTGACACCGCAGTTGATGTCCGTGCAAGGCTTCGCTTTCCGCGGACGGGCGCTGAGCCTCCTCGTCGCTTGCGCTTTTCCCGCAGGAGTCTTCGCCTTGCCCTCCAATCAACTGCTAGAAGGACCTAAACAGATGAAACTATATTCACCATAACAAAAAAACGAACCATTAATCAAACATGTTGATTAATGGTTCGTTTTTCACTTGGGCTAAAATACTTTTGTACCGCCCTCTTTTTACTTATTTCAAACGCTTTTCTAATTCTGCTTTTTTCTCTTCAAAACCAGGTTTTCCAAGAAGAGCAAACATATTTACTTTGTATGCTTCTACTCCCGGCTGATCGAATGGGTTTACGCCTAATAAATAGCCGCTGATTGCACATGCTTTTTCGAAGAAATATACAACATATCCGAACGTATACTCATCTAGCGCAGGAATGTTCACAACTAAGTTTGGAACACCTCCATCTGTGTGAGCAAGCATTGTACCTTGGAAGGCTTTTTTATTTACAAAGTCAACTGTTTCACCAGCTAAGTAATTTAATCCATCTAAGTCCGCTGCATCTTCTTCAATTGTTAGCTCATGACGAGAATCTTGAACTTGTACAATTGTTTCAAAAATATCACGACGACCTTCTTGTACATATTGACCTAAAGAATGAAGATCCGTTGAGAAGTTAGCAGATGAAGGGTAAATACCTTTTTGGTCTTTTCCTTCACTTTCGCCAAATAGCTGTTTCCACCATTCAGCAAAGTATTGAAGAGCTGGCTCATAGTTAATCAGCATTTCAATTGTTTTTCCTTTATTATAAAGAACATTACGAGCTACAGCATATTGATAAGCTGGGTTCTCTTCTAGCTCTGATGACGAGAATGCTTCTTGAGCATCAGCTGCCCCTTTCATCATTTGTTCGATATCAAGACCCGCAGCGGCAATTGGTAATAAGCCAACCGCTGTTAATACTGAATAACGGCCGCCTACATCATCTGGAATAACAAATGTTTCATAGCCTTCTTCGTCCGCTAATGTTTTTAATGCGCCACGCGCTTTATCTGTTGTTGCATAAATACGCTTGCGTGCTTCTTCTTTGCCATATTTCTCTTCTAATAATTTACGGAAGATACGGAAAGCAATCGCCGGTTCTGTTGTTGTACCAGATTTTGAAATAACATTAATAGAGAAATCTTTATCTTGTAAAACATCCATTAAGTCTTTCATGTATGTTGAGCTGATGTTGTTACCAGCAAAAATAACTTGCGGAGTTTTACGCTGTTCTTTTGATAATGTGTTATAGAATGAATGCTGAAGCATTTCAATAGCAGCACGAGCACCTAAGTAAGATCCTCCAATACCGATAACAATTAATACATCTGAATCAGATTTAATTTTTTCTGCACTTTTTTGAATGCGTGCAAATTCTTCTTCGTCATACTCCGTAGGAAGGTCGACCCATCCTAAAAAGTCGTTTCCAGCACCTGTTTTCTCATGAATTGAATGGTGAGCTACTTTCACGGCATCACGTAAGTATGTAAGTTCATGTTCACCAAAAAATGATAACGCGTTTGAATAATCAAAACGAACATGTGTCATAGTCTGTTCCTCCATTAAAATATCTTTATTTTTCACTTTATCGAAACTGTTAGCTGAATTCAAGTGAATCCACTTACAATTTGACACAATCATTATAGTTTGTTGAAACTGCAATCATTGTATGTACCCTTTTATTTAACGATAAATTCAGTTATGAAGTCAACTAATGTTCTCTGATTACAGGACGTAATTCATGCACGATTACGCAAATAATAAGCAAATAAAAAACGACTAAAGAGTGGTCTTCAATCGTTTTTTATTTGCTTATCGGGTGGTGCAATATAGTTCATTTCACCTATCTTCACATATTGTCTCGGTTTATAAGAGGCTTTTAAAAGGGAAGAGTCTATTGATATGGAATTTTCAGCTTGGTTTTTAGAAGTGAGTAGCATCCTGTTTTCTTCTTTCATTTCCAAGTGATTATTCAGCACAAATCCGCTCATACATAATGCGGTAAAAATAAGAAAACTGATGGCTATTTGTTTCCTATACATTTCCATCACCTCACTCTTAGAGTGACAATTTCGAGTGATTTTTATACGTCCAAAAAAATTTTTTTATGTTTTTTTTATGGATTTTGTGACGAGTTTCTATTTATTTAATAAGGTTTGAAAAATCCGCTGATACTAAGAAATAGCATGGATGCATGCATAATTAAATTATTATATAATCGGTTACAGAATTGAATATCACAAGGAGGTTTGTCTTTTGTCGTGGTTGCACTTGGTGATTTTATCGCCTTTTTTATTAGCCTTTTTTGTCCCCCTTCTGTATAGGAAATTCCAGCGTATTCATACAGGGTGGTTCGTTTTACCTCTTCCATTTGTGTTGTTCATTTATTTCACACAATATATCAGTGGTGTTTCTAAGGGGGAAACATATCTACATTCAATGAAATGGATACCTAGTCTGGGCATTAACTTTGATGCCTATGTGGATGGACTTGGTCTTCTGTTTTCTCTATTAATCACCGGAATTGGGACACTTGTTATTCTTTACTCCATTTATTATCTTTCTAAGACAAAAGAAGCACTGCATTCGTTTTATGTCTATTTGCTTCTTTTTATGGGGTCGATGCTAGGAGTTGTATTATCAGACAACCTAATGAGCCTTTACAGCTTTTGGGAATTAACAAGCCTTTCATCTTTTTTATTGATTGGTTATTGGTACAAACGAGAGAAATCTCAATACGGAGCCTTAAAATCTATGCTCATTACCGTATTCGGAGGACTTTCCCTATTAGCAGGAATTGTGCTTTTATACGTTATGACAGGTACTTTCAGCATACGCGAAATTATCTCAAACGTAGATGTAGTCACATCAAGTCATCTATTCATTCCAGCTCTAGTCCTCATTTTATTAGGGGCCTTTACAAAATCTGCTCAGTTTCCTTTTCATATTTGGCTGCCAGATGCAATGGAAGCTCCAACCCCAGTGAGTGCATACCTTCATTCAGCCACAATGGTAAAAGCGGGAATTTATCTTTTAGCAAGACTCAGCCCTGTTTTTGCTATAAGCGCCACTTGGTTTTTTACTATTTCAATTATAGGACTAATTACACTGTTTTGGGGCTCGTTTTCAGCAGTAAAGCAACAAGACTTGAAAGGGATTTTAGCTTTTTCAACCATTAGTCAGCTCGGGATGATTATGTCACTTATAGGAGTAGGTAGCGCAGCTATTCACTATGATTTTTTAGACGATAATATCTACTTAGTAGCTCTTACTGCAGCGGTTTTCCATTTGATTAACCACGCTACCTTCAAAGGCAGCTTGTTTATGGTAGTAGGCATTGTCGATCATGAAACAGGCACGCGTGACATTAGAAAGTTAGGCGGGTTAATGAGCTTCATGCCTGTGACATTTACCATTGCTATCATCGGGGGATTTTCAATGGCGGGTCTTCCTCCTTTTAATGGATTCTTAAGTAAAGAGATGTTTTTTACAGGCATGGTAAACGTGACAAAAATGGATATGTATAGCATGCAGACGTGGGGAATTTTGCTGCCTATCATCGCTTGGTTAGGAAGTATTTTCACTTTCGTCTATAGTATGATTCTTGTCTTTAAAACCTTTACAGGCAAATACCAGCCCGAAAAACTAGAGAAGAATCCGCATGAAGCACCAGTAGGCATGCTTATTTCACCTGTTATTTTAGCATCACTGGTTGTTATTTTTGGCTTTGCTCCTAATTTATTAGAATCAACCCTTATTGAGCCAACAATGGCCTCTATCGCACCTAGCCTGCTAGCTGAAGGTAAAGAATATCAAGTGCATATTAAATTTTGGCATGGCTTTACGCCAGAATTATTTATGACGCTAGGGGTCATCATATTTGGTATTTTGTTATTTATGACGATTCAAAAGTGGTCAAAAATTTATACACAATTCCCTTCTTCTTTAACGCTTAATAACGGCTATAATTATGGAATTAAAGGGATAGAAAAAGGGTCAACACGTATCATGAAAACATTAATGACAGGATTTATTAGAGACTATCTTTTAATCATTTTTACTTTCATAGGCATTTTACTTCTCGTGACGCTCTTTTCTCAGAATGCCTTCGCGATTGATTTAAAAGATACTGCTTCTATAGGCGTTTATGAAGCCATATTAGCAGTCGTAATGGTTGCAGCTACTATCACAACTTTATTGGCAAAATCACGCCTCACAGCCATTATTTCGCTCGGAGTTGTCGGGTATACGCTCTCTTTATTTTTCGTATTATTCCAAGCTCCTGACTTAGCTTTGACTCAATTAGTGATTGAAACTGTATCGGTATCCCTGTTTTTACTATGTTTCTACTACTTGCCGGAGTTTCGGAAGCGAAAAGTAAGGGTGAAGTTTCAGCTGCCAAACTTACTGGTTGCTCTTCTTGTAGGAACGACTGTTACACTGCTTGGCATATCAGCAAACAGTACGAAACTATTTGAATCAATTTCACATTACTTTATTGAAAACAGCTATGAAAAAGCAGGCGGCGAAAACATGGTGAACGTAATCCTTGTGGACTTCCGCGGATTTGATACATTATTTGAAATTACCGTACTTTGTATAGCAGCTCTTGCTATCTATGGCATGATTCGTCTTCGGTTAACAAAGGAGGAAGAAGAGTGAAAAAAAATGATTTGATACTACAAACCACAACGAAAGTAGTCACGTTTATTATTATCATTTTTGCCATTCATCTTTTCTTTGCAGGTCATTATACACCGGGGGGAGGGTTTGTTGGGGGACTTACTACCTCAGCAGCCCTTGTATTACTACTGCTGGCTTTCGATATAAAAACCGTATCGAAAGTCATCCCATTTGATTATAAGAAGGTCGCGGCTTCCGGACTGCTGCTAGCTATTTTCACGGGGCTTGGGTCATTTATTTTCAAAGTTCCATTTCTAACTCACACATATAGCTACTTTAACCTTCCCCTTCTCGGGAAAACATCTTTAGCTACCGTTGTACTGTTTGATTTAGGTGTATATCTAGTAGTTGTTGGTGTTACGATGACCATTATTCAAACGATTGGAGAGAGTGAATAGTGGAAATATTAATGTCCATAGTGGCAGGGATTCTATTCACTGCCGCTGTATATCTCATGTTATCCCGCAGTTTACTGCGAATTATTATTGGAACAGGCTTATTAAGCCACGGTGTTCACCTGTTAATTTTAACGATGGGCGGATTAAAAGGAGGGAGTGTTCCCCTTCTGGGAGAAAAGGCTTCTTCTTATACAGATCCTTTACCTCAAGCCTTAATTTTAACTGCCATTGTCATAAGCTTTGGCGTCACTTCTTTTTTCCTTGTACTAGCTTACAGGGCTTATCAAGAACTCGGAACAGACGATATGGACAAGTTAAGGGGAAATGAACATGACGAGTAATTTTGTAATCATCCCACTGCTTATCCCGTTTGTTGTAGGTGTTGTGCTCATTTTTTTCAAAGACAATATTAAACTTCAAAGGATATTCAGTGTTTTATCATTAATCACCACCACTGCTTTTGCTGCCTATTTAGTACAACTGGTTCAATCAAAAGGTGTTTTAACTCACGAGCTTGGGAACTGGAAGCCTCCTTTTGGAATTATTCTAGTAGCGGACATGTTCGCGTCCCTTCTCGTACTTACTGCTAGTGTGGTAACACTATGTTGCGTTCTTTTTGCTTTTCATACAATTGGGGAAAAGCGTGAACGTTTTTACTTTTATTCATTTGTGCAATTTTTATTAGTAGGCGTATTCGGCGCCTTCTTAACAGGTGATATCTTTAACTTATTTGTCTTTTTTGAAGTCATGCTTATGTCTTCGTACGCTCTTATTGTAATTGGCGGTACAAAAGCACAGCTTCGAGAGTCACTTAAGTATATTTTAGTCAATGTCATTTCATCCGCTTTGTTTGTCATTGCCGTTGCTTATTTATATGCCGTAACAGGAACTCTCAACATGGCGGACCTTTCACAGCGAATTGCTGAGGCGAACCAGCCGGGAATTTTAACAACCATTGGCATGCTTTTATTTATCGTCTTTGCCTTAAAAGCAGCTTTATTTCCAATGTATTTCTGGCTTCCAGGTTCATATAGTGCGCCTCCACCCGTGATTATCGGGTTGTTTGGTGCTTTGCTCACAAAAGTAGGCGTTTATTCGATTTTCAGGACTTTCACTTTACTGTTTTACCATCATCCTGAATTTACTCATCAAATTATCGGCTACGTTGCGCTTTTGACTATCGTTGTTGGTGCAGTAGGCGCCATTGCTTATTCGGATATAAATAAAATCTTAATTTATAACATTATTATTGCTGTCGGAGTCATAGTCTACGGGGTGACCTTGACAACAAACGCAGGTTTTGAAGGAGCTATTTATTATTTAATTCACGACATGATTATTAAAGCAGCTCTATTCCTTCTTGCTGGAAGCATCATTCGAATAACTGGAACAACAAAATTAAAGAAAATGGGTGGGTTAATTAAAGACTATCCGCTGCTTGGCTGGATGTTTTTTATCGCTACTATTTCGTTGGCAGGAATTCCTCCCCTAAGCGGCTTTATTGGAAAATTCCTTTTAGTTCAGGGCGGCTTAGAATCAGAGAGCTACACGTTTGTAGGAGTTTTACTAGTTTCAAGCCTGCTTGTTTTATATTCTGCCATTAAGATTTTCATGAGCTGCTTCTGGGGTGAACCTAAGCTTTCTTCTGAGCATGAAAAAATATCCCTTAAAGGCATTCTATACCCATCCGCTATCTTACTTGCTGTTTCTGTCTTTTTGGGACTAGGAGCAGAAGCTGTTATTCCTTATGTATCAACAGCCGCTCAAACGCTTATGGATCCTTCAATTTATATCCAATCGGTGTTAAAGGAGTAGATCTGCATGTCATTTCAACTATTATTAAACGTAATCATTGCATTCACATGGATGTTTTTGAGAGGGATTTGGACACTCCCTTCCTTTATTATAGGTTTTTTCTGGGGAGCGGTACTGCTGTTTGTTTTCCGCCGTTTTTTTCATAGGCGTTTTTACTTGCATAAAGTGTATGCGATCATTAAACTGCTGTTTATTTTCATACGAGAATTATTCAAAGCCAATATTGCAGTGACTAAGGACGTATTGCGCCCTAAATTAAATATTCAGCCAGCCATCTTTGCAATGCCAACCCGTCTGGAGAGTGAATGGGAAATTACCATTCTTTCTCTTTTAATTACGCTAACGCCAGGCACACTGGTGATGGATGTGTCAGATGATAATTCTACTATCTATATTCATGCAATCAATACAGACGATATTGATGACATTATTACAGATATTCAGCAAACATTTGAAAAAGCCATTATGGAGGTGAGTCGTTAAATGCTCGATATTTTTTTAAACGTTTCGCTCATTCTCATTTCTGCTTCAACTATTGGATTTGTTTATCGAGTGGTAAAAGGTCCGTCAACTGCTGATCGAGCAATGGCCCTTGATGCTATTGGAATTAACATCATTGCCATCACGGCCATCATCTCGATTATTTTTCGAACTCAGGCTTTTTTCGAAGTCATTTTACTGCTAGGCATCATAGCCTTTGTAGGTACTGTTGCTTTTTCTAAGTTTTTAGAGAAAGGAGAAGTGATTGAATATGAACGTGATCAGTGAAATCATTGTAGGAGCTTTGGTACTAATAGGGTCTCTTCTGACAGTTGTGACCATGATTGGGCTTATTCGCTTGCCTGATACGTATACAAGAAGTCACGCTGCCTCCAAAAGTGCTACCTTAGGCGTCCTGTTTATATTAGTGGGCTGTTTACTCTACTTTTGGATTGACACCGGCCATATTAGTGCACGGTTAATTTTAGCGATTGTCTTTGTGTTTATCACCTCTCCTATTGCTGGGCATTTACTAGGAAGAGCGGCTTATTACAGCGGAGTTCCTCTTTCTGATAAAACCGTTCGGGATGATTTGAAAACCAAACAGCGGAAAAAGCTTATCCATCATGAATAGAAAAAAACGCCGTGCGGTTTGCACGGCGTTTTTTATCGAGAATTTTATAAAGAAGCGCGTAGGATTGCTAGTACATCTTCTTTGTTTAATTTTTTAAATTTACCAAATTCACCTTTAGCCATTGCACGATCAGCCATAAGATCTAATTTGTCTTCACCAATATCATAATCAGCTAAGCGAGTTGGTGCACCTAGGCTTGACCAGAATTCACGAAGCTTATCAACACCTTCAAGCGCTACTTCTTTATCCGTCTTGCCTTCCGTATCTACGTTAAATACGCGTACAGCTACTTGCTTGAAGCGATCTACGTTCTCATCCATTACGTGTTTCATCCAGTTCGGGAATAAAATTGCCAATCCACCTGCATGTGGAATGTCATATACAGCTGATACCGCATGCTCAATATTGTGAGTAGCCCAATCGCCTTGGTGTCCCATTTGTAACATACCGTTTAATGCGATTGTCCCATTGTATAAAATCGTTTCACGTAACTCGTAGTTCTCTAAGTCGTTTAATAATTTTGGTCCCGTTTCAATAACCGTTTGCAGTACTCCTTCACACATGCGATCTTGAAGCGACGTATTTGTTGCAGCATGGAAATATTGTTCAAATACATGGCTCATCATGTCGACCATGCCATAAACTGTTTGATTTTTTGGTACAGTAAATGTATTAACGGGATCTAAAATAGAGAATTGAGGGAATGTTGCCGGACTGCCCCAGCCGTATTTTTCTTGTGTTTCCCAATTTGTAATAACAGAACCAGCATTCATTTCTGAACCTGTTGCTGCTAATGTCAGCACTGTTCCAAATGGAAGAGCTTCAGCTGCGAATACGTCGCGGTTAATGATGTCCCATACGTCGCCATCATATTTTGCGCCTGCTGCGATTGCTTTTGTACAATCGATTACGCTTCCTCCACCAACTGCAAGTAAAAATTCAATACCGTTTTCTTTACAAATATCGATTCCTTTGCGAACAGTTGTCAGACGAGGGTTCGGTTCTACTCCCGCTAACTCATGTACTTCTGCATTCATGTCATTCAGTACATCCATTACTTGATCGTATAAACCGCTGCGTTTTACGCTTCCTCCGCCGTATACTAATAATATCTTTTTACCAAAGCGACTTGCTTCTGTTTTTAATTGCTCTAATTGACCTTTACCAAAAATTAATTTTGTAGGATTATAAAATGTAAAATTGTTCACTATAAACTCCTCCTTACGAGCTTGATTACATGCATCATTATGAAGAACAACTTTTTGATTGTAAAGAAAATTGACTTCCTAAAGATTATTCCCTGTTGGCTAGATGCTCACCCCATCCAAATGAACGTTTATTTGTCTGTATCTTCCAAAAGCAAATATGCATATTTCCCTCTAAAAAAAGCAGGCTAATAAGTGAACTACAAAACAAGGAGGGTTCATCATGAGTGGTATTCAACGTATTGCGCTCGTATTAACGATTATTGGAGCAATTAACTGGGGACTTATTGGCTTTTTTCAATTTGATTTAGTAGCAGCAATCTTCGGCGGTCAAACATCTGCTTTCTCCCGCATTATCTATGGATTGGTTGGAATTGCAGGACTGATTAACCTAGGTCTATTATTTAAACCTTCTGCTGAAGTAGAGCGTACAGAACCTAGAACGGAACATTAAAAAAAGAAGGATAGCTAAGCTATCCTTCTTTTTTTCTTATTTCTTAATTAGATCTTCGCGGTTTGATTGCTCAATCCACTCTTCTAATTTTTCTTTTAATGTGTTGAATCCTTGAGTAGATTCAGTATGAACTGTTGCTTGACCTTGACGCTTTTTAGCAGGTTTTTTAGGTGCAGAAGCTTCAGTTTTTTCTGGAGCTGGCTCAGTTGCACGAATAGATAAACCAATTTTACCAGTTGACTCATCAACAGATAAAACTTTAACGTTTACTTCGTCTCCTACTGATAAATGTTCGTTAATATCTTTAACGAAGCCATGTTTTACTTCTGAGATATGAACTAATCCTTGAGTTTCTTCATTTAATGCAACGAATGCACCGTATGGTTGAATTCCTGTTACTTTACCTTTTGTAACAGTACCGATTTCAAATTTTGACATATAAACACTCCTAGATACCTTATTATTTTCACCATTATAGCCAATTTAAAATTATAGCACAGTTCATAGATTGAATCAAAAAGTAGTTATACTATATTTATTATTTACCAATTTCGTCACAAATATAAACTAACACTACATTTCATCATAGCAAAAAAGATATTATATCAAACCGTCTATACGATATGACATAATATCTTATTTTTATTATAACTTATTTTCAACAAAACGGCTAATCCGTTTTATGGATTCTTCTAATGATTCCATTGAAGAGGCGTATGAACAGCGAATATGTCCCTCTCCGCCTTTTCCAAATACATTGCCTGGCACCACAGCTACTCGCTCTTCAAGCAAAAGCTGCTCAGCGAATTCTTCCGATGACAATCCAGTTTTCTTGATAGACGGGAACACATAAAACGCTCCTCCGGGAGAATGGCATTCCAAACCAATTTGATTTAATGACTTCACCATGTAGTTCCGTCTTCTGCGATAGCTTTTTCTCATCTCTTCTACGTCATGCTGCCCATTTTGTAGTGCTTCAATTGCTCCATATTGTGCCATGGTAGGCGCACACATCATTGTATATTGATGAATTTTCAGCATTGCTTTAGCAATCTCAGTTGGTGCACATATGTACCCAAGACGCCATCCAGTCATGGCAAACCCTTTAGAAAAGCCAGAAATAATAATAGTTCGTTCTTTCATTCCTTCTAAAGAAGCAATAGATGTAAATTCTTCATCATATGTTAATTCTGCATATATTTCATCCGTGATAACAAGCAAGTCATGCTTTATGACAATATCCGCAATAGCCTGCAGCTCTTCTTTAGATAGTGAGCTTCCTGTTGGATTATTAGGAGAGCATAAAAGAAGAGCTTTCGTGTTGCTTGTAATGACTTCTTCAATCTGTCTAGGCTGTAGTTTAAACTCTGTTTCTGCCGTTGTTTCAATTGCCACAGGAACTCCTCCTGCTAGCGAAATTAACGGACTGTAAGACACAAAATTTGGCTCCACGACAATAATTTCATCTTCAGGGTTAATCAAAGCTCGCATTGTAATGTCTAAAGCCTGACTTCCTCCAACGGTCACAATAATATCATCTTTATAATCATACGAGACGTTAAAATTTCTTTTCATATACTTCATAATTTCAAAGCGGAGCTCTAAAAGCCCCGCATTTGCTGTATAAGAGGTATATCCTCTTTCCAACGATAAAATACTCGCTTCTCGAACAGCCCAAGATGTGACAAAATCAGGTTCACCTACTCCAAGAGAGATGACGTTATCCATACTTGCTGCTAAATCAAAAAAGCGGCGAATACCTGAAGGTTTCAGCTGTTGTACAGTTGTTGACAAGCGCTCTTTCATTACGGAGACACCACGATTCTGCGATCTTCATCGCCTTGGTCGTAGATGGTACCATCGTGCTTGTATTTTTTCATGATAAAGTGAGTCGTTGTAGATAAAACAGAGTCTAGCGTAGAAAGCTTTTCAGAAACAAAAAATGCTACTTCAGACATTGATTTTTCTTCAATAATAACAGACAAATCATATGCTCCTGACATTAGGTACACGGATTTCACTTCTTGAAAACGATAGATGCGCTCCGCAATCTCGTCAAAGCCTACTCCTCGCTTTGGTGCAACTTTTACATCTATCATAGCTGTGACGCCCTCATGTCCATCTACTCGTCTCCAGTTAATATCAGCTGAATATTGCACAATTACTTTTTCTCTCTCTAGCTTTTTAACAATATTAGAGGTTTCTTCAAACGTTAAATCCACCATTTTTGAAATACTATCTATCGAAATACGGCTATTTTTTTCTAGAATTTCTAAAATTTCTAACTCTTTTTCTTCTAAGAACACCGCGTTCCCCTCCTACAGCGATTAAATTTTTTCACTTTTTCCATTATATCAAATTTAAACACATCTTTAATGTGAAATCTATACCGGTAATTGAGTTTCATTTTATAGATTGCTGGAAATTAGGACAGACTAGAAAGAAAAAGATGGAGTGAACCAAATTGACTGAATCTAAAATTACTTGCCACCAGCGTACTTTTAATGGAGTCAATGTTTACTACGAATGCCATAACTATCACCCTGATAAACCAGCCATTGTATTTATTCACGGCTTTTTATCATCGAGTTTTAGCTTTCGACGTTTAATTCCTTTATTTGAAGATACGTTTTCTATCATTACGCTGGACCTTCCGCCATTTGGGCGAAGTGAAAAATCGTTAACCTTTCAATACTCGTATAAAAATTTAGCCAGAATTGTCATCGAGTTGATTGAATATTTAAAATTGAAAGATGTTATACTATCGGGACACTCAATGGGAGGACAAGTTTGTTTAAACGTAGCAAAGTTAAAGCCTTCTTGCGTATCGAAACTAGTTCTTCTGTGCAGCTCAGCTTACTTAGGCCCCTCACATTATGGGTTGGTCATGTCTTCTTATGTTCCCTTCTTTTATCTGTGGGTAAAAACGTGGCTGTCTCGCAAAGGTGTATTAGGTAACTTGCAAAATGTCGTATTTGACCATAAGTTAATCGACGAAGAAATGATTGATGGCTATACTGAACCATTTTTGGATGACCGTACGTTTATGGCTTTAACAAGAATGATTCGTGATCGAGAAGGAGACCTATCCTCAAAGGATTTGCAGCACATAAAAAAACCAAGTTTACTCATTTGGGGAGAAGAAGACCGGGTTGTTCCTTTGCATCTCGGACGTAAGTTAAAAGATGATTTAACAGACTCTACCTTTATCTCTTTAAAGGAAATTGGACACCTTTTACCAGAAGAGTGTCCCGACATTGTGCAATCTCATATGGTCGATTTCTTGTACGGTGAAAAAGCCCTGTCTCAATAATGACTGGGCGAGTTCGTATATTTCACACGAGGCGCTAACTTTAATAAAAAATTTATTAGTGGTGCTTCAGCAATTTTTTTACTTTCTTTATTGACTTCACAAGTTAACTTCGTTGACAAACGTATTAAAAATAAGCAAACTATTATATTAAAAAAGGGGGTACTTTTATTGTCTACTTATTCTTTTGATCAATTAATTAACCGTACAGGTACACAGTCCGTAAAGTGGGACAAAACTGATCTTGTTTTTGGAGCAAAAGATGTTCTGCCTTTTTGGGTAGCTGATATGGATTTCCAAGTGCCACCTAATGTTCTTCGAACCATTAATGAGCGTGTCAAACACGGTATTTTCGGCTACACTTCCCCTACGGAATCTACGGCAAATGCTTTATCATCTTGGGTAGAAAAAAAGCATCAGTGGATTATTGATCATGAATGGATTACATACAGTCCAGGAGTTGTATTTGCCCTGAGTATGGCTATTCAAGCATTTACGGAACCCGGAGATTCAATTTTAATTCAGCCTCCAGTCTATACTCCATTTTTTAACATGATAAAGGTAAATGATCGAGAAGTTGTTGAAAATCCGTTAAAACTTGCAGGCGATAAATACGAAATTGATTTTGCAGATTTAGAGCAAAAATTTGCAGAAGGCGTAAAATTAATGATTCTTTGCAGCCCTCATAATCCAGTAGGACGCGTGTGGACAAAAGAAGAACTGAAGAAGCTTGCCGGTCTTTGTGAAAAATACAATGTATTAATTGTTTCAGATGAAATCCATTCCGATCTAATTTACCAGCCTTATAAACACATTCCCATTAGCATGGTGAGTGAAGATGCAGCCAATCGAACCATTACGTGTATGGCCCCTAGCAAAACATTTAATATACCGGGTCTTCAAGCTTCAGCTATTATTATTCCAAACAAGAAACTGCGCACACAGTATGTTCAACAACAGCAAAAACAAGGGTTTTCTAATTTAAACACATTCGGAATAATTGGGTTAGAGGCGGCTTACAGTGAAGGTGAGGAGTGGCTAGAAGCACTGCTTGTATATCTGAAGAAAAATGTAGATCTCGTGACGCGTTTTATAAGTGAGAACTTGCCTGAACTGCGATTGGTTCAGCCCGAAGGAACTTATTTACTATGGATTGACTGCAACAAGCTGCATTTATCAGAAGAAGAATTACATGAACGCTTATTAGAAAAAGGGAAAATTGCCGTAGAAAAAGGCGAAAAATACAGTTCCACATATGGAAAAGGTTTTATCCGCTTGAACATTGGCTGTTCACATGAACAGCTTCAAGAAGGATTAAATCGCTTAAAAGTAGCTTTAACGTAAAAAACAGCGTTCTTTCTCAGGAAAGAACGCTGTTTTTAATGTTTTTTTGAAATAACTCCGCAGGCGATTCGCTTGCCAGAATTACCTGAAGGCTCTGTCATTCCGTCATCACCTTGTTCGGTAATAACAAGGGATGAACCATCCATACGCTTAACGAGAGATGTCTTTCCTTCTTTTAACGTGACTTGAGGAACCATATCTGTTCCTGTATACGTCTGATCGTCTTCTACCACAATATTTTTCATATCGCCTAAATGCGGTCCTTTTGGATTTAACAGTCCGTGTTTCTTTTTATCAGGATCAAGGTGATTGCCCGCACTTTTAAAGTTAGGAGCTTTGCAAATTCCCATTTCATGAATATGTACGCCGTGTTCGCCAGGTGGAAGTCCGCTTAAATTGTACGTAAACTCAATTCCATCAGCCTGCTCTTTCAACTTGACTGTACCGATGCTATCTCCATCTGCGTTATAGACTTTGACTTCTTTATTGGATATTTCTTTTTCCATACACCCCGTTAACAAGAAAAAAGGCACGGTTCCAATGAGTAGTAGTTTTTTCATGTTGCCCTCCAATCGCATATGCACTAGCGAAAGTTTTAGATGTCTTTCCATAGATTGTCCAGCAACATATCATTTTAAACGCTTACATTTTATTTACATTTCATTACAGTGATTTCTTATTTTCCTGTTCTTTTAGCTTTGCTTCTAACTCCTTCGTTTTTTCTTCTTCTTTTTTCGAAACCTTAATGATTAAACGCCATACCGCAACTGCTGCTAGTACAAAAATCGCCATAGTAGCAAAAGCAGGAATATATTCTCTTTTATCTTCCGGAAAATAAAGCAAAAACATTAAATACATCATGTACAACATCCTTTCATAGAAACGGTAGGGGGTTTTGATTTATACTGGTGATAACAAAAACTTTACTTAAAGGAGATCTGGCAATATGACATTTACAATTGGTCAAACCGTTACGGCACTTTATAAAACTGGGAAATACATCGGTGAAATTACACAAGTTCGAGACCTGCATTATGTTGTGCGGATTCAAGCTGTGTTAAAGCATCCAGAACAAGGTGACTTACATAATCCTGGACAGGTGGACGTACCTTTTTTTCACGAGCGAAAAGCACTTGCATTTCGAGAGCAGGCCAATATTCCTCAAAAAATGGTTCATCTCTATGAAGACAGCGTTCCCGATTATAAAAATTCACTAAAAAAAGCGCTTGAATTAAAGATAGCTGAACAACAGGCCAAAGATAGCCCTTTTGCTCAAGCAAGTATTGCTTGTTTAGAAGAGTTAAAAAAAGAGTACGGTATTCATTAAGTAAAAAGCCAAATTCACGTAGAAGTGATTTGGCTTTTATAATGCAAATTTATTTAATACTTTTGAAAAATCGATTCGATCTCCTATGGTCGTTGGCTCTGGTTTTTGAAGGTACCGCTTATCTTTTTCTACAAGCTTAAAGATGTTGAGTGTCGTCATCGCATCATCAAGCGCGCAGTGGTGCTTTCCAGTTCCTTCTTTACCATACTCTTGCACAGCTTTCCAAAGGCCAGTTTGATTTTGATCTCCAAAAAAGCGCTTATACTCCATTGAAAGATCAATTTCTTTACCTGCAAAAGGAAATGGCACCTTATTTTTTTGACAGCACTGCCTTAATACTTTCATATCCATGTTCCCCCATGTAATGATCGTGCTGTGTTTATACATGCCCAGTCGCTGTACAAGCTGCTCTAGCGTAATGCCTTTATTTACTTGATTTTGTTCGATATGGAGAAATGATTTACAGCGCTCAGTTAATTTTGTAAAGTGTGTAGGCTGTACGTAAGAGGAGAAACGATCAATGATTTCTTGATTTTTAACAAACACCAAACCAACTTCAATGATTTCCGGAAAAAAGCCTTTTGGAAAACCCTTATACTCTGGCATTGTAAATTCAAAATCAATGAATAAATACTGAGAGTTCTTATCCAATATTATCACCCCTTTGTAAAATAAACCGCCCTACTATATTAATGCTATTATAGCACGATTGAACAATCGGAAGGTCTATTTTCTGTTCTTATTTTTAATATTATGAATATTCTAGTTGCTGAATAAAAAGAATACTTTACTACTACTATATTCTAGAGCATGTCTCTATGCGCAGGGTAACTGTCACGAATAGACATAATTTCGCTTATTTTTTTACCTATTTTTTCACTTTTTTATGTATCCGCTCTTCCAAATTCTCTTTAAACTCTAACATGAGTGTGTGAGGTGGCTCCTTCTGACTCCAAAAGCATACCTCACACCTTCTGGACTAAGCATTCTTATGTTTAAGCTTTAGGCAGAATAGCAAGCGTACATCTGGATATACAGATTAAATTCTCTTCTTCATCTTGAATTTTCACTTCCCAAACTGCTGTTTTTTTTCCTTTATGTAAAGGAAGGCCTATAGCTGTAACGATTCCGTCTTTTTTCCCTTTGATATGATTGGCATTAATTTCTAAACCTACGCAGATTTCTTTTTCGAGATCTACACTTTTAATGGCACCTAGACTAGCCACAGTTTCAGCTAACGCCACCGATGCTCCTCCGTGTAAAAGCCCGAATGGCTGACGCGTTCGCTCATCAACAGGCATCGTCGCTTCGACTCTTTGTTCACTCGCACTAATAATCTCAATTCCTAATGCTTCTAACAGCGTATCTTTTGTTTTCATATCCATACCTCCCTTTGTATCTAGTATACAATAACGGTTTTGCTACAACATATACGACCCCTCTACATATACATAATAAAAATCCGTTTTCTAGGAGGATTCTTATATGAAATCATTTGCTCCCTTGTCTTACTATTGGCCACCGTACTACATGCCTCACCCTTATACATACAGGGTACCTAACTTACCTGAGGCGGACATCGCGACATTTCAGCAATCTCTTAAAGTTATTCCCTCTACCATGCAAAGCGCTACTATATTTATTCAAAGAGCTAATACTTCGCCAAATTTAATAAAAAAAATAAAAGCTGCTGCTCAAGAATCCAAAATGAGTGAAGTAAAAAGACTCATTCTTTCCACTGGTGTTAAGACAAAAATCGATGTTTTTTATACTCCAGACTATATTAAAATTACGTTTATTCATCCCGATAACCAATTTGACTGCTGTCACGTATCGTTAAATATTAGATGGTAAAATACAAGGAAAAAAGTCTTATTTTCTTCAAAAAAAGATGTACATGTTGTTTCGTTCCGAATATTATAATATATGCCATTTTTTTATGTAAAAACAAATTACACGATAATTGTATTTAGGATACAAATATGATATTGTATTTGGAAATATATTTTTTCTTTAGGAGGGATGACATGATGAGACATGTTACGCTAGTAGAGATTTTCACGCATCCTATCGCTCAAAAATATTTAACTCGATCTGGCGTTGCGCATGCTGTATCCGTCGCCTATCATGCGTTTCGTCTATCCGTACAGCATAATGTAAACCCCGATTTGGCTACAAAAGCAGCACTGCTTCATGATATTGGCCACTACGAATGGTACACAAATGGTCAGTGGGATTATGAGAAGTATCGTCAAAATGATATTCACGCTATTAAAGGGGCTGAACGTGCACATAAATTACTCATTCGTTTAGGTGAGGAACCTCAGGCGGCAAAAGAAATTGCTTTAGCTATTTTACTACACACAGACTCGTATTTGCCTGAAGGAACAATTCAACAACGCCCTCTTCAAAAAGTAGTCAAACTAGCTGATGAAGCTGATGAAGAGCCAGGCGGCAAACATCATTACCGTGAATTGGAATATAATCTGGCTGTAAAGAAAATTAAGGAGCTTGATAAGAAAGTGCTTGAACTTCTACATTCCAACCAATTTAAACAGTTAGGCTGACAGGATTAACTCCTTTCATAAGAGTTAATCCTTTTTATTATTTCTCCTCATAATTCCCTGCAAATTACTCATACTACTTATTGATTCTCATTTTTGGTTGGTTAGGAGGAAGAAGAATGTCTAAAAACGCTAGAGGTTACGTGCAAGATTCTTGCACATCATTAAATCAGGCAAAAGCAAGCCTTGAACAAGCTCTTCAAACAGTAGAGAAAGATTCAAATCGTGAACGTATTGAACAATCTCTTCAGGCTGTAGAGCAAGCATTAGGAGCTTGTGACAGCACTGCTTCTACTCTTTCTCAAGCATGAAAAAAAGCAGCCGGTTTTGATCGGCTGCTTTTTTTCATTATAGGCCCTCTATTTACAAGATAACCGAGGCAATCCACCCAAAAATAATAAGTGGAATGTTATAGTGAAGAAAAGTTGGTACACACGTATCCCAAATATGATCATGCTGACGATCGACTGCTAATCCAGATGTGGGTCCAAGCGTACTGTCTGAAGCTGGTGAACCAGCGTCTCCAAGCGCTCCCGCTGTACCAACAATACAAATCGTTGCCATTGGACTCATACCAAGTTCTAAGCAAAGAGGAACAAAAATCGTCGCGATAATTGGAATGGTAGAGAAAGAAGAACCAATGCCCATTGTCACTAAAAGCCCGATGACAAGCATAAGAAATGCACCTAGCATTTGGTTGCCACCAATAAGAGCAACAGAGCCTTTTACAAGCGCTTCTACATCTCCAGTTTCTTGAAGAACTTTTGCAAAACCAGAGGCAGACAGCATAACAAATCCGATGAAAGCCATCATTCTCATTCCGTTCGTTAATACTGGATCTGCTTCGTTCCACTTCAAAGCCCCGCTGAAGTAAACGACAACAATCCCTGCAAGCGCTCCGAAAATCATAGAATCTACTAAGAGCTGCACAGTTAAAGCCGCTACAATCGCAAGTAAAGCTACTATAATTCCTCTTGTTGTGTAACCTGTACGCTCCTCTGTGCCTTGATCAATGTCAATGTCTTCATAACTGCGCGGCTTGCGGTACGAAATAAACACAGCAAACAATAAGCCCACTACCATTCCTAAAGCTGGAAGAGCCATCGCCGTGGTAATATCTCCTTTATCAATTGTTAATCCACTTTCTTTGATGTTAGTAAATAAAATGTCGTGATAAATCTTACCGAATCCTGCCGGCAAATACATATAAGGTGTAACCAATCCAAATGTAATAACCGTTGCGACTAATCGGCGATCGATTTTTAACTGATTAAATACTTTTAATAGAGGTGGAATTAAAAGCGGAATAAATGCAATGTGAACCGGAATAACGTTTTGAGAAAAACATGAAATAATAAGGATGATCAGTAAAATCAGTACTTTTGACAGTGACTTCTTTTTTGTTTCTCCTTCTTTCCCTACTATTTTTAACGCTAGCTGAACAACGGCATCAGGCAGCCCTGTCCGCGAAACAGCCATTGCAAATCCTCCAAGCAAAGCATAGCTTAATGCAACAGAAGCACTGTTTCCAAGACCATCTGTGTATATACTTACTGTATCTGTGAGGCTGATACCGCCAACAAGTCCTCCAATTAGCGCTCCGACTGCTAAAGAAAAGACAACGTTGATACGCAATAAGCTCAAAATCAGCATCACGAGCACAGCTATTAATACTGCATTCATTTTGAAACCTCCATTTTCCTTTTTACTTTATCTCATTAAAACATTAGAGAGATAAACAACATGTTCATTATATTAGGTATAGAAAAAAAGTCAATCATCTTACTAAATAAACGTTTGTTTAAATTCTCTCCAGCCTCAACAATATAAGGATTTTTCTAAATAATCTTTTCTTACTAAAAAGAAAAAACATTATGTAAACATATTAAAAAAGAAGCATCATCGATGCTTCTTTTTACGTTTCTTTCTATCACTGCTATATTCTTTTCATTAATTGGCTTCAAATGAACAAACCATTGCAGCTAGTGTTCGCACCATCACGCCTGTTGCACCTGAAGGTCCTAACTCATGAGAAGCAGCGGATGTTGCAGTTCCAGCAATATCCAAGTGAACCCATGGTGTTTGCTCTGCAAACTCACCAATAAAGGTTCCTGCCATAATTGCGTGCCCCTCCCGTCCAGGAGAGTTATTTAAATCTGCTACCTTACTTCCCCGAACACGCTTTTTGTCTCGTTCTGTAATAGGCAGCTCCCAAATCGGTTCGCCTCTCTCAATGCTCGCTTTCACTATTTGCTGCAATAAAGCAGAATCATTCGTCATTGCCCCAGTTGTATGTGTACCAAGAGCTACAATTACACCACCCGTTAATGTCGCCACGTCTACTAAATAATTTGCTCCGTGGTGTTTGGCATAGGAGATACCATCAGCTAACGCTAAACGCCCTTCAGCATCTGTATTCAGTACTTCTATTGTCTTTCCACTCATTGCTGTAATTACGTCATCTGGCTTAAAAGCACGCGCGCTAATAACGTTGTCAGTTGATGGAATGACAGCTACTACGTTTTGATGAGGTTTTAATTCTCCAATCGCTTCCATTGCACCAAGAACAGATGCAGCTCCGCCCATATCTGTTTTCATACCTACAATCCCGTCTTTAGATTTAATAGAGTAACCACCTGTGTCAAAGGTAATCCCTTTTCCTACCAACCCAATAACGTCTTCCCATTTTTCTTTTCCTTGATATTTCAGGACAATCATTTTAGGAGGCTCTGCGGAACCTTGATTAACTGCTAACAGTGCGCCCATTCCCAATGTTTCCATCTCTTCTTTTTCTAAAATTTCATATTCAAAACCATATGTATGTGCCATTTCTACTGCATAATTAGCTAAATCTGTAGCCGTTAGCATATTGCTTGGTAAGTTAACAAGGGTGCGCGCTGAGTTTGTTGCTTTTCCATACGTATATCCAACCAAAGCAGATTGTACAACGTCTTTATAAAAAGAAAACAGTTCAATTTTCTCAAGCTGCTTGTCAGGTTCGTTTGATTTCTTTTTGTAGTTTTCAAACTCGTACATAGCAAGCTGTTGAGCTTCTCCTAATAAAGCTGCAGTTTCTTGCTCTGACCACACTCCTGTATCAAATGTAGAAAGGGCGACCGATGCGTTTGAAATCTTCGCTTCTTTTAACTTTTTAAATAACAGCCCAAAGCTCTCTTTGAGTCCATTTTTAGTTAGCGCTTGCTTTCGTCCGAGTCCCACAAAATAAAGACGTTTCGCTCCTAATTTTCCTAGTGTATGAATCGTTGATGTACGTTTTTCTTGTACACGTATATCCCCTTCTTTAATCAAATGAATGAGCTGTCCACCTAAAGCTTCATCAATTTCTTTTAGAAGACCTTCAAATTGTTGGTTTTGATTAAATAACCCGATTACGAGCGCTTCTGTTTGATGATCAACACCAAATGTTTCTACATGCGAAAACATAAAATTCCTCCCTTTTACGTATAGAGATTTTATTTTTATTTATCATCTGCTTTGTTTAATCTATTCAGCAAGTGGAATATATATCATATTCACCACTGTTTTCATCTATATACATATGATAGCAGAAATACAATTTTTAATCACAGTTCAAAAACCTTAGTTTCACACATATACTTTCATCTACCGCTTTTTTCATTATACGGGTTTAGCTTTTCAGACATTTTAAGTTGAGGGAGGACGTCTCAATGGATTTATTCTCAAATTTTCCACTTTGGAGTTCATTAATCGCTATTTTCTTTGCTCAATTTATTAAGATTCCCCTTTCTTTTGTAGCTACTAAGAAAATAGACGGCAGCTTATTTTTTAGTACGGGAGGCATGCCAAGCTCTCACTCCGCAGCAGTAACTTCCTTAGCAACTGCCATTGGGCTAGCAGAAGGTCTTAAATCCCCCATTTTTGCTCTCTCCGCTATTTTTGCCATTATTGTCATGTTCGATGCTAAAGGAGTAAGAAGACATGCAGGAGAGCAAGCAACGGTTTTAAATCGTTTGGTTGAAGACTTTCAGCGCGCGGTAAAAGAGGCAAAGCTGTGGACGACCAATGAAGAAGACGAAAAACAAGTGAAGCTAAAAGAGCTGCTTGGACATAAGCCTATTGAAGTTTTCTTTGGGGCCTTAACAGGGATAGCAGTTGCTTTTGTAACGTATTATGTATGGCCATAAAACATAAGAAAACACATGAAGAATTCTTCATGTGTTTCTCTTTTATTTTACCTGCTGGCGAAAAACCTGCATCGACTTCTTTTCATTCAGCATTGTTAACTCTTCTTCAGTTAAACGGCCGTCCCCTGATTTCACTACATAGACGTTTAATTCTTTTTTACCCCATATGTTGTACACATCGGAAACAGTCTCAAAATATAAATCAAGATGATTGCCTTTAATAGCCCCACCTTTATCTGCTACCACTCCATAGCCATAGCCCGGAATAAACAAGATCGTGCCGATTGGAAATATGGTTAAATCAGCAGCGATGGTTGAATACAAGTCACGTTTTACTTTAACGCCCGAATATGTAATACCATACCCTGGATGATTGGGATTTTTCCCAGTTGATTCGTAACCAGCTGTGTAACCCGTAGCCAATACATTCTTAGTTGGATAATGCGACCAATCAAATGCTTCTTCAATCGTCAGACGCTCTTTGTCATTGCTAGCCGCTTCAGCTCTTAGTGGTTTTAGAAATGATGGCAAGAGCCTTTCATTCATTAGAGGATGCCCTGTACTGTTTATAAAAGGCATATATTTGATGACTGTAGTTATTGGGACGCTGGTAATTGCTTCATATGTTGTAAACAGCGCTCCGACCAGTAGTAGGCACATAATGAATCGCTTTGCTATTTTTCCAATCATTGTGATTTCCACAACTCCTCTCACGAATCTATTTGTTTCCAACATAAAAACAAATTATTCGTTTGCGAGAAGAATTTACATTTAAAACATTTGGTACCCTCTTGTTCGTAAAGATTTAATGGTAATGCCTGAAGCTAGTGCACCTATAAAACCAGCCATTAAAATCGCAATGTCAGCTGTGGCTAAAGATAGCACTTTTGTTCCTAGCTGCTGAAAGGAGTGAGCGGGATGTTGAATGTAATCAACCGCTCTTACATCATCAATAATAAAAATAAAAATCACGGGATAAATAATGGCCATAATCCAAGACATGCGAAGCAGCATATTCAATAAGAAACCGATTCCAAAAAACAAAACAAAAAACAACAAGATGGAGATAATTAGTACAGGCACACTCATTTCCATTGCTTTTCGCCTCCGTTACTCTTTATACTCTCAGTTTACTTAAGAGTAATGAAGGCGTCAATCACAGAAAAGTAAGTTAATACCAAAAAAGCAAAAGGCTTAAAGACCTTTTGCTTTTTGTTTTAAAAGAAATTAAATTTTCCTTTTTTCAATACAAGACCTGCTCCGCCTTGAAGGAAAAGCGAGCGATTATCAACAACTTTTTTCATAAAAGATGCGCTTGAACCAAATAGTTTTCGACCATATACAACGCCAATTGCGTCATCATGCCCTAACGAACATACCGTTCCTTTAATATCTGGTTTGAACTCGCTTAATTCTTTTTGACCTTTCATCAAACGGCTAATATTTTCAGCGCAGGTACCGCCTTGCTGCATAGCAATTTGAGCTGTTGGGGGATAAGGACGCTCTGTTTCAGGATTAATCATTAGTGAACAATCTCCAATAACAAATACATCTTCATGCCCTGGGGCCAGCAAGCTATTGCTTACTTTTACACGTCCGCGCATGTTCTCAAATCCAGCTTTTTCAATCACATGACTGCCTCGAACACCCGCAGCCCATACAACTGTTGCTGATTTGATTTCTTCTACTTGGTCATCTTTTGATACAATAATTCCTTCTTCTGTACACTCTTTAATCGCTGTTCCGATCTTGAACTCGATTCCTTTTCGTTCTAGTTGTGTTACCGCATATTCTACAAGTTCTGGATCAAAACCTGGCAAAGCCGTAGGCGCTGCTTCTACACAAATAACGCGTACTTTTTCACGCGGAATATCAAACTCTTTGCAAAGCTGAGGGACTCGATTTGCTAATTCTCCCACAAATTCAATGCCGGTAAAGCCAGCACCCCCCACAATAATTGTCAGAAGTTCGTCTCTTTTTTCCACTTCATTGTTGTACGTCGCAAACACATAATCAATATGCTCACGAATTTGACGTGCTGCATTAATGCTCGTAATGGTAAATGCATGTTCTTTTAAACCTTTAATTCCGAAAGTTTCTGCTTCATACCCTAAAGCAACAACTAAATAATCGTACGTTAGCTCACTGTTTTCAAGAAGAACACGCTTTTCATCTAACTTAATATCTACGACCGTGTCTTTGATAAATGTAACCTTATTTGTGTTAATTAAATTTTTAACAGGAACACGAGAGCGATCTTGATGAATTGTACCTGCTGATACTTCATGAAGCCATGTCGTTTCGTAATGGTAATCGTTTTTATTTACCAAAACAATTTCCGCATCACTAGCACCCAGTTTCTTTTGTAAATTAACAATTGTCATAATGCCGCCATACCCGGCACCCAAAATGACGATTTTAGGCTTTTTCATAGGAATGTCATCCACCTTTTTTAGTTATAGTCACAAGTATGTCTTACAAATATAATGATAAGAGCAATTTTATTTGGTTTGCTTTTTTATGTTAGTTTGAGCAAGAACGATCATCGCTATCCATTTATTATTCATATAAGAAAAATAATGTGAATCACTTCACGTTCTTTTTTAAAAAAATACATTTTTCCTTTTTCAAAAAAATGTAAGCATAAGTATTAGCTTGATTTACACAAACATCTTATGCTTTTTTAATCGGTTTTTCAACCCTTCACTTTGTATTTAGAAGCTTTTAAATTTTCAATTACTCTCCTGTATACCCAGTTTTATATTTGACCAAAACGTGTGGTTATGTTAATGATTACAAATACTGATCTTTAAGTTGAGAAAGTTTCTCAAACATTCCAGCGTGTTTTAATGATATTTTATAATTTACTATGCTATCATAAAGTAGAATATGCATTGGCACAGAACAATCTAGAGGTGATTATAAATGAAAGAAGATAAACAAGTATATGATATTACCATCATCGGAGGCGGCCCTACAGGCTTATTTACAGCATTTTATGGCGGTATGCGTCAAGCGAGCGTAAAAATTATTGAAAGCTTACCACAGCTTGGTGGACAGCTTTCTGCTTTATATCCTGAAAAATATATTTATGACGTAGCTGGTTTTCCAAAAGTACGGGCTCAAGAATTAGTCAATAACCTAAAAGAGCAAATGGATCAATTTAAACCTGCAGTTGCGCTAGAGCAAGCCGTAGAAAAGGTAGAAAAACAAGCGGACGGTGTATTTCGATTAACTACTAATTCTGAAGTCCACTATTCAAAAACAATTATTATTACGGCTGGAAACGGTGCATTTAAGCCCCGTAAAATCGAGCTAGAAAACGCAGAACAGTTCGAGCAAGCGAACCTTCATTATTTTGTGGATGATATGAATAAATTCAAAGGCCGCAAAGTATTAGTATGCGGGGGCGGGGATTCTGCTGTAGACTGGTCTCTTATGTTAGAGCCGCTCGCAGAAAAAGTAACGTTAACGCATCGCCGAGACAAGTTCCGCGCTCATGAACACAGCGTAGAAAACTTGCATACTTCATCAGTTGATATTAAAACACCGTATGTACCGGTTGAATTTATTGGAGATGACCGTATTACACAAGTTGTGTTAGAAAATACAAAAGGTGAAGAAAAGACAGTAGTAGACGTAGATGATGTTATTGTAAACTTTGGATTTGTTTCTTCTCTAGGTCCAATTAAAGAATGGGACTTAGATTTAGAGAAAAATGCAATTGTTGTTAACTCAAAGCAAGAAACAAATATTCCTGGCATCTATGCAGCAGGTGATGTCTGCACATATGATGGAAAAGTAAAACTCATCGTGGCAGGATTTGGCGAAGGTCCGACTGCCGTTAATAACGCTAAAGCATACATTGATCCAAAGGCTCGCTTACAGCCTATGCACAGTACGTCAATGTTCTCATAAAAAAAGCAGGCTCTCGCCTGCTTTTTTTCATTGCTGGATTGGTGTAACCATTCGATGGATGATTTCACTCATCATTTCCGCATCACTGCTTATTAAACAGATTTCATAAAAGGAATGGTTTCCTTCTTGACTAGTTACGCTCATTCTGTAGGCCTTCAAACCTTCGAGCTTACTTAAATATTTTACTACCTCTGATTGACCGGCAATACGTTCAATCAGCAGAATATGCTCTCCTTCAACTGCTCCGTAGCTTTCAGCCAGAGATGCATTAGCATTTTCATAATAGCGAATGTAAGGTTCACAATGGTTAAGAGGCGCAGAGGACGAGTTTTGATGACAGGCTTCACCTGAGGAAAAAGGCAAATGTTGAACAAATAAATGCGATTCACTGAAGTGAATACTTTTTGCATCCTCAGACTCCATTTTCCTACTTTCAAGTTTTAACCAGTTTATAAACCCCTTCCATAGAATAGGCAGGGTGTTTTTTTTGCGAAAACTTCCGTAACCTCCTACTTGTTCCGCGTCGTAACGAGTCGCATCTATCAAATCCGTTCATCTCCTCTTTTTTATTGAGTATAAAAAAGACTGATTATTCAGTCAACGTGTTTGGCAGATGATGTAACATACAAAAATTTCTCACTAAAAAAGCTTTCTTCACCAGATGAGGTGAAGAAAGCTTCTTGATAAAAATATATTTAGCACTCTTCAGGAGCACCTGCGTTGCTTGCTGTACGGAAAGAAGAGCCGCAGCCGCATGCTGCAATGGCGTTCGGGTTATCAATTGTAAACCCTCCGCCTAGCATAGATTGCTTGTAATCAATTTTTACATCTTTTAAAATTGGAGCACTTTCGCTATCTACAAGAATCTTAATGCCATGTTGTTCAAACAGCGTATCGTTTTCATTTACTTCGTGAGCAAAACCCATGCCGTAAGAAAGACCTGAACAGCCTCCTCCATTTACATTAACACGTAAATAAGCATTTTCTTCTTCATGTTCTTTCATCATATCTTTTATTTGAAAGCTTGCAGCTTCTGTAATTGTTAGGATATCTTGACTCATTTTTAAACAGACCTCCTTTTTTGTTTAGTATACGACGAAATGGCTGTGACGACAAATCGTCTGCTTCTTCATTTTTTAATAATAATACGTGCCGTCACAAATCACATTGGCTGGACCTGTCATTAATACATTGCCTTTATTTTGCCAAACAATCGTTAAATCTCCTCCAGCGAGGTGTACGACAGTAGGAACATCTTTTTTCGTCTTCTCATTTAACACAGACGAAACAACTGCAGCGCATGCTCCTGTCCCACATGCTTGAGTGATACCCGAACCTCTTTCCCATACACGAAAGTTCAGCTCTCTTTCGTTCACTACCTCGACAAATTCAACGTTCACTCCTTCTGGAAAACGCGAATCTTTTTCAACCACAGGCCCTAATGTAGTAAGAGGCGCTTGTTCAATATCATTTACGTAAAAGACGACGTGAGGATTTCCCATTGATACAGCCGTCCCTTTTAACCGTTCTTTTCCAAATTCCATCTCTTCATTAATGACCTGGTCTTGGCTTGCTCCCGTCATTGGAATTTGTTCTCTAGCTAAAATAGGCGCTCCCATATCAATTGTCACTTCTGGAACTTCATTTCCCTGCGGATGCACCGTTGCTTCTACAACTCCAGAAAGCGTTTCGATAAAAAATCTTTCGCTTGTTACTAAATTATGTTCATATGCATATTTAGCTACACATCTTAAACCGTTTCCGCAGTTTTTTGCTTCCGAGCCGTCATTATTAAATACGCGCATTTTTACATCTGCACGTTCAGATGGACAAATAAGAATCATTCCATCCGATCCAATTCCCGTATAAACATTTGAAACTTTTACAGCAAGCGGTGCTAACTCTTGCTCTTCTATATGTTCTTCAAACATATTTACGTAGATATAGTTGTTGCCAAGTGCATGCATTTTTGTAAACTGAAATTTTTTCATATTATCACCCATTATTTTTTTATGTAGCTCTAGTATAAAGTGATTCTCTTTTGTACACAATAATATCATCCCCCGTTTTTTTAGCTCCTTAATCATAAAGATTAAGGGGTTTTTTATTTTGTCCTCCTTTGGAATATTAAAAAACAAAAGAAGCATTATGATTGTAAAGAGGATGGTTAAAGCGCAGATATTTGCGCAAAAACGCATAAAAAAGCACGGCAAGACAGCCGTGCTTACATCATCTATTCTATTAGCCTCATGTCCCTCTTCTGATAAAAAGAGATACGACAGCGGGGATAGTTTAAAACATTGGGTTTTCTTCTAAATGAATGTAAATATTATCTACTAACTGTTCAGGTGTTTCCGCTGTAACAATCTCTCCGTTTACCAAAGCAAATAAAGATTGTGAACATTTCCCGCAATAACCTAAACATCCGTATTCAATAATATCTAGATTTGGATCTTTTTCAAGCTTTTCTAAAGCTGTTTGAGAACCACTGGCTAAATTGCTAACGCAAAATTCAATAATTGGCTGTATCACGTTTTTCACCTCTCTACTATTAGTTTATCCTATCTCCTTTCATTTTCAACGTCAACTTTGGAAATTCACGTTCATTTTGCGCACGCTTTTTAGCTTCACAGACTTTTTCAACAAAACGTATAAATAAAGCTTTATTACAGGGATAGCTTGAAATTATGTTGAAACATATTGTGGTTTTTTATTAATTTAGTTATACTTTTATGTATAGAAAACCAAACGAGGTTATATTAAATTATTATTTAAGTAAAATATGTTATCTTATATAGCCTTTCATATCTTTTTGGCAACCATCCTTATTAACGGTAATTTGTACTCTCCTATTCTTAAAAGCAAGAATAATAGAGAGAAAACAAAAATGCATGAAGCTAAAGGGGAAATTCACATGAAGAACCTTGTCATACTGGGCGGCGGATACGGTGGTATGCGCGTTTTGCAGCGCCTTTTTCCGAATCAATTGCCTAACGATGTAGAAGTAACGCTTATTGACAAAGCACCTTATCACTCACTAAAAACTGAATTCTATGCACTTGCAGCTGGAACAATCTCTGATCAGCATGTTCGTGTTGCTTTTCCTGAACACCCTCGCTTAAAAATTCGCTACGGCTGTGTAAAACGCATAGACCTGAAAGAGAAATGCGTCTATGTGGATGATCAAATGATCGCTTACGATGACCTGATTGTAGGACTCGGATGCGAAGATAAATATCATGGAGTTCCCGGAGCTCTTGAGCATACATACAGCATTCAATCCATTGATGCTTCACGAGCAACTTATCAGACATTAAACAACTTGCCGGCCCACGCTACTGTTTCAATTGTAGGAGCTGGATTAAGCGGAGTAGAACTAGCAAGCGAGCTAAGAGAAAGCCGCCCGGATTTAAAAATCATCTTATTTGACCGCGGTAAATTAATTTTATCTGCTTTCCCAGAACGTTTAAGTAATTACGTTCAAACTTGGTTTACTTCAAACGGTGTTGAAATCGTAAATAGTGCTAATATTACAAAAGTAGAACCGAACATTCTTTATAATCATGATGAGCCCATTCAAAGCGATGCAATCGTGTGGACAGCAGGTATCCAGCCAAATAAAGTGGTACGCGATTTAGACGTAGAAAAAGATCCTCAAGGACGCGTCGTATTGACGAAATACCATAACTTGCCTGACGATGAAAATGTCTACATTTTAGGTGATTGTGCAAGCCTACCGCATGCACCAAGTGCTCAGCTTGCAGAAGGTCAGGCTGAACAAATTGTGCAAGTACTTCTTCACCGCTGGAAAGGCGAAGCGCTTCCGGATGAATTGCCAACTATTAAATTAAAAGGCATACTTGGTTCATTAGGCAAAAAGCATGGATTTGGCTTAGTTGCCGAACGTCCAATTACAGGACGCGTAGCTCGATTATTAAAATCAGGTATTCTTTGGATGTATAAACACCATAGTGGATAAAATAAAAGCCGTTAGATGACTGACAATCTAACGGCTTTTTTCATTATGATGCGCAGAAACCATACTTCTCCATTTCCTCAAATACGCGCTTTAATTTCGGATTGCCTTCCCCAACAATTTCTCCATTAATAACCACTACAGGATAGAATAAATCTTCTTCAATCACACGCTTGGCAAAGGCTGCTTTTTCCGGATCCGTATGCGGCTCGTTTATATCTACATATGTGATAGCAAACGGTTGGTTCGGATATTTGCGGGAAATCGCTGCCTCTAGCCAATCATAGGTGTCTTTTGAAGATGGCAGATTAACACAGCTTGCACAAACAATTTCAGCTCCATAAATACACACTTCTACCTCAGTTGATTGCATAGCACATCCCCCTTGAATCTTTACATACAAACTGTACGATTATTCACACTTTTACTTCATTATGAATACTATTTTACACAAAACTGATTCATTGCACATCTTTTTCTTTTAAGGTAACATTACGATGTATACTCCGATAGATTTTTCATGAAAGACCGTTTATAATAAGAGTAAAAGAAAGGAGTCGATAGTTATGTCAGAAATGCACGAGCAAGTTCAAGAAGTATTAGAAAAACTTCGTCCGTTTTTACTTCGCGACGGTGGAGACTGTGAGCTAGTAGACGTAGAGGATGGTATTGTAAAGTTACGTCTTTTAGGCGCTTGCGGAAGCTGCCCAAGTTCAACAATCACGCTAAAAGCTGGTATCGAACGTGCCCTTTTAGAAGAAGTACCTGGTGTAGTTGAAGTAGAACAAGTATTCTAATCTCTTTGATTTTATTATAAAAGCAACCTCCCATTTTATTGGGGCTTGCGAATGAAAAATCCTCATTCAAATGAATGAGGATTTTTTTATTAACTCGTTGTGACTTCAGCTTCTACAAATACACCTTTGCGATCAATTTGTAAAACATCTATTTCGCAGTTCGGCAGTAAAGCATACATATGTTCAGCAATCGCTTTTCCTTTTCCTTTTGGTGCTAAACATAATACACTCGGACCGGCTCCGCTTAGTGACACACCGTATGCGCCGAGAGCTTTTGCTTCTTTTCGCACAAGAGAAAGCTCTGGCACGAGCCTCATACGATAAGGTTCGTGATATAAATCTTTCTCCATAAATTCGCCTACTAGAGGTAAATCTTTATTTAACAGGGCCGCTACTAGCATGTTCCCTATTGCCCCAGCTTCTACTGCGTGGCGATAATTAATATCCGAAGGCAGCACATCACGAGCATCGGTTGTTTTTAATTCATATTCTGGAATAGCCATCACGATATCGACATCAAATTCAGGTATTTGAGCAATATATGTTTCATTTTCATGATGGTAACCAACAACGATTCCGCCGTAAATAGACGGGCTGACGTTATCGGGATGTCCTTCCATTAAGCTGCTAATGCGAAGCTTTTCTCTTTTTGATAAACGCAAGTCACACAGTACATTAGCCAGCTCAATTCCAGCTACGATAGCCGATGCGCTGCTTCCAAGTCCCCTTGCTAATGGAATGTTGCTCCAAACAGAGACCTTCGCACTTGGAAGATCAATGTTAAATTGACGAGCCACGTCTTGGGCCACTTCATACATTAAGTTATCTGTACTTCTAGGAATACTTTGCACTTCTTTCGTTTCAGGGATAAAAACCCATTCCTCATGACGCTCTACTGTTAATCTTAAGTAACGAGATAAAGCCACTCCAATGGAATCAAATCCTGGCCCTAAATTAGCAGAGCTAGCTGGGACCGTAATGACAAAACGCTCATTTTCTAGCATGAAGCAACGACACCTTGGATATACTCAAATACCTTTTCTTCATCATTTGGTAAAACCACTGGCTTTACATTATGAGCATCGATTGCTACGTTTGGATCTTTTAATCCGTTACCTGTTAATACAGCTACAACCGTTGAACCCTTTGCAATTTTACCAGAAGCTACATCTTTAAACACACCAGCTATTGAAGCGCAAGAACCTGGCTCTGCAAATACACCTTCTTTGCGTGCAATTGTACGATATGCTTCTAAGATTTGTTCATCTGTTACTTCATCAATTTTTCCGTTGGATTCTTTTGCTGCGTTTACAGCATAATCCCAGCTTGCTGGATTTCCGATTCGAATAGCCGTTGCAATTGTTTCTGGATTTTCGATAACTTGATTACGCACGATCGCCGCTGCACCTTCTGCTTCAAACCCGTGCATGTGAGGAAGAGACGTTTGGTGACGCTCACTGTACTCTTTGAATCCTTTCCAGTAAGCTGTAATATTCCCTGCATTCCCCACTGGGATAGCTAAAACGTCAGGCGCTTTTCCAAGCTGTTCACAAATCTCGAAAGAAGCTGTTTTTTGCCCTTCAATACGATATGGGTTTACAGAGTTTACAAGTGCAACCGGTGATGTTTCACTCAGCTTACGAACCATAGAAAGCGCTTGGTCAAAGTTTCCTTCAATTGCTACAATTTCTGCACCATACATAACAGCTTGAGCTAATTTCCCCATCGCAATTTTTCCATTTGGAATAACAACGATACAGCGCATGCCAGCGCGTGATGCATAAGCTGCTGCAGCTGCAGATGTGTTACCTGTAGATGCACAAATAACCGTATTGCTTCCTTCTTCTTTGGCTTTTGCTACAGCCATTACCATTCCGCGGTCTTTAAATGACCCCGTTGGATTTAACCCTTCTACTTTCACATGTAAATCAATGCCTAGCTCTTTTGATAAATGAGCAAGATGAATTAAAGGTGTATTTCCTTCATGTAGTGTAAGCATAGGTGTTTTCTCTGTTACAGGTAAAAACTCTTTATATTCAGCTAATAGACCTTTCCACATCATACTGTGCCAACTCCCTCTACGCGGTAACTGCTTTTTACATTTTCTACAATTGGTAAATCCCGAAGCTGCTGAAGGATTTCCTCATAATCTTTTTGAGATGTTTTGTGTGTAACAACAACAATCTCAGCTAATTCGCTTCCTTTCACAGGAAGTTGAATAATTTTTTCGAAGCTCACGCCACGCTCTGAAAATAGTGTTGTTAATTTTGCAAATGCTCCAACTTGATCTTTAACATGAATACGTAAGAAATGCTTCGAGAACATTTCATCTTCTGCTTTTAACTGTTTTGGATACTGAGGCGTTACCGCACTTTTACCATTCACACCTAAACGCATGTTTTTCATAACACCTACTAAATCTGACACGACAGCAGTGGCAGTTGGCAGGCTTCCTGCCCCCGGTCCATAAAACATCGTTTCTCCGACAGCTTCTCCGTATACATATACAGCGTTGTACTCATCGCTTACTGAAGCAAGAGGATGTGTGTCTGCTAAAAGCGTTGGCTGAACACTAACTTCTACATTATCGCCGTCACGATGTGCATATCCAATCAGTTTCATCGTATAGCCTAATTGTTTACTATATTGCAAGTCTTCTTCCGTTACTTCTGTAATACCTTGAACACGAACATCGTCCAAGTCAATTTTCATTGAAAATCCTAGTGTAGCCAAGATTGCCATTTTGCGAGCAGCATCTAAACCACCTACGTCAGAAGTTGGATCCGCTTCAGCATATCCTAAATCCTGCGCTTCTTTTAACACTTCATCATAAGCGCTTCCTTCTTTTGTCATTTTCGTTAAAATGAAGTTTGTTGTACCATTTACAATTCCCATCATTTTGGTAATACGATCAGATGCTAATCCATCTGCTAATCCACGAAGAATTGGAATACCGCCTGCTACACTTGCTTCATAAAATAAATCACAGTTATTTTCAGAAGCTACTGTTAACAATTCTGAGCCGTAAACTGCCATCAAATCTTTGTTTGCCGTTACAACATGCTTTTTATTACGAAGGGCTGTTAAGATATAATCTCTTGTTTCTTCAACGCCACCCATTACTTCAATGACAACGTCAATCTCCGCGTTATGTAAAACGTCTTCAACATTCGTTGTTAATTTATCTTCACTGATTTCTACGTCACGTTTCTTATCAATATCTTTAACTACTACTTTTTTAACTTCTACAGGACACCCGACTTGATGACTTAATTTATCCTGATGATTTTCAATAATTTTGACTACTCCGCTTCCTACCGTTCCTAACCCTAATAATCCTACTGAAATACTTTTTGTCATATTCCTCACCTCTGTGTTCTTTCTACGTATACATTTGTTCTCTTATAGAGGACATTATAGACCTTATTTTTCTTTTTTACAAGGTTTACTTGTCATCTTTTCTCGTAAACTCGTTAAAAAAATTGGTATATAAAGATAAATGTAAATTTTTAAAATATTTCATTTTATTATCATAACATGGCTCCCACTGTTTTTTAATAAAAAAAAGACAATTTCACCGAAATGAAATTGCCTTTTTCTGTTATGATTTTTTCGCAAACGCTTCTTTATTTACAATTGTAATAGGAGACTCGTTTGTAAGTACTGCTTTAATGTTTTTAACACATAAAGAAATCATTTCCGTGCGCGTTTCGATACTCGCACTGCCGATATGAGGAAGAGCTACAACATTAGGCAATTGAAGAAGAGAGTGAGAAGCAGAAATAGGCTCTTGATCGAATACATCCAAGCCAGCTCCAGCAATTTCACCGGATTGAACCGCATGTAACAATGCTTGCTCATCAACCACTGCTCCTCTTGAAGCATTAATAAAAATCGCAGTTGTTTTCATCTGTTCAAATGCTGAAGCATTAAATAAATGTTTGGTTTCGTCCGTTAACGGTGTCAAACAAACAACAAAATCAGATCGTTCAAGCAGCTCATTTAACTCACAGTAAACTACATCGAGCTTTTTTTCTGCTTGAAGGTTGCGGCTTCGATTGTGGTACAGAATTTCCATATCAAAACCTGTAGCACGTTTCGCAAGCGTCTCTCCAATTTTCCCCATTCCAACAATACCTAATGTTTTATGATGAACATCTCTACCCGCTAACAAAAATGGACTCCAGCTTTTCCACTGATTTTCTTTCACATATCCAGCAGCTTCTACTAAACGTCTAGCTACACTCATTAATAAACCAAACGTTAAATCTGCTGTTGTATCAGATAAAACATCGGGGGTATTAGAAACGATAATTCCTCGTTCAGTTGCCGCTTCTATGTCAATATTATCGAATCCGACCGCCAAGTTAGCTACAAGCTTTAAATGAGGAGCTTGCGTAAGCAATTCACTGTCAATACGATCTGAAAGCATTGTTAATAGAGCATGTGCGTGCTTAGCTTTTTCACAAAGCAGCTCATGAGGGACTGCCTCATCTTCTTTATCCCACATTTCCACATTCGCTACTGCCTTTAAAGGTTCGATTAATTCATTCGGTATTTTTCTCGTAATAAATACAAACGGCTTGTCCATATGTACGCCACCTCTTTATCCTTTTTAAACTGCATGCATAAAAACAAAATAGAAAAACAGGTTTGGATTATCCAACACCTATTTTTCTATTTTATCATATTCTATAGTAATCGCTTTTTAATGAATCCATGTTAATTCAGGAATGTGATAACGAGACGTTGAAATACCCACCGACTGGTAAAAGCGCTTCAGAAAAGCTTCGTAGTGAGAAGAATGAGCTAATACTCCTTCCAGCTTCTCATAATACTTTTGTTTTTGCCTCTCATCTTGTACACTGTAATACCCTTCAATGACTTCAAAATAATGAACGGGAAAAAGAAGTCTAGCATATAACAGTCTCCATGAAAAAGAAGAAAGCGGATTTACCTTTTCGTATTCACTTAAAAACTGATGCATGTGCCTTTCATCGACAGCGTATGTTAATAAATATTGTTCCCTTATATATTCAGCTATATCTCTGCTCGGATGATCGAAGACCCAATCTGCTGGGAGCTTGTAAACGTAGTCTTCCCCCCATGTTTTTTGCCCGAACCGATGATGACAAATCGTCGCAGCGTCAACTGAACGAGGCAAATCGTCAATTTCCGTGTCTACTAGGTATTGAATAGCATTTTCCGTTAATCCTAGGTAATAAGGAAAAGTTTCTAAAAAACGTTTTTCCATCTCTTGATTAGGCAAAGCACGTAATCTGCCATACCAAAATTGCTCCATCTGGTCGAGACGCTTCTCCCACATGGACTTCCATTGCCCTAGCCGGTTTGCTTTTTCCACTTCATAAGGAAACAGTCTCCCTTTTTGATGAAAAACAGCTAGCTCGTGCCCAGGTGAAAAGTTGGGGTTTTTCTCTTCCGCAAGACAGCGGCAAATGATAAATTTTTCAGTTTCAGTTTCTGTAATCATTTCACCATTCAAATTAGGCATAAATGTTGCCACATGGCGATCACCTTGGCCCATCAGAAATTGACTCATTTGATATAGTTCATTTAACTCGTCTTGTTCCATTTGCTTTACATTAATGATTGTATATAAAATATCTCGATACTGAAAACCTTCAAATTTACCTACGGGCATAAATTCATTTGGACGTAATCCGTAATGCTCATAAATGGTTTGTATCATTTTAATCCCTCTCTTCATTCATTCAAGAAATTATATGATGGAAAACAACATTACTTGTCATAATATTTACGGAGGAATGAATAGATTAGAAATACACCATTTATAGTTATTTACTCCGGGTTAGTAGTATGAAACAACTTTAGACTTAAAAATATATAGAAAACAGGTGATGATACTTGGAGAAAAAACATACACAAAGTGAGTTAGAAAAAAAAGCAAGAGAATGGTTAATAGAACGCGGCGTGGCTCTTACAGACATTGCTGAACTGGTCTATTACTTGCAAAAAAAGTATCACCCAAACTTAACAATTGAAGACTGTTTATATAACGTTGAGCGCGTCATTTCTAAACGAGAAGTTCAAAATGCTATTTTAACGGGTATTCAATTAGATGTCCTCACGGAAAAAAAAGTTATTGAGCCGCCTCTGTTGGATATTCTTGAGAAAGACGAAGGTTTATACGGTATTGACGAGATTTTAGCATTATCGATTGTAAATGTGTACGGATCAATCGGCTTTACCAATTACGGGTATATTGATAAACAAAAGCCGGGTATTCTAGAACGATTAAACGATAAATCGACGGGAGAGTGCCACACTTTCTTAGATGATTTAGTAGGCGCAATTGCCGCCGCTGCTTCTAGCCGGTTAGCGCACCGGGCTGCCAGCCAAGAATAGGTTTAAAAACAAAAAAAGCTGTCAATTGACAGCTTTTTAAATTCGCTCCATCCACTCTTTTAGTGAATCTACCGTATAAGTTGGCTTTTTCTCATACCCTTCTAGTAACTCTCTTGTTGTTACCCCTGTATGGACTAGTAATGTATCTAAGCCTGCATTCATCCCTGCTAAAATATCTGTATCATAGTAATCACCAATCATGATTGTTTCTTCTTTTGGCGTACCGATGACTTCAAGGGCTTGCTCCATAATAATACTTTCTGGTTTGCCAATAAATACTGGATTTGTTTGAGTAGAAACCGTAATAACGGACGTGATAGATCCATTACCAGGCAGTAAGCCTCTTTCAGTAGGAATCGCAATATCTCCGTTCGTTGAAACAAAAAAGGCGCCGTTTCGAACGTTTAAACATGCTTTTGCTAATTTTTCATATGTAATTTCCTGATCCAAACCAACAACTACGAAATCCGTATCTTCCTCTTCAATGGTAAATCCTTTTTCAAGCAACGCATGTCGGATTCCTTCTCCACCAATTACATAAGCTGAAGCGTTTGCTTTGCGTTCGTGTAAATAATTAGCTGTTGCCTGGCTCGTTGTAAAAACTTGCTCTTCTGTTGCAGGAATGCCAAATGCCTCTAGCTTTTCAGCTACTTTATCGGGCGTTTTTGTTGAGTTGTTTGTTACAAATAAATAAGGAATTCCTTTTTCCTTTAATTTAATAACAAAATCACGCGCCTCGGCAATTAGCTCTGTTCCTTTGTACATTGTTCCGTCTAAATCAATCAAATATCCTTTATATTCCTTCATGTTGTGTGATCTCCTTTCAAGTCTCATACTTGAAATCATAGCTTATTTTTTATACAACTACAACTTGCTTGCCTTTAGTTACGAAAAGCAGACACAGGTCCTAACTCTGTCTCTAGATATGTCCTTACGCGCTCTGAAAATGCTGCCAGTACGTCTTTATGCTGCATCACTTTTTGATAAACATCCTGATGTTTAACATCCACATATTCTTGAACAAGGCTTTTACGCAATTGAACGATCTCTTTTAATGGCGTTTCTTCCTCTTTTTTAACCACTTTCTCATCAACTAAAATGTCAATGATATCATCGTAACTGCCTGGATCTCTCATAATAAACCCATCAATCATTGCATTTCCTACATCTAAAACGTTTTCAATTAAAAGGTGTACAATTCTCTCTAATGCCTTTTTCTCTATTTCTGTGTTCCAGCTCGAATGCTCAGCAAACAAACGAACATGTTCATCAAAAAAAACAAGCGTGGCTTCTATTTTTTCACGATCTACAAAGTACATATTATTTCCTCCCTAGTTGTCAGCTCTCTATAAATCTTTTTTCATAAACAAACGGGGTTCCTGTTCTATTTTATCATGACCCATTATCCATTTGATAAATTCATTTTTGTTTTTGACCTTATTTGATATGATACAAATACAACCTATGAAAGGAGTATACCTATGAGCGAACGCTTTTATCTATATGACGATGTTGTATCTACAAAGACCCGGTTTGTCAGCTTTATGGGCGAAAATCAACGATTTGATTTAGCTATTATCCAAACCGACCGTTATTATGGCAAACAAGTTGTTCTTGATATTCAAGGAGGACGCTTTGCCATCATTGGACAAGATGACCTTGAAGAACCAAACTATCTTGAAGAAGTATTTAAATTAAACAGTGAAGACGGTCAGGAACTTCGCGAATTTTTATATGAAATCATCTAAAAAAAAGGCAGCGTGAAGGACAATTAGTGTCTTCGGCTTGCCTTTTTTTACTTATGGACTTTTTTTAAGACAAAATACGCACAGCCAAAATTACAATATTCATGTAAATAGTCTTGAAGCGTACTAATCTTCGTATCATATGTTGCCTTTTGATTTCGGTCATCAAAAAAGCCTCGCAGTCGAAGCTGATTGTATCCCCAATCTCCCACAATATAGTCATAGCGGCTCAGCACGTCAATAAAGCGACCTCTAAACGCCTCTTCATTAAATGCCTCGCGCTCATCTTTTAATACTTCATAACAAATATTATTGATACAGACCATTGCTCACACCTCTTCTCTTAAAATTTACCATACCATAATTATGATGATGAAACCATCAATTAACATGAAATTTTTCACGTATAAGCAGCACTCTAATCCTGTAGGAGTTTTATCGGTATACCTACTGGTCTTTTATGCTCCACATGAAGGTTCGCCGGTTTACCTGGCGTACGATATTTAACTACAGGAGGTGGAAATGGTGAAGAAATCTATTCTTGGAATCGCTTTGATAACAAGTATTTTAACCATTGGCTGTCAAAATAAAAACACAGCTGAAAATGAAAATTTATCACCAAACAACCCAGATGCCATTAATGTAAACGAGCCTAATCATTATTATAATCCAAATAATAATAGCGGCACAAATTATGGATATGTCCGATACACTAAAAACACAAATGAACAAAGTTCCAATATGAACCAAGTAGGAACATTTAATCGAGAAGAAGCAGCCGACAATATTAGTAAACTGAGCACCGCTATACCAAATATTAAGCAAGCCGCTACGCTAGTAACCGATAAAGATGTGCTTGTTGCTTATAAAACAGATGCTAAAAACCGGAATAACGCAGCCGATCAGGTAAAACGTACAGCTATGTCTGTAGTTCCTCGTTATTATCATGTATACGTCTCAGATAATCCGAAACAGATGGACCAAATCGAAAATATCAGTGAAATGAATACGCAAACGAATGATGCTAGAAAACGAATCGATGGAGTTATTCAACAAATGCTAAAATCTCCCCAAGGGCGTAAAATGAACGGCGGAGAAGATGCAAATGGAAGAGAGAAAAACGAATTGAATGAACCGATGACGGACAAAGATATGGTGGAATAAACGAAACAGATAAAATCTACGTTCACCGTAATAAAAAAAACGAACCACTAATCAAACAGTTTGAATAGTGGTTCGTTTTTCACTTCGGCTAAACTACTTTTGTTCCAGCCTCTTTTTACCTTATTTGCTTTCTTGCGCTTTGTTTTTTGCAGCAGCGTTAACTTGCTCATCTGCATGGTAAGAAGAACGTACAAGAGGACCTGCTTCAACATGGCTGAATCCTTTTGATAATGCAATTTCTTTTAGCTCTTCAAATTCATTTGGATGGTAATATTTTTGAACTTTTATGTGCTTTTTAGTTGGCTGTAGATATTGGCCTAGCGTCATAATATCTACATTATTCGCACGCAAATCATCCATCGTTTCAATAATTTCTTCTTTTGTTTCTCCTAGACCAAGCATGATACTTGATTTCGTAGGGATATCCGGCTGCATTTCTTTTGCACGGCGAAGGAACTCAAGAGAACGCTCATATTTAGCACGAGCACGAACACGAGGCGTAAGGCTGCGTACTGTTTCAATATTATGATTTAAAATATCAGGACGTGCGTCCATTACAATACGTAAGTTCTCTTCCACACCGCCCATATCAGAAGGTAATACTTCAATGGTTGTGAATGGATTTTTACGACGAATCGCACGAATTGTTTCAGCTAATACGCTTGCTCCTCCGTCTTTTAAATCATCGCGAGCTACTACTGTAATAACCGCATGTTTTAAGTTCATTAGCTGAACAGAATCCGCTACGCGTTCTGGCTCTTCTAAATCTAATTCTGTTGGTAAACCTGTCTTAACCGCGCAAAAACGACAGGCACGTGTACATACTTCTCCTAAAATCATAAAAGTTGCCGTACGACGAACAGCCCAACACTCATGAATATTCGGACATCTTGCTTCTTCACAAACTGTATGAAGGTTTTTCTCACGCATCATTTTCTTTAAGCCTGTGTAATTTTCGTTTGTGTTTAGCTTAATCTTCAGCCACTCGGGTTTGCGGACATGCTCTTCTTTTGTTGCCATATTATCAACTCCACCAATCTAGAAAATGTCTATAACCTATATGCTTAATTTTAACTACATATTAAAAACATAACTATATGTCACTTTATCATAAAAAAGTGAGATTCGACAAGTTGTCTGCTCTTTATTTTCCTCAGTTTTCTTCTATTTCCCCTTCAAATGTGTGCGTTTTCATCCTCCGTATAATTTCCATTTATCTTCTGAATAAAATTCTTTAAAAAAGTTTTGAAGCGATTTCCATTAATTAATATTTATGAAATCTTTTTTCTCGCTGCAAACTAGTGTTACACACTATTTTTAGAAAGGGGGAAACACGATGCGCAAAACGATTATCTTACTTTTTATGTTCATGTCTATATTCACAGGATGGCACCACGTAACAGCTGAATCATCAGCAGATCAAGAAAAAATACTTATTCAAAAGAGATTAGAGCTGTATAAACAAATGGAAGCCGCTACTACAATTCCTTGGTATTACTTTGCTGGGATTGACCAGTATGAACGAAATATTCGACGCTCTCATAAAGATATTCCAAGAGAAAAAGGCGCGATCGCCATTTATTATCCTCCAGAAAAATGGTCAGGTTCTTTAAATCCGAATTTGGAAGATACAAACCCACTTACTATTTCTCTGCTCGGAGGAATAGGAAAAGATGGGAACGGAGACAAAAAAGCAGACCAGTTTAATGATGAAGATATGCTTTTTACAATGGCAAATTATATTCGGACGTTCGGGGTGTCCGAAGACTATATTAAAATTGCGCTTTGGAACTATTATCACCGGGCTAAAGCAGTTGATATTATTTTAGGGAATGCCAAAATTTTTCGCCATTACGGTCGGATTGATTTAAAAGGTTCTTCATTTCCGGTTCCTCTCCGTGCGAACTACAGTTATCGCAGTACATGGGGAGATGCGCGCGGCTGGGGTGGCAAACGAATTCATGAAGGAACAGACATTTTTGCAGATTACGGAGTTCCAGTAAAATCCCCTTGCTATGGCATTATTGAGCTTAAAGGATGGAATAAATATGGAGGCTGGCGAATCGGTATTCGTGACCTTCATAATAACTATCACTATTTAGCTCATTTAAGCGGATTTGCAAAAAATTTAAAAGTAGGACAAATTGTAGAACCAGGAACACTCATTGGCGGAGTAGGAAGTTCCGGTTATGGACCTCCTGGAACTTCTGGGAAATTCCCTCCTCACTTGCACTATGGAATGTATAAAGATAACGGCAAAAATGAGTGGTCGTTTGACCCATATCCTCAGTTAAGAACGTGGGAACGAAATGATCGTTTAGAACTAAAGAAAAAATAAAAAAACAGGAAGCTGGTGCTTCCTGTTTTTTTATCCTGATTCTTTACTTTCTTTTGCTTTTTTCACAGCATGAGCAATACTCGCGGCCAAGCCGCCCCATATGATGACCATCCCTACAACCATCATTGTCATTGAACTTCCATCCATTATTTAGAAACCCCCTTCTCTTTAACTGACAAACGAAGCGTCCCATCTTTCCATCGTGCAAAAGAAAAAGCAATTCCCAAAATAACAGCCAGAGCTGCCACACCCCAACCAAAAGGACCTACAAAAGTCGTTGCATACTGTTCGTAATTTTCCGAAATATTTTTCCGGAAGTTATCAAACATCATGTATCCAAGTACAAGTGGTGTAACTACTCCTAAACATATTTTCCACCATGAACCGATTCGGATATCAGAAACTTCGTTTGCATGCTGCTGAAGGCTGCTCAACTTCTTAAATACCCAAGCAACTAATACAACTTCTACTAAGCCTGCTAGAGCAACTCCGAAGTTATTAATGAAATAGTCGACCACATCTAAGAAATAAAGTCCTCCTTGTGTTGCAAATAATAGCGAGCAAATTGAAGCGATTCCTCCACCTATTAATACAGATTTTGTACGTGAGATAGTAAATTTATCTTGAATGCCTGCTACGAAGGTTTCAATAATTGAAATAAGCGACGTTAATCCTGCTAATGTTAAGGAAGCAAAGAATAACATTCCAAACAGCTGTTTAAACGCTGGAAATTCATTAATAATTTGCGGGAAAACCACAAAGGCTAGTCCTACCCCTCCCTGAACTACTTTATCAATTGGGATACCTTGCTGAGTAGCCATAAAACCTAGTGCGCTAAACACACCGATTCCTGCTAGTAATTCAAACGCTGAATTACCAAATCCAGTAATAAACGCATTATTAGTTAAATCAGATTTCTTTGGAAGATAACTGGAATAAGTGATCATAATAGCAAAACCAACAGATAAACTAAAGAAAATTTGACCATATGCCGCGATCCAAACCTTTCCATCTCCAATTGCGCTCCAGTTTGGTTTAAAGAAAGCATGTAGACCTTCCATTGCTCCGTCTAACGTAACTGCTCGAATGACAATGATTAAAAATAGAATAATTAGTGTTGGTAGAAAGATTTTGTTTGCGGCTTCAATTCCTTTTTTGATTCCTTTTAATAAGACACCTAATGTCACAATCCATACAAGTACAAGCGGAATTAAAACGTGTAATACGAGGCTTCCTGTTTGTCCTGGTGCTTCAGCTAACTTTAAGTAATCTCCATATAAAAACGCTTCCGTATCGTTTCCCCAGCTTAACTTAAATGAAAAGATAAAATACGACATCGCCCACGCGATAATGACGGAATAGTAAACCGAAATAAAAAAGGAAATAGCTACTTGCCACCAACCTAGCCATTCAGCCTTGGGACTTAGTCTTGCTAATGATAAAGGAGAGGAACCTTTATATTTATGTCCAATAGCAAATTCCATGATTAAGATAGGAATCCCTGCCGTCAACAAAGCAAATAAATAGGGGAGAAAAAATGCCCCTCCTCCATTTTCATATGCAGTGGCTGGAAATCTCCATATATTCCCTAGTCCAATTGCTGAACCTGCTGCTGCTAAAATAAACCCTGCTCTTGATCCCCACTCCGGCCTATTTTCCACTGTAATTCCCCCTCTTGTTCTCTCCCTACTCTCTTTTTATCGTAGATCAACGAGAATTTTTATAATTTTTAGATTATTTTTTCTGTAACTTCCTATCTCAAATTATAGAAGGGAGAAGATAGTATGTCAAAATATTTTTTATAGAAAATTCAGACAAATTTCCCAATGAATAAAAGCAGATATGAAAGTATTTTTGAACTTCCGTACCTGCTTTTAAAATAACACTTTATCACGTTAATATAATATTGTTAATTTTTCTTCGGAAGTTCAATTGCCGGAGAAGACGAATTTCCACCGTTAAAATAATCAGGAACATTTCCAGGGATAACAGTCCCTCCTACAGGAATTGTAGCCGTAACGGTTGTTTTTCTCGTTGCAAACGGGATAATGATTTGCATGTTTACTTTTACTTTGATGGATACTTCAAGAAACGCATTATTTATTCCATACTCCTCGATTTTTCGCACTACGTCTGTTTGAACGTCACCAATAGCATGAAATTTAACCGGAATCAGCGGACCTAGATTTCCAAGCAGCGCATTATTAGTTGCTTGCCCAAGAGGAACTTGGTATACAATCCCTTGATTCCGCAGCTTTTCATTTTTTTCAATACGAATATCTGTTGGAAGTTCCAGTGCATCTAAATTCCCTTTCTCTGCCTCTTTTAAATTAGCTTGAACAAATGACGTAGTCTGAGCTCTAACCCGATTTACAAGCGCTGTGTCAATTTTCGCTACTTGACCGTTAGGTGTAGATTCAACTTTAATAACATCTACATCCAGTTGATCAAGTACCTGTTTATTCACCGCTTTATTAATAACTAAAGTTGCAATCTCTTTTGTTTGTGCTTCAGCATATTTCATTAACGTCGGTTCAATCCCTCTATTAATTAGCCATAATCCTACCCCTGTGGAAAGCATAAAAAAAAGAAAGGTGAGCAACAGAACGTAGCGAAAAGGAAGCGGGCCTTTTCTTGTTAATTTCCGACGAAGTTTAACCAAAAAAAATCCCTCCTTACAAGCTATATGTATGCATGTATAAGGAGGTTCACGCTTCTTTTAAAAAGTTTTATCTTAAATTTCCCACTATATTAAAGCATTTTCAATAAAGCATCTTTGCCAATTGTTCCTTTAAAAATTCCTCTTTTTTCAGCTTCAAGCGTTACAGATTCAAGCGGCGCTTCAAGAAGCTGTTCAATTGTACGTACACCTACAGCTCTTCCAGCTATTATTTGACGATCAGCTAATTTATCATTTAATAGACCTACGTCTAGTGCTCCGCACATAATGTACCCTTTATCTGATGAGATTGTTAACAGAGTTGTTTTTGGCAGCAATACGGTAACCGCATTAAATGTATGACCTTCAATTACGATAGGCTCTAAGGTAATCATAGTAGCTCACTCCTTTCTTAATCAATTTATGATTTTGAAAGAAAAAAAGTGAGGTTTTACATATACTTTTCTACCTATTTGACGTTTATATTCTTTCTTCCTTATTTATATAAACTTTTATAGGACTCAGTGCTAAAATTCATTAAAAAAATCTAATTGTTTAGGAGCTAAATTCTCATATTCAATATTTAATAAACTCATGAGCTGTTTGGCATTATGTACAGCATCTCCGCCGGAGTTATTATTAAATAACAGGTAAATGTCCTTCGTTTGTTTTTGCAGCTTTTCAAGACGTTCTTTCCACTCTAGGAGCTCTTTTTCATTGTAACGATACAAAAACCTTACTGCTCGCCAATTGCCTTCTGCGGGCTTGTTCCAGCCGTGTACGTTTCGTCCGTGAAAACGGATAAGTGTTTTCTGTTTATCTGTAGCATGAATCACAATAGGAATAGAGCCTTCTCCTGCCTGCGGTTCATCACAAATACCATGAATCCACTTCTCTTGTTCCATAAACGTCAGCGTTTTATCGTAGAAAAATGGCTTAAACCAAGATTGATTTCGAAACTCAAGAACTACTGGCAAATCTCCAAACTTCTCGCGGCTATATCTCAAATAGGCTACGTTTTCTTTTGTACAGTCAAACCAGGGCGGCATTTGAAATAAAATCATACCAAGCTTATTCGATGTTACGTAAGGCTTCACTGATTCTAAAAATGCATGAAACATTTCTTCTTTGCTATCAAACGGATTTCCTTCTCTCATATGCCCTGTCATACCTTGATAGGCTTTTACTACAAAACGAAAAGATTCCGGTGTATCATTCACCCACTTTTCTACATTTGATTTAGGTTGAATTGCATAAAAAGATGAGTCGACTTCAACAATTGGAAAATGGCCTGCATATACGGCAAGCTTGTCTCTTGATGAAACCCCCGCTTCATATAATGAATCATGATCTCCCCAGCCTGTAACTCCAATATAAATCATGCCACTCCTCCTCTATGTTCTTAGCTTCGCTTTTCTTTATTTTAATACAAACGATACAAAAAAACTCGTTTGCATAAACAGCAAACGAGTTTTGATCTATTATTAACCGATTGAACCTTCCATTTCAAATTTGATTAGACGGTTCATTTCTACTGCATATTCCATCGGAAGCTCTTTTGTAAATGGCTCAATAAAGCCCATTACAATCATTTCTGTTGCTTCTTCTTCAGAAATACCGCGGCTCATTAGATAGAATAATTGTTCTTCAGATACTTTCGATACCTTCGCTTCATGCTCAAGTGAGATGTTATCGTTTAAAATCTCATTGTACGGAATTGTATCAGAAGTTGATTGATTATCCATAATTAGCGTATCACACTCAATGTTCGCACGTGCACCCTCTGCTTTACGGCCGAAGTGTACGATACCACGGTATGTTACTTTACCGCCTTGTTTTGAAATTGATTTTGATACGATCGTTGAAGATGTGTTCGGTGCTAAGTGAATCATTTTTGCACCAGCATCTTGGTGCTGTCCTTTACCAGCAAGGGCAATAGATAATGTCATACCACGTGCACCTTCACCTTTTAAGATAACAGCTGGATATTTCATTGTTAACTTAGAACCGATGTTTCCATCAATCCATTCCATTGTTGCGTTTGCTTCACAAACCGCGCGTTTTGTTACAAGGTTGTATACGTTGTTCGCCCAGTTTTGAATTGTTGTATAGCGGCAATACGCATCTTTTTTAATGATGATTTCTACAACGGCACTGTGAAGAGAGTTTGTTGTATAAACAGGTGCTGTACAGCCCTCTACATAGTGGACGTGTGAGCCTTCATCAGCAATAATTAACGTACGCTCAAACTGTCCCATATTTTCAGAGTTAATACGGAAATAAGCTTGTAATGGTGTATCTACTTTTACGCCTTTTGGTACGTAAATAAATGATCCACCAGACCAAACCGCCGAGTTAAGAGCAGAGAATTTGTTATCCGTTGGCGGGATAACTTTTCCAAAATGCTCACGGAAAATATCTTCGTTTTCTTTTAGCGCCGTATCCGTATCTTTAAATACGATACCTTGGGCTTCAAGATCTTCTTTCATATTGTGATAAACAACTTCAGATTCGTACTGAGCTGATACACCCGCAAGATACTTTTGCTCTGCTTCAGGAATACCAAGTTTATCAAACGTTTGTTTAATTTCTTCAGGAACTTCATCCCAAGAGCGTTCAGACTTCTCAGATGGTTTTACGTAGTACGTAATTTCATCAAAGTCTAAGCTTGCCATGTCTCCGCCCCACTGTGGCATTGGCATGTTGTAGAAGTGCTCTAGAGATTTCAAACGGAAGTCAAGCATCCATTGTGGCTCCTCTTTCATACGAGAAATTTCTTCTACGATTTCTTTCGTTAAACCGCGTTTAGAGCGGAAAATTGATACGTCTTTATCGGAAAATCCATATTTATAATCGCCGATTTCTGGCATTTTTTTAGCCATCTTTTATTACCCCCTACTTGATAGGATTGGGAATGAATGAAGGTCTTATTTTTGTTCGTTAAGACCTTTTTCCATCGCTTTCCACGCTAGTGTTGCACATTTAATACGCGCAGGAAATTTTGCTACACCTTGAAGTGCTTCAATATCTCCTAAATCTATACTATCATCATACTCTTTACCTTGCATCATGTCAGAGAAGATATGGGCCATTTTAAACGCTTTGTCTACTTCTTGACCTTTAATTGCTTGTGTCATCATTGAAGCTGATGACATTGAAATTGAACATCCTTCACCTTCGAACTTTGCATCCACCACTTTGCCGTCCTCTACTTTTAAAGAAAGTTCAATGCGGTCTCCACACGTCGGGTTATTCATATGAATGTTCACAGTATCTTCATTCAACGTTCCACGATTACGCGGATTTTTATAATGGTCCATAATTACTTGACGATAGAGAGTATCTAAATTATTAAAAGCCATTTGTAAAATACTCCTTCGTTTTTATTAATGATGATACCAATTTATCTACTTCTTCTTCCGTGTTATACAAATAGAAGCTTGCACGTGCAGTAGAAGATACGTTTAAATATTTCATCAGCGGCTGCGCACAGTGATGACCTGCACGAATCGCAATTCCATCAGCGTCTACTACTGTTGCAACGTCGTGCGGATGCACATCTTCAATATTAAACGTCACAACACCCGCTCGCTCTTTCGGTCCGTAAATCGTAATTCCATCTACTTGCGATAAGCGATCCAGTGCATACTGCGCTAACTTGTGCTCATGTGCTTGAATATTATCTAAACCAACTTCTTCTAAGAAATCAATCGCTGCACCTAAACCAATTGCACCTGCAATGATTGGCGTACCTCCTTCAAATTTCCAAGGAAGCTCTTTCCACGTTGATTCGTATAGGTTTACGAAGTCAATCATTTCGCCGCCAAACTCGATTGGTTCCATTTTTTCAAGAAGCTCTTTCTTTCCATAAAGAGCCCCGATTCCAGTCGGTCCGCCCATTTTATGTCCAGAGAAAGCAAAGAAATCACAGTCTAAATCTTGTACATCCACCTTCATGTGAGGCGTACTTTGCGCACCATCCACAACCATTACTGCACCGTTAGCATGTGCAATTTCTGCAATCTCTTTTACTGGGTTAATTGTGCCCAATACGTTAGATACTTGCATAATCGATACAATTTTGGTGTTGGATGTAATCGTGCTTTTTACCTCTTCTAGTGAAAGTGCATGATCTTCTGTTAATGAAATATATTTTAACGTTGCACCTGTTTCCTTGGCAACTTGCTGCCAAGGAATGATGTTGCTGTGATGCTCCATATAAGTAATCACAATTTCATCACCAGGTTTGAGATTAGCACGGCCATAGCTTGCAGCTACTGTATTAAGAGCTGTCGTTGTACCGCGCGTAAAGATAATCTCTTCCGTTGATTTTGCATTAATAAACTTACGAACCTTTTCACGAGCGCCTTCGTATCCGTCTGTTGCTCTTGTACCAAGCGTGTGAACACCTCGGTGTACGTTTGAGTTATATTCTTTATAATACTTCTCAATTGCTTCAATTACAGCAAGCGGCTTTTGTGAAGTTGCTGCACTGTCTAAATAAACGAGTGGGCTGCCATTTACCTCTTGGTCTAAAATAGGAAATTGTTTACGAATATCAGAGATATTCATTATCGAACTTTCCTTTCAATTAAATCTGTTAATTGCTTTTTAACCGTTTCGATTGGCAACTCGTTTACAACTGGTGCTAAGAACCCGTGGATAACTAGACGTTCTGCTTCTGTTTGCGGAATACCGCGGCTCATTAAGTAGTAAAGCTGAATTGGATCTACGCGTCCAACAGATGCAGCGTGTCCTGCTGTTACATCGTCTTCATCAATTAGAAGAATTGGATTTGCGTCTCCACGTGCTTTTTCACTTAACATTAACACACGAGATTCTTGCTCAGCGTTTGATTTAGACGCACCGTGTTCAATTTTACCGATACCGTTAAAGATTGAAGACGCGCTTTCTTTCATAACGCCGTGTTTTAAAATGTAGCCTTCAGAATGTTTTCCAAAATGTACGATACTTGTTGTTAAGTTTTGAGACTGCTCTCCACGTCCAACTGTTACCGTTTTTGTATCTCCATATGAACCGTCGCCCATTAGATACGTTGTATTTTCTGAAACAGTATTTCCTTCACTCATTAAGCCTAAAGCCCACTCAATGCGACCATCTTTGCCCGCTACGCCGCGGCGGTTCACATAAGTAGTTGTACCTTTAGCTAAGTAGTCAACAGCCCCAAATGTTACTTTTGCATTGCTGTTAGCAAATACTTCTGTCACGATATTGACAACACCGTTTGACTCTTCAGCAGTAGCAATGTAGTTTTCTACATATGTTACTGAGCTGTTGTCTTCAGCTACAACAATCACATGGTTGAATAAAGCAGCTTCTTCATCTTCACGGACAAATACAGCTTGAAGCGGCTCTTGTACTTCTACATTTTTAGGAACGTATACAAATACACCGCCGTTTAATAACGCTGCGTTTAATGCAGTTAAACGGTGCTCATCTACTTTAACTCCGTTTTTCATGAAGTACTTCTCAACAAGGTCGCTATGCTCTTTAGCAGCTGTTTGAATATCTGTGAAGATAACGCCTTGAGACTTTAGCTCTTCTGTTAATGTTGAATATGCAGCTGTTTGGTCACGCTGAACATATAAATTTTTAACAGCTTCTGTATCAATCAATGCTTTAACCACTTCTGGAAGCTCGTCTACAGATGAGATTGTGCTTGCCTGTGAAGTGTGCTTGTCAAATGCAGTAAAGTTCCATTTCGAAATGTTTGTTTTATCTGGCTTTGGAAGTGCAAGATCTTCTGCTTTCGCAAGAGCTTGTAAGCGAAGATCTAGCAGCCAACTTGGTTCATTAGCTTCTTTTGAAAAGCTGCTGATGTACTCTTGATCAAATGGTAATTTCGTATCAATAGTCATAGAGATCCTCCTAACTCTTAAGCTTCTTGCTCTACAGTTTCGTCTTCAATACCTAATTCTTGTTTGATCCAGTCATAACCTTCTGCCTCTAGACGCTGTGCTAATTCTGGTCCGCCTGATTTTACAACGCGACCTTGCATCATAACGTGAACTTTATCTGGTGTAATGTAGTTTAGTAAACGTTGGTAGTGAGTAATCATTAAGCAACCAAACTCGCTGCCGCGCAGTTCATTAATACCTTTTGATACAACTTTTAACGCATCGATATCTAAACCAGAGTCGATTTCATCTAAAATTGCAATTCCTGGTTGAAGCATCATTAATTGAAGAATTTCATTACGTTTCTTCTCACCGCCAGAGAAACCTTCGTTTAGGTAACGCTGAGCCATGTCTTGATCCATTTCTAAGAAATCCATGTTTTTGTCTAATTGACGGATGAATTTCATTAGTGAAATTTCTTCGCCTTCTTCACGACGAGCATTAATTGCTGAACGTAAGAAGTCAGCATTTGTTACCCCGCTGATTTCACTTGGATATTGCATAGCTAGGAATAGACCTGCACGAGCGCGTTCATCTACTTCCATCTCAAGTACATCTTCGCCGTCTAGCGTGATGCTTCCTTGTGTAACCTCGTATTTAGGATGTCCCATGATTGCTGAAGATAATGTTGATTTACCAGTACCGTTTGGTCCCATGATTGCATGGATTTCGCCGCCCTTAACTTCTAAATTAACACCTTTTAAAATTTCTTTACCTTCAATTGCAACATGAAGATCTTTAATTGTTAAAGTTGACCCTGCCATATTAAAACCTCCAGTTATAGACGTATATAGTAAAAAACGATATACCTATATCTTTTTAATTATTCTCATTTTATTCTCATTACAATCTTATAACAAATGAAAACTTATAGCAACCTTTTGACCCAAAAGGTTTTAAACCATTATGTACGTTTTTCAAGACTAAATCCACTCATAAAAAAGTTGCCTTAAAAGACTCTATAGAGCCTTCTAAGACAAGCTTTTTTACTCACTTTATTTACTTAGTGCGTGTGGCTAGTCAGTTCTGAAATACACTCTTGGACAAGCGTAACGGACTGACTCATCGCTGCGCCTCCGCCAAATGCTGCTGACACTCCGCATGCTTCTAAAATTTCTTGCTCAGTTGCACCTTGATCAATGCAGCCTTTTGTATGATAAATCATACAGTACTCGTCTTGAGCTACTACGCTGATTCCTAACGCGATTAGCTGCTTTTCTTTTTTAGAAAGAGAACCTTCTCCAAAACATGCTTCAGTAAACGCATTAAACGTTTTTGTTACTTCCGGCAATTTTTCGCTAAATTTCCCAACACCCATTTTATAATCATGAAGTGCTTGCTCAGTTGAATGACGTGCTTCTTGCTGCATAACGTCAGCTCCCATCATCAGTAAAGTTTTCACGGTTAGTATGCGTGAGAAAAATAAGAGTTATTCGTTTTCCCGCATACAAAAAAAGCACTTGCCCAGAGTGGGCAAGCGCTTTTCTTCTATTATTTACTTACCGGCAGTACTCCGCCTTTGTATTTTTCTTTAATGTAGTCTTGAATTTCTTTAGAGTGAAGAACTTTCACTAAAGCTTTCACTGTATCTTTATTTTCGTCGCCTTTGTGAACCGTAATGATGTTTGCATAAGGGTTATTTTCTTTGCTTTCCACTGCGATTGGATCTTTTACTGGATCTAAACCAGCATCGATAGCATAGTTAGCATTGATAACAACAGCGTCACCTTCATTATTTTTGTACATTTGAGGTAACAATCCGCCTTCAACATCGGCTTTAAATTTTAAATTCTTTGGGTTTTCTACGATATCTTTAATTTGTGCATCTGTTTTCTTTACGCCTGGTTTTAATTTGATTACGCCGGCTTTTTCAAAAATCGATAAAATACGTCCTTGCTCTGCTACTGCATCACGCATAATAACTGTGCCGTTTTTCGGAAGATCTTTTAAGCTTTTGTATTTTTTAGAGTAGATACCGATTGGTTCAATGTGAATGGCACCGGCACTTACAAAATCATACCCTTTTTCACCCTTGTGATCTTTTAGCACTGAATTCATATAAGGAACGTGCTGGAAGTAGTTTGCATCAATTTCATTGTTTGCAAGAGCTGTGTTCGGTAAGATATAATCTTGGAATTTTTTAATTTCCAAGTCGATTCCTTGTTTTTCTAAAATCGGTTTTGCTTGTTCTAAAATTTCAGCATGAGGCGTATTAGATGCACCCACAACAATTTTCTTTTCATCTTTTGATCCATTGTTAGATCCACATGCAGCTAATCCTACTACTAGCGCAGATGTTAGTGCTAAAGCCGAAAGCCATTTTTTCATAATAAATAATCCTCCCTTTATCTTTTATCAATTTTTGCAGTAATCGCATCTCCAATGAGTTGGATAATAAATACAATAATCAAAATTAAGATCGTAGCAGCTAGCGTTACATCATTATGACTGCGCTGGAATCCTTCTAAATATGCAAGATTCCCGAGACCTCCAGCTCCAATCACACCCGCCATTGCCGTATAGCCGACTAACGCAATCGTCGTTACCGTCAAACCAGAAATTAAAGCTGGCAGCGATTCAGGTAACAGCACTTTAAAGATAATAGTGCTTGTTGTTGCTCCCATTGATTTAGCAGCTTCAATAACACCTTTATCAATTTCGCGCAGACCAATTTCTACAAGACGCGCATAAAATGGTGCTGCTCCAACAATTAAAGCAGGTAACGCTGCATTAGCGCCTAAAATACTTCCTACCAATGCTTTGGTAAATGGAATCAGTAAAACAATTAAAATAATGAATGGAATGGAACGAAAGATATTTATAACTGCTGACACAATGGCATATAAAGGTTTGTTTTGCCAAAGCTGTCCTTTGGACGTTAAAAATAAAAGCAAGCCCAATAAAATACCTAGAACAAACGTGGCTATAACTGAAATAGCCGTCATATATAGTGTTTCATTTGTCGCTTGAATAAAATCATCTAAAATAACGTTTGGAAATAGTTTCTCAAGCATTTGTCATTACCTCCACTTCTACCTGCTGCTCATGAATGTATGCAATGACTTTTTCAACTTCTGTTAATTCTCCGTCTAAATGAACGAACAACGTTCCGTATGAACCTGTTTGTGTATGAGAAATCTTTCCTTGCAAAATATTAATCGTTACATCAAACTGTTTTAAAATCGTTGTAATGAGCGGTTGCTCTGCTTTTCCGCCAACAAACGTCAGCTGAATAATTTGCCCGCTTGGATATAACTCCTGTACTTGTTCAATTGTTTCAAACGTTTCTTCTGGTTCAGAAATCTGTTGAACGAATCGTTTTGTAATCGGCTGCTTAGGTTTTCTGAATACTTCTAGCACTTGTCCTTCTTCTACCACTGCCCCATTTTCCATAACGGCTACCCGATGACAAATTTTACGAATAACGTGCATTTCATGAGTAATCAATACAATGGTTAACCCTAGCTTCTCATTAATATCTACTAACAGATCTAAAATGGAATCTGTCGTTTGAGGATCAAGCGCTGATGTTGCTTCATCACACAGCAATACTTTTGGGTTATTGGCTAGCGCTCGAGCAATACCAACGCGCTGCTTTTGTCCACCGCTAAGCTGTGATGGATAAGCATTTTCACGCCCTTCAAGCCCGACTAGCTTGATAAGCTCGTCTACTCGTTTCATTCTTTTTTCTTTTGAGATCCCTGCTATTTCTAACGGAAATGCAATATTTTCTCGCACCGTACGCGACCACAAGATATTAAAGTGCTGAAACACCATACTAATTTCTTGTCTAGCTTTTCTGAGTTTTCCGCCTTTAATTTTTCCAATATCATTACCTGCTACTTCGACCTTTCCTGTCGTTGGTGTTTCTAACCCGTTTAGCAAGCGAATTAAAGAACTTTTCCCCGCTCCGCTATAACCAATAATTCCGTAAATTTCACCTTGGTTAACGGTTAGATTCACATTATCAACAGCTGTTACTTGACCGCTTTTAGCCTGATAAATTTTTGTAACGTCTGTTAATGTAATCATATTTCTTCACCTTCTTTAGTAAAAACTTAATTATGTTAGGTTGCCCTATAGGATGAAAAAGCCGTAAAACAATTTTCCCCATTAAAAAAGCCTCTCTGCGCATGACAGAAAGGCTCGATATTTAATCCTTTCTCTCATCTTTCAAAGCGCATAGCTTTGCAGGAATTGGCACCATTTCAGTTAGTCTGACGGTTGCCGGGTTTCACAGGGCTCAGTCCCTCCACCTCTCTTGATAAGAGTTCGCAACAATTATTTTGTTTTTGGGAAATATTCATTCATTTATGAACATTCATGAGTGTGATTTTAGCATGTGTCAGATAGGCTGTCAACAGATTTTACTCTTGGGATAATATCCCAAGATTTCAACAACCCCAACGGTTTGCTCTCTTTCAATTTCTTCATTTTAAACAAACGTTTGATTATCGAAGCTCTTCAAGTACGTGCTCGATGGAATGAAACGCATAGAGTTTTTTTACCATTTCGCCATTTTTCACTTCAATCAAACAAGGTACACTTTCAATTGAAAATACTTCTGCTTTTGAAGGCATATAATTTAAATTGCTCATTCCGATGGTCACACCGGGCAGCATCGCTTCTGCTACGGTTAACATTTTTTTTGCCAGCTGACATGTCCCGCAAAAAGGTGTATGGAAAAAGATAAACGCTCTTTGTCCTTCTTTCAACTGATCGTCAAGCTGTTTTTCGCTCCATTCTTGCATGTTGCTCATTCCTTTTATGTTAAAAATTCTGCATTAACATCGATATTGGCACTCAGTAATACTGTTGCTATGTGATGTCTAGGGGCGGCAGCAACCTCTCGGTACATTTTATCAATATATAGATGCTCTGCTTCCGGAAGCTCTCGTTTAAATTGTTTTCTTAGCTTATTCCCTGAATCATCAGAGTCAACGAGTATGTATACCTCTTTGTTAAACGTACAGTCAATAATTTCATCCAGCTTTGATAAACTAATCGTACCGTTTGTACAGATAATTTCAATTGGTTCTCGAATGATATCTTGAATACGTTTTTTATCTGATTTCCCTTCGACAATAATTACTTTTTCAATTTCAATTAGCCCCATTTTCATCACCCATAATCGTCAGTTGTATAGTAACATCATTTCTTTATGCTATACAATATTCGTTAATGTATCACAGTTCACCTGTTTTTTAAAAGAAATTTGCAAGAAAGAACTGTTTTTAAAGGCAGCTTAGGCCATATTTTTTCCATAAAACGAGAAAAACAGCGGCAGTTGCCACTGTTTAGCACCATCCTGCTTCTTCGTCGCAGTCTGTATATTTTTGCGTTTCACCTTGCTTTTGTACATCCGTATATTGGTAGAACTTATTATTTTCTTGCGAATACCCTTCTTCAAAGCGATATTCATTGCCGCTTGTTCCGTAACTAACTTCACCAATTGGCTGCTTATCAACATATAATTTCATACCGCCGTCATGAAATTTAGCTGTAACGCGATCTGTAACGTCCATTTTTTGTTTTTCAAACATAAAAAGACACTCCTTTAGCTTGTTTACTAATAGAGTGTCCAGTCAAAAACTTTTCATAAAGACAATTTATGGAGGAATATTATCCTTCGTTTGTCATTTCTTCGTATTGCTCTGCTGTCATTAGCTTGTCTACTTGAGAAGCATCAGATGGTTTGATTGTAATCATCCATGCTTCTTCGTATGGAGATTCATTAACAAGTTCAGGGCTATCGCTTAAGTTATCGTTTACTGCTACAACTTCACCGCTAATTGGTGCATAAAGCTCAGAAACTGTTTTTACTGATTCAACGCTGCCAAACGGCTCGTCAGCTTCTACTTTTGCTCCTACTTCTGGCAGTTCAACGAATACGATGTCGCCAAGCTCAGCTTGAGCGAAATGCGTAATACCTACGCGGACAACGTCTCCTTCTGTTTTTACCCATTCATGCTCTTCAGAATAACGCAAATCTTTTGGTGTACTCATCTTAATCCCTCCAAAATATGTATCGTAATTTGTTTATATAAAAAGCGCCTTCAACGTGGAGAACACTTTCTACAACCTAAAATAACTTCCTATTAACAGTGTAACGTAAAAGGTAAAAATTTTCTATTTGAAAACTTACTTCCACACGTCCTCAAACTGCTCTTCTTTGAAGCCAAGCGTTACTTTTTGTCCATCTGTTAGCAGCGGACGCTTAATTAACATGCCATCTGACGCAAGAATAGACAGAAGTTCGTCTTCACTCGCACCGCTTACTTTATCTTTAAGCCCTAATTCGCGATACTTTTTACCGCTTGTATTAAAGAATTTTTTTAATTCTAAGCCGCTGTTCTGATAATAAGCTTGCAGCTGCTCTTTTGTTGGCGGGTTTTCTACAATATGAATTTCTTCATATGCTACTCCGTTATCATCCAGCCACTTCTTGGCTTTTCGGCATGTACCGCACTTTGGATATGAATAAAAAAATAATGACATTTCGTCAACCACCCTTTATTTTAAGCTTTTTTCGTATTTTAACACATCCTTTATCATTTACCTAGATAGAGGCTTCTTAAACAAAAAGAAGCTCGCGAAACGAGCTCCTTTTTGCATTAAACTGTGAATTTCTCTACTTCTAGAAGCGTTTTTGCAATCTCGCGCTTTACGCTAATCACATTGATTGGTGTGTAACGCGTTAGCTTGCGAAGAGATGAAAGCATAACTCTAAGCGTATCACCTTGTTCAATGCCAATTAATGTTTCTTTTGCATCTGCTTCAATTCGATTAAATGCTTCTTGGCAAAATACTTGCGTATATTTTACTTTTAAGCTGTTTTGATCTGCTCCTGTTTTAGAAATGGCTTTTTCAGTACGTAAAACAGTGGATTCCATTGCATATACGTTACTGATCATATCAGAAATATTAACGAGAATTTCTTGTTCTTTCTCTAATTCTTTACCATACTTCTGTGCAGCTAGACCTAAAAGCAAGAGCGCAATTTTCTTTCCATTTTGCACAAGCATCTTTTCTTGATCTAACGGCTCATTTCCTACTTCTTGTGGCATAAGCATCATCAATTCTTCTTGAAGCGTTTGTGCTTTTTGAAGCAACGGAAGCTCTCCTTTTAGCGCTTTGCGTAAATACGTGCCTGGTACTAAGAGACGATTAATTTCATTTGTTCCTTCAAAAATACGGTTAATGCGGGAATCACGATACAGGCGCTCAATTTCATACTCACTCATAAAACCATAGCCTCCGTGAAGCTGGACGCCTTCATCTACGATGTAGTCAAGAGATTCCGTTGCAAACACTTTATTTAATGAACACTCAATAGCATATTCAGCAATGGAAGCGGCAATTTGCTTTCCGTCTTTTTGCTGTTCTTCTGAAAGCTGGCCCATATGGTCTTCAAAAAGTCCTACCGTACGATAGACAGAGCTTTCAGTTGCATACAATTTAGAAGCCATTGTTGCTAACTTTTCTTGGGTTAATGAAAATTTAGCGATGGGCGTTTTAAACTGCTGACGCTGGTTAACATATTGAGACGTAATTTCTAACGCACGTTTACCTGCCCCAACTGCTCCAACTCCAAGCTTATAGCGCCCAATATTTAAGATGTTAAACGCAATCACATGGCCTTTTCCAATTTCACCTAACACGTTTTCTTTTGGAACAAGCGCATCTTCAAGAATCAACGTTCTTGTTGATGAACTCTTGATTCCCATCTTCTTCTCTTCCGGTCCAACCGAAACGCCTGGGAATTCGCGTTCAACGATAAAAGCAGAAAATTTATCACCGTCGATTTTCGCATACACTACGAACACATCAGCAAATCCGGCATTCGTAATCCACTGCTTTTCTCCATTTAACACATAGTGTGTGCCTTCGGCGTTAAGGCGAGCTGTTGTGCGAGCACCGAGGGCATCGGAACCAGAACCAGGTTCTGTTAACGCATATGCTGCTATTTTTTCCCCAACTGCTAAAGCAGGTAAATATGCTTGTTTTTGCTCTTCTGTTCCAAATAAGACGATTGGCAATGACCCAATTCCTACGTGAGCACCATGAGTGATGGAAAATCCGCCTGCTCGAGACATTTTTTCAGCAATTAAAGCCGAGGTAATTTTATCTAAACCGAGTCCACCGTATTCTTCCGGTACATCTGCACCAAGTAACCCTAATTCACCAGCTTGTTTTAATAACTTTACAGAGCGGTCAAACTCATGCTTTTCTAAATATTCCACTTGTGGAAGGACTTCATTTTCTACAAATTCATCTGTCGTTTTGGCAATCATCTTTTGTTCAGATGTATAATCCTCCGGCGTATAAACGCGGCTTGCATCACCTTCTTCAATTAAAAAGCTTCCACCTTTAATCATTTGTTTTGTTTTATTTGACATGTTCATATCCCCCTTTGAAATGATTATGCTAACAATTCAAATACACCAGCAGCTCCCATTCCTCCGCCAATACACATCGTGACAATACCAAACTGCTCATTCCGACGCTGCATTTCGTGCATTAAGCTAAGAGTCAGCTTAGCTCCGGTACAACCTAATGGATGACCTAAGGCAATAGCGCCTCCGTTTACATTTACTTTATCTTCATTAATATTTAATTCACGAATAACGCCAAGTGCTTGAGAAGCAAATGCTTCATTTAATTCAAACAATCCGATATCAGAAAGCTCCAGCCCTGCTAGTTTAAGAGCTTTAGGGATGGCAGCTACCGGGCCAATCCCCATTACTTCAGGTGGAACTCCTCCAACTGCAAATGAGCGAAACTTAAGCAAAGGCTTTAAGCCTTCTGCTTCAGCTTGTTCTTTATCCATTAGAAAAACGGATGCAGCTCCGTCACTTGTCTGTGAAGAGTTTCCAGCCGTTACGGATCCTTTAATCGAAAAAGCTGGACGAAGTTTCCCTAATACGTCCGCAGTTGTGCCGGGACGAACTCCTTCATCTTGAGAGAACATCAGCTTTTGTTCACGGAGCTTATTGTTTTCATCCACTTTTCGAAGCGTCACTTCCACCGGAACAATTTCGTCGTTAAACTTCCCTTCTTGAAGTGCTTTTGCTGCTTTTTGATGGCTGCGTACAGCAAACGCATCCTGGTCTTCACGTGAAATGCCGTATTTCATCGCCACTTGTTCTGCTGTATGTCCCATGCCCATATAATATTCCGGCGCATTTTCAACCAGCTGAACATTCGGACGCGCTACGTTTCCAAACATCGGAACAAAACTCATTGATTCTGCTCCTCCAGCTAACACCGCTTTGGCTTGCCCTAGCATAATTCGTTCTGCACCGTAGGCAATACTTTGCAAACCTGATGAACAATAACGATTAATCGTTATTGCTGGCACCGTATAAGGCAAACCCGCAAGAGCGCCAATATTTCGAGCCATATTCAAACCTTGTTCTGCTTCAGGCATCGCACAACCAATAATTAAATCATCAATTGGTCCTTCGTATCCTCCTGCTCGGCGAAGAGTTTCTTTAACCGCAATGGCTCCCAAATCATCAGGTCTAACACTTGCCAGTGAACCTTTTTTTGCTTTTCCGACCGGTGTCCTAGCACCTGCTACAATAACTGCTTCTCTCATTTTTTCTCCCCCTTAATTACGCAGTGGTTTTCCTTTAACTAACATGTGCTGCATACGTTCTTGAGACTTCGCTTCTCCAACAAGGCTTAAAAATGCTTCTCTCTCTAAGTCCAGCAAATACTCTTCATCAACTTCCGAACCAAACGCTACACGTCCTCCGGCTAACACAAATGCTAACTTACTAGCAATTTTATAATCATGTTCTGATATATATCCTGAATACTTCATGGATTGAGCTCCTAGCAGCAACGTTGCATATCCTGTTTCTCCAACCACAGGAATTTTAGTTCTTACAGGTGGTTTATAGCCCGTGTCATGTAAAGCAAGGACTGAGTTCTTCGCATCATTCAGCAAGTGATCTCCGTTTACGCTGATGCCATCATGGCGGTTTAAAAAGTTTAGCTGTCTAGCTTCTGCAGCGGAAGTAGATACTTTTGCAGTAGCAATTGTTTCAAATGTTTTATTGGCAATTTGCTGAAGATCGAGCGTTACACCGTTCGGTAAACCATTTAGCTGTTTGATATAAAGCTCCTTATTACCTCCTCCACCAGGAATGAGTCCGACTCCTACTTCTACAAGGCCCATGTAAGTTTCAGCAGAAGCTTGGATTTTAGCTGACGGTAAGCAAATTTCTGCTCCTCCTCCAAGAGTCATCGCAAATGGAGCTGCAACAACCGGCTTTTCATTGTATTTCACCTTCATCATTGCCTGTTGAAATTGTTTAATGACAAATTCAATTTCAAAATAATTGTCATCTTGTGCTTCCATTAAAATCATAGCCAAGTTAGCGCCAACACAGAAATTTTTCCCTTGATTTCCTATGACCAGCCCTTTATAGTTCTTATTCACTTCTTCAAGAGACTGATTTAATAAGCTAATAATATCTAGCCCGATTGCATTATTAGGAGAGGTGAACTGCAGGCACGCCACATCATCTCCTAAATCAATTAAACTCGCTCCGCTGTTTTCTAAAATGACATTATTTTGAGAACGTAAAGATGACAGGTGAATCACCTTTTTATTTTCTTTTACTGCTTTATACTCATCATCTTCGTAGTAAAGCGTTTGACCTTCCATTTCTTTATAGAAGCTTGTAAATCCATTTTCCTGCATTTGTTTTACCCACTGCGGAACTGCTAAACCGGACTGCTCCATCTTCTCAATTGACTTTTCTAAACCAATTGCATCCCACGTCTCAAAAGGACCCATTTTCCAGCCAAATCCCCACTTCATAGCTTGATCAATGGCCACGATATCGTCGGCGATTTCATTTTTTAACTGTGCTGCATATACAAGAACGGGACTGATCACATTCCAAAGAAGCTGGCCGGCACGATCACCAGAATATATAAGCGCTTTCATTTTATTTTGTAGCCCTTTTGCCTGCTTGCTTAATTCAGTAGAAGCTGTTTTTAACTTCTTTCTCTCGACGTATTGAAGTGTACTAGGATCAAGTTCCAAAATTTCCTTTCCTTTCTTCAAAAAGAAGCCTTGCCCCGACTTGCTTCCCAGCCAGCCATTTTCCTGCATTTGTTTCATAAATAAAGGGACATCGAACACTTCTTTTTCTTTGCCTTCTACTTTGTCAAATACATTGTTGGCCACATGAATAAATGTGTCTAGTCCCACTACGTCTAATGTTCGAAACGTTGCGCTTTTTGGTCTTCCAATTAAGGGGCCCGTCACAGAGTCAACTTCTCCCACGCTGTAATTACCTTTTAACATTTCTTGAACGGTCACAAGTAAACCGTACGTACCGATACGGTTGGCGATAAAGTTAGGCGTATCTTTTGCAATAACTACTCCTTTACCTAATACATCTTCACCAAACGTTTTCATATATTCAACAATTTCTGATTTTGTGTCATGAGTTGGAATGATTTCTAATAACTTTAAATAACGCGGTGGATTAAAAAAGTGCGTTCCTAAAAAATGCGCTTTAAAATCTTCTGAGCGTCCTTTAGCCATTTCGTGGATCGATATTCCTGAAGTATTTGAACTTACGATACTTCCTTTTTTTCGTACACTGTCAATTCTTTCAAACAACTGCTGTTTAATATCAAGACGTTCCACTACTACTTCAATAATCCAATCACAGTCGCTTAACTGCTGTAAATGATCTTCAAGATTTCCTGGAGTAATTAACGATAGTGATGACTTCGACGTTAAAGGCGCCGGTTTTTGCTTCGTTAATTTAGCTAGAGCAGTTGTACTCAACCGATTTCTCACTTGCCTATCTTCAAGTGTTAGCTGTTTTTTTTCCTCGTCTGCTGTTAATGAAGTTGGAACCACGTCTAGCAAAAGCGTTGGAATTCCTACATTTGCTAAATGAGCTGCAATTCCAGAGCCCATAACTCCTGAACCTAAAACGGCGGCTTTTTTTATGTTCATAATTATCCCCACATCCCCTTTAATATATTGAATGAATGGTCATTCATTTTATGCGTAAAAAAAGAGAGTCACTGTTAATCTCTGATTTTACTATAAAACATTTTTTAAATTTTCGCAATATATTCACAATATTATCTCTAACTATTTTTAATGTGTTTGGTTATCTTAATACACAGGAGGTGATTTTGTGAGCAAATTAAAGAAGGATCCATCGTCAGCAGGCGTAAGCGCAGCAAGCGTTAAAGGAAATGCTGGACCGGTCAATGAACCGCACGGACGCGGTAAAAAGACATCTCAAAACCAACAGTACACAAAGCATAACACTCAAGGACATTAACCCCAAAATCGAACATGAGTAATCGAATCATGTTCGATTTTTGATTATTTCTTACTTTGTCATCACGACCATTTCATTATTATTTTTTTACAATTCCTTTTAAGACAAATGCGACATTTGCAGGTCTTTCTGCAAGGCGCCTCATAAAGTACCCATACCAGTCCGTTCCATAAGGAACGTACACTCTCATTTTATATTGTTCTGCTACGAGCTGAACTTGCCTTTCTGATCGAATGCCGTATAGCATCTGAAATTCAAACTGATTCATTGAAATTCCATGCTTTTTAACAAACTCTTTTGCATACTGAATGATTCGTTCATCGTGAGTAGCAACTGCTGTGTAGTGACCGTTTAATAAGTGGAGTCCAATTATGTTTTTGAAGTTTTCGTCTACATCTTCTTTATCAGGAAACGCCACGTCTGCTGCTTCTTTGTACGCCCCTTTCACTAACCTTAATTTAGGAGCATAAGCATCTAATTCACGGACGTCACTTTCTGTTCGATATAAATATGCTTGAAGCACCGTCCCTACGTGTTCATACTCATTTTTTAATTGTTTAAATAGCTTAATCGTCTTGCTGCATCGCTTATAGTCCTCCATATCAATCGTCACAAATACGCTATATTTTTCCGCTTCTTCAAGAATACGCCGCATATGATGAAGTGCCAAATCCTCTGAAATATCCAGTCCCATAGACGTTAATTTTAAAGAAATTTCTGAATCCAATCTTTCTTTGTGTATAAGGTGAATGGCCTTTATGCATTGAGCTGCAGCATGATCAACTTCAGCTTCACTTTCCACAAACTCGCCAAGATAATCAATCGTTACTTTTAATCCCTGTTCATTTAGCTTTTTTACCACACTAACAGCTTCATCGATGGTTTCCCCTGCAACAAAACGTGCTGCTCCAAAACGTAAGCCATAGCGCTTAGCCAGCTTTGTTAACTTTTTGCTTTTTGATAACAATAAAAAAAAGTTTCTTATCGTTTGTTCCAAAGCAACCCCCCGCCTTCACTTGTCATACACCTAACATAATTTATTTAATTATCATTAATTTTACCATTTTCTAAACTAGATAGATAGGCACCCTTTATTAACATATGCATACAAAATCAAAAAACGACCGAGAGCTTTTGGATAAAAAAACATCCATCAGCTTTGTGATGAATGTTTTTATTCTGGTTTTCGCTGTGACGCTCGATGCGCTTCATTCAGCTCTTTTATTTCCTTCACAATCTCGACCATTTCCGCTTTTGCTTCTGGATATAATTGATTCCAATGCTTTGTTAAAGGCGGCATGGATTTTGAGATATGGTTGTAAAGTGCCCACATTTTCACTTTTTCCTGCAGCTGTTCGTCACTTTGACCAACCATTAGTTCCGTATACTTTTCAATCAAACCGTCGAATTGCTCTTGAAAGGTTTTACTCATGCACAATCACTTCTTTCTTTGGTTTACAAATAACCGGACACGTTCGACAATAAGTCTTTTTATCTCCTGTTTGGTAAGACAAACAGCACGTTTGCCGACCTCTTATCTCCTGCTTTTGCTTCTCTACATATGGAGGAGGTGAACTGTACCTAGCAAACGGATTATGATGGTATGAACCAAAGTGGTGACCCTCAGCTTCTTCCAACACGTATCGTAAATTCTTTTGTACTTGCACATTTTCTATTTCTTCATTTGCTAAAAGCAAATCATAAAGCCAGTGGATATAAACAGCTACGTTTTCCCACAGCGTCAGCTTCGAGATTTTTGTCACTTTACGCAGCGATGACCATATCGGCTCAATGTGATGAGCAAACAATTCATCAAGAAGTTCATCAAGAAGAATTTTCCGATTGTCCTCTGTTACTTCTTTCGTCTCAATTTCTGAGATAAACACTTTTGGGATCCACATCGTTTCAGCTTCTTCTGTATGCAACGAAACATTTTTAGTCGATGCGTTTATCTTTTTTTGAAACACAATAAATGAATACAAAGCCGCCACCACAACAAAGCTATACCGCTTCGCTAACATGGAAGCAGCTGCTCTCAAGTTATCAGCCTCCATCGTCTGTTGAATCCACAGCAGCTGCATCCTCAGCCTGCTTTCGTCCATGCAGCTGGAGGGAGACAACCTATACAGCGAGTTATCTTTAAACGTACAGCGGAATTTTTCTGCTAACTCGCTTTGCTCTTTCTTATTGAGCATGCTGCGTTTCAACGCGCAGCTTATTCACAATACATCGTCCGCGCCCATGAGGAATACAAAGAGGCGTTCCAAATAACGGATCCACCGTCACTTCACAGTTCATATTAAAGACTCGCTGTACTAAATCGCAGTTAATGACTTCTTCTGGTCTTCCCTGTGCATAGATTTTTTTATCTTGAAGCGCCACAATATGATGAGCATAGCGGCAGGCTAAGTTTAAATCATGCAGCACCATTACGATGGTACGATTTTCTTTTTCATTCAGTTCAAACAACAAGTCCAAGATCTCAATTTGATGCGTCATATCTAAATACGTTGTCGGTTCATCAAGTAAAATAATATCCGTATCTTGTGCTAATGTCATGGCAATCCATGCGCGCTGACGCTGTCCTCCAGAAAGCGAATCAACTTGACGATCAGCCAAGTCTGCTAACCCTGTTGCTTCGAGTGCATTTTGTACTTTTTCTTCATCTTCTTGAGACCACTGACGGAACCAATTTTGATACGGATAGCGCCCTTGTTTAACAAGCTGAAGCACTGTCAGCCCTTCAGGTGCAACAGGACCTTGCGGAAGGATTGCTAGCTGCTTTGCAATTTCCTTTGTAGGAAGAGAGGAAATTTTAGAGCCTTCTAGTAAAATAGAGCCGGCATGTGGCTTTAATAATCTTGCTAGTGAACGCAGCAGCGTAGATTTTCCGCATCCATTACTGCCGATAAAAACCGTAATCTCACCCTTTGGGATGGTAACGTCAAGCTCATCTATAATCATCGCTTCTCCATATGATAATGTTAGCGATTTTGTTTCTAACGAATGCATGCGAATCGCTCCTTCTACAAAGAATGCTATACGTTTCTTTGTTTGTATAGTAAATAAATGAAGTACGGTGCGCCAATTGCAGCTGTAAATACACCTGCTGGCACTTCGATTGGCAAGAAAAATGTTCGGCCAATTAAATCTGCTGCTGTGATTAAAATCGCTCCGATTAGTGCCGATAGCGGTATTAAAGCTCCGAATGAAGAACCTACCAGCTTTCGGGCAATATGTGGAGCAAGCAATCCTACAAAGCTAATTCCGCCGGCAAATGCAACGGCGCTTCCTGTTAAAGCTGTACTCATCAGCAATAGTGCCAATCGATTTTTTTGAACGCGACTTCCAACGTTAGTCGCAATTTCTTCACCTAATTCTTGAACATTTAAATTTCGAATCATTAAAATCGTGATGATAACCAGCCCTATTGTAACAGGAACTAGTACGGAAACACTGGCCCAGTTTGAGCCATACACCGTTCCAGTAATCCAAATATTTGCCTGGCTGGCGCGATAGATAGGACCCATAATCATAAACAGCGTGGTCATAGCTTTCGTTAACGCTGTTAATCCAATTCCTATTAATACTAGTGTAATAGGAGAGACGCCATTTTTCCAGGCAAACACATAAAGTAAAAGCGCCACTGCCACTGCACCTAAAAATGCGCTAACAGGCATCCAATTAATACTTACGGTTAACGAGTTGCTTTTATCACTAAATAGTGTCAAAAATAACACTACACCGACTGACGCTCCTCCTGTTAATCCAATTAAGTCTGGTGAAGCAAGCGGATTTCTCACAAGCCCCTGCAAGATAGCACCTGCAATGGCTAAACAAATACCGGCACAAATGGCAACGATAATGCGCGGAAGTCTAAAGGAGGTAACAACTAACCGTTCAAACTCCAGTCCATGACCCGCTAAAATGTTAATCACACGAAAGGGATTGATAAATAAGTCACCCGTACCTGCACTTAATAAAAAAAGGGCAACAAGTGCAGCTAAAAAACCAGTGATAATCAAAGCTGCTTTTATGTTAACTAAAAATGAAATCCGCTTTAAGCGAAGAGATAAGTATGTTTTCATGACGCTTTGGCCCCTTTCCTTGCCATATAGATAAAGAAAGGTGTACCAATAACAGCAGTCATGACTCCAACAGGGATTTCTTGAGGCATAATGACATACCTGGCCGCAACATCAGCTAATAAAATTAAAATCCCGCCGGCAACCGCACTATAGGGAAATACCCAGCGATAATCTTGTCCTACAATTGCTCTTACAACATGAGGAACAATGATTCCAACAAAGCTAATCGGACCGGCTACTGCAACGGCTCCACCAGCTAAGATGGCAATAATGATCCCGCTTATAATTTTGACAAGAGCCGTTCTTTGACCTAATCCTTTAGCTACATCTTCACCAATCGTTAAAATATTAATTTTTGAAGCAATAAAAAACGTGACAATAATTGCTAGCACTACATAAGGCAGTATGCCATACAGCATTTCCACCTTGCGCCCTTGAACAGACCCAGCCAGCCAAAAGAGAACTTGATCAAGTGAAGATTCATCCACAGCCAGCAGTCCTTGTGTTAAAGAAGAGAAAAAGGCTGCAATAGCCGCTCCTGCGAGCGTCAATTTAATAGGTGTTAATCCTTCTTTTCCGATGGACCCAAGAAAATAGACAACCACTACGGTTAATGCCGCTCCTACAAATGCAATCCATGTAAAAGCTTGAAGTGAATTGACCGAAAAAATCATCACTGCAACAACAATAAAAAAGCTGGCCCCAGCGTTCACACCAATAATATCTGGTGAAGCAAGTGGGTTTTTCGTTAACGCCTGCATCATTGCTCCTGCAATTCCTAAACAAATACCTACCACAGCACCGATTATAGCGCGCGGCAATCGAATATTTTGAATAACTATGTGCTCATTCGAACCGTTAAACGCTTGAAAAGCTTCAAATGCTGTCTTGATACTTGTATCTGTGTATCCGAGTACGATACTTAATCCAATACAGATTAAAAGCAGCATGATTCCAATGATGAGCCCCATTACTTTCATTTGAATACTGCGTAGCATCATTTTCATTGCTCTCCTCTAAGATGATTCCTATATATATCTAACCTTTAGTTTAGGAAACATTGAAAAAAGTGTCAATGATTTTGAGAATCATTTTCAATTTTTAATTGACACCGCTTAAAAGTTAGAATATTATCTTAATTGTTAATGAAAATCATTATCACTTATAAGGGGGAAAAGATGTGAATACATATTCTAAAGGCAAGTTGTCATATTTGTTATCCATTCTTACCATTATGACACTGCTTGTGCTGGCAGCCTGCGGTAATTCAAACAGCGCTGACGGCGATAAAAAAGAAAAAACTGAGGGTTCTGGCGAAACTTATACAGTAAAACACGCAATGGATAAAACAGATATTAAAGGAACACCTAAACGAGTGGTCGTTTTAACAAACGAAGGTACTGAAGCTCTTCTTGCAATGGGTGTAAAGCCTGTGGGTGCTGTTCAATCATGGTTAGGAAATCCGTGGTATGACCATATTAAAGGTCAGATGAAAGGCGTTAAAAGTGTGGGTACAGAAAGCGAGCCAAGCTTAGAAGCAATCGCTGCTTTAAAGCCTGACTTGATTATTGGAAATAAAATGCGCCAAGAAAAAGTATACGATCAGCTTAGTCAAATTGCTCCGACTGTATTTTCTGAAGAGCTACGCGGAGACTGGAAATCAAACTTTAAGCTATATGCAAAAGCTGTAAATAAAGAAGAAAAAGGTAAAGAAGTATTAGCTGACTATAACAATCGCGTAGCAGATTTAAAGAAACGCCTTGGAGATCAGTTAAAACAAAAAATCTCAGTTGTACGCTTTACAGCTGGAGACGTTCGTATCTATCATAAAGATTCGTTCTCAGGCGTTATTTTAGATCAGCTTGGCTTTGCTCGCCCTGAGTCTCAAGACAAAAATGATTTTGCTGAAATGAATGCAACAAAAGAACGCATTCCGGCAATGGACGGCGATCAGCTATTCTACTTCTCTTATGAAACGGGAGACGGCGAAGCAACAAAACTTGAAAAAGAATGGATAAACGATCCGCTTTTCAAAAAGTTAAAAGTAGCTCAAGAAGACGATGTTCATAAAGTAGATGATGCTACTTGGAATACAGCAGGCGGTGTGTTAGCAGCTAATATCGTACTTGATGATATTGAAAAAATCTTCTTAGATAAAAAACAACAATAATTATGAAAGAAAGAGCTTCGACGAATCGAAGCTCTTTTTGCATGTATAATGCATTTCCTTTCATCGCACACTAACCGTGGTCTCACTTTATTAAATAGGAGTGGTGAAAATGAATTCAAAAAAACAGCCTAAAAAGCAGCCTGATACAAATGAAATGGCTGACCGTCAGTTCGAAACAGAAGATTATAACCGACAAGATGCACTCTCACAAGGTCTAGCAGAAACACATGAGCAAGTAAGCGACGCCTACCAAGAAGGATCATTTGAAGATACAGATCGTTAATAAAAAAAGAGCTGACTCTAAGTCAGCTCTTTTTTATTTTGAATGCTGCCATGCCGTTTTAGGCAATGACATGGACATCCACTGCTGGCGCTTTGATTTATCAATCGTTACTTTCTTTGCTTTAATTCCTTGTTGAATCAGCTGTTTCATTAGTTTATCAATTGACTTCATCGCTATTCACCTCAAAAGCGGAAATTTGTTTTGCTTCTACTCTTTTACTTTTTTGCGCTTAAACTTCATAAAAAACTCATAGACAATTGGAACGATAATGAGCGTAAGCAGCGTAGAACTTGTTAGTCCTCCGATTACCGTAACCCCTAGCCCTTTTGAAATAAGGCCTCCACCTTCAAATCCAAAAGCTAATGGAAGCAGTGCACCAATCGTTGCAATAGCTGTCATTAAGATTGGGCGAAGACGTGTCATTCCAGCTTCTAGTAACGCTTCACGCGTTGAGAGACCCTCGTGCTCTTTATGAATCACGCGATCAATCAGAACAATTGCATTTGTTACCACAATTCCAATCAGCATAAGAGCTCCAATCATCGAAGAAATGCTGATCGTTTCTCCAGAGATTAACAGCGCCACTAGTGCACCAATGAGTGTAAATGGAAGTGAGAATAAGATAGCAAACGGTGCTAAACCTCCACCAAATGTCAGTACTAGTACGAAATATACGATACCGATGGCTGCGAGCATAGCAATTCCTAATTGACTAAATGAGTCATTAATTTGCTCTGATGCTCCGCCAAAGTTAATATCCATATCACTTGGTAAATCAATTTTCTTCACTTCTTTTTGGACGTTAGAAGAAACGCCGCCTACATCGTCACTCTTAATATCGGCACTTACCTCTGCATAAATTTTATTATCACGGCGAGTTACCGTATTCGATGTTTTACCTTTTTTAATATCGACAACTTCATTTAATGTAACTTCCTGTCCAGTTTGAGAGGTCACTTTTGTGCTTGAAAGTTCGGCAAAAGTAGAGAAATCCTCTTTTTCTTTTGGAAGGTATACGTTAATTTCGTTTCCGTCTTTTTGGATAGTCGTTAATACTTCACGCTGTCCAAGGTTCGAAATTTGCATGCCGATTTGACTAGCAGACAAGCCCAGTTCAGCGGCTTTCTTTTGATTCGGTACTAGCGTATATTCATCAAACGTATCTGAAAGCGTAGAATCGACATTTTTCAGCTCTTTATGCTTTTCTAAAACATGCTGAACTTTATCAGCATAAGGTTTGATTTCATCTAAGCTATCTCCGTAAATAAGGACGTTTAATGAATTATTGCTGCCGCTAGACGCCGTATTCATTGAGCCCCATTCACCTTGATTCGCTTGTTTATTAAGAGCTTTTAATACTTTATCCTGCTCTTTATCAAAGTTTTGTGTATCCTCGTCATATTGCACAAATGTTAAAACGTTATTTTTGCTTCCCGGATTAAAAGAGTTACCTTCACCGAACGAATACTGAACCGTTTTGACACCATCTCTCTTCATCAAGTACGCTTCTGCGCGATTTGCTGCTTTTTCTACGTCGCTTTGAGACTGTCCAGCTTTCGGTGTATACGTAAGCGTCAGCGTTTTTTCTTGATCGGCTGATAAGAAGCTCACGCCAATAGAAGGAACTAAGAATAAACTTCCTACTAACAGTAGTACGGCTAACCCAAAGGAAATAAGCTTATGGTTTAGCGTCCAGTTCAAAATTCGCTTATATCCGTGCGCTAGTTTGCTTGGTTTTTCTTCTTTTACTTTTACATTTGTTTTAAATAACGAATGAGCAAGCATTGGCACGAGTGTTACCGCTACTAGCAGTGATGCTAACAGTGCAGAAACAACGGTTAACGCAAACGGTAAGAATAGCTCTCCTACCGGTCCTTCTACTAGACCTAACGGTAAGAATACGGCCACGGTTACGATTGTAGAAGAGAAAATTGGAACAAACATCTCTTTCGTCGCCGCGACAATTAAATCTTTTCCTTTAAGCTTTTCTTCCTGATAAGCCATGCGGCGGTAAATATTTTCAATAACGACAATGGAATCATCTACAACCCTTCCGATGGCTACAGTCATCGCTCCAAGCGTCATAATATTTAAAGAGATATCCATTGATTTGAGCGCTAAAATGGCGATTAATAACGAAAGCGGAATCGAAATAACGGCAATAATTGTTGAACGAATATCACGTAAAAATAAAAGAATAATAATAACCGCAAAGACCGCACCGATAATAGCTTTATTTAGCATCGTATGAACAGAATCTTCAATCGGTTTACCTTGATCAAAAATATTGTCAACGTGAAGGTCTTTGTTTTTCTTTTCCAGGCTATTCATTTTTTCTTTAATATCATTTACAACATTTACTGTGTTCGCATCCTTCGCTTTGACAACTTGTACAGCAATTGAAGGTTTTCCGTTCGTGCGAGAAATAGATTCTGCTTTCCCCGTCACTTTAATATCCGCAATTTCTTTTAATTTCACAGTTGGAATAGAAGCTCCGGACGGCGCCTGCTGCACGGCTCCTTGTGTCTGCTGCTGGCTCATTCCTTGTTGCTGATCTTGAGCAGCTCCTTGACTAGGAACAGCTGGAATCTCTAAGTTTTCCAAATCTTTTTCTGTTGTCATCTTTCCGTCTACCACAACAGATTTTTGAGATCCATCCATCGTATACGTACCAGCCGGCACTTTTGCATCAGATGCTTGGATAAGCTTTTTCACCGTATCTTCATCGAGTCCCAGCTGCTTGAGCTTGTCTTGTTTGAATACAAGTTCTGCTTCTTCAACTTGTTCTCCTGACACGCTGACCGAAGAAATCCCTTGCACTTTTTCAACTTGTGGAACAACGGTATTTTTTACATACTTCGTTAATTCTTCTAATGATTTTTTATCATCTGAAACGCTTAATGAAATAATCGGAAAATCACTAATGCTTTGTCTTGAAACATTTGGTTCCTCTACATCATCTGGCAGATCTACGTTTGAAAGAGCTCGTCTAACTTCGTCTTCTGCCTTCTCCATATCTTTACTAAAGCTATATTCAACTTGAATGGTAGCCATATTTTCATAAGAAGATGAGCTAACTGTGTCAACGCCGCTCAGCCCCTGAAGCTTTTGTTCAATCGGCTTACTCACCTTATCTGCCACTTGTTCCGGAGTGGCTCCCGGATAAGTTGCACTGACTGTTACAACAGGCGTTGAAATATCAGGAATGGTCTCTAGTTTCATATTAAACCCTGAATACAGCCCTGCAATAATGACAAAGAGTGTTAACAGCCATACTGCAAATTTATTTTTCAATGAAAATTTAATAAACTTCCCCAATGCATATCCTCCTTCAAATATATGTATACTAATAAAATTGACTAATTGGTCACAACAACTTAAAATATAAATGACTAACCGGTCAGTGTCAACCCTAAGCAGGCTCTCTCCTAACATGTTCATAATAAAGACATATTTACGATAAATCGTTTTTCAAAGGAACTGACTCTCGGTTTTAACTTTGATATATACCTTTATCTTTTTTAGTGTATGATACTATTATCTAACGAAATGAATGGCTAAATTGGTCAATAAAGGAGGTAGAATACATGAAAGAAAAAGAAAAGAGAATAATTGAAGCTTCGATTAAGCTTTTTGCAAAAAAAGGATTTAATGCTACCTCTGTGCAAGAAATTGTAGATGAATGCAACATTTCAAAAGGTGCATTTTACCTGCACTTCAAATCTAAGGATGCACTTTTATTATCAATTCTAAACTTTTACTATGAAAAGCTCTTTAGCTCTGTTTATGCTCTCGACGAGGAAGTAAACGATGCCCGCAGCCGCTATATGAATCAGCTCATCTATTTCTATGAATTTATTACGGAGAACAGAGATTTTATTATCATGCAAATTCGTGAAAAATCTATTCCATTTAACAAAGAAGCGGAGACCTTTGTTCATAAAATGCAGCGAGAAACGTTTTACTTTCATCGCAAAAGCCTCGTTAGCGTATATGGAGAAGACGTAACTCCTTATATCTCGGATTTAACGAAAATGATTGAAGGTATTCATCATTCCTTTTTAGAAATTATTATCTTCAATCAATACGAGCTTACCTTTAAAGAAGTAGCACAGTACATAATGGACCGAGTTGATGTATTAGTAGAAGATTTATTAGCTAGAAAACCTCGCCCCCTTATTCCCGCTTCTTTTGGTGAAGATATATACGGAAAGGAACAAACGACTTTTCTAAGTAAAAATGAGCAGGTAAAACAAGCTCTTGAGGAAATTAAACATCTGCTAGACACCAGCGATCATATTTCTGATGAGCACGCAGACAGCTTTCACATTTTACAAACGGAGCTAAAAAAAGATAAGCCTACCGCTGCTATTGTAAAAGGCATGGTTGGAAATTTAACGGAACTTAAACCGTTGGAAGAACCGCTTAATCTTTTAACAGCCTTACTCCAACAAAAATAACAGAAGGCTTCAACAAGCCTTCTGTTATTTTTCTGCTTTTGAACTAGATACTCCCCCAGATAACACAAACTTCATTGCTTCTTCCGGCTTAATATCTAACCATTCAATTTCTTCTTTTGGAATCAAAAAAGTAAAACCAGCTACTTGAAAAGTTTGTGGAACATAGACGGCGAAATGGTCTTTTAACGAGTGAATCACCTCTTCTACTTCTTCAGAGGTCACAAACCCTATGACTTTCATGGACGTGCCGGGCATCGTCACTAAAACTACTTTTGAAAAGGACTTTTTCTCTCCAAGAAAAGATTGAAACGTATCTTTAATGACGGTATATAGCGTTTTAACAAGCGGTATTCTTTCTAACAATCGGTCAATTAAGTTAATGATTTTCCCTGCAAAAAAACGAGTGGATAACCATCCTAAGAACGTAATTAAGACAAGAGTCGCTAAGATCCCAACCCCCGGTATATAATCCTGCTTCATATAGGGCTTCAATACGTTTCCTAAAATGCTGTCTAAAAAATTAAACACTCTTACCAAAATATAAATAACAAGGATAATAGGGACAATCGTTAAGAGTCCGTTAATAAAACTTTTTATGATTGCTTTCATGCAAACACCTCATTTTTTCTGACATACTGCTGTTCATTATACAATGGATTTGTTTTGCTGCGTTCCTTTATTTCTATTCACATATGTATAAACTAGCGACGTTTTATCAAAATAATAGATGGGTACATGAACATACATACTTATATATTTATTTTTTCGGAGGGGTACAATTGGGACGTTTAGAATCAAAAATTGCTGTTATTACGGGGTCAAGCTCTGGTATAGGAAAAGCAACCGCTGAGCGCTTTGCGAAAGAAGGCGCGGCTGTTATTTGTGCCGATATTAATTTAGACGGTGTGAAAAAAGCAGCACAAGAAATTAAAGACGCTGGCGGTGAAGCCTACGCCTACTATATAGATGTAGCTGAAGAAGAAAAAGTAAAAGAATTCACAGCGGAAATTGAAAAGAAATTTGGAAAAGTGGACATTCTTTTTAATAATGCAGGGACAGACACAGAAGGAGGCAAGCTTCACGAATATCCAGTAGAACTTTGGGATCGCTTAATGTCGGTAGATTTACGCGGAACGTTTCTTGTAAGCAAATACGTTATTCCGCTGATGTTAGAAAATGGCGGATCGATTATTAATAATTCATCCGTGTCCGGAATGGCAGCAGACTTAGACCGTTCTGGCTATAACGCGGCGAAAGGTGCTATTACCAACCTAACAAGAACCATGGCAATTGACTACGCTTGTGAAGGTATTCGCGTTAACTCAATTGCTCCTGGAACAATCGAAACACCTCTTCTTGATGATTTATCAGGCGCTGAAGAAGGAAAAAAATTCAGAAAAGCATATGAATGGGTCGATCCGATGGGCCGTCTAGGCAAACCGGAAGAAGTAGCCGGTGCTGTATTATTTTTAGCATCTGATGACAGCTCATATGTAACAGGTGATTGCATTACTGTAGACGGCGGTCATATGGCGTATACATGGCCTGGAAAAATGCTTTACGATAAAATATGAGAATAAAATTAGCTCTATGCCATTAGGTATAGAGCTTTTCCGCTTGAATTTTTTCTTTAAAATAGACGTGACATTATGTCAAGACAAGTGTAAACTTAAAGCAAAATTCTTTGCTTCTAGGAGGAAGACATGAAAACAAAACAATTATCAGAACGTCAGCTTCTTGGCATCGCAGGGCTCGGATGGCTCTTCGATGCAATGGATGTTGGCATTTTGTCTTTTATCATTGCAGCTCTTCACGCTGAATGGGGACTTTCCCCTACTGAAATGAGTTGGATAGGCAGCGTTAACTCGATCGGAATGGCGGTTGGAGCTTTGGTGTTTGGGTTGCTGGCTGATCGAATTGGGCGAAAAACCGTTTTTATTGTAACTCTTGTTCTTTTTTCAGTGGCAAGCGGCCTTTCGGCTCTTACTACTACCCTTGCTGCTTTTTTAGTATTTCGATTTTTAATTGGAATGGGTTTAGGAGGAGAGCTGCCTGTTGCTTCTACACTTGTTTCTGAGACCGTGGCGCCGGAAAAACGCGGTAAAGTGGTCGTGCTGTTAGAAAGTTTTTGGGCGTTCGGCTGGCTACTGGCAGCGCTTATTTCTTACTTTATAATCCCAGCTTACGGGTGGCAGCTAGCGCTTATCCTAACGGCTATTCCAGCGTTTTATGCCATTTATTTACGCATTAAACTGCCCGATTCTCCTCAGTTTGTGGAAGCGACAAAAGAAAAGAAACCGTCGATTGCGGACAATGTAAGAAGCGTGTGGTCTAAGCCTTATCGTCAATCTACCATTATGCTGTGGGTTCTGTGGTTTTGCGTTGTATTTTCATATTACGGCATGTTTTTATGGCTACCTAGCGTCATGGTCATTAAAGGTTTTAGCTTGATCAAAAGCTTTGAATACGTATTGATTATGACATTAGCTCAACTGCCTGGCTATTATACGGCTGCTTGGTTTATTGAACGCATGGGCCGAAAATTCGTGTTAGTCACATATCTGTTAGGTACGGCTGCCAGCGCATATATCTTCGGAAATGCGGAGGCACTTTGGTTGCTGCTAACAGCAGGTATGCTGTTGTCTTTCTTCAACTTAGGTGCTTGGGGTGCTTTATACGCGTATACACCTGAGCAATATCCGACATCTATCCGAGGCACAGGAGCTGGAATGGCTGCTTCTTTTGGACGAATTGGAGGAATTTTAGGACCGCTGTTAGTTGGATATATGTCAACGCAAGGTACGTCTTTAACCGTTACGTTCTCAATCTTTTGTGGAGCTATTTTAATCGGTGTTGGTTCGGTTGTTTTTCTAGGAAAAGAAACCAAACAAAAGCAGCTCGCATAAACAAAGACGCTCTTTTAGAGCGTCTTTGTTGTGCTTATTATTTATTTTCTACCAGCTCTTTTTCATCTGTCTCTACTTCCACGTCACGCTGAGCGAATACTTTCTTGGCTACGCTTAAAGCATTTAACACGCGAGGGAAACCTGTGTATGGGATTAATTGAATGATGCTCTCCACAATTTCATTCGGCTCTAGTCCAGCTGTTAAACCTGTATTTAAATGCAGCTCAAGCTGAGGCACTGTACCCTGAGTGACCAATGATGAAATGGTAACTAATGCTCGTTGCTTATTGGTTAAACCCGGTCGTGAATAAATGTCTCCATAGGCAAATTCAATAATATATTTCCCAACGTCAGGAGCTAGGTCTTTTAAGTCTTCTGTAATTTTTAAATGAGTTGAAATATCACCGTTACTCGTTAATGTATATTCCATTAATTTATCTAAACCTTTTTGATAACTATCTTGTGCCATGTAAAATCAACCTCCGTATTTTTTACTGACACCGCGCGGAATCAATGTTTGTTTTCTTGTATGTTTTCTACACTATCTACTTTAACGCACATTCTCTCTTTCGTAAAATACATATATTCAATACAACATATGCATTTTATCTATATAAAGCAGAATGCTGTTCATTCATATAGTGAAGAAATTGCTTAGAGGCATATGAAATATATTTATCTTTTTTTAAAATCAATCCTAAATCCCATGAAATTGAAGGGTTAGTAATAGGAACTGCTTTTACAATAGAGGAATCTACTTTTGCCGCAATGGACTGTGGAAAGATAGATACTCCTAAGTTTTCCGCAATCATTTCACCAATAAAATCCCATTGAGAGCTCTCGTAAGCTACGTTAGGTTCAAATCCCGCTTGTTGACATGCCTGAATAAGCCGGTCGTGAAGCGTAAAATCTTCATTAAATAAAATAAATTTCTCTTGGGCTAATTCATTAATTTCCACATGAGTTTTAGAGGCTAAAGGATGGGAATGGTGAACATATAAAAGCATTTTTTCAGAGATAAAAGGATTAATATCAAAAAGATGTTCATTTACCGGAAGCACCGCTACACCTAAATCTAACTCTCCTTTTTCTACTGCTTTTTGAACACGATTGGCTCCGTATTCAATAAGTTTAATCGTAATATCTGGATAGAGCTGCTGAAACCCTTTGATAATCTTTGGAAAGAACAGCACTCCAATCAATGGAGGAATTCCAATTTTAATCATCCCTTTCTTCAGATTCATCACATCATATAAATAAGTCGATAGCTCATCAATGGATGCCATGACTTTTTGTCCTTGCGCATACACCACTTCCCCGGCATCCGTTAAATCAATCTGTCTTGCGGACCGATCAATTAATTCTACTTCCAATTCTTCTTCTAAGTTTTTCACCATTTTGCTCAAGGTCGGCTGTGAAATATGGAGACTTTGAGATGCTTTAGTAAAGCTCCTTAATTTAGCGACTTCTAAAAAATAATTAAGCTGACGAATATCCATCTCTGCTCCTCCTATAGATAAAGCGAATATCTTTTATATTATTTATTCATTTTACCTATTATTTTTTAAGATATACAGTGAAAATATAAAGAAAAGATGGACACATAATAAATCAATTTAATCTAAATAAGGACAAATGGGATAAAGGCGCTAGTATGGACCGCTTGTGACACCGCTGTTGATTTCCGTGCAAGGCTTCGCTTTCTGCGGACGGCCGCTGAGCCTCCTCGTCACTTGCGCTCCAATCAACACCTAGAAGCTACTACATGCATGAAACCTACGCTTACCATAACATCAAAAAATCCGAACGATGAATCGTTCGGATATACCTTCACCTAAAATACTGTTGTCCCGTCCTCTTTTACGAATATTATTTAAAATGTTTTGGCTGCTTGTGCTGCTTGTTCTAGGCCACTTTCAATAATTTCTTGCGCACGATCTGGAAACTGATTATGTCCCTCAATAATAACAGAGTTCACATCCGTGATTCCAAAGAATTGAAGTACGCTGCTGACGTATTTAACGGCCATTTCGACCTCAGCTGCTGGACCTTCTGAATACACTCCGCCTCGCGCGTTTAATAACATCACTTTTTTATCGCCTAGTAATCCCACCGGACCTTCTGGCGTATACTTAAACGTTTTGCCTGCTTGATTTAAATAATCAAAGTACGTATGAAGCACGGCCGGCACAGTAAAATTCCAAAGCGGAAAGGCAATGACAATTTTATCTGCTCTCACAAATTGTTCTAAGTAGTAATTAGCAGTTTCTGCTGCTTTGTTTTCCGCTGCCGTCACTTCTAGCCCTCTTGCTAACTTAAACTGACCGTTTATCATGTCGGCACCTAAATAAGGAAGTTCTTCTTTAAACAAATTTAGCTCTATTATTTCTTCACCTTGGTGCGATTGTTGATAGCTTTCTAAAAATGCATCATATAATTTCACGCTAACCGCTTCACTTGCCGATCTGTCATTTGCTTTTATAAAAAGAGTATAACCCATACTAAAACCTCCACTGATTGTTGATACTCTTATTTTATTCGCTTTTTTCGTGCGTTTCGAACGACTTTATAATGAAATACCTTCATACTTTAGTCTGAGAAAAATGAAAAGATCCCAACGATTTATCGTTCGAATCTTCCTTCCACTAAACTAATTTTTTCCCAATCTCCTCATTTTACAGATAAAACGGGAAGGTGAATCACAACTTCCGTTCCTTGTTCTTCTTCACTCTTAATAAAAATCTCGCCTTTATGCTGACGGACAATAGTTTGTGCAATCGATAGTCCAAGCCCCGTTCCTCCCGTAGCTCTGCTTCTAGCTTTATCGACTCGATAGAAACGTTCAAAAATATGTGCAAGATCTTCTTTTGGAATGCCAATTCCATAGTCTTTTACTTTGATAATGACATCTTCCTGCTTTTTTTCAACGGTCACTTCAATTTTATCCGTACTGTATTTAATTGCATTATCAAGCAAAATAATCAACACTTGCTTCATTTTTAGTTCATCCACTTCAATTATAATGGGCGTTTGATCATAATGAAGAACTAATTCCCTTTTGTATACCTGCTGCAGCTGCTTAACGATTTGTTCAAAAATAAGAACAAGATCTGTTTGCTTCATATCAAGTGTTTGTTCTTTTTCCACGCTTGCCAGATCAAGCAGCGTTTCAATCATTTTTTGCATTTTGGTTGCTTCCGCATAGATGGTGTCGATCGCATCCAGCGTAATTTCTTCATTTTTAATCCCTCTTCTTCTTAATAAATTAGAATAACTGCGAATAACGGTTAGAGGGGTTTTTAATTCATGAGAAGCATCGGAAACAAACTGATTTTGCTTTTCAATATTTTCTCGCAAGCGGTCAATCATATGATTAAAGGTAACGGTCATCCCCTGCAGTTCATCTCTCGTTTCCGTTTGAATGAGGACTTTTTTAGGAACACCGCTCTCTTCGATCTCTTTCATCGTTGTGACCATATTTTTAATAGGATGCATAATGACGCGTGATAACCATCTTCCTCCTAAAAGAGACAGTAAAATGGATACAAGCGAACAAAAAATCAAAATTGATAGCAAAATATCTTTACGGGTTTCAAAACCAGTCAGGAGCTCACCAATCTCAAGCGTTTCAACGACTTGATTATTGACTTTGACAGGCATGCGAATAACCAATACTTGCTTTTCTCTGACTTTGCGAAGTTTCACCTTTTTTTTCTTTGAAAATTCGGGCTTAATTTTCACCAGATGAGGATCATTTGATACTTGGTTAATGACCGTAGAATTTTCTGAGACTGTTCGGATAAATGAATGGTTGGTCAAATAAAATTTTAGTAACTCCGGCGAGAGCTCCACGGAATGATCTTGTTGACCTTTTTGAATAATCTCGCGTGCTTTTTCGAATAAAATGTCCTGTTCCATATTCACCGTAGATTTAGTAAAGGAGAAAAAAACAACGATGTTCATGATTAATAAAATAACCACTAGCCATGCTGTTGTCAGCAAATTAATCTTCGTCGTGATCTTCATGTTTCTCCTCTTTCATCATATATCCTACGCCCCGCACCGTATGAATGAGACAAGTAGAAAAACCTTCATCTACTTTTTTTCTTAAGTGGCGAATATACACATCAATTACGTTCGTTTCTCCTTCATATTCATAGCCCCAAACGTTTGTGAGAATTCCTTCTCTCGTGACAATTTTATTTTTGTTCGTAAGCAAATACACGACTAAATCATACTCTTTCGGTGTCAACGTAATGGATTCATTGTTTCTTAGGACTTCCCTTGTTTCAAGATTAATGGTCAAATCACTGATCGTTAAGAGCTCCGCTTCAGCTTCTTTCGTTCCTGATGCTTCTACGAGCGAACGATAGCGAATACAAGAGCGAACCCGTGCTAACAGTTCTTCAATTTCAAACGGTTTTGTAACATAATCATTAGCCCCTTGGTCTAAGCCCATTACCTTATCTAGCGTCGTATTTCTGGCAGTTAATAAAATAACTGGCGTAAATACTTCCGCTTTCCGAAGTCTTCTTAACACCTCAATACCGCTCAGACTTGGAAGCATCACGTCTAGCAAAATGAGGTCATATTGAGCGGATATTGCCGTCTCTAACCCCGCTTTCCCGTCGTACTCAACATCTACTTCATAATCTTCAAATTCCAATTCAATCTTTAACACTTTCGCAATTTGCGCTTCATCTTCCACAATTAAAATTTTCTCTTTCATGTTATACACCTCTCACCACATGTCTTAAGTGAAAGAATAGCTTCTTTAGATAAAAAAACAACACCTTTTTCAAAAGATGTTTGTTTTTTTATCTAAATCCTACTTTTTCAACATACTTGTCTTTTAGCTTATCCTTATTGTTTGTAAACATGAATGTTTTACGCATGAAGACCCATCGTTTGCTTTTCACCTAAAATCCAATTGACTACTGCTAAAAGTTCTTCAGGCGTTTGTGCTTCGATTTCTTTATGGTAAGCAGCAATCGCGTTATATAATGTGCTCATTTTATCAGCATCCTGCAGGACTGCCTGCAGCTGACTTTCTAACGATTGATCCGCCTTTAGTTCTTGAACTAAGTTTCGTTCTGTTAAATAGCGTAAATTCACTTCTTCTTGACCTGGTAAAGCAGAATGAACAAAAATCGGTAAATTCTTGCGAAGAGCTTCACTGACCGTGATACCACCTGGCTTTGTTACAATAGCATCCACTCGTTCATACAGTTCATTCATTTCTGTGCGTGATGAAATGTACGGAATTGGTGTAACGTGCTGTAATTCCCATCCCTTGATTTCTTCATATAACTTTTGATTTTTACCGCATAAGACAAAGTAATGAAAATGGCGCGCATCTTTTAAATCATTGTAGAAATCCATAATATTGCCTAAGCCGCTGCTGCCTCCAGCAATTAAAATATTTCGGTTACCAGGATGCTTAAATGTTCTTGTTTTTGTTATTTTTTCATGTACCGGTATTCCTGTGACCATCATATTTTGAAGTGGAATTTCACTTTGAGCACGAAGTCCTTTTTTTACTTCTTCACTAGGGAGAAAGTGAAAGTCAATCTCTTCTTTCCCCCATAAATTATTAATAAAGAAATCCGTGTAGACATTTATAATAGGAACATAGCACTTGCCTTTTGCTTTTAATTGACTGAGCAAATAAGAAGGAAACCCATGTGTGCATATAATTAAATCCGGATTTTCTTCTTTAACTAAGTGCTCCATTTTTTTTGCGAATACGTGATGATACCATTTGAATGAATGAACAGGCGGTTCATAAAAGAGATGTTTGTATGCCATATTGTACGTTTCTGGAGCATAACGAATCCATTTCAAATATGTGCCTGTGACCACTTTTTCTAATAGTTCGTTTGTATAGCTTAATAAATCTATTTTTTTATAACAAATATTTGTTGTTCTTCTTTCCAATATATCCATTAACGCCTCTGCCACTTGATGATGGCCAGAAGGCATTTTTAGAAGAGGTAAAAATAAAACCTTTTTCAACTGTTTCATCTCCTATTCTAAAAGCAGTTTCTTCCTCTCCTTTTTATATCATTAAATGCCCTTAAATTTCGGATTTTAATTGATTTTTAATGTGAAATTCATCGTTTTTTTAGAGTGTCAATCTAAACTAAGAGTGAAAAGTACTGCATAAGGAGAAAACAAATGAACCTCAATTACGAAGTATTTCAATGGATTAACTCGTTTGCTGGTAAATCCAGCGCAATGGATTCTGTAATGATTATCATCACGAATAGCGTTCCTTATTTTATAATGGCTTGTTTGCTTTTGCTTTGGTTTAGCGGAAAAACAGAAAGAACAATTTATCACCGTTATACGGCTTTATACATGTTGTTTACAATTGTACTTTCTCTATGTATTAATGAAGTCATTCACCTGGTGTATTACCACCCGCGTCCGTTTGTGACTCATCACGTTCATAAGCTGATTCCGCACCCGGCTAATTCATCTTTCGTGAGTGATCATTCGATTTTAGTCTTTTCAGCTGCTTGGATCATGTGGTTACGAAAAAACAAATGGAGAAGCATCATTTTTATATGGGCTATCATTTCGGGCCTTTCACGTATTTACGTAGGCGTTCACTATCCAGCAGATGTACTTGGGGGCATGGTGATTGCGGGAGCTATCGGATGCTTTATTATATACGTTTCAGCTAAAACAGCTCCTCTTATTCAGCGATTATTCTGGATTCACGATTTGATTATCAAGCGTATTCCGTTTCTATCTCCCTATACGCATGAACAAATTAGCAAAAAAAATCATTCAGCTTAAAGAGGCTGAGACAAAAATAGTTTAGCTGAAGTGAAAAACGAACCACTAATCAAACTGTTTGATTAGTGGTTGGTTTTTTTTGTTATGGTGAACGTAGATTTTATCTGTTTCGTTCCTTCTAGCAGTTGATTGGAGGGCAAGGCGAAGACTCCTGCGGGAACAGCGAAAAAGGTGAGACCCCGCAGGAGCGCAAGCAACGAGGAGGCTCACCGGCCGCCCGCGGAAAGCGGAGCCTTGCACGGAAATCAACTGCCTTGTCACAAGCGGTCCATACGGGCTCATTTATCCCATTTCTTCGTCTTTATATTGAATTGATTTCGTTATGTCTCAATCTCTCTTTATTATTTGTAAAAAAAGAACGTTCACTTTCTTGACTTTCACTTTTATTTATTTTATATTAGTTGATATATCAAACATTGATGTATCAAATATTAATTCATCAATAAATATCATAGAAAAAGGAGCGACTTTCTTGTCACATTCATGTTCTGAAAAAGCAAATGTTCTGTATGCTCTGCAAGAAGTTAATAAACAAATTAATCAAAAGTTTGAGCATTGTACCGGTGTTAGCCAATCACGTCTTGATATTTTACATCAGCTTTATGAAACAGGTGAAATGAGTCAAAAGGCGCTTCAACAGCAAGTAAACATTGACAATGCTGCAATTACAAGGCATTTAAAGCAGCTCGAAGAAAGAGATGTTGTATCACGCCGTAAAAATCCTGATGACAACCGCGTAACATTTGTAAAGCTTACGAAAAGCGGACATGAAAAAATCGGTACATTTCGAAACGAAAAAGCTCGCTTTATTGATGAAGCATTTAAAGATTTCAGCGAAGAAGAACAGCTGCTGCTTTCCAAAATGCTCGAGCGTTTAAAAGTAAACATTTCGGCCATTGAACGGTCATAACATTTTTAAGATAAAGGAGAGTTCATCATGACACAAACAAAAACACTAAACAATGATTTCCAAGATATTATTACAGGGCGCAGATCTATTCGTTATTACGATCCATCTGTCAAAATCAGCCGTGAAGAAATGAAAGAAATTTTAACAGAAGCGACGCTAGCTCCCTCTTCTGTTAATGCACAGCCTTGGCGCTTTCTAGTAATTGATAGCCCTGAAGGAAAAGCAACATTAGCTCCGCTTGCTAAATTTAATCAATCACAAGTAGAAACATCAGCAGCTGTTATTGCGATATTCGGCGATTTAAAAAGTGAAGAAAATTTAGATGAAATTTACGATAAAGCTGTTGAACTAGGCTATATGCCACAAGAAATTAGAGACATGCAAATTCCTAAAATCAAAGCGCACTACGCAGCTGCTTCTAAAGAAGTAAATAAAGAAACAGTATTAATTGACGGCGGTTTAGTATCCATGCAGTTAATGCTTGCTGCACGTGCTCACGGTTATGATACAAACGCTATTGGCGGTTATGAAAAAGATCAAATTGCCGAAGCATTCGGTTTAGACAAAGAGCGCTATGCACCGGTTATGTTACTTTCAATCGGCAAAGCAGCAAATAGCGGTTACCCGTCTGTACGTTTACCAATCGAAAAAGTAGCTCAATTTAGATAATAAAAAAGGTGCTGTATATTCAGCACCTTTTTTTATCCTCCACTAACGGGCGGAATAAATGCGACGGTATCTCCCGTTCCAATGGTTTCTTCATCTGTTACAAACTCTTCGTTGACTGCTGTCATCGTTTGCTTCAGAGAGGACAGCTTATACGTTTTTTGCAAATACTCCTTTAATTCCTTCACTGTTATATCTTGCTTATCAACTGTTACTTGTTCCACTCCAGCCTCTTCACGTATAGCAGCGAAAAATAAGACGTTAATCATTTTTACATCTCCTTCAATGGCTTTCCTTCAGGATATTCTTTCGTTTCTAACTGATCTCCAATCCATTTTGTTCCGTCTTCCCAAAATTCCTTTTTCCAAATTGGCACAATCTGCTTGATACGTTCAATAGCATACTCGTTTGCTTCATAAGCTGTTTTGCGATGCGGAGAAGAAACGGCAATAACTACTGCGACTTCTGTTATATCAAGCTTCCCAATTCGATGAGTAATAGCTGTCAAAGCATCGGGCCATTTTTCCTGAATTTCGTCACCAATTTGGCTAAGCATTTTCACTGCCATTGGCACATAGGCTTGATATTCAAGAGAGAGCGTCTTCTTGCCTTTTGTAAATTCCCTTACCGTTCCAATAAATGTCGTAATAGCTCCCGCGTCTCTTCTAGAAACTTTTTTAATTATTTCATCTACGGCAATTGGCTGATTTACTACTTCAAATAAGTGCTGGTTCATCTTCTTTCCCCCACTTCTTTCAATAAAAAATTAAGATAAAGCTCGTCTTCTTGTAAGTGAAATATTGGATATGCTCCCTGCACTTCTTTTTTAAGCGGAACGTGACTAATCACGCATATAATATTGGTTAGAGAGGAAAGCGGAACAAGATCTTCTTCACTTCGAATCAAGACTGCTTTTGGATAGGATTCTTTTTTATATCCTTCAACAAAAATGACATCTGGCGAGAAAAATTGATAAAAATCAATCAGCTTTTTTAGGCTCCAGTCTTTACTACCTGCCGTAAGCTGAAGGATTCCACCTCCCTCTACACCTGTCACATCGGCACCTGCTTGCTGGTGGCGATGACTGTCTTTTAGCTCACTGATGCTATCTGGAGGTCCGCCGTGTCCATGGTGCTTAATAGAACCTACACATAGATTGAATTGTTTCGCTCTTTTAATTAGCTTTTCCACTAAAGTAGTTTTTCCGCTGTTTTGAAATCCAACTACTTGTAAAACGGTACAACAAGCTACCAAGGCCATTCACTTCCCCGCACGTCATCTAGTAATAAGACGTCAACCAGCATTCCTTCTTTGTATCCTCTCGTCCCTCCAGGAAATATAATTAACGTATCCGCATGAGCTAAAGAAGAAACAGCACTAGATTTTGTAAAGCTTAATGGAGAAGCAATCAGCTGTCCTTCCCTGTATGAAAGCCTGCCAGATACAAATCGCATAAAAGGATTTGGCTTTAAGAAGTCCTTTCCTAACAAAGCTTTCTCTTTCCGAAGATGAGGGGTTCTTTTACCCGCATATGTACTGATTACCGGACGAGCCAGAAGTTCAAAACCGACATAGCACGCTGTAGGGTTTCCCGAGAGGCCAAATAAAAGCTTTTCTTCCATACGAGCAACTGTTGTTACACTGCCTGGTCTCATCGCTATTTTATTAAAAAGAACTTCAGCTTGTAATTGCTTATACACATCTGGTAGATAATCATAGTCTCCTACTGAAACGCCGCCCGTTGTAATCAGCATGTCCACTTCTGATAGTGCAAATTTTACCGCATTGTAGCACTGACTTAAATCATCAGGCATAATACCAAAATAGTTCACTTCGCCTCCAGCTTTTTCAATTTGGGCACGAAGCATATGAGCATTGCTATTACGAATTTTGCCCCGTTCAACAGGATCACTCACTTCTACTAGTTCACTTCCAGTTGCAAGTAATCCAACTACAGGTTTTTTGAAGACAGCTACGTTACTATAGCCAAATGTGGCTAAAAGAGCAGCTACTCCCGGAGTGATATACGTTCCTTTTGAAGCTAACACAGTGCCTTTTATTGTTTCTTCTCCTTGAAAAGAAATGTTATCTCCGCTGTTAAACGAACGCTTGATTTGAACGATCGGCTGATTGTCTTTCGTATATTCTTTTGTTACTTCAAGCATCGCAACCGCATCGCAGCCTTTGGGAATAGGAGCTCCTGTCATAATACGCACAGCCTGCATCGCGTTGACTGTAGATTCAAAAACAGAACCCGCTCCTATTTCTCCTCGAACAGCCAGTTCTACTGGATGAAGTGATGATGCTTCTTTCGTATCTTGCGACCGAACGGCAAAACCATCATATGGAGAACGATCAAAAGCAGGAATATCATGATCTGCTATTAAATCTTCAGCTAAAAATCTGCCGTGAGCTTCTTCAAGCGCAATGATTTCTTGCTTTCTGTTTTTTGCATACTGCATCACTCGTCCAACGCATTCTCCGACAGGGATAGGAGTTCGCTTTTCTCTCATTCTTTTCACTCCTTTACTCATCCTAGTAAACGATAATATAAGCTTCTCGCAAATTGAATATCATTCGTTCCATGAATAAATACACGGCCATCTTGAAAAATTACAAAGCGATGCTCTGGAAGCTGACATGACAGAAGATATGGATTGCGGTCCACTTCCCCCTGTTTTTTTAACCGTTTTTCCAATTCATCGAAGTTGTACAGATGGCGCTGCGAGGGTCTGATTTGAACCGTCTCTCTGCCGCACAGAACTTCTGTTTTAAGCTGATTTTCATACGCTAAGTACGGATATGTTTGGGCCGATCCGCAAGAAGAACATTTATCACTTTTCATTTTGCCCGTCTTAAATTCAGCGTGCTGATTATTCCAGACGTCAAAGGTTAGAAATGTGTGGCGCAAAGCTTCAACATCTTCGACTAAAATTTTTAATGCTTCGGTTATTTGATAGGCTGCCACGATTTGAACAGCGGGGCTAATAATTCCTGCTGTCTCACAGGTTGCTCCTCCGACAGGCACTTTTTTCAATATGCAGTGCAGACAAGGGGTTACATTTGGGATAACGGTATAAGTGGTGCCATAACTCCCTACACATGAGCCGTATATCCAAGGAACTTCATACTTATGTGACAAATCATTTAAAATAAAACGGATGTCGAAGTTGTCTGTCGCATCGATGATCACATCGGCTGTTTGGACGATACTTTCTAAATTAGCAGGCTGAGCATCCATCACCAGCGCTTCAATCTTCACTTCCGTGTTTATTTGACGCAAACGATTTTTTGCTGCTACAGCTTTAGGTAGTTTGTTTTGCGCATCTTGTTCTGTATAAAGCTGCTGCCGCTGTAGATTACTCCATTCTACATAATCACGATCTACAAGAGTCAATTTTCCAATTCCAGCACGCACGAGGGCTTCTGCGCTAGCGCTGCCTAGAGCCCCTGCACCTACAACTAAAACATGCTTACTTCTAATTTGCTGCTGCCCTTTGTTTCCAACGGGCTGGAAAAGCTGCTGACGTGAATAACGTTCTGTCACTCTTTTCTCTCCCTTTCTCATTCAATCTCTGACTTCACTATCTATTCCTTCGTCAAAGATATTTCTTTAAAAACATGCTATTATACACATAAAGCTACGCTGCTTTACGGAGGCTTTTTTTTGCATAAATATACAAATATATTTTGATGGAGGTATTTAATAAATGTCCATTGCCGGCATTGTATTAGCAGGAGGAAAATCTTCTCGCTACGGTCAACCAAAAATGTTTGAAACCTATAACAAGAAATCATTTTACGAATATAGTATAGATGCATTAAAAGAAAATCACGTCACACCTATACTTGTGTCTACCAACCAAGATTTACTCCCTTATTTCCAAAGAAAGGATGTTGCATTTGCAGTTGAAAAATGCCCGTATCAAGGTCCTTTGTATGCAATTCATCACGCTTTAACTGTTATCGATTGCTGCGCTGAATGGTTCTTTATTCTTTCTTGCGATATTCCTTTTATTAATGCTGAGTTTGTTCATCACATGATCACACTGACTCAAACGGACTCACCTGACATTGTTCTTCCTGTTCAGCCTGATCACATTCACCCGCTTCTAGCACTCTATCACCGTAGAACGCTTCCTCTTATTGAACAACTCGTTACACAAGGTGAAAGAAGGCTTACGCAATTGTTGAATCAGACAAACGTCCTTCGCGTGCCTTTTTCAGCAGAAGATCCCACTTTTATAAATGTGAATCATCGCAGTGATTGGCATGTATAAAGCTTTTTTGAATTATCCACCAATATGAGACATTTCCACTTTTTCAGCGCCTTGGACCTGTCCTCCGTTAGCTCGTTCGTCTGAGTAACGATCTTTCCGATGATTCCAGATATCAGAAATGGTGTCACAAACAGTATGATCAGATGCTTCTGACCGTATCAGTGTGCGGAGGTCATATCCTTTTGACGCGAACAAACAGGTATAGAGCTTTCCTTCAGCCGATACTCTTGCGCGTGAACAAGTGGAACAGAATGAATCTGTGACAGATGAAATGATACCAATTTCCTCTTCTGTCCCGACGTACCGATACCTGGTGGCTACTTCTCCCGTATAATGAGGTGGAATTTCTTCAAGAGGCATTTCTTGTCCAACTATATCAAGAATTTGTTTCTTTGTTATAACCTCATCCATTTTCCATCCGTTTGAATTTCCAACATCCATATATTCAATAAAACGCAGCGTATGTTTTTTGTCTTTAAAATATTGGGCCATCGGAAGAATATCCTGCTCATTCTTGCCTTTTTGGACAACCATGTTTATTTTGACTGAAATCCCCACAAGAGCTGCTGCTTCTATTCCTTCTAATACTCGTTTTACGCTTCCTCGGTTTCCATTCAGCTCTTGAAACCTCACTTCATCAAGCGAGTCTAAGCTAACGGTCACTCTTGATAATCCCGCTTTTGATAAGGCTTCTGCATGCTTCTTTAACAGTGAACCGTTTGTTGTTATGGCAATATCATCTATACCCTCAATTTGCTTCAGACGATTGATTAGATCTGGCAAGCCTTTTCTTAACAGCGGCTCTCCTCCCGTTATACGCACTTTTTTTACTCCTAGCGATGCGAATAATCTAGTGAGTCTCTCTAATTCATCAAACGAAAGAATGTTTTCGGCAGGTAAAAATGGATAGTCTGCTCCAAAAATTTCTTCAGGCATACAATATCGACAGCGAAAGTTACAGCGATCTGTTACTGACAAACGCAAGTCTCGTAAAGGACGCTTTAAAGTATCAACTATAGCGTATGACATCTGCCTCATCTCTCCTCTCTCTAGCTGTCAGCTTCTCCACAGCAGATTAACTCTCTCTTAAAATTCTTTCCGGGCATGTATAAATATTCAACGAATCATTTCGAATAAACCCTACCGTTGTAATTCCCAATTCTTCTGCTAGATTTAAAGCAAGTTCAGTCGGAGCAGATTTTGAAAGAACCACTTCACACCCGATCTTCGCTACTTTCAACAAAATTTCTGACGAAATACGGCCGCTGAAAACGACTACTTTATCTCTAATTGAAATATGGTGTTTTAAGCAATACCCGTATAGTTTATCTAGAGCATTATGCCTACCAATGTCCATTCTGCTAAGCATAAAACCATTTTTATCACAAATGGCAGCGTTATGAACGCCACCCGTTTCTTGAAACGTAGCAGCAGATTGCTGCAGCTTATTCATCAATTGAAAACAATCCTTAATTGAAAGTTCTACCGATATATCGTTCATTTTTTTAGCAGTCAGCGCATCATTTATAAAGACAAACCCTTGTCTGCTCGCCCCGCAGCAAGACGTGATATATCGTTTATTTTGAAGGTTTTGAAAATACGGGTTTAATTTATCTATTGTAACATGAACATACCCTTCTTTTTCTTGAACCCATATGTTTTTAATGTCTTTATATGCTCGAATAACCCCTTCAGATGCTAAATAGCCAATTACCATATCTTCAATGTATTGTGGGCTACATACCATCGTGACAAACTCTTCTTCATTAATTTTCACAGTCACAGGAAACTCCGTTACAATTTTATCTTCTACGCTTTCCATTTGACCATTTTTAAATCTAAGAACTGTACGCTTCTTAACGGTCGAGTTCATGTGATGTCTCCTTTTTTAAATAATGTTTTTATCAAAAACGAATACGGAAACCGCTATATTTTCTTTTATTTTCATATCTGAAAATAAATTAACCAACTTTGCTCCTACCAATTCTTCTAGCCCTTCCGGCGGATTCGATGCATATACATCTTGGATCATTTTTGTTCGAGCTAGATGAACCATGTCACATCCTTCAGCAGTGCTTGCAATAAATGTTTCTGTCGGAGTTAAATTTCCATACAGTGTTGAGACAGCCATATTTTCAACAAAAACCGTATGTATTCTTTCCGGTCCTTTTCCAAATAAATCTTTTCGAAGCTTCCGAATAATATCATTAAATTCATGAATAGTTTTTGACATAATCAACGCTCTCCCACCGATTAAAATTAAATTGTGCATTTTATTCCTACAGTTTTTTTATCATAAATCAACACTTCAAAAAATAAAAGCCTAAAATCTTTGCAGCAAAACTTTTGAAGAGAGTTGGGTATTTAAAAAAGTTGTGCATTTAAAAACGTAGCGATATAATTATAAATAACCGAGATGGAATAATAATAATAATGAATTGTTATTACTCTATCACTTTTTCTTAACGATATAAATGGGCCGGATTGGCATATTAGTAAGACCTGCTAGTAAACTATTCCACCATGATTGCACTTCCCTTATTTAATTAGGCGTGTGTATTCATGGTGGTTTTTTGTTTTTATATAAAGGAGGAAAACAAATGAGTCGTGAAACCATCACTGTTCATATAAATGGCAACGAATACAAAGCAGCTTCAGGCTCTACCATACTCGAAATTATTAATCAGCAAAGCATTGAGCACCCTCAGATTTGTTATGTTCCTGAAGTGGATCCTATTCAAACTTGTGACACATGTATCGTTGAAATGAATGGCGAGTTAGTTCGTTCTTGTTCTACAAAAGCTGAAAACGGCATGAAGATTGAATTACAATCAGAACCCGCAAAAGCGGCACAGACGGAAGCTATGGATCGTTTATTAGAGAATCATTTGCTATACTGCACCGTTTGCGACAATAACAATGGAAACTGTAAATTACATAACACAGCCGAAATGATGGAGATTGAACATCAAAAATACCCCTATACGCCAAAAGCCTCAGAGAATGAAGTCGATATGTCTCATCCGTTCTACCGTTATGACCCTAATCAATGCATTGCTTGTGGACAATGCGTAGAGGTTTGTCAAAATCTTCAAGTTAATGAAACACTCTCTATCGACTGGGAAGCGAAACGTCCCCGCGTTCTCTGGGATGACGGTGTAGCAATCAATGAATCTTCTTGTGTGAGCTGCGGTCAATGTGTAACGGTATGCCCTTGTAATGCCTTAATGGAAAAATCCATGCTTGGAGAAGCTGGATTTATGACTGGACTTCCAAAAGACGTTTTAAACCCAATGATTGATTTAGTTAAAGAAGTAGAACCTGGATACAGCGGAATTTTTGCTGTTTCAGAAGTGGAAGCCGCTATGCGCGAAACACGCACGAAAAAAACAAAAACTGTCTGTACATTTTGCGGAGTTGGATGTTCATTTGAAGTATGGACAAAAGGCCGTGAAATCCTTAAAGTTCAGCCTAGCTCTGATGCTCCCGCAAATGCTATTTCAACCTGTGTGAAAGGAAAATTCGGCTGGGATTTTGTAAACTCTGAAAAACGTATTACTAAGCCTTTAATCCGAAAAAATGGCGCATTTGTAGAGTCGTCATGGGAAGAAGCCCTCGACTTAGTAGCAAGCAGGTTAAGCTCTATTAATCAGCAGTATGGACATGGATCAGTTGGTTTTATTTCTTCTTCTAAGATTACAAACGAAGAAAACTATGTTATTCAAAAGCTGGCTCGCCAAATGTTTGAAACAAATGACGTAGACAACTGCTCTCGCTACTGTCAGTCTCCTGCAACTGATGGATTATTTCGAACAGTGGGAATGGGAGGCGATGCCGGCACGATAAAAGACATCGCAAAAGCTGGACTGGTTATCATCGTTGGAGCTAACCCTGCTGAAGGTCACCCTGTATTAGCAACTCGTATTAAACGCGCGCATAAGCTTCATGACCAAAAACTAATCGTCGCAGATTTGCGCAAAAACGAAATGGCTGAACGCTCTGACATTTTTATCAGTCCAAAACAAGGTACAGACCAAGTATGGCTAATGGCTGTAACAAAATACATGATTGACCAAGGATGGCACAATGAAAAATTCATCCAAGAAAACGTCAACTATTTTGAAGACTTTAACTCTTTGCTTGAAAAGTACACGCTTGAATATGCTCAACAAATTACGGGTATTCCAGCAGCAACGCTCATTCAAATAGCTGAAATGATTCGAGACGCCGATGGAACCTGTGTGCTGTGGGGCATGGGCGTAACGCAAAATACGGGAGGCTCTGATACATCAGCGGCTATCTCAAACCTGTTGCTTGCTACTGGAAACTATCGACGCCCTGGAGCAGGCGCTTATCCGCTCCGAGGCCACAATAACGTCCAAGGAGCATGTGATATGGGAACTCTTCCTGCTTGGCTTCCGGGCTATCAGCACGTCACAGACTCAGTCGCCCGAGCGAAATTTGAAAAAGCATACGGTGTAAAAATTAAAGATAAGCCAGGGCTTGATAATATTCAAATGCTGCATTCAATTGATGAAGGAAAAATGAAGGCCATGTACCTTGTCGGAGAAGATATGGCTCTTGTTGATTCAAATGCTAACCACGTACACGAAATATTATCAAATTTAGATTTTTTTGTCGTCCAAGACATTTTCCTTTCGAGAACGGCTCAATATGCTGATGTTGTACTCCCTGCTGTTCCTTCTCTTGAAAAAGATGGAACGTTTACCAATACGGAGCGACGTGTCCAAAGATTGTATCAAGCATTACCAACGCTCGGTGATTCAAAGCCGGATTGGTGGATTGTTCAAGAGATTGCCAACCGCTTAGGTGCGAACTGGACGTATACACATCCTGGTGATATCTTCGCAGAAATGGCTAGTCTATCACCCCTATTCAGCCAAGCCAGCTACGAAAACCTTGAAGGCTGGAATAGCTTCTTATGGGGGAGCTTAGAGGGAAAAAGCACGCCGTTACTTTACGTCGATGGGTTTAATTTCCCAGATAAAAAAGCGCGCTTTGCTTTATCACATTGGGTACTTCCTGCCGAATTCCCAGAAGAGTATGATCTACACATTAATAATGGAAGAATGTTAGAACATTTTCATGAAGGGAATATGACCAATAAATCGAGCGGCATCCAATCAAAAGTACCGGAAGTATTTGTAGAAATTTCACCTCAGCTTGCCAAGGAGCGTGAAATTGAAGAAGGTTCGCTTGTCAGATTAATCTCACCGTTTGGAGCAGTAAAAGTACAGGCATTAATTACAGAGCGAGTAAAAGCAAATGAGCTGTATCTTCCAATGCACTCTGTTCATAAAGATTCGGCTATTAACTTCTTGACGGGACCTGCAGTCGACCAACGAACAAATACGCCGGCTTACAAACAAACAAAAGTACGGATGGAAGTATTAAGTAAAGGTGGAGAAACGCCTTTACCGTCTACAAATCCGCGTAACAAAAAACGTCATCCTCAAAATGGGGTCGAGGTTCAGCGTAAATGGAACCGTCCTGGCTACGTCCATTTAACAAGTAAATAGGAGGAGAAAAGATGGCACAACCTATTACAGAAATTAAGAAACCTCTTCTAAGCGAGGAAGAAGAAAAACAACAAAAATTAGAAGATTTAACTTCTCTGCTGGCAGATAATGAAGAAGCGTTGAACCGTATTCTCGGTATTGTTGGCGAACTTAACGACATGGGTGTTCTTGAAGCTGCTGATTCAATGATTCAAGCGAAAGAAAAAATCTCAAAAATTGCGCTTCATCAAATTTCCAGAGAACCGGTAACCAATTTAATTAATACTCTTATGGGGGCAAGCAGCGGTTTGATGAAGGCAGATCCAGAGGTAACCGCTAAACTTGTAAATAGCGCAACAGCTGGTATGAACGAAGCGAATGAATATGTAAAAACAGGAAAAAAAGTAAGTGCATTAGCTCTTATAAAAGCGCTAAACGATCCAGATGTCAATCGTGCAATTGGATTTGGGCTTCACTTTTTAAAAGGAATGGGCAAAGCGTTGGAAGAATAAATGAAGCAGCGACTTGAAAGTTTTCCCCCTTTCAAGTCGCTGTTTTCTTTTTAAGAAGTCAAATTTTAAATGAACGTGATATAGTTATACTAAATTGCTTTACTACAACTAATTGAGGTGACACGATGCAACAATACTTTAAACCCTTATTCGCACTATTATTTTTAATTATGTTTACTGCTGCTTGTTCGAACGAAACAAATACCGATCAATCCGCAGCTCAGCACAAAAACATCAGCTTAACGATATCCGCTGCGGCCAGCTTAAAAGATGCGCTCACTGATATTCAAAAGCAATATGAAAAAAAGCATCCAAATATAGACTTGAAATTTAATTTTGGAGCTTCAGGCTCGCTGCAACAGCAAATTACAAACGGCGCACCTGTTGATTTATTTTTTTCAGCAGCAGAAGACAAGTTTGATGCACTAGTAAAAGCAGGAGCTATCTCCAAGGAAAATGGTATTGACTTGGTTGGCAATGACCTTGTGCTTATCGTGCCAAAGAATAATACGTCTGCTATCACAAATTTTGAAGATCTATCAAAGACGACTGTTCAAAAAATTGCACTTGGAATACCAGAATCCGTTCCTGCCGGACAGTATGCGAAGGAGACTTTTGAACACATGAACGTCTGGAAAAACATTGAGCCAAAAACCGTCTATGCGAAAGACGTACGCCAGGTGCTTTCCTACGTGGAGACAGGAAACGTTGAAGCTGGGGTGGTTTATAAAACCGATGCCTTGATTTCAAAAAAGGTGAAGATTGTCGCTACTGCAGATAATAGCACTCACAAACCAATTGTATATCCTGTAGGCGTTATTAAGGATTCCAAACATCCACAAGAAGCAAAAGCTTTTTATCAATTTTTACAAAGTAAGACGGCTCTTGACACTTTAAAGAAATACGGTTTCACTGCAAATTGAGGCCGCTATGATTCAAGAATTTTTATCTCCTCTTCAGCTATCGCTTAAAATTGCATTAGTAGCAGGATTTGTCGTTATTATTTTAGGCACTGTTATAGGAAAACTGTTATCCAGGAAACACTTTAAGGGAAAAGTGATGATTGAAACGGCGTTAATGCTCCCGTTGGTGCTCCCTCCGTCCGTTGTTGGATTTTTATTGATTGTCATATTCGGGAAACACAGCCTGCTCGGCCGGGCAATTGAATGGTTTTTTCAACAACCTGTTATTTTCACATGGTGGGCAGCTGTTATTGCATCTGTTGTCGTTGCGTTTCCGCTTATGTATCAATCTGCCAAAACAGGCTTTCAAGGCGTAGATTACGAAATTGAAGACGCAGCTCGAGTAGATGGTGCAAGCGAATGGAAAGTCTTTTTCTTTATTTCCATCCCTTTAGCTTCTCAAGCCATCGTAACAGGAGGAGTGCTAAGCCTGGCAAGAGCACTCGGAGAGTTTGGAGCCACTTTGATGTTTGCTGGCAATATTCCAGATGAAACTCAAACTGTGCCTACCGCTATCTACGTAGCGATTGACTCTGGAAACATGAATCTCGCTTGGCTATGGGTTATTTCAATCGTCTTTCTTTCCTTTCTTATGCTGCTTTTTGTTCAGCTTAAACAAAAGTAAAAGGATGTCTCTTTGTGTAAGAGGCATCCTTTTATTTCTTTCCTGCTTTTTTCAATTTTACATAAATCATAAATTAAAAAGGAGTTAATCAAATGAAGAACATACATTTGATTAACTCCTGTTATAAGTAAGGTAAGCCACCATACAATATGTATTGGTGGAGACGGTGGGAGTCGAACCCACGTCCAGAAATATCGCCACTTAAGCGTCTACGAGTGTAGTTGGCATATTGATAATTCGCGAGCTGTTCTGCCTACCAACAGGCGTCCCAGTCGCTAGTCTGATTATTCTCTTCCTTCGTCCTCAGACGGCGAACTCCGGCGTAGCCCACTTAAAGTGAGTCCCTTACCCTACCACATGGGCGATGGAGGGAGGAACCGCTAAGCTACTATTATGCAGCTAAAGCGAAGTTATTGTTAGATTTGCCAGTTATTATTGGCGTTGATGTTTTAACGAGGCCATCTCCTCGACTCGCAACCTAAGCTCGAACTACCCCTGTCGAATCCGTAACGTCCCCATATAAAAGGGAGTCGGAATGTGCAAGAAAAAATCTTACATCAGATAGCGACTTCAGTGTGCAAAATGAAATCTAACTGATAACAATACTTATTATATCACAAAATGAGCATTTTGCAATTGTAAGATTTTGTAATGTCACATCTTTTGACGATCACGAAATGCTCGTTCGATATCGCGCTTCGCTTCTTTTCGCTTTAAGTCTTCACGCTTATCATATTTCTTTTTACCCTTACCAAGCCCTAGTAAAACCTTTGCGTATCCATTTTTTAAATACACTTTTAAAGGAACTAATGAATAACCCGTTTCTTTTGAATAGCCAATTAGCTTGCTGATTTCACGCTTATGCAGCAATAGCTTTCGTGTACGCAACGGCTCATGATTGTATCGATTTCCTTGTTCGTAAGGACTAACGTGCATATTGTGTAGAAATACTTCTCCATTTTGCACACGAGCAAAAGAGTCCTTTAAATTTACACGCCCATTACGAATTGATTTAATTTCCGTTCCTTGTAGAACAATACCCGTCTCATATGTTTCTTCAATAAAAAAGTCGTGGCGGGCTTTTTTGTTTTGTGCAATTAATTTCCCTTCACCTTTTGGCATAAAACGTTCCTTCCCTTCAGCCGTACTTACGTATATGTATGATATTATGTATCATTTTACTGTATGGAAATCTAAACAACAACTAAAACGTTTAATGGAGCTGTTTTGAAGCAGAAGGAATACCCTTCTGCTTCACTGCTGTCGATTTCGATTATTTACGCTTTTTCTTTTTGCGCTTAACATTTGGGGCACCCTCGAAGAATCTCTTTTTCTTTTTCTTCTTTGGCTTTTGAGTAGACCACTCTTCATTTTTGCTTCGGCTGCCCTCGCGACCTTTTCCTTTGTCATCTTTGCGTGACTTTTGTTTTGCTTTAATCACTTTAGGACGGTCTTTAGATAAGCGTTTGCGACTTTCTTTCATTCCTACAATAATAAAGTCAACTGAACGCTCGTCTTTATTCACATCGGCGACTTTCACTTCAATTTCGTCTCCAATTCGGAAGACATTGCCCGTTTTTTCTCCAATCATCGCATAGTGACGTTCGTCGTAACGATAATAGTCATCTGTTAAGTCACTGACGTGAACTAAACCTTCAATCGTATTTTCTAGCTCCACGAACATTCCAAAGTTAGTAACAGAGCTAATAATACCATTAAATACTTCCCCAACTTTATCAGCCATAAACTCAGCTTTTTTCATATCGTCCGTTTCCCGCTCAGCGTCAACTGAACGACGTTCCATATTAGAAGAATGCTCAGCAACATCAGGCAGAAGCTCGCGCCATTTTTCTTGCGTTTGCTGATCTGTTTTTCCTTCAATTAAATACGTGCGAATTAGACGATGAACGATTAAATCCGGATAACGACGGATTGGAGACGTAAAATGCGTATAGAACTCAGCTGATAAACCAAAGTGGCCTAAACTTTCTGCTTCATATTTCGCTTGTTTCATCGAACGAAGCATAACAGTTGAAATAACCATCTCTTCAGGCGTACCTTTTACTTCTTCTAAAATATCCTGTAGCGCACGCGGATGAATATCGTTTCCTGTTCCTTTCACCGTGTAACCAAAGTTTGTAATGAACTCTAAGAAACGAGTAAGCTTCTCTGCATCTGGATCTTCATGAATACGATAAATGAACGGTACGTTCATCCAGTGAAAATGTTCTGCTACTGTTTCATTCGCCGCTAGCATAAATTCTTCGATTAGCTTTTCAGCAACCGAACGTTCACGCAAAATAACATCGTGAGGATGGCCATCATCGTCTACTAATACTTTTGCTTCTTTGAAATCAAAATCAATGGCACCGCGATCCATTCTCTTTTTACGAAGAATAGCTGCCAGCTTTTCCATACGCTCAAACATCGGAACAATTGGCTCGTAGCGTTCTAACACTTCTTCGTCTTTATCCACTAAGATTTTGTTAACGTCTGAATACGTCATTCGTTCTGTCGTTTTGATGACACTTTCAAAAATCTCATGTTTCACTACTTCACCCTGTGGATCGATTTCCATCTCACAAGAAAGCGTAAAACGGTTAACTTTTGGATTTAATGAGCAAATTCCATTAGATAAACGGTGAGGAATCATCGGAATAACTCGGTCTACTAAATAGACGCTTGTTCCGCGCTCTGCTGCTTCTACATCAATCGGAGAACCTTCTTTAACGTAGTGACTTACATCTGCAATATGGACGCCTAATTTGTAGTTTCCATTTTCAAGCTCTGTAACCGTTACGGCGTCATCCAAATCTTTTGCATCTGCTCCGTCAATGGTTACAATAACTTGATCACGAAGATCGCGGCGGTTGCCGATATCTTTTTCGTCAATTGTTTCAGGTGTATCAATTGCTTGTGTTAAAGCATCAGCAGGAAATTCTTGAGGAAGACCGTGCTTATGGATAACAGAAATGATATCGATCCCCGGATCGTTTTTATGTCCAAGAATTTGAACAACTTTTCCTTCTGCGTTCATGCGGCCTTCCGGATAGGTTGTCAGTTCTACTACTACTTTATGGCCTTCAACTGCACCGTTTCTTGCTGCTTTGGGAATAAAGATATCACCTGCAATTTTTTTGTCATCCGCAATCACAAAGCCAAAATTTTTGCTTTGCGTATACGTACCTACAATTTGCTGGGTACCTCGTTCTAAGATTTTTACAATGGTTCCTTCACGACGAGCACCTGATGATTCTGATGACACTCTTGCAAGCACAATATCTCCGTGCATAGCATTGTTTGTTTCAGTAGGGGGAATAAATACATCACCCGCATCTTTTTCTTCAGGAACTACGAACGCAAACCCTTTTGCATGTCCGCTTACTTTCCCTTTGACAAAATTCATTTGTTCCGGCAGCCCGTAGCGATCGTTTCTTGCTCGGATAATTAAACCCTTCTCTTCCATAATAACAAGTGCCTTCACAAACTCTTTGAATGACTCTGCATCCTCAGTATTAAATTCTTTTGCAAGCTCTTGGACAGTCAAAGGTTTGTAATTATCCCTTTTCATAAAATCCAATATTTCATTTATATAGGGCTGATTTTCTTCTTTCACATCATGTCCCTCCTTTTTCTTTATTCGTATTATCTCTATCACCAATCAAGTGATTCCAAAAATGCATATACATCCTCGTGAAGCTGATCACGCTCTTTATCAAAGGTAATGGTATGACCAGATTCTTCGTACCATTTTATATCTTTTGTAGGAGACTCGACGCTATTATAAATAATATTGGCGCTGTCTGTATTAATCATATGATCATGACGACCTTGTACAACAAATGTCGGTGCATAAATCATATCAACTGAATTTCGCACTTCAGCGATTAATTCCTGTAAAGACTTTAATGTGTTCATTGGTGTTTGCTTGAACTCTTCCATTTCTTGTTCAATCTGTTCAGACGATTTACCTTCACGCTTTTTATATTCGCGTGCATACGCTAAAACACCTTCATACATGACTTCTTCACTCTTTATATACATAGGGGCGCACATAGGCACAATACCCTTTATAGGTACAGTGTAACCCAATTTCAGTGAAAATACGCCACCTAGTGAAAGACCTACAGCGGCAATACTTTCATGACCTTTGCTTTTCAAAAACTCATAGCCGTCCATGACATCTTTCCACCAATCTTTTGGACCAGTATGAACAAGTTCTTCAGGCGCTACGCCATGTCCTTTGTAATGAGGTGCGTGGCATGTGTATCCTTTTTTCTCTAAAAAACGACCTAACATACGAACATCAGCAGAATTTCCGGTAAAACCATGAAGTAATAAAACAGCTTTTTCGCCGCCTTCAAATGTAAATGGCTTTGGTTGTGCAATTTTCATATATCATTTAACTCCTTTTAGTTATAATATCTGCAGTCCTAATAGAAAAAAACATGTATTTATGTGACGGTCATCACATAACAAGAGATGTGACCATCAACTTTTACGCTTTTATACTATATTTAGTACTTTTTTCTAAAGCTATATTATATCATTACTTAAAAATGAAATTAAAGTATGCAACACGCCCATTAAAAAACCACCTAATACATAAGTTGGTATACACCAAGTACATATGCATTAGGTGGCAGTCTATCCAGTAACATATTAAAGTTTGAAATAAGATACAGCAAGTGTTAACGCAAAGAATAAGATAGATAACACTACTGTCAAACGGTGTAAAACTAAGTCAATTCCACGTGCTTTTTGTTTCCCAAATAACGTTTCAGCTCCACCGGAAATAGCTCCAGATAATCCAGTAGTTTTACTTGATTGTAAAACGACCACAACAATCAAAGCAATTGAAACAATCACTAGCAAAGTAATCAGCAATGTATGCACTAAGACACACCTCCTACACCAAGTAATAGTCAATCAGCGGGGTTTCTTCATCCCTTCTGATTGGCATTACCGGGGATAAAGTACGCGCACTACGCTAAGGTTAATTTATCATAAAAAACCCTCTCGTACAAGTAATGGCAGTGAAATACACCGGATTTTAACGTAAAAAAACGGATGACAATCGTCATCCGTTTTTTATACTTTCAACTTATTTTTTTAAGTTGTAGAAAGATTTAGCGCCATCGTATACAGCTAGAACACCTAGCTCGTCTTCGATGCGTAGTAATTGGTTGTATTTCGCAATACGATCTGTACGGCTCATAGAACCAGTTTTGATTTGACCAGCGTTTGTTGCAACAGCGATATCAGCGATTGTTGCATCTTCAGTTTCACCAGAACGGTGAGAAACTACTGCTGTGTAACCAGCACGTTTAGCCATTTCGATAGCTTCGAACGTTTCAGTTAATGTACCGATTTGGTTAACTTTGATAAGGATAGAGTTACCTACGCCTTGTTCGATACCTTGAGCAAGTTTTTTCGTGTTTGTTACGAATAGATCGTCACCAACAAGCTGTACTTTGCCGCCAATGCGCTCAGTTAATAGTTTGTGACCATCCCAGTCATTTTCGTCTAAACCGTCTTCGATTGAAACGATTGGGAATTCGTTAACTAACTGCTCATAGAAATCTACCATTTCAGCAGAAGTTACGCCTGTACGGCCTTCGCCTGCTAAGTCATATTTACCAGTTTCTTTGTTGAAGAACTCAGAAGAAGCTACGTCCATACCTAATTGGATGTCTTTACCAGCTTCGTAACCAGCTTTTGTGATTGCTTCTACGATTACTTCTAATGCTTCACGGTTAGAACCTAAGTTAGGAGCGAAACCACCTTCGTCACCTACAGCTGTGTTTAAGCCTTTAGCAGATAAAACAGATTTTAACGCGTGGAATACTTCAGCACCCATACGGATTGCTTCTTTGAATGTAGGAGCTCCTACAGGTAAGATCATGAATTCTTGGAAGTCAACGTTGTTATCAGCATGAGAACCACCGTTGATGATGTTCATCATTGGAGTTGGTAATTGCTTAGCGTTGAATCCACCAAGGTAACGGTATAATGGAAGACCTACGAAATCAGCTGCTGCGTGAGCTACTGCCATAGATACACCAAGAATAGCATTGGCACCTAATTTACCTTTGTTTTCAGTACCGTCTAACTCGATCATAAGGCGGTCAATACCGATTTGATCAGTTACGTCCATACCTACTAATTCAGGAGCGATAATTTCGTTTACGTTTTCTACTGCTTTTAATACACCTTTACCTAGGTAGCGAGATTTGTCACCATCGCGTAATTCTACTGCTTCGTATTCACCAGTAGAAGCACCACTTGGTACTAAAGCACGTCCGAAAGCGCCTGATTCAGTATATACTTCAACTTCAACTGTTGGGTTACCGCGAGAATCTAATACTTCGCGTGCATAAATGTCAAGAATTGCTGGCATTTTAAAACTCTCCTTTATAATTAATTATTTAATTAATGTTTTACCTGTCATTTCTTTTGGCTGTGCTACATCTAGAAGAGTAAGCATCGTAGGAGCTAGATCTCCTAGAATACCGTCTTCACGAAGCTCTAAGCCTTGTTTGGTTACGATTACTGGAACAGGATTCGTTGTATGAGCCGTCATTGGATTACCTTCAAGCGTAATCACTTCATCAGCATTACCATGGTCTGCTGTGATGATTGCTGTACCGCCTTTAGCTAAAATTGCATCTACGATTTTGCCTAAGCACTCATCTACTGTTTCAATCGCTTTTACTGTTGGTTCTAACATACCTGAATGGCCAACCATATCAGGATTTGCAAAGTTTAATAAAATAGCGTCTTGCTTATCGCCTTCGATTTCTGCAAGCAACGCGTCCGTCACTTCATAAGCACTCATCTCAGGTTTCAAGTCATATGTTGCTACTTTTGGTGAATCGATTAAGATACGTGTTTCACCAGGAAACTCTGCTTCACGTCCACCGCTCATAAAGAACGTTACGTGAGGATATTTTTCTGTCTCGGCAATACGAAGCTGCTTTAAGCTATTTTGAGATAATACTTCACCAAGCGTGTTATCCAAGTTAATTGGCTTAAAGGCTACATATCCGTCAACTGTTTCGCTGAAGTGAGTTAAACATACAAAATGTAAGTTTTTCGGATGTTTTTCACCACGATCAAATGAACGGAAATCTTCGTTTGCGAACGTATTTGAAATTTGAATTGCGCGATCCGGACGGAAGTTGTAGAAAATAACTGCATCTTCGTCTTGAATTGTCGCAACTGGCGATCCGTCTTCTTTTGTAATAACAGAAGGTAAAACGAATTCGTCATAGATTCCATTTTCATACGAATCTTTTACGCACTCTTCAGCGCTTGTATATGATGGACCTTCGCCGTACACCATTGCGCGGTATGATTTCTCTACGCGCTCCCAGCGTTTGTCGCGGTCCATTGAGTAGTAACGTCCTGAAAGTGTTGCAATTTCACCAACGCCGTACTCTTCAATTTTTTCATTAAGTTCTTTTAAATACGTTTCAGCAGATTGAGGTGCTACATCACGACCATCTAAGAAGCCATGAATGTAGACTTTTTCTAAGCCTTCACTCTTAGCTAGACGCAATAATGCATATAGATGTTCGATATGACTGTGTACACCGCCATCAGATAAAAGCCCGAAAAGATGAAGATTTGTACCCTTTTCTTTTGCGTGCTTTACAGCTGCTAGAAGCGTTTCGTTTTGTTCAAACTCGCCTTCACGAATTGCTACGTTTACACGAGTTAAGCTTTGGTACACAATTCGGCCTGCGCCGATGTTTAAGTGACCTACTTCAGAGTTACCCATTTGGCCTTCTGGTAAGCCTACAGCTTCTCCAGACGCCTGAAGTGTAGCATGAGGATACTCGTTCCAGAAACGGTCGAAGTTTGGTTTTTTTGCATGTGTTACCGCATTACCTTTATCTTCATCGCGTAATGCAAAACCATCTAAGATGATTAATGCTACTGGCTTTTTACTCATTACTTACCAGCCTCCAAAAGCTGTAAGAAAGAATCTGCTTCTAAGCTTGCTCCACCTACTAAAGCTCCGTCAATGTCTGATTGAGACATATATTCTTTAATATTAGCAGGTTTTACGCTACCGCCGTATTGAATACGTACAGCATCTGCAACATCTTGAGAGAATTGTTCTGCAACAACGCTACGGATGTATGCACAAACTTCGTTTGCACCTTCAGCAGTTGAAGATTTACCTGTACCGATTGCCCAGATTGGCTCATATGCGATAACCGTTTGTTTTACTTGCTCATCAGTTAGACCAGCTAATGCTTTTTGTACTTGATTAGCTACAACTGTTTTTGTTTGATCTTGTTCGTACTCTTCGTTTGTTTCACCGCAGCAAACGATTGGTGTTAAACCGTGTTTGAATGCAGCGATTGTTTTTTGGTTTACTGTTTCGTCCGTTTCAGCAAACATTTCACGACGCTCAGAGTGTCCTAAAATGACATAGTTCACACCTAAGTCTGCTAAAGCAACAGGGCTCACTTCTCCAGTGAACGCACCGTTTTCTTCAAAGTGCATGTTTTGTGCACCAATTTTTAAGTCTGTGCCTTTAGTCGCTTCTACTAAACGATCTAAAAATAGTGCAGGTGCACATACTACTGATTCTACGCTTTCAGGAGATGGTACTGCTCCTTTTACTTCTTCAACAAAGCTAGTTGCTTCAGAAAGTACTTTGTTCATTTTCCAGTTTCCTGCAATAATTGGTTTACGCATGTATAACACCGTCCTTTGTTTATTGTGGGTTTTCCCTTCACGCGTTAGATGTCCAAGAGGGTGCTGTTAAAAGTGATTCGGTCCCTTTTATCTCTTGGTCATCCATCTTCGCTGCTTGATAATTTTCTATATTATCAGTCGTCAGGTCGGTCCTCCGTCTTACTGAAACATAAACTTACTTATCGTTTAATGCAACTACGCCTGGAAGTTCTTTACCTTCCATAAACTCTAGTGACGCACCGCCACCTGTAGAAATATGGCTCATTTTATCAGCTAAGTTGAATTTTTCAACAGCTGCTGCAGAGTCTCCTCCGCCGATTACTGAATATGTGTCAGTTGCTTCTGCTAAAGCTTCTGCTACTGCTTTTGTTCCGTTAGCAAATGCGTCTAATTCAAATACACCCATTGGTCCATTCCAAATAACTAACTTAGAGTTTTTGATTACGTCAGCATAGATTTCACGCGTTTTCGGTCCTGCGTCTAAGCCTTCCCAATCGCTTGGAATATCTTCAATTGATACAACTTGAATATTAGCATCATTTGAGAAGTCATCTGCTACTACCACGTCCACCGGCATGTAGAAGTTTACTCCGTTTTTCTTAGCTTTTTCCATGAAAGATTTTGCAAGTTCAATCTTGTCTTCTTCAAGAAGTGATTTACCTACTTCATGGCCTAGTGCCTTAATAAATGTGTAAGAAAGTCCTCCACCGATGATTAAGTTATCTACTTTATCAAGCAAGTGGTCAATTACACCGATTTTGTCTTTAACTTTTGCTCCACCAACGATTGCAGTAAATGGACGTTCTGGGTTTGATAATGCTTTTGAAAGCACATCAAGCTCTTTTTCCATTAAGAAACCTGCTACTGCTGGAATATGTTGTGCAATTCCTTCTGTTGAAGCATGCGCACGGTGAGCTGCACCGAATGCATCGTTTACGTACACGTCTGCTAATTCAGCAAATGCTTTTGCTAATTCAGGATCGTTTTTCTCTTCACCTGGGTAAAAACGTACGTTTTCAAGTACTAAAACATCGCCTTCGCTCATACCGTCGATTGTTTTCTTTACTTCTTCGCCAAAAGCTTCGTCAGCTTTTGCAACGTCTTTACCAAGAAGAGCTTGTAAACGTTCTGCAACAGCATTTAGACGTAACTCTTCAACAACTTCGCCTTTTGGACGTCCAAGATGGCTAGCTAAAATTACTTTTGCACCTTGTTCTACTAAATATTGAATAGTAGGAATAGCTGCACGAATACGAGTTTCGTCTGTTACTTTTCCGTCTTTCATTGGTACGTTAAAGTCTACGCGACAAAATACTCGCTTTCCTTTTACATCGATGTCTTTCAACGTTTTTTTGTTCATCGTTAAAAGGCCTCCTTAAGTATTTATGGTACTAAGCAAGTAGGCTTCTATGTAATCATCAATCCACAAACCACCGTACATTTCATTTTATATATTGGCGCCTTTCTATATAAAGTGAAACTCCAGTTAGCTGCTTATGACGCTTTTTCATGTAGAAGCCAATACATAAATCAAGGAAGAGGGGGTATGCCCCTCTCTTCCTTAGCAAGTCTTATTATAGTCGTTCTATTTTCAGATATCCAATAAAAAAGGAAAGTCTAGTCGATTTCTGTCTTATTGAATAAAATAGAAGCGAATTTTAAGTTATTCTTATAGTCCTTTAGCAGCGATGTATTGAGCAAGGTCTACTACACGGTTAGAATATCCGCTCTCGTTGTCGTACCAAGAGATAACTTTAACCATGTTACCTTCCATTACCATTGTAGATAATGCATCGATTGTAGAAGAGTTGATGTTACCATTGTAGTCACCAGATACTAGTGGCTCTTCGCTGTAACCAAGGATACCTTTAAGATCGCCTTCAGCAGCTTCTTTAAGAGCGTTGTTTACATCCTCAACAGTTACTTCTTTGTCAAGTTCAGCAACTAAGTCTACTAAAGAAACGTTTGGAGTCGGAACACGCATAGCTCCACCGTTTAATTTACCTTTTAATTCAGGTAATACTAGAGATACAGCTTTAGCAGCACCAGTTGAAGTTGGGATGATGTTTTCAGCAGCTGCACGAGCACGACGGTAATCTTTGTGTGGTAAGTCTAAGATTTGTTGGTCGTTTGTGTAAGAGTGAACTGTTGTCATCATTCCGCGTTTAAGACCGAACTTGTCATTTAACACTTTAGCAAATGGCGCTAAGCAGTTAGTTGTACAAGAAGCGTTTGAAATTACGTTGTGGTTAGCCGCATCGTATTTGTCTTCGTTAACACCCATTACGATTGTGATATCTTCGTCAGATGCTGGAGCAGAGATGATTACTTTTTTAGCTCCTGCTTCTAAGTGTTTCGCAGCGTCAGCGCGTTTTGTGAAGAATCCAGTAGATTCAACAACGATTTCTACGCCTTGTTTGCCCCAAGATAATTGAGCTGGGTCACGTTCAGCAGAGATTTCGATTGTTTTACCGTTTACTACTAAGTTGCTACCATCTACTACTACTTCTGCATCTAATTTTCCGTGTACAGAATCATATTTTAAAAGGTGAGCAAGCATGTTAGCATCTGTTAAGTCGTTAATTGCTACTACTTCAACGTTATCATTTTTTAAAGCTGCACGGAATACGTTACGGCCGATACGACCAAATCCGTTAATACCAATTTTTACTGCCATGGGTATTTCCTCCTTGAATGTAAAAAGTATTTTTTTATATGAGGGATTAATTAAAATCCCTTACTAACTCTTTTGCGGCGCCTTCATCTGTAATAAGAATCGAATCATGCGCTTGTTGCATAAACGCTTTAATTGCCTTTGCTTTTGATGAACCTCCTGCAACAGCAATAACACATTTATTGTTCTTTAAATCATCGAGTTGTATGCCAACTGTTTTAACTTTATGAACAACTTCGCCTTGATGATTAAAATAATATCCAAATGCCTCACCTACAGCATGTCCATTTTTCACTTTTTCTAAGTCTGCTTGTGGTGTTTTACGGCGTTCTGCCATTGTCATAGCGTCTCCTATTCCGTGAACAACCATACCAGCGGACTTAATTAAATGAAGCATGTCTTTAATAGATGGTTCACCGATAATGGATCGGTATGCTTCATCACTAAGCTGATCTGGAACATGAAGCAAGCGATAGTGACTCATGGACTTTTCAGCCATCTTAGCACAAATCGTATTTGCTTGGTTTTGTACATTTTCACCTAGCCCTCCGCGAGCAGGTACAAAAAGTACATCAGGGTGTTTTAAATCAGGTGTCATCATTTCAGCAACGGCGGCAAGCGTGGTACCACCTGTAACAGCAACGGTATTTTTTTTACCAACAAGGCGCTCCTTGATACACGAAACAGATGCTCGACCCATTTCATTTTTGACCCAAGGAGACTGATCACTATCTCCAGATACAACAACAACTTCTGATAAAGAAAACGCCTCTTTTAATGTTGTTTCCAATAATCGAAGTCCTGAAACTTCCTTCATTACTTCTTCTAATTCAGCCAGAAGGAGTTCTCCCTCATTTGTAAGCGTCATTCCACTAGGGTAAATATCAATCAAATCTTGTTCTTTTAAGAATGTTACTTCGCTTCGTAACACACGCTCTGTTAGCCCAAGGCTTACAGCTAAGTTTCTGCGGCCAATCGGCTGCATTAAACGTATGTATTGCAAGATTTGATAGCGCTTTTGCATAACTGAGAGAAGTTCAGGTAATAATTTTCGTTGTACTTCTATTAAAGAACGCATGTTAAAATCCCCTTAAGGCATAAACTCGCTGGACACATTTTGTCCCGTATAGACATATTATGTCCCACCTTGCGCAAAAAAATTCACCCTGCTACAAAATCTATTCTAACAGGAGTGAATCCTTTATTCAACTCATGTGTTGCCTATTTTTAAAAGTAAGCGTTTTCTTAACGGAATACCTGTTATTTTTCCATATTCCACTTCTTCTCCATCCATTTCTACTACAGGAATGGCAAGGTGATACTTTTCCAGCCACTCATCGTTTTTGTAAATATCTCGTTCAATAAGCTGAAAGGGAAACTCCGACTGCAGCTCTGCAAGCAGCTTCTTTGCATCATCGCATAAGTGACAGCCATTTTTGGTATACAGTACGACTTCCACATTCCCACTCCTTTACTGCGTGACAAAAAGTTTTCGTTGACTGGATGGTAGAACGTTTAATTGATCTCGATATTTGGCTACCGTTCTTCTTGAAATAGTAACGTTATAATTGCTTTGCAAAACGTTAGCCAACTGCTGATCTGAAAGCGGACGCTGTTTGTTTTCTTCTGCTACTAGCTTTTTAAGCAGTTCTTTTACGTGAGTTGTAGAAGTCGCTTCGTTGTTGCCCAGTTGAATACTAGTTGAGAAAAAAGATTTCATTGAAAAGGTGCCAAAAGGCGTTTGAATATATTTGTGCCGAGTAGCACGGCTAATCGTTGATTCATGCACAGACGTTTGTTCCGCTACTTCCTTCATTGTTAACGGCTTCAAATACGAAGGACCCTTTTTAAAAAATGCTTCTTGTTCAACGAGTAAGGTATTCATTAATGCGTTTAATGTATCTTTGCGTGTGTGTAAACTTTTCATAATCCATTGGAATTCACGATATTTCTCTTGCAAATAAGAAAACATTTCTTGGTTCTGCCTATTTTTCAGCTGAAGTTTGTATTGTTCATTCACTGAAAGCCGAGGTTCCAAATCCTCATTTGCATAAGCAACGACATTTCCATCTTCAATTTTTACAATAAAATCCGGTACAATGAATCGTTCATTGGACTTCATATAAAACGATCCAGGACGAGGATTTAATTTCTTAATCTGTTCATGTAATTGTTGAAGAGCTTCAAGTGAGATTTGACATAACTTTGAGATTTTCATCCATTTTTTATACGCAAATTCCTCAAAGTGATGTGTCAAAATTTGCTCTATTTTTTCTGTCCATTGATTGCTTCTTTTTAATTGAAGCATTAAGCACTCTTGTAAACTTCTTGCCCCTACTCCTGCCGGGTCCATCTGCTGCACAAGCTGAAGAGCCTTTTCAACCTGCTCTTGACCTTGGCCAAGCTGGTTAGCAAGTATGATTAACTCATCGTGCAAATAGCCAGCATCATCCAGACTATGAATAACAAACTCAACGGCTGCCTGCTCACATTCATCTAATTTTAATAATGCGGATTGATTCATTAAATGTTCGTACAGCGTTTCTTTAGGAGCTGGTATACTGCTCATATAATCTGTTGAATCAGAAGTTGCATGATTTTTTTGATTGTGAGATGTATAGACGGGCAGCTCTGAAAAATCTATAAGCGGATTTTGAAGCGCCTGCTCATGTAAAAACGCTACAATATCCATCGATGAATATTGTAAAAGAGAAATAGCTTGTGATAATTCTTTTGACATCGTCAGCTTTAACGACTGCTGCTGAAATAATCCAATCTCCATTATTTCTCCCCTCCCCTTCATCTATTTTACTATAAAAACGCTTTCAAAGAGCATGTAACTATTTTTTATATGTAATTTTTTCATCAAAAAATCTCCGTCAACCTTTGTTAACGAAGCGGTTCATCCTATTTTTAATTACTAACCATCAAAAAAGCAATAGAGCTATGCACCTTTATAACTTTTCATTATAATTCGCCCCAACCACATGATCCGAGCAATAATCCAACATGACGGTTTCTTCGTCATGTCGAATTTTCTGCATGTGTATAATATATAGAAGAATTGCTTATTGAATGGTTTGTGCCATTTGCATAAACTTGTCCAAGTTTTCTTCGTCATTTTTCGTGAAGATGGTTAGCTTCATTGGTTTCTTTCCTTTAACCAACACGGCGTTTACCGTATGATCGCCAGATGTGGCTTCATACCAAACAGAATCTTTGAAGATTCCATTCTCTTCAAGATTCTTTTTCTCTGCTGCATTTTTATTAACTGCTGTTGCCGTTTGTTTAACAGATTGAGCAGCGTCGTCCATCGATGCTTCTGATGAAAGCATTTCAATACGCATAAATTGAGAATCATCTGAAGTTAATACTAATACATCTTTTCCTGGTTCTTCACCCGTTAGTTTATAACCGTCCATTACTTGAATAGAATAATCTTGTTCTGGGCTTTTTGTTAGTTTTGTTTCTGAAGAAGAGGTTGACTGTCCATCTTCTGCTGTTTCGCTAGTTGATGATTGACTTCCTGAAGGTTTGGCTGAGACCTCGGAAGAATCCGCATCTTTTTTCGAATCTTCTTTTGCAGCGCCTGATGTTTGATCAGATTTAGAAGCTGTATCCTGCTGAACATTTTCTGCTTGATCATTAGACTTCGGCTGAGCAGAATCTTCGTTCGTCCCGCATGCAGACAGCAATAGTGCTACCGATGCACTGACAATGAAAAGTTTGTTCATATATTTCATATTTATTCCTCCTCCGTGTTTCTTTTCCTTATATACTGTTTTATAGTATTCTGACAAATTCCGCAACCGGTACAATGGAATTAATTTCTTGCTTCCTTACGCGTATAAAGGGTTACAGGAGAAAAATAAATATTATTTTTTAAGAATATGAGCCTTTTTACTCAAAATAAAAAACGTTGCGTAATCCGCAACGTTTTAAGACGCCCTCGACAGGATTCGAACCCACCCTAAGAGAACCGGAATCTCTTGTGCTATCCACTACACTACGAGGGCATATTTGTCACAACTTCCATTATAGGAGAGAAAACTTCTCTTTTCAATAGAATACTACGTTTATTTTTTTTAGAAGGGGGAAAAATTTTAATAATGTCAAAGAGGAATACATAGTCTTTTAAGCGAATATGTGTAGTAGAGGTTCTTTTGTTTGACCTTTATTGACCATACGTGTATTATAGGTACATAACAAATTATTCTTGTTAAGGAGGAATTTAATATGAACTTAATTCCTACAGTTATTGAACAAACAAACCGTGGTGAACGTGCTTATGACATTTATTCACGTTTATTAAAAGACCGCATTATTATTTTAGGTAGTGCTATTGACGATAATGTAGCTAACTCAATCGTTTCTCAGCTTCTATTCTTAGCTGCTGAAGACCCAGAAAAAGATATCTCACTTTATATCAACAGTCCAGGTGGCTCTATTACAGCTGGAATGGCTATCTACGATACGATGCAATTCATTAAGCCAAAAGTTTCTACAATTTGTATCGGTATGGCTGCATCAATGGGTGCTTTCTTACTGGCTGCTGGTGAAAAGGGCAAACGTTTTGCTCTTCCAAACAGCGAAGTAATGATTCATCAACCTCTTGGTGGTGCTCAAGGACAAGCTACTGAAATCGAAATTGCGGCAAAACGTATTCTATTCTTACGCGAAAAACTAAATTCAATTTTAGCTGAGCGTACAGGTCAACCTTTAGAAGTGCTACAACGTGATACAGATCGTGATAATTTCATGACTGCTGAACGCGCTTTAGAATACGGTCTAATTGACAAAGTATTAGAAAACGACCCTAAATAAAAAAAAGCCTTTCCCGCAACGGGAAAGGCTTTTTTATGCATCGTTCTCTACGTAAGCTACTAACGCATCCATTGCTTCTTTTTCGTCTACCCCTTCAACGATGAGCGTAATAAGAGAACCATTATTAATCGCTAAGCTCATTAACCCCATGATACTTTTAGCGTTGACTACTTTCTCATCTTTCTTCAAGTACACATCAGATGTAAAACGAGTTGCTTCTTGCACAAATAGTGCCGCAACACGAGCTTGTAATCCCGTTTTTAATTTTACTTCTACTTGTTTTTCCATGATAAAATCCTCCCCCTTGCAATTCCCCTTATGTGACTGGCTGACCGGCGCGAAGCTTGTCTGCTATTTGGTCAATTTTACGCAACCGATGGTTAATGCCCGATTTGCTAATTTGACCTCCAGATACCATCTCACCAAGCTCCTTTAACGTAACGTCTTGGTATTCCACACGCAAACGAGCAATTTCTCTTAGCTTTTCTGGTAAGATGTCTAATCCAGCTGTTTCATCAATATAACGAATGTTTTCCACTTGACGAATAGCCGCTCCGATCGTTTTATTTAAGTTAGCTGTTTCACAATTAACTAAGCGATTAACGGAATTTCGCATATCTCGGACGATTCTTACATCCTCAAACCGTAAAAGAGCGTTATGGGCTCCAATGATATTTAGAAACTCCGTAATTTTTTCAGCTTCTTTCAAATAGTTAATATAGCCTTTTTTCCGTTCTAATGTTTTACTATTCAATTGAAATTCGTTCATTAAATTGCATAAAGCTTCGTTGTGCTCTTCATACAATGAAAAGATTTCAAGATGGTACGATGATGTCTCTGGGTTATTAATAGAACCGCCGGCTAAAAATGCGCCTCTTAAGTAGGATCGCTTACAGCATTTCTTTTGTACTAGCTCTGGTGAAATACGATGTGTAAACGTGAATCCTTCTTCTACAATTTTTAAGTCTTCCAAAAGCATTCTCGTTTTCTCTACTAATCGAACAATATACACATTGTTTTTCTTCAACCGCATTTTCTTACGCACAAGCAGTTCTACTGACACATCATAATTTTTCTTAAGCAGGACATAAATGCGTCGAGCAATCGCTGCGTTTTCTGTTTGAACATCAACTGTGAATTTTTTATTCGAAAAAGAAAGTGAACCATTCATTCGAATTAATGCAGAAAGCTCTGCTTTTGCACAGCAATCTTTGACTTCTAAATTCGTTAACTCTTTTTTTGTTTCTGATGCAAATGACATAACTTCACCTCCAATCTACATACGGAAATAGTGTTAAACACCCGTATTCGCTTTACCTTGCAGCGATATCAGCATAGAATACACAAGCTTTGCTACTTTTTTTGTATCATGCCTAATTACGCTGCCGTCATACTGAATAATTTGATCTTCAATCACTTCTAAACCTAATTTTAGCAATACTTCACGATCATATTCTACAGGCTGAGCCTGCTCTACTTGATATTTCTTTTTCAAAGGTGCTGGAATAGGTGCATTATTGACGATAATCGCATCTAAAAATGCACACGGCATATGATTGTAAAGCGCTTTAATATGATCACTTGCCTTGAAGCCCAATGTCTCACCCGGCTGCGTCATCACGTTGCATACGTACACTTTCTTTGCTTTTGTCGAACAAAGCTCGTTACAAATATCCTGCACCAGTAAATTCGGCAAAATACTTGTATAAAGACTTCCGGGCCCCAATACAATTAAATCAGCGCGTCGAATCGCTTTTATTGTCTCGACAAGCGGTTTCACATCGGCGGGCGATAAAAATACTTTATTAATTTTTTTATTAACTTCTGGAATTTTAGATTCACCTGTTACGATGGATCCATCTTGCATCTCCGCATGCAGCACAACACTTTGATTAGCTGCTGGAAGTACTTTCCCTCTGACGTTTAGTACTTTGCTCATTTCTCGTATAGCATGCACAAAATCGCCAGTAATAGACGTCATAGCTGCAAGCAACAAATTGCCAAGAGAATGGCCTGTAAGCTCATTTCCTGTATCAAATCGATGCTGAAAAAGCTCTTCAACTAGTGGCTCTACATCAGATAAAGCAACTAGCACATTTCGAATATCACCAGGAGCAGGGATTTCAAGTTCATCGCGCAATCGGCCAGAACTTCCCCCGTCGTCTGCTACGGTTACGATGGCTGTAAGATCAAGAGGGTATTCCTTCAACCCTCTTAACAGCACTGGTAAACCCGTTCCTCCCCCAATGACGACAACTTTTGGAAGCTGTTCACTGCTCATCTATGATTTTCCTTTCTCCTCTCAATGTCACGATGAGAAATATGAGTTTTGTATTCATTCTGGAAATGGTGACCTAAATATTCAGCTAATGTGACGGAGCGATGCTGTCCGCCTGTGCATCCTATAGCAATGACCAGCTGGCTTTTACCTTCTCGCTTGTACTGTGGAAGCATAAACGAAAGTAAGTCTACTACTTTTTCAATGAACTTTTGAGTTTCCGTCCATTTTAATACGTAAGAAGAAACCTCTTCTTCAAGCCCTGTTTTAGGACGCATATGGTCAATGTAGTGAGGGTTTGGCAAAAAGCGCACATCAAAGACTAAATCAGCGTCAATAGGTACACCATATTTAAAACCAAACGACATCACATTAACAGTAAAAACCTGTGAAGCGTGCGACGAAAACTGAGTTAAAATCTTTTCTCTAAGCTCTCTTGGTTTTAACTCTGACGTCTCATAAATAAGCTGAGCTCTTCCCTTTAACTCCTCAAGAAGCTCACGTTCCATACCAATTCCTTCCAAAGGTAAACCCGAAGGAGCTAGCGGATGTGAACGTCTCGTTTCTTTATAGCGCGTCACCAATACAGAATCTTTTGCATCTAAAAATAAAATTTGTGGCGTGACCCACGTTGTTTCACTCATGTTATCTAATGCTTCAAACAGGCTTTCAAAAAACTCTCTGCCTCGCAAGTCCATAACAAGAGCAACTTTATTCATTTTATTCCCTGACTCTTTCATGAGTTCTAAAAATTTCGGTAGCAATGTAGGGGGTAAATTATCTACACAAAAGAACCCTAAATCTTCAAAACTCTGAATTGCTACTGTTTTTCCTGCACCTGACATTCCAGTAATAATCACTAATTGAATATCGCTTACAGACCCAGTACTCATTTTCCATCCCCCTCAATCTATGCATACATGTCTATTTATCATTAACAAGGATCAATTCGATAAGATAATAACTCGAAATCCGTTGTATACGTAAAGTTGCCATAAATAACACCCGACCCTTTTGCTACATAATCGATAATGTGATGATCTCCCGGTGCCATCGGCAATTCACTTACTTCACTCAAATTATGCCAACCGAGTTTGCCTTCTTCTGATTCTAGCACATTTGTCCCATCAAAATCTGTAGCAAAAAAAGTAAACATCATCCATTCAGATGAAATTTGATCGTTTTCTTTCATCGTAAAAGTAAAGATACCTTTTACAGTGGGATTTTTCAAATAAATTCCCGTTTCTTCACGAAATTCTCTTACAACAGAGTCTTTTACAGATTCTCCTTGCTCCATTTTCCCACCCGGGGCCACCCACCAGTTTCTTCGTGGCTTTTGAAGCAACAATACTTTATCGTCTTTCATTAATACACAATTTGTGACCCTTTGCATGTTTTCCACCTCATCATATGTATACTGACATTTTCTTTTATTATACTACGAAACAAACTTCTCTCACAACGGAGATGAACTAACTATTACTAAATTTTCTGAAAATAATTCATTGCTGTTATATACGTAAATTCAATCTGTTATAGTCACAAAAAAGAGGCATAGGAACACGTCCTATGCCCGACATACATATATTTTATAAAAGGGGGTCAATTACTATCTATATAGTAACCCATCAATGTTTCACAGGTGTTACAGAACAGTTAAAACCGAATTACGTTTTGTAAAAGATTGATTTCAGCCTTATTGCTGAATAGCTTTTAACTTTTCTTTTAACTCTTCTACATAGTGCTGAGCCGCTTGAGCAGCAATGCTGCCATCACCTGTAGCTGTTACAATTTGACGAAGAGCCTTTTCACGAACGTCTCCAGCTGCGAACACACCTGGTACTTTTGTTTCCATTTGCTCGTTCGTTTCAATATATCCTTCTTTATTCGTGATGTTTAGGCTTTCGAATGGTTTTGTTAGTGGAACCATTCCAACATAAATGAATACGCCGTCCGCACCGAACTCGCGCTCTTCACCTGTTTTTGTGTCTACTAACGTTACGCTGCCTACTTTACCGTCTTTTTCATTTACTTCTTTGACCGTTGTATTCCAAATAAAATCAACTTTTTCGTTGTCAAATGCACGCTGCTGTAGGATTTTCTGCGCGCGAAGCTCATCGCGTCGGTGAATAATTGTTACTTTTGTTGCGAAGCGTGTTAAATATACGCCTTCTTCAACTGCAGAGTCTCCACCGCCTACAACGACTAGCTCTTTACCTTTAAAAAATGCGCCGTCACATACAGCACAATAAGATACGCCGCGGCCGCCTAGTTCTTTTTCTCCTGGCGCGCCTAATTTTTTATATTCCGCACCAGTAGCAACGATTACTGAACGTGTTTTATATTCTTTGCTGCCTGCACGAACTGTCTTGTATTCTTCTCCGTCGATGATTTCTTTAATATCACCGTACGCATATTCCGCACCGAATTTTTTTGCATGCTCAAACATTTTGTTAGAAAGGTCAGGACCAAGGATATGGTCATAACCTGGATAGTTTTCTACATCTTCCGTATTAGCCATTTGACCTCCTGGAATTCCGCGTTCAATCATTAGTGTTGATAAATCTGCACGAGATGTATATACAGCAGCAGTCATACCTGCTGGACCTGCCCCAATAATAATGACATCATAAATTTTTTCTTCTGTCATTGCTTTACACTCCTTTTAGGAAATTCCTTCGTAGTTGATTCCAAATTTATGGATAATTATTTCGTTAACACTATCCTAATATGTTCTTCCTATTACCGTCTATTTTTTTGCTCAATTTAATAACGTATTCACAATTTTACTGTACTTTCTAACTGTTGCAGCGGAAATGGAATATTGTTTTGCCGCATCGGCTTGAGTAATAGCCTGCCTTTTTTCTTTCGCCCATATATATGTGACGGCTGCAGCCCATGCATTTACGTTCACATGCTGAAAATCATAGGATTGTTTATATACCTGTACATATACATAAAACCAAAAGCTTAAAAGATCCTGGATATCACTTTCATTCTGCGATTCCATCTCCAGTTCAATAACATCTGCCACCTCAAAAATTACATGGTGTTTATCCTGCCATACATACGTATATACTTCATCTAAAAGTGTACTCATATGTATGGACGACTTGATTTCTTCTAAAAGAAGCAGACGCTGCTGTTCAGGAAGCTTTTTTGCCATATACAAGCTGTAAAGCTGATCGTGAACATTTTTTGTTGCACACTTCTTTTTCGCTGTAACATCCACTTTCGATTGAAAAACCTTCGCAGCTTTTTGACTGATGCGCCAAGGCTCCTCTCCTTCTTTATCAGGAACGTCTTCCAATGCCAGCTTCCACATTTCTTTAGCGAACGCTTCACGTCCGGTATAGTAAGAGGCATATGAGAGCCAATAATGAAATGAGTTGTCTCCTTGAAATCCTTGTGTATAAAGCTTTTTTAACCATCTGTATGATAGTTTGTATTGACCAATCAATGCAAATGTTGCTCCAAGCTTATAGCGGTGTTCAAATGACATTGGATAAACGCGGCTAAGCCCGTCTGTAAGCTCCTCAACTTCTTTATGCTTGTGGCAATAATAATAGAAAATCAGCTGATTGCATAACGCATGAAGATTTCCAGGGTTTTTCTCCAATACTTCATTCAGCAAATCCATTGCCTCATCAATTTTATTTAAATAAAAATAAGCTAACGCTAAATTATTATATGCAGACCAGAATTCTGGATACTCATCAATTATTTCAGTTAACAAATCCACTGCTTCTTCAAAATTCGTTGCTTCAAGCAGTCTTTTTGCTTGTTCTTGTTTTATAATCAGCATGTCGCCTAGCTGATTTTTAGGCTCTTCATCTTCTTCATCCACATCAATTGATAGTAAATCTAACAGATCTGTAGCCGATCGAAAGAGGTCACCACTTGGAAAATGCTCAATGTAATACATCGCGTATTTTTTTGATTCTTCAAACAGTCCAAGATGCGCATAGCTGTTGGCTATATAGTAGTAACAGCTTCCTAATGTATCGTCCATATGATGAATCACATGGAGAAAAAGCTCGTTGGCATCTTGATAATCTCCCCGCTCCGTTAAAGCTACTCCAACGTTTGTAAGAAGCTGTGGATTACGGGCATTTTCTTTGTTTGCACGCGTTAAATACTTGAGCGCTTTATCCGACTCCTCTTCTTCAAACGCCTGCAGCGCTTTTTCGAAATAGAAGTCACCCGTTTGCGAAAATGGAATTACTTGTGCCATTTTTTGAATTACTTTTGAGTGTTTTTCCATTAAGCCCTCCAAATAAGTTGATAATTTCGACGTTCGTAGTATATCACATTTGCCAAGAAGTTTAATACCTCTATTCAAAAAAGGAGCCTGTAAGCAGTCGTTTCTTGACACAAATAAGAGAAGGTTTTGCCTCTTTTATCTAAAATGAGACAACTCCTTCTCTCCTTTCACTATGTAGCTATTAGCTAGAGTGACGCTCTTTTAATACTGATAGGACATCGTCTAAAGGCAGCTTTTGCTCACGAAGTAAAACAAGTACGTGGTACAATAAATCTGCAACTTCCCACTTCAGCTCATCATGGTCACGATTTTTTGCTGCAATAATCACTTCACCAGCTTCTTCTCCTACTTTTTTGAGGATTTTATCTACGCCTTTATCGAATAAGTACGTCGTATAAGCTCCTTCTGGCATTTCAGCTTCACGCTTAGCGATTACTTCTTCTAGCTCATTAATAATAGCAAACCGATTATCGTTTTGTTTATTTTCTCCAAGAATTGTTTCATTAAAGCAGCTGTAAGCCCCCGTATGACAAGCAGGACCTTGAGGCTCCACTTTTACAACAAGAGAATCAGCATCACAGTCATATGCCATGCTCACAATTTTTTGTGTGTTTCCAGAGGTTGCGCCCTTGTGCCACAACTCTTGTCGAGAACGGCTGTAAAACCATGTTTCACGTGTATCAATTGATTTTTGAAGTGATTCTTCGTTCATATAAGCCAATGTTAAAACTTCTTTGCTCACAGCATCTTGTACAATAGCTGGCACAAGTCCATCACTGTTGAATTTAATGTTTTCAATCGTCATCGAATGCTCACTCCTTGTTGTTTTGCATAGCTTTTAATTTCTTTTACAGATGTTTCTTTATAGTGAAAGATCGAAGCCGCCAAAGCCGCGTCAGCTTCTCCTTTTTCAAACGCATCGACAAAATCTTGACCATTTCCTGCGCCCCCAGAAGCAATAACAGGAACGCTCACCGCTTGGCTGACTGCTTTGGTTAATGCTAAATCAAACCCTGACTTTTCGCCATCTTTATCCATACTCGTTAACAAGATCTCACCCGCACCGCGCTTCACTGCTTCTCTTGCCCAGTCGATTACTTCCCAGTCCGTTGCGTTGCGGCCTCCGTGTGTATAGACTCGCCATGATTGTAAACTTTCATCGTACTTAGCATCGATGGCTACCACAATACACTGAGCTCCAAAAAAGTCGGACCCTTCTGTAATCAGTGCTGGATTGAGTACGGCCGCTGTATTTAATGACACTTTGTCTGCACCAGCACGAAGCATTCTCTTCATATCTTCTAATGCATTAATTCCTCCACCCACCGTAAAAGGAATCGCTAGCTGAGATGCTACTTCTTCTACAACATGTACCATTGTTTTGCGTCCTTCATGAGAAGCAGAAATATCTAAAAAGACTAATTCGTCTGCGCCTTCTTCATCGTAAAATTTCGCCAACTCTACAGGATCTCCTGCATCTCGAAGTTCCACAAACTGAACTCCTTTTACCACACGGCCGTCCTTTACATCTAAACAAGGAATGATTCGTTTTGTAATCATTACGCTTTCACCTCTTGAAGTGCTCCAGCTAATGTAAACTTATTTGTATAAAGTGCTTTCCCTACAATCGCACCAATAACGCCGTCAGCTTCATATTTCTTTAGTGCATCTAGATCAGCAAGCTTACTAACTCCCCCTGATGCAATCACACCTTTTCCGGTAGCCTTAGCCATTTCAACAATTCCTTGCACATTAGGACCAGATAACATACCGTCGGTAGAAATATCAGTAAAAATGAATGTTTCTGCACCAGCATTAGCCAATTCTTTTCCTAGTTCTGTCGCTTTAATTGTAGATGTTTCCACCCAACCTTCCGTTGCAACGTAGCCATCGCGTGCATCAATACCAATAGCAATACGCGCACCATATTCCTTCAGCATTTTTTTCACAAATTCAGGATTAGAAATAGCTGCACTTCCTAAAATAACGCGGTCGATTCCATTTTCTAAATAGTAAGCAACGTCAGCTTCTGAGCGAATGCCACCTCCAATTTGCACACGTACATCTAATTTCTTTTTCACGCCCAGCACAAATTCATCATTCACGCGCTTGGCCGCTTTTGCGCCGTCTAAATCAACCATGTGAATCCACTGAGCGCCTTCACTTGCGAATTGTGTGGCCATATCTACCGGAGAATCTCCGTACACCGTTTCTTTTGTGTAATCTCCTTGAAGCAAACGGACGCACTTTCCTCCGCGCATATCAATGGCTGGATATATTTCAAATTTACTCATACGATGGGCTCCTTTTCTCTACGAAGTTTGCATAACTTTGCAGCATTTGCATTCCAATTGCACTGCTTTTTTCAGGGTGGAATTGAGTGCCAAATACGTGTTCTTTTCCAACAACTGCTGGAACTTCAACATCATAAGGACTTGTTGCTAAAAGCACGTCTTGGTCATTTGTTTTTACGTAATAAGAGTGAACAAAGTACACGTGACCTTCACTGATTCCATCAAGTAGGGCAGACTGCTGATGAAAATTTAAAGAGTTCCAGCCCATATGCGGAACTTTATATGTCTGTCCTTCGGCAGTAATGCCGGGAATACGCTCGACTCTCCCTTTTAACAGTTCCAGCCCTTTTGTTACGCCGTTCTCATCGCTTTCTTCAAATAAAAGCTGCATACCTAAACAAATTCCAAGCAAAGGCATTCCTTGTGCTACTTCTTCTTTAATAAAGTCCGTCAGCTTTGTTTGATTCAGCTGTTCCATCGCATCTTTGAATGCTCCAACTCCAGGAAGAATCAGCCCTTTTGCCTTTCTTAGTTCTGCAGGATCTGCGGAGATAATATAGTCATAGTTTAATCGTTCAAGAGCTTTACTTACGCTGTATAAGTTGCCCATCCCATAGTCGATAATTCCAATCATTTACAACATCCCTTTCGTCGAAGGCACACCTTTGACACGCGGATCAATCGTTGTCGCTTCGTCCAAAGCACGTGCTAAAGCCTTAAATACCGCTTCAATAATGTGGTGTGTATTTTTACCGTAGTGTACAATTACATGTACATTCATGCGAGATTCTAATGCAAATTTCCATAAAAATTCATACACAAGCTCTGTATCAAATGTACCGACGCGCGACGCGGGAATGTCACCTTTAAATTCAAAATGAGGACGATTGCTTAAATCCACTACAACTTGAGCCAAAGCGTCATCCATTGGTACAAAAGCATTTCCATAGCGCTTAATTCCTTTTTTATCACCGAGCGCTTCTTTGAACGTTTGACCAAGGCAAATACCGACATCTTCCGTTGTATGGTGATCATCAATCTCCGTGTCTCCATCTGCTTTTACATCAAGGTTAAACTGTCCGTGTTTTGTAAATAAATCGAGCATATGATTTAAAAAAGGAACGCCTGTATCAATGTTCGCTTTTCCATCTCCATCGATTCCAATCGCTAATGCAATATCCGTTTCGTTTGTTGTACGTTTAATACTTGACTCTCTCATTGTGAAACTCCTTTCAACTGTGCATGTAATAAGTAAAGAAAAGAACATTTCTACTCTTTTCTTTTAATCTCCATCTTATTTTTTAAAGCGTTCTTCAACCGCCCTTGCATGAGCTTCTAGCCCTTCTAAACGAGCAAACGCTGCGATTTTCGAGACATTTTTCTGCAGGGCTTGTTGGCTGTATGAAATGATACTAGACTTTTTCACAAATGAATCAACTGATAAAGGACTTGAGAATTTCGCTGTCCCATTTGTTGGAAGAACATGGTTTGGTCCCGCGAAATAATCGCCAACAGGTTCTGAGCTGTATCTTCCTAGAAAAATAGCACCGGCATGACGAATAGAACCTAAAAGTTCAAGCGGACTTTCAGTCATAATTTCTAAATGCTCAGGAGCTAATTGATTAACAGCTTCAACCGCTTCTTCTAATGACCCGGTCACATAAATAGCGCCATGGTTATCAATAGAAGGTTTTGCAATTTCTTTACGAGGTAAAGATTCTACTTGTCTTTCCACTTCTTCTTTAACAGCTTCGGCTAATTTCATAGAAGGCGTAACTAAAATACTTGAAGCTAATTTGTCATGTTCTGCTTGAGACAATAAATCAGCGGCCACTTCGTTCGGCTTAGCCGTATCGTCTGCTAGTACGACAATTTCACTAGGTCCAGCAATTGAGTCAATGTCTACTAAGCCATATACTTCTCTTTTCGCTAATGCAACAAAGATATTACCTGGCCCTACAATTTTATCGACGGGTTGAATTGTTTCTGTTCCATAGGCAAGTGCTCCTACTGCCTGAGCTCCCCCTACTTTATAAATCTCTTTGACCCCAAGCTCACTCGCTGCTACCACTACTCCAGCAGGAAGCGCACCGTCTTTTCCTGGAGGTGAAACCATCACGATACGTTTTACACCTGCCACTTGAGCAGGAATGACATTCATTAAAACGGAAGAAGGATACGCCGCAAGGCCTCCCGGTACATAAACACCTACTGCATCTAAAGGCGTTACTTTCTGCCCTAAAATGGTGCCGTCTTCTTTTGTTGTCATCCAAGACTGCTCGACCATTCTTTCGTGGTAATCACGAATGTTGTCAGCAGCTTCACGAATGATTGACAGCATATCTGCATCAACCAGCTCATAAGCACGCTTCTTTTCTTGTTCTGTCACAAGCAAAGAAGAAAGCTCAACGCCGTCAAATTGGGCTGTATACCTTTTTAAAGCTTCGTCTTTTTGCTCTTGCACCTGCTTTAAAATATTTACGACAATTTCTCTTTGAGCACTTGTCCCTTGATCAATCGTACGCTTTAAGCTCACTTGTTCTGTTACACGTGTAATTTTCAATGTATGTCACCTCTTTTATACAGGTTGAACCACTTGGGCTAAACGATTCACTAAATCATCAATTCGTTCGTCTTTTAAACGATAGCTCACAGGGTTCACAATCAAACGCGATGTAATATCTTCAATGTGCTCCAATTCAACAAGTCCGTTCTCTTTTAGTGTTTGTCCCGTTGATACAATATCAACGATCCGATCAGCCAGGCCGATTAAAGGCGCTAATTCAATCGAACCATTCAATTTTATAATTTCTACTTGCTCTCCTTGCTCCCTGAAATAAGTAGATGCTACATTTGGATATTTGGTTGCCACTTTTTGAGCAATTTCTGATTTTTTAGCATTAGGCAAACCGGCAACGGCCAGATGACATTTACTAATATTTAAATCCAACAGCTCATAGACATCTCGTTCTTCTTCTAACATTACGTCTTTACCTGCAATACCAAGATCCGCTACTCCGTATTCTACATAAGTAGTAACGTCCATTGGTTTTGCTAAAATAAAGCGCATGTTCTCTTCAGGAATATCTACAATCAGCTTGCGCGAATCGTCAAATTCTGGCGGCAATTGAAAGTCTGCTTGACGCAAAAGTTCAGCTGCTTCTTCAAAAATACGTCCTTTTGGCATTGCAATTGTTAATAGTTCACTCATTATTGTCCCCCCTTGCCTCGTTTTCCAATTAGAAACGTGACTTCTTCAAACTGTGCAGTAAATACATCAACATCATCAACGCCTGCAATTTCCTGAGTCACTACCCGGTATCCTTGCTTGCGCTGTTCAGCAGCTAAAGCTAATGCCTCATCTAAACGCTCCTGGCTATATAATATGCCGTATACTGCTGAAGGCTCATATACTTCTTCGCCCAGCGCTTCAATTAAGCGGTCGAGCTGAATTCCAAATCCTGTAGCTGGTGTTTTAGACGCAAATTTTTCAAGAAGCTGGTCATAACGTCCTCCATTACCGATATGGAAACCAACATTTTCAGCAAAGACTTCAAATAAAATACCTGTATAATAGCTCATATGACTGACTAAGTTAAAATCAATTTTAATTTCATCCGTTACACCGTACGCATCAAGCATATTCCATAGCTTTTTCAAATCACCAGCTGCTTTTTTACCAGCTTCGTTTTCAACTAGTTCAACTGCTTCTTCAATCTTCTTTTCATCTCCGCGCAGGTTAAGCAGCTGAAGGAGACGCTGTTTATCAATAGAAGATAGATTCAAATCTTTTACATGATTACGATAGCCCACGTAATTTTTCTCATATAAAAAGCGGCGAAGCACGTTAGCACGTTCTTCATTTCCGACAATTTCTAAAAAAAGCGAATTAACAAACCCGATGTGGCCAATTGCCACTTTAAATGATTTAAGTCCCGCTCTTTTTAATGCGCCGATCATGAGAGCAATGACTTCAGCATCGCTGCTCATCGTAGCGTCTCCAATTAGCTCAACGCCTATTTGTTCAAACTCCGCCGGGCGGCCACCCTCACGCTGCTGAGCTCGGAATACATTTGCTTCATAAGCTAAGCGCAAAGGAGAATTATTTAAAAGTTTTGAAGCGGCCACACGTGCAAATGGTGTTGTTACATCCGGTCGCAGCACAAGCGTATGCCCTTCTTTATCTAAAAGTTTAAACAATTGTTGATCTAAAATAGCTGATGCGCTTCCTACCGTCTCGTAGTATTCCACAGTAGGCGTTGCCATATATTGATAGCCCCAGCTGCCGATTTCATCTGCCAGCTGATTGCGAACTTGTTTTTTTCTTTCAAAAAGAGCTGGCAGTGTATCTCTCATTCCAAGGGGTTTTTCAAACATAAATAACTTTGACATTCCGACACGTCCTTTAAGCTTGATTTTATCTATTAAGGAACCATTGATAGGTTGATTTTGCTTTATCACGCTAATGTATTAGCGAAATAACAAATTAAAGTTATTGATAGTTTACACCCGATAAAGTCAGCCGTCAACCGCCAGTTGTTCAAATTTACAAAAAAAACCACAGCTTAGTTCTTGCTAAGTTGTGGCTTTAGGTTCTGCTTCCCTGCGCTTTTCCATTTCTTCTTTTGTATAGATGACACGCATAGGGTTACCTCCAACAAAGAAACCGGGTGCTACATCTTTATGAACCACCGTTCCAGCCGCTACAACCGCTTCGTTGCCGATTGTTACGCCTGGAAGGATGGTGCTATTTGCTCCAATCATCACTTCATCCCCAATGATGACATCTCCAAGACGATATTCCGTTATCAGATATTCATGAGCGAGAATAGTTGTATTGTATCCGATAACCGTATTGCGTCCTACTTGTATTTTTTCAGGAAACATAATATCGAGCATCACCATAAGGGCAAAGGAGGTTTGAGGTCCTACTTTCATCCCTAAGCACGCTTTGTACAGCCAGTTTTTCATCGAAAGAAAAGGCGTATAGCGAGCGCATTGAATGATGAGGAAGTTGCGCACTACTTTCCAAAAAGGCACGGTCTTATAGACATGCCAAAGGGAATTAGCTCCTTTAACCGGATAGCGCGTCGTTTTTCTCACTGACGTTCTCCTTTTAATATATCAATTAAATCCGTCATATTCTCTAAAATAATATCAGGATTATAAGAAGCGATATGATCTCTTCCTTTTGCACTCCAAGCAACTCCAGCTGTTTTCGTATAAGCTCTTTGGCCAGAAACGATGTCATGATGGTTATCTCCCACCATCAGCGCTTCTTCAGGTTTAGTCTCAAGCAGCTTCAGTGCTTTTTCTACTGGCTCAGGATGCGGCTTTGCATTTGTTACGTCTTCAATTGCGACAATCGCATCAAAGAACTGGTCTAACTTTGTTAACTTAAGCCCCATCATGACCGTATTTCTTTGCTTTGTTGTGACAATACCTAATTTATAATTCTGCTCGTGCAGCCATTTAACTGTTTCAAGTACGCCTTCAAATTCTTTAACAAGCAAATCATGATTGGCTAGATTATGCGTGCGATACATCTCAATCATTTCGTTTACTTTCGTTTTATCCATTTCTACAAACGTGTCGTATAAAGGAGGTCCCATAAACTGTAAAATATCTTCACGAGTATATTGTTCAGGGTAATAGTGATTAAGCGTATGAGTAAACGAGGCAATAATTAATTCATTTGTATCAATTAACGTACCGTCTAAATCAAACAAAACCGTATTAATCGTCATTATTCATTTCCTTCCCTTGCGTCAAATCAAGTTTGTGTAAACCTTGTAGCTTTTCTTCATTTACGCCTTAGATTGTGCTTCTTCATTCTCTAAGTATTTCTGTTTACTCATTCCCGTCACGCGGCGGATAATAATTAAAATAATGGCTATTACAATCAGTGCAAGTGAAACAACTTGAGCGATTCTGAGTGTATTCGTCAGCATTAAGCTATCCGTGCGAAGCCCTTCTACAAAGAAGCGTCCAACTGAGTACCAGATTAAATAAGATAAGAAAATTTCTCCTTTTCGCAGACTGGTGCGGCGAAGTACCACCAACAGGATAAATCCAGAAAAATCCCATAATGATTCGTATAAAAACGTAGGATGATAGTATGTACCGTTAATATACATTTGGTTAATAATAAAATTTGGAAGGTGCAACCCTTCTAAAAAAGCACGGGTAACCGGCCCCCCGTGTGCCTCTTGATTCATAAAGTTGCCCCAGCGCCCAATGGCTTGGCCAAGGATTAAACTAGGCGCAGCAATATCAGCCAACTTCCAAAATGAAATCTTTTTTACTTTCGAATACACAATGGCAGTTAATACGCCTCCGATTAAGCCACCATGAATGGCAATCCCACCTTGCCAAATCTGAGGTATTTCATTTAAATGCTTTGAATAGTATCCCCATTCAAAGGATACATAATAAATTCGTGCACAAATAATAGCTATTGGCACAGCAAATAAGATAAGATCAACAAATGTATCTTTTGATAAGCCTCTTCTTACACTTTCTCTTGTCGCAATATAAAGACCTAATAGAACACCTGCACCGATAATTACGCCGTACCAGTAGACCGTTAGAGGGCCAAGTTCAAGGAAAACGCGATCTAACGGCTGAATAGTTGCTTCCACAAGTTAACACCCTTTCTTATAAATCTTCACGATCTCCTTCTTCAATTACATCTGTTAGACGTGCAGAAAATTGTTCTGCTGCGTTAATACCCATACGCTTTAAGCGGAAGTTCATTGCTGCCACTTCAATGATAACAGCTAAGTTTCGTCCCGGACGTACTGGCAATGTAATTTTTGTAACGTCTGTATCAATGATTTTCATTTTATCTTCTTCTAAACCAAGGCGATCATAATGTTTCTGCTGATCCCATGTCTCTAACTGAATAACAAGTGAAATTCGCTTATAGCTTCGTACAGCTCCTGCGCCGAATAGCGTCATCACATTGATGATCCCTAGCCCTCGAATTTCAAGCAAATGCTCGATTAAACCAGGCGCATTTCCTACAAGCGTGTCTTGGTCTTCTTGACGGATTTCCACACAGTCATCGGCTACTAGGCGATGTCCCCTCTTAACAAGCTCTAGAGCTGTTTCACTTTTACCAACGCCGCTTTTTCCCATGATTAATACACCAATTCCGTATATATCAACTAATACGCCGTGCAGGGCAGTAGTAGGTGCTAGCCGGCTTTCAAGAAAATTCGTTAAATGGCTGGAAAGTCGCGTTGTTTTAAAGCTTGAACGCAGCACAGGAACTGATTCACGCTCTGAAGCTTCGATAAGTTCTTTCGGTACATCCATTTCGCGCGAAACAATGATAGCCGGCGTGATATCTGTACACATCTTTTCCATTCGAACTTTTTTTTGTTCATCATCTAACTGTTTAAAAAATGATAGTTCTGTTTTACCTAACAGCTGGATACGTTCCGCTGGGTAATATGTAAAATAACCTGCCATTTCAATACCTGGACGTGAAATATCACTTGTTGAAATAGGGCGGTCGATTCCTTCTTCTCCGCTAATAAGCTCTAATTTAAATTTCTCAATGATGTCTTTTGTACGTACTTTAACCACCGTGCATCCTCCTTTTATGAACAGTCATATATCTGTTCATGTCTACAGTATATCCAACTCTCGCTTTTATGTCGCGTTTGGTTCTACTAGCCATTTTATTTTATCATTAATATGGAAAGAAAAGAAAAAAAGATGACATAGGCTGCATCGCCTTACCATCTTTTTTAGAAAATTAAATATTGCAAGAAAGTTATCTTCTATTTTGAAGCGGTTCAACAATCACTCGTTGAATAAGCGCATTTAAAAGCGACATGATTACCGAGGCTAAAAGCGCTGTACCAAACCCGTCAATATTAAAAGAATCTCCCATAACACTTTGTGTAATCATCAGCGTAATGGCATTAATGACGAATAAAAATAGGCCAAGCGTAAGAAATGTCACCGGCAGGGTAAGTAAAATTAAAATCGGCTTAACAAACACATTCAAAATTGATAGAATCAAGCTCGCGATAATAGCTGCACTGACTGATTCCAAGTGAAAGGTGTCAATATAACCTGCGATTACGATTAATACGAGGGCATTGATTAAAATACTAATAATTCCACGCAATAACATTTTTAGAAATCTCCTTCTTCATTTGGAACTAAAAACACAAAAATCATATATAAAATGACCGGGGTACCTACTGTAAAAAATAAACTGATGATAAACAATACGCGCAGTAGTGAAGCATCTATTCCGATATACTGAGAAATACCGCCGATCACACCCGCAAGCTTGCGATTTGTTCGCGAACGATACAACTTTCGCACGTTAATCATCTCCTTTGCTTTTTTACTAAACCAAGCGTTTTCTATTTTATAACAATTGAGCCCGTTTTGGATTCAGCTAACAATTTATAGCCTTTAGGAGAAGCGACATTGGCTTTGAAACGAAGTTGTTTCATCACCGTTTCTTTTTTCTCATCTACTATTTCCATCTCAGGAAGTGTACATGTAAAATTCCCAAAGTTAGATTTCAAATCTCCATCAACGGAGAGGTGGGGCGGCGTATAGAGCGCAATGCTCCCCGTAGTCGTTTTGAAAAATGCTTTTTCAATGCGCTCTCCTTTTAAATACGTATCAATATCTCCGTTAAATGTTTGAACGTCAATTTTCTTTGTGTCCCCATCAAATTTAACCGTTCCATTGATTGTTTCAAGCTCACATTTTGAAGCGAATATTCGAGAAAGTTCCATATGCCCGTTTGATGTCTCCATTTCAAGAGAATGGCTATTCACATCGTAAAAGCGGATGGTACCATTAGCTGTTTTGGCTTTCAGGTCTCGTACGCTTAGTCTTTCCCCATCGATTGAACCATTAAACATACGGAGCTTGACGCGTTCATATTCCATTTCTGGAATATAAATGATCGCTTTCACCTTCATTTGCTTTTGCTGAATTGCAAAGCGCAATTTGCCATTTTCAATGGAAAATGCCGTATGCTGCAAGAAAGTGCGGCGCGCTTCATCCGAATTCTCTACTTTGTAGATAGCAGCTTCACACTCTATTCGTACTTCTGTACTTCCCCAAGGTCGGAGTTGAACGCTTCCATTTGCTAAATCTACGTCAATCTCTTGAATATATGCTTCTGATTGTTGAAAGATGTGCTGAACGTCAATCGAAGGACCAAAGTTAAAATCTAAATCTCCTTCTTTTACTTTTTTTACCGTTTGATCTACAAATGTAAATAATTTTTCCTTTAAAGAGCTTTGAGATGACTTAGAAGCGTACGTTTTTTTCTGTTTTCCTCCTACATAAGGGGATAGCTCAGCTTTATCAGGCGTAGCATAGTAAGAATCATTAGCTGAGTCTTTTTCCAGTGAATTTAGCAAAGTTAAAGCCTCATCTACGCTAAGTTTCCCTTCTTCTACCATCTGTAAAATTTGTTTGCGCTTTTCACTCATACGTTCCATCTCCTCTTTACGTTTTAGTCATTCAACTTTTATCTGCTTAATATTTGTATCCCTTTTACAATATTCCATACAAACACGACAACATTAACTAAAGAGACAACAACTAAAGCTACAATTAAAAGAATAAATACCGTTCCACTAGAGCCAGTAAGAGCAGGAAGCAAGAAAAATAAGAACAAGATCGCTGTAGCGATAGGTAATAAATGTGACAAAAATGCAGTTTTTGCATGTTTCTTTACTTCTATGTTATGAACAACAAAATAAATAATAATAGGTAATAAAAATGGTGCAAAGAAAACGCTAAAATAATTTAAGGAAGATAGTATGCGATTTCCTTCCATAATAATCAGCTCCTTATATCATGTATTACGGTTTAATGAGTTAAAAAGTTTCATTCTTTATAAAAAAGACACCAATGCTGGTGTCTTTTAACGAGTTAATGCCTCTGCTTTTTCAACTTTTTTCTCCATACGCTTACGGTCACGTTCTAAAATTGGCTTCAAATAATGACCCGTATAGGATTCTTTTACTTTTGCCACTTCTTCTGGCGTACCCGCAGCCACAATTTGTCCGCCTTTATCTCCACCTTCAGGTCCTAAATCAAGCAGGTAATCAGCAGCTTTGATGACGTCTAAATTATGTTCGATCACTAGAACCGTATCTCCATTTTCAACTAAACGCTGGAGCACTTTTAATAATCGTGCAATATCATCGACATGAAGACCGGTAGTCGGTTCGTCTAAAATGTACAGCGTTCTTCCTGTTGAGCGGCGGTGAAGCTCTGAAGCTAACTTTACACGCTGTGCCTCTCCACCAGATAAAGTAGTAGCCGGCTGTCCAAGCGTGATATAGCCAAGTCCTACATCGTAAATTGTCTGCAGCTTCCGCTTAATCTTTGGAATGTTTTCAAAGAAGTGAAGCGCGTCTTCAACGGTCATATCCAACACATCTGAAATGTTTTGATCTTTGTATTTCACTTCTAAAGTTTCACGGTTATATCGTTTGCCGTGGCAGACTTCACAAGGGACGTATACATCTGGCAAGAAATGCATTTCAATTTTAATAATACCGTCTCCTCGACAAGCTTCACAGCGGCCGCCTTTCACGTTAAAGCTAAAACGGCCTTTTTTATATCCGCGCACTTTTGCTTCGTTTGTTTGGGCAAACACATCTCGGATGTCATCGAATACACCTGTATACGTTGCAGGGTTCGAACGAGGCGTACGGCCTATGGGAGACTGATCAATATCAATGACTTTATCTAAGTGTTCAATGCCTTTGATTTCTTTATGTTCTCCTGCTTTGCTTTTTGCTTTATGCAGCTTTTGCGCCAATGATTTATGAAGGATATCATTTACCAGCGTACTCTTACCTGATCCAGATACACCTGTAACAGCCGTGAACATACCTAACGGAAGCTTTGCTTTTACATTTTTTAAATTGTTTTCTTTTGCTCCTATAATTTCAATCATCCGATCTTTATCTATTGACCGTCTTTCCGCTGGAAGAGGAATAAACTTCTCTCCTGATAGATATTGACCCGTTAAAGAGTTTTCATCCTCCATCACTTCCTGAGGCGTACCTTGAGAAACAACAGCACCCCCGTGTACGCCGGCTCCTGGTCCGATATCAATTAAATAATCAGCTGCCATCATCGTATCTTCGTCATGTTCTACAACAATCAACGTATTTCCAATATCGCGCATGTCTTGCATCGTGCGAATTAAGCGATCATTGTCACGCTGATGAAGACCGATAGAAGGTTCATCTAAAATATAAAGAACCCCCGTCAAGCGAGAACCAATTTGAGTAGCTAAACGGATCCGCTGTGCTTCTCCTCCTGAGAGAGTTCCAGCAGAGCGGTTCAATGTTAAGTAATCAAGTCCCACGTTAATGAGAAAGCTTAGACGCTCACGAATTTCACGCAGTATCATATCCGCAATCTTCATATCTTTTTCAGATAGGCTGAGACTTTCAAAAAAATCATATGCTTCTTTTACTGAGAAGCGGGTTGTATCTCCTATATGCTTTTCGTCAATAAGCACCGCTAAGCTTTCACGTTTTAAGCGATTTCCTTTACATTTTGGACAAGCTTGCTGAGCCATGTACTTTTCCATTTGCTCACGGATATAATCTGAACTTGTTTCATGATAACGGCGTTCTACATTCCGAAGCACGCCTTCAAATTCGATATGATTTTCTCTTACTTGGCCAAAATCATTTTCATAGCGGAAGTAAATTTTTTCTTTACCGCTGCCATATAATACTTTATCAAATAAATGTTCCGGAATATCTCGCACCGGCACGTCCATATCGATGCCGTAATGTGTACATACGGCTTCAAGCAGCTGCGGATAGTATTGAGAACTTGTTGGCTCCCAAGGTGCAATTGCGTGCTGACGAAGCGTTAAGTCATAGTTAGGAATAACTAAATCTTTATCCACTTCCAATTTCGTTCCTAACCCGTCACACGTTGGACACGCCCCGTACGGACTATTAAATGAAAACATGCGGGGCTCAAGTTCTCCAATGGAGAAACCACACTTTGGACAAGCATGATGCTCACTAAAAAGCAGTTCTTCTTCACCTATCACGTCAATAATTACTTTCCCTTCTCCAAGACGAAGAGCTGATTCCAAAGAGTCCGACAAACGAGCGGCTACACCTTCTTTTACAACAACGCGATCAATCACTACTTCAATGGAGTGCTTTTTGTTTTTTTCCAATTCAATTTCTTCTGTTATTTCACGCATTTCTCCGTCTACTCGAATGCGAACGTACCCTTCCTTTTTAATATCTTCTAATACTTTTACATGGGTACCTTTTCGACCAGATACCACAGGTGCCAGTACTTGAAGTTTTGTGCGTTCAGGGTACTCTAAAATTCTATCTACCATTTGCTCAATCGTTTGAGATGTAATTTCAATTCCATGATTAGGACAAATTGGCTTTCCTACACGAGCAAACAAAAGGCGCAAATAGTCATAGATTTCCGTCACAGTTCCGACGGTTGAACGAGGGTTTCGGCTCGTTGTTTTTTGATCGATTGAAATAGCAGGCGACAATCCTTCGATCGAATCTACATCGGGCTTATCCATTTGACCTAAAAACTGTCTTGCATATGCCGAAAGCGACTCGACATAACGTCTTTGTCCTTCTGCATAGATTGTATCAAAAGCCAAAGAGGATTTACCAGAACCTGACAAACCTGTTAACACCACTAATTTGTCTCGTGGGATTTCAATATCGATATTTTTCAAATTGTGGGCTCGTGCACCTTTTACCACGATTTTTTCCATTGCCATGTTTTATCACCCTTCCGCTTTTAATTCTAGAATCAAGTCACGAAGCTCAGCTGCGCGTTCAAAGTTAAGCGCTTTGGCTGCTTCTTTCATTTCTTGTTCCATTTCTTCTACGAGCTTTGCTTTTTCTTTTTTGTTGAGCTTATCAAATGCCGGTGCTTCTTCATACGTTTCTGTATCTTCTGCTACTACTGTTGCACGAATTGAGCCTCGAACTTCTTTTTGAATCGTTGTTGGTGTAATACCATGCTCTTCATTGTAAGCTTCTTGAATACTTCTACGACGCTTGGTCTCATTGATAGCAATGTCCATGGAGTTTGTGATGCGATCTGCATACATAATGACATGTCCATTAGCATTTCGCGCAGCACGTCCGATGGTTTGAATAAGCGATCGTTCTGAACGCAAGAATCCTTCTTTATCCGCGTCTAATATGGTTACTAACGAAACTTCCGGAATATCTAAACCTTCACGAAGTAAGTTAATTCCTACAAGCACATCGTACTTTCCAAGCCGCAGCTCTCGGATAATTTCAATACGCTCGAGCGTCTTCACTTCAGAGTGAAGATATTGAACTTTAATGCCGATTTCTTTTAAGTAGTTCGTTAAATCCTCAGACATTTTCTTTGTTAACGTCGTAACGAGTACTCGTTCATTTCGCTTAATCCGGTCGTGAATTTCTCCAATTAAATCATCAATCTGCCCTTCAATTGGTCGAACTTCAATATTTGGATCCAATAATCCCGTTGGACGGATAATTTGTTCAATCACATCAGGTGCCTTCTCAAGTTCATAAGGACCTGGTGTTGCGGAAACATGAACAATTTGGTTAATATGCTGTTCAAATTCATCAAATTTAAGCGGGCGGTTATCTAATGCGGACGGCAAGCGGAAACCATGGTCCACTAACACTTGTTTACGCGCTTGGTCTCCATTATACATTCCTCTAACTTGAGGAATCGTAACGTGTGATTCATCCACAACAAGAAGGAAATCTTCCGGGAAGAAGTCCAGCAGTGTATAAGGTGTAGAACCAGCGGGACGAAGCGTTAAATGACGAGAGTAGTTCTCGATTCCCGAACAAAAGCCCATTTCTCTCATCATTTCTAGGTCGTAGCGCGTGCGCTGCTCCAAGCGCTGCGCTTCTAAAAGCTTTCCTGCTTCTTTTAGCTTCTCTAGCTGTTCTTCTAGTTCTTTTTCAATATTTTGAATGGCAACACGCATTTTTTCTTCTCTCGTAACAAAGTGAGATGCCGGGAAGATAGCTACATGTTCACGATCACCAATGATTTCTCCTGTTAGAGCGTCAACTTCTCGGATGCGGTCAATTTCATCGCCGAAAAACTCGACGCGAATACAGTGTTCATCTCGAGACACAGGGAAAATCTCCACAACATCACCGCGAACGCGAAACGTTCCGCGCTTAAAGTCAATATCATTTCTTTCGTACTGTACATCTACTAGCGTACGAAGCAGCTGATTGCGCTCTTTTTCCATTCCTACTCGAAGAGATACGACCATTTCTTTGTATTCTTCCGGAGATCCTAAGCCATAAATACAGGATACGCTGGCAATAATAATGACATCTCTTCGTTCAAAAAGAGAAGAAGTTGCCGAGTGACGAAGTTTATCAATTTCATCATTAATGCTAGCATCTTTTTCAATAAATGTATCTGTTTGAGGTACATAGGCTTCAGGCTGATAGTAATCGTAGTAACTGACAAAGTATTCGACTGCATTATTAGGAAAAAACTCTTTAAACTCACTGTACAATTGGCCAGCAAGCGTTTTGTTGTGAGCCATAATTAGTGTCGGCTTATTTATTTCCTTAATAACATTAGACATGGTGAAGGTTTTTCCCGTTCCTGTAGCACCTAACAAAACTTGATGCTGCTTACCTTCTTTAATTCCTTTCACGATCTTTTCAATTGCCTTTGGCTGATCACCTTGCGGTTGATATGGGGATACTAATTCAAACTGATCTTTCAAATGAAGGCCTCCGTTTCTATTTTCTTGTTTTATCTATTTTTATTACGATATGTAAAAACCGAAAACACGAACTGATATTCGTATTTTATCACTTTATAATCATAAATGAAACTAATGAGTATTAATCTTATATAGTGTTTGTTTGTTTTTATTTTTTACCCTGTTACTTTATTACCCACTAAATTCTTATACTACCCTTTTCGAAGGGAATACAATTCTTTGGATGAAAGCAATAAAAGAAAGTAAGCTGCGTTATTGTTTGAAAAAGATAGGCTTTTGCGCCAATTTCTAAATTATGATACAGTATAAAAAATATGTACTGAGAGGGGTTTAGTATGGCAAGCGTTGATCAAGTTCTTATAAATAACTCCTTTACAACAGTTGAAGAATCAACTTCTTTAGCTAAAGTGAAATCTGAACTTTCAAACTATGACTTCGTTGTAGTCACAGCAAGTACCTTTTATGTAATACAAAAAGATGAACGATACCTTTTAACAGGTCATGACGGGGCATCTTCCATAAAAAAAGTAATAGCGGATACAAATTGGCCTTCATCTTCTACTTCTACGTTAGCCAATTTACAAGCCAACACAAACTGGAACAGACCAGTCCTCATTCAAGCAGAAAACCAAGAAACTACAATAGGACTTGTAACACCTTCACAGTGGATTACACATTTGCATAGCCAAAATGAGATATTAGCTTCCTATTTTGATACATTGGCAGAAACCATTAATGATGCAGTGACAGCGGTCGATAATGAAGGAAATGTAATCTTGTGGAATACTGCTGCGGAACATACGTATAAGATTCAGAGAGATGATATTGTTGGTAGAAAAATCGGAGAGCATTTCAAAGATGAATCCATCATTCTACATACGATTCTAAATGAAGGGCGCCCTGTTCGCGGAACGTATCATCGTCCTAATGAACAAACTCACGTGCTTATCAATGCATCTCCTATTATAAGAAACAATCGAGTCATAGGTGGAGTTGCAACTGAACATGACATTACCAATATTGTAAGATTAAATGAAGAGATTGATGTGTCTCTTCTCATTCCGAAAGATAATCCATTTTCTTCTTTCACGGGTATCAGTCCTGAAATTAAGCAAGCCGTTGACATTGCCAAAAAAGTGGCATCTACAGATATGCCTATTTTATTAACAGGAGAACCTGGTTCTGGGAAAGAAATGCTGGCTCAGGCCATCCACTACGGGGGATCCAAACATAAAGAACCTTTTTTATCTTTAAATTGCGCCACTATTCCATCGGGACTCCTGGAAATTGAGCTCTTTGGTCATCAAAAAGATGTCTTTTCAGAAGATCCAACAACCATTGCGGGAAAACTGGAGCAGGCTCACAACGGGACGTTATTTATTGAAGAAATTGATAAAATGCCTCTTGAAATTCAAGTTAAGTTTCTCCGTTACTTGGAAGAACGATCCTTTTATCACGTTGGAGGCACGGAAGAAATTCAAGTTCAAACCCGAATTGTAGCCTCTACCACGACGCCTTTGGAAGAGTTGCTAAAAGCCGGTGAATTCCATGAAAATCTTTACTATTTGCTGACCGTCATCAACATTATTATTCCGCCGCTTCGAGACCATAAAGAAGACATCGAGGCATTGACTCAGCAATTTGTACAGGAATTCAGCAAGAAGTATAAAAAGAAGGCTCCTTTCATTAGCTCTGAAGTTCTCGAAGCCTTTATGCAATACGATTGGCCAGGCAATATTCGCGAGCTGAGAAATACGATTGAACGAATGATTTTTCTAAGTGATCAGTCGTTGATTACCCTTACGCACCTTCCTGACAATCTGAAGGATGCAAGTTCTTTCACAGAAGTTCAAAAAGAGGAAGAGTCTCTCCAAGAAGCTAGGCTAATAGAAGAGACTCTTCAAAAAACCTATGGAAACAAAAGTGCAGCAGCAGATCTGCTTGGCATTTCACGCGGCACCCTTTACAACAAAATCAAAGAATACGGACTAAACTAATCAAAAAATTCGACACGAAGCTAAAGATGCTTAGTGTCGAATTTTTTGATTTCCTATAGACTGAACTTATTTCTGTTTTCTCGCTGTCATCTTCCCTTGTGTAAATAATAGAAGATAATCATACCCTCCGGCTTTCGAGTCCGTTCCGGACATATTAAAACCTCCAAAAGGATGAACGCCAACTAATGCTCCTGTACATTTTTTGTTAATATATAAGTTACCGCAGTGCATGGTAGCTAACGCCCTTTGAATTCTCTCTTCGTTTTCAGAGAAAAAAGCTCCCGTCAAACCGTAGTCAGTTTCATTGTAAATCTCAATGGCTTCTTCCCAGTTATCTGCTTTTGTCAACGCAAGGACCGGTCCAAAAATCTCTTCTTGCATAATTCGTGCTTTTGAATCCACATCTTTGAATACTGTAGGTTCTATATAGTAGCCATTTCCGGGAGCTTTAGCTCCCCCGGCAATAAGCTTTCCTTCTTCTTTGCCAATTTCAATGTAGGCTAATACTTTTTCATACGCTTTTTGATCAATAACAGGTCCCATAGAAGGATTTTCTTCAGGCAGTCCGACGGTTAATTCTTTTGTTAATGCGGCAACTTTTTGGGCAACCTCTTCATAAACAGATTCTACAATAATCGCTCGAGAGCCAGCGGAACACTTTTGGCCTTGAAATCCAAACGCAGATGCTACGATCGCTTGCGCTGCCGCGTCTAAATCTGCCGTTTCATCTACCACAACGCCATCTTTCCCTCCCATTTCAGCAATGACGCGTTTCAGCCAAATTTGTCCAGACTGTACTTTTGAAGCACGTTCATAAATGCGACATCCTACTTCTCTTGATCCCGTAAAAGAAATAAAACGAGTTTGAGGATGTTCGACTAAATATTCTCCAACTTCTATGCCATCTCCAGGGATAAAATTCAGAACACCAGACGGAAGACCCACTTCCTCCATTAATTTAACAAATTTCGCAGCAATAACCGGTGCAGAATCAGCTGGCTTTAAAATAACTGCATTTCCAGATACAATTCCAGCTACAGTCGTTCCAGCCATGATGGCAAGCGGAAAATTAAAAGGTGAAATGACTACTCCTACGCCTAAAGGAATATACGTCATCTCTGTTGTTTCACCTTCTACCGGCGTTAAAGGCCGATGCTCATTCGTTTCACTTAAACGAATCATTTCTCGCGCATAAAATTCCATAAAGTCAATAGCTTCCGCGGCATCCGCATCAGCTTCTGCCCAGTTTTTCCCCACTTCATAAACGAGCATGGCAGAAAATTCATACTTTCTTTTTCTCATCAGATCTGCTGCTTTAAATAAATAATCAGCACGTTCAGCAGGCGGGACGTTCTTCCATGATTGAAATGCTGCTGACGCTTCTTTCATTGCCTGCTCAGCATAAGCTTTAGTACCACGGCTTACTCTGCCAATCACTTCATCTACCTTTCCCGGGTTCGTAGAGACAATCACTTCTTCTGTTGAGATTTTATCTTTTCCAATCGTGAGAGGATATGTTTGTCCCAGTTCTTTTTTCACTTTCACTAACGCCGCTTGCATCGCTTGTTTATTCTCTTCTAACGAAAAATCAGTAAACGGTTCATTTTTAAAAACTGAGATTTTTGTACTTACTGTCATTTCAACCAGTCCCCTTTAATTAGAAATTTATTTCGCGAAGTTTTTCAGCACAAACCATACGTTGGCGGGACGCTCGGCTAAGCGTCTCATGAAATACCCAAACCAATCAATGCCGTAAGGAACATAAACCCTGACTTTATATCCTTCTTTTACTAGACGGTCCTGCAGCTCTACGCAAATTCCATAAAGCATTTGGAACTCAAATTGGTCATTTGAAATACCATTTTCTCTTACTAATCGTTTTGTGTACTGAATCATTTCTTCATCATGACTTGCTACAGCTGTATAGTGCCCATTTAATAAATGCATTTTAATGATTTTTTTATAGTTTTCATCTACGTCTTTCTTTTCCGGAAATGATACTTCTGGCGATTCTTTGTAAGCTCCTTTTACTAGACGTAAATTGGCTTGATATTGATGTAAGTCATTCATATCTTGTTCTGTACGATAAAGATACGCTTGAATCACAATTCCAACATTATCGAATTCTTTGCGTAATTCTTTATACATATCAAGGGAGATTTGGCAGTGCAAGTAGTCTTCCATATCAATTCGAACAAAAATATTATTCATCCTGGCCGTGTGTAGAATTCTGCGCATATTTTCCATACAAAGCTCTTTGCTAATATCCAATCCTAAAGAAGTCATCTTTAATGATAAATTTGATTGAACGCCCGATTCTGCAATGGCTTCTAGTGTCTGAATGCACATGGCAGTAGACAACCTGGCTTCCTCTTCTGTAAAAACAAATTCTCCTAAATGATCAAGCGTAACAACTTTTCCACTATTGTTAAGCTCCTTGGATGTTTGAATTGCTGATTCGGTTGAGTCTCCAGCAACAAAACGAGCTGCCCCCATCCTCAATCCATACTTTTTAGCTAATTTGTTCATTGAATGATTTTTGCCAAGCGACTGAAACATCGTTCTCATTAATACTTCCATCAATCCTAAACCTCCTTTTATTTTTTAAAATTAAAAATAAACTAAATTTTCAGATTAATAATTTTATTTTTCTATACCCTTCTCACATTTCTGTACACTTATTTAAATAAATTTATACATAAGTGTCTAAATTTTTTTATTAATAAACATATTTGTCTAATTAATTTGATTATACTCGTTCATTAAATGAACCGAAACAATATTGTTATAAGTTCTAACTCATTTTTTTACATAAAAAAGCTCTCCACGTTGTGTAGAGAGCTTTTGTGTACAGTTTAATAATAAGCGATTAACTTATCACCAAAGCAACAATCTTTACTTTCCAGCTGCTAGCATGCCTTTTGCATATATAAAACCGATGGCTGCTGAAAGTAAATCTATTAAAATAATAAGCGGATAATCTGCGTACCCTTTATATACAGAAACAGCTATCAACAAAAGCGTCAGCGCTGTGGCAACATATAAGTTATATGTTACTCTAGCAAACAGAACAAGCAATATGGCGGGTAGAAAAACTGCGGCAATCGTTTTGACTTCCACAAACATTTCTCCTTTTTATCCGTCTTTTAACCAGCTTGTGAATCACGTTTTGTATAATTGTGTACAAACAAAATACCTAGTTCATGATGTTCGTTGTCATACAATGCTCGCTGAGTAAAGCGAACTTCTCCATTTTCGTCAATAACTTCTAGCTTACAAAAAGCACGGTTATTAACTTGTAATGCTTCATAAAATTTATGGACTTCAGATACAGCGATTCCATTTACCTTAATAATCACTTCTCCTACTTTCAAACCCATTTTCTCTGCCGGAGAATGAGGGATGATTCCTAATACAACCAAACCTTGTGTACGCTTAGTAAACAGTGCGGGCGCTTTTTCATCGCTTCGACGCTGCTGCAAACGAATCCACTCTCTTCCTATGATCGCTAGAATAGCAACAGCTACAGCGGCAAGAGGATAAAAAATAGCAGCAATCGTAATGATCGTTAATCCCACGCCTAATGCTAATACACGCTTACCGGTAAATTCAATAGATTTAAACGGCACCATACTTTGAATTCGCTGATAAAAACCGATAGCAAAAGGAACAAAAAACAGGCTAAATGATGTTCCGTCAATAGATAACACAGGCCACCATGGAAACACAGACGTAATGGCGCTGCCTGGAATTAAGACAAAAAGCGGGACAACCCATAATTTTTGAGAGTAATGAGCTCCAATTTCCTGCCCTCTTTTACTTTTCACAATGGCTGGAGACGTACCTTTTGCTCCAAATTTCCAAATTAAATATCCTTCTGCTAATACAAGCAGAGACATTAAAATAGTCAGAGAAGGTAAATCTGCGTTATGAGCTTGCACAGACCACGTTTGAATAAATCCTTCACCGAAACCAGATGCCGGAATAAGCAAGGTTGCAAGCACAGCCAGTCCTACGGTGTAAGAAGGAGAAAGCCATTTAAACGTCCAAGGGCCGCTTATGATAAAAGTTAAAACAGCTACAAGTACAATCATTCCTATAGATACATAGACACCTAGCAACACGGTAACAACGGATAAAATCAACCCAATAATGATACCTGGAAAAAATAAATATTTTGCTTCTAAAATAAAATCAAACACGCGAACATGAAAATTCTGACGCTCTCTCTTGACGCGAGAAAGACCTACAAAAAACGAGACGAGCAGAAATAAATAAGTTAACGGATGTAAAAACAAACGCCCGATACCTTTTAAGAGCTCTAATGCAAAATCCATTTTTTCACCACCTGTATTTTTCACATTTTTATTACAACATTTACGATTGATTGTTATGTATCATAGGCTTCTTTATTTTATCAAAATGCATCACTAACCGACAATGTTGTTTTTACTAAAAAAGTTCCGCGCTTTGGAAAAGCACGGAACTTTTTCTACTTCTTATTGACTAGCTAGCTTTAAAGCCGTTTGAAGCTGACGATCTTCATCTTTTGATTTAATTTTTTCTAGAAGTTTTGTTTGTAAAAGCGCTGCTGTATCTTCATCGATTTCACCTGTAGCTTTTTGCTTATTGGCTTTTTGGAATGCAGTTACAGCTGTTTCTGTCTCTTTACTAAAATATCCGTCTGTACGTCCAGGTTCAAAGCCAAGGCCTTTTAGCATCACTTGAGCATTCTTCACTTGGTCACCTGTCATATCACGTGTTAATGGCTTTTTATCAACTTGAATTGGATTTGCATAATAATAATCCGGCTGCTTGACTTCTACTGTTGGTTTTATACCTTTTTCGTTAATCCAGTTTCCATCAGGCGTTAGCCATTTATAAAACGTTAATTTTAAATTACTGCCGTCTTCCATTGGAACAGCTTGTTGAACCGTTCCTTTTCCATAGGATTTTTCACCGACTAGCTTGTATCCTCCTGCTTCTTTTAATGCCCCGGCAAGAATTTCCGAAGCGGATGCACTTCCTCCATCAATCAAGGCCACAATTGGATAATCCTTTTTCTTTTTCATTGAAGAAACCACTTTTTGACGTTCACCGTTACGATCTTCAATTTGGATATATGGCTTTTTATTCGTTACTAATTTATCAAGCATTTTTTCAACGCTCGTTAAATAGCCACCAGGATTTCCCCGAACGTCTAGAACTAAGCCATCAATATTTTTATTTTCAAGTTTCTTCAACTGTTTCGTAAATTCGTCTCCCGTTGATTCAGAGAATGACGTAATTTCCATGTAGCCAATTTTTTTATTATTTACATTTTTAACAGAAGAATAGACGGTTTCAATTGGAATCTCATCTCTTACAACTTTTACTTTCATCGTTTCTTTCACGCCTGGTCGTTGAACATCTAATGTCACGGTAGAGCCTTTTTTACCGCGAATTTTTAATACTGCTTCATTCAATTCCAGACCCGCGATACTTTTACCATCGATCTTTAAAATCTGATCATTTGGTTTTAATCCTGCTTTTTCCGCAGGAGATTGTTTAAACGGAGCTACGATTGTTACTTTTCCATCTACCATGCTTACTTCAGCGCCAATTCCCTCAAACGATGAATCAAGAGACTGCGTGAATTGCTGTGCCGTTTTCTTATCCATGTAAGATGAGTGAGGGTCTCCTAAGGTTTGTACCATTCCTTGGATTGCGCCATCTAATAATTTTTTGTCATCTACATCTTTGTAATATTTTGAAGATATCAGTTCATAAGCTTGCTTGATTTTGTCTAGCTCTTCCTTTTCCACTTTACTATCATTTGAAGAAGTTGTAAGGGGGGTACTGACCGTTCCAGCATTTGCATACTGAATGCCAAAATATGTACCTGCTGCTCCAACAACTAAGGAGAGTGCCATTAATAGTGCAACGATTTTCCGATTCAAGTTCTTTCATCCTCCTCAACCTTAAGCCATCTCTTCTTATTATAATAGATACAATCAAAACTATGTAATAAAAAGGATGCATGTGTTATTTGTAGCAAAAGGCACCACACAAATCAAGTGCGATGCCTTTTTGTTAAACTATATGTCGAGCTTGTACCACGTATGCTAGGAACTTAAAATTTAATATAACTTTCAGGGTTTACAGCGGAACTTTTGCCTTTCCAATCGCCTTTATGCAATTCAAAATGCAGGTGAGCACCAAACGAACGTCCTGTGTTCCCTATATAACCTAATTGTTGACCTTTATTGATAGATTGACCGCTTGAGACGCTGTAGCTCTCTAAATGAGCATAAACTGTAACCCACGTCTGACCTTCTACATTGTGACGAATAAATACGGCATTACCAAAAGAAGAAGAATGATATGCTCTAATTACCTTTCCGCTTGCTGCGGCTACAACTGGCACACTTTCTCCTCGCTTTCCAATATCAATACCGTAGTGTCCTCTTCCAAACGTTTCTCGATACCCAAAATGAGATGTTAACGGGCCCTTTGCCGGCCTCATAAACGACCCGCTTGTAACAGGGGTTGCCTCCTCTGTTGCCCCGGCTTTTTCAATTTCTTGCTGTTGAGCTTGTGCTGCATTTTTTTGATCAGCTAAAATAGAAGCTTGCTCTTCTAATCCAACGGCTTCTTCATTAAATTCTTTTTCCTGATCTTTGAGCGTTTGCATGAGCTGATTCTTTTCATCCACTTGTTTTTGCAGCTGCGCACGAAGATTTTTAAGTTCTTCAAGCGCTTGATTTACTTCCGTTAGCTTGTTTTGAACTTTTGTTTCTTTCTCTTCTTTTGCCTTTTTATCAGCTTCATGCTGCATTAACAAATCGCGGTCAGCCCCTACAATTGTCGAAACCGCACTCACTCTGCTAATAAAGTCTCCGAAGCTTTCAGAGCCTAGCAGTACACCTATGTAATCCACAGACCCGCCATTTTCTTGTAAAGCACGAGCACGTTTTTTTAATAGCTCATTTCGTTTTTCAATTCGTTTTTTTACAACGTCAATCTCGCTTTTCAGCTTTTCGATGTCTTGCTTTGCTTTTTCTCCTTCAGATTCACAGCTGCGGATATCTGCATTCGTTTGTCCGACTTCTGAATCCAAGCGCGCAATCTCAACTTCTTCGTTTTTTTGCTTTTCTTGAACCTCTTTTAATTTCTCTTTATTTTGATTAATATTTTGGTTCACATCATCACTTTTTTTCTCTAAATCACTGAGTTTAGTAGTGCTGGCACCTTCTGCATAAGCAATTTTTTCATTACCTATCCAAGCCGCACTTAGTCCAACTAAAACTGCTGCTGTCATTACTAATGTCTTACGTGTCATTTGTTTCTCCCCATCTGCACATATTTCCCCGTATAAACGGGCATTAGCAAGACCCCCATTAGCACTTTTTTCTATTTTTATGTGTAATTACACAACAACCTCACATTTGATAAGCATCAAATGTGAGGTTGTTATAATCTATTAGGTTAAAAATCTATTCTTATTTTCGCAAGAACTTACGGATGGATAATGTACTTCCCCACATCCCAATTAGACCGCCGATCACTAGTAATAACAGCGACACTTGAAGCACGAATGGAAAGGCAGGTAAAAGTTCAAAGAATCCATCAAACTTAGGTTGAACTTCATTATATAAAACGCTGTACACACCGATAATAACTGCAATTGGCACAATAGAACCAAGCACTCCTAAAAACAGACCTTCAATAAAGAACGGCCAGCGAATAAAGGAGTTTGTCGCTCCAACTAAGCGCATAATTTCAATCTCTTCACGGCGAGCTACAATCGTAATTTTAATTGTATTTGAAATTAAGAACATTGCTGTAAATAGAAGCCCTAAAATCAGCACTACTCCGATATTACGAGCTACTTTCAGCACTTTAAATAACTTTTCAACTTGATCTTGTCCGTATTGAACTTTTGCTGCATACGGATATTTCTCAATTTGTTTAGCTACTTTTGCGACATCAGCTGGCTCTTTTGTTTTAACAACAAATACATCATTTAATGGGTTTTGCTGTTCAAACGGTTCAAAAGCTTGTCCTTCATCGCCCATACTATTAATTAAATCTTTTAACTCTTTATCTTTAGAAGAAAACGTCACCGTATCAACTTGCTTAATTGCATCTAGCTTTTCTTTCATTGCTTTTCGATCATCTGCTGTCGCTGCAGCATCAACATGAACGCGAATTTCCACATCATTTTCAATCAATTTAGCAATGTGGTTTAAATTCATCATCAACATAAAAAATACGCCTACAAGCAAGAGCGTCACGGTAACAGCACTTGCAGATGCGAATGTCATCCAGCCGTTTCTTCCTAAACTTTTAGATCCTTCACGTAAGTGGCGACCGAATGTCCTAGCCTTCATATCCGTATTCACCTCTTACTTCATCGCGCACAACATTTCCATTTTCAATCGCAATTACGCGCTTTCGAATTGTATTTACAATTTCACGGTTATGCGTTGCCATTAAAATAGTCGTACCGCGTTTATTAATCTCCTCAAAGATATCCATGATTTCCCACGAAGTCTCCGGATCAAGATTCCCTGTCGGTTCGTCGGCGATGACAACCTTAGGACTATTCACAATTGAACGCGCAATAGACACTCGCTGCTGCTCTCCTCCAGATAGTTCATCAGGGAAAGAATCCATTTTACCCTTTAACTTAACAAGCTCTAGCACCTCTAGCACTCGCTTTTTAATTTCTTCGGGACTTTGCTCAATTACTTCTAGTGCAAAAGCAATGTTTTCATAGACCGTTAATTTTGGAAGCAGCTTGAAATCTTGAAAGACTACACCAATATGTCGTCTAAAGATAGGAACTCTGCTATCTTTTATTTTTGCTACATTTGCACCGTTTACAATGATATTTCCTGAAGAAGGCTTTTCTTCACGATACATCATTTTAATAAAAGTGGATTTTCCTGCTCCACTTGGTCCTACGATATAAGCAAACTCACCTTGATTAATCTTGATGCTAATGCCATTGATTGCTTTTACACCGTTCGGATACGTTTTATATACATTTTGCATTTCAATCATAAGTAATCACCTAATCAAGTGTGTTATTTTAATACTATGTAAAACTTGTCAAAATACGACAAAACTCTACAATTAAAACCAAAAATTCGACTCTTCTCACGCGCTTTCTCATTATAACATCACTCTTCGTGAAAATAAGCCCCAAAAATATTACATTTTTATTTCAAATATGACATAAGTAGGATATTTTTAGTAAGGCATGAGAATTTATCCTTATTTTTAATTTTGTTATTTTTTACTGTTTATTTGCTTCTTATGAATATCGTTAGTCAGAGCACATTTATGTCTACTTTTGTACAAACAAGGTATGATAAATAAGAAAAAAGATGAGGAGAGATAGCATGATCACCATTTATGGAAGTTCACGAGAAAACGGAAATACGGAAGAATTAGCTAAAGCAGTCTTGAGTGGGATCGATACTGAAGAAGTTTACTTACGTCAGTCAGCATACCATTCACCCTATTACTGATATGCGTCACGATGAACATGGATTTACTAATCAACAAGATGATTATTATAATATAGCGAAAAAAATGGCAGCACACGATACTATTCTATTTGTTACACCTCTCTACTGGTACGGTATGAGCGGATTGATGAAGAACTTTGTGGATCGTTGGTCTGAAAGCCTCCGAGATTCAACCATTAATTTTAAAGAACAAATGAAAAACAAGCGCGTTTATGTATTAGTAGTAGGAGGCACAGGCGCATCTGTAAAGGCCCTTCCTCTTATTATGCAATTTCAATACATTGTCGATTTTATTGGTTCTTCCTTTAGCGGGTACATTATTGGAGAAGCAAATGCACCTGAAGACATAGCGAAAGATGTCAAAGCTCAACAGCAGGCCATTGTCTTAAACCAAGAATTAAAGCAGTTTTAACACAAAAATAAGACGGATATCCGTCTTATTTTTTCTTTGCCAGCCAAGCAGCAACTTTTTTGGCATCTTCTTCATTAATTAGTCCTTTTGGCATACCGCCTTGACCATTGTTAATAATGTTTTCAATTTCAGCTTCTGAGTGCTTGCTGCCTACATGCTGCAAGCTTGGTCCATTCGCTCCTCCTAAATCTAATCCGTGACAGCCTGTACAGTTTTTCTTCACAATGTCTTCTGCACTCGCTGAAGATTCACCAGCAGATTCATTTTTAGAGCTTCCTCCGCCGCACGCGGACAAAACAAGCGCTAGACCGATTGTTAACGTCAGTAATACTTTTTTCAAGCCTTCTCCCCCTTGCTGTAGAGTTTTCACTCTATTATAACCTACTCCAGAATGTTTAAAACACTCTGTTTACAAGGACTTTGTTTCAATTTCATGAATTCTCTCATCACACTTATGTATACGATTAAGCAATTGATTCGTTTCCTAAACGTTTTTTGTATACTACGCGTGAAATTGTCACACTGAGCTCATATAAAAGCAGAAGCGGGACAATTACTAAAATATCCGAAATAAAATCAGGAGGAGTAATAAGTACGGATATCACAATTAAAGCAAAATAAGAGAGCTTCCTTGCTTTAGCTAATCTTAAAGGGTTTAGAACCCCTAAGCGCGTTAAGAATAGAACAACTAAAGGCATTTCAAATAAAAACCCAAACGGTAAACACAGATTAAGCATAAAACGGAAATAATGCTCTGCCGTAAACATCAGTGAAAACTGATCATTCGACAGGCCCGTTAAAAATGCTAAAACCATTGGAAATAAAACAAAATAACCGAACCCCAGCCCGCTTACAAACAAAAGAAAGAAGAATGGAATGAAGGTAATCAGAACCTTATATTCTTCCTTTTTTAACCCAGGTGAAACAAACCGAAATACTTGATAAGCAGCTATTGGAAGTGTAAAGGCCAGCGCAAAAACAAATGCAATCACCATATAAATCCATACGATTTCACTTGGTCCAAGTACCGCAAGCTTGCCGTCCAAATCTTTCACTAGCCACTGATAAATATCTTGTACAAATACAAAACTGACAATAAGTAAAACTACAAATGCACAAAGTGTTTTAATAATACGAACACGCAATTCTTCAAGGTGCTCCATCAAGCTCATTTCTCCCATTGGCTTTCTCTCCTTTCTGACAAGTAGAAATAGACGAGTTTCCTCGTCTATTTCCTTACTTACGATGTGGATTCATTCCCTTTTTGTTCAGAAACGGTTGCGGCCTGCTTTTCTTTAACACTTTCATCATCTGATACGAGCCCTTTTGCTGCTCCTTTAAATTCAGTTAATGTTCGTCCAAACGCTCGTCCAACTTCCGGCAGCTTAGACGGTCCAAAAATTATTAAGGCAATGACTAAAATAATAACCAAACCAGGGATTCCAATATTAGAAAACATACTTGACCTCCTTTTCCTTACTCAGTTTACTGCTGGACTTTTTCTTTCTTTTTCAACTCTTGTTTTTCATGTGCTTTCCCGTGTGCCCGCATACGATCTTCCTCTACTTCCTTAGAAATCTTTAGTCCACGCGGTACGTTATTTACTTCAACTTCCGTCATACCTTTTCCATCTTTTTTATATTGAAAGGAAGCTCGAGTTGAAATTTCTGCACCAGGCTCTGTCACAAAAGGCACAACGCGATAATCGGCTTGCCATATATCAGGAGTTACCGTACACCTTACATATCCTCTGTAATCATTAAAAAATGTGAGGTGTGGATTTTGACTTAAAATTTTATCCGTATCAGCTCGTTTATCTGCTCCGTTCCCTCCGGAAGTGATGGAGGTGCCGATGAACTCTGCACCAATAATTCTTGAATTAAGGTTAGCAAAATCCGCGTATAAGTTAGAAGCCCAGTTAGCGTGTACATCTCCAGTTAGTACAATGACGTTGTCTAACTTTTTCTGTTCAATAAAATCAATGACGCGCTGACGATTCGCCGTATATCCATCCCATGCATCCATGCTGTATGTAGGCTTAGCAGCCGTTCCAAATTTTCTTGGTGCAAAGAAAATTTGTTGAGCCAGTACGTTCCAGTGACACGCTGACTTCTCAAGATTAGTAAACAGCCATTTTTCTTGTTCATTTCCCAATAGCGTACGTTTGGGATCAAGAGATTCTGGAGTTTGCGGCTTTGTTCCGTCTCCGTTTGCTTGATCATCTCTGTACTGACGCGTATCCAACACTTGAAAAGAAGCTAGTTTGCCATATGAAAAATCACGATACAATCTCATATCTGTTCCGTGAGGCAAGGATGTTTGACGCAAAGGCATGTGTTCGTAATAAGCTTGATAAGCTGCAGCGCGGCGTTGGATAAATGCTTCTACTGATTGGCCTTTTTCAGGAATTACATTTGCATAATTGTTTTCTACTTCATGATCATCCCACGTCACAATCCATGGAAAAGCAGCATGAGCAGACTTCAAATTGGCATCTGACCTGTACTGAGCATGCCTGTTTCGATAGTCTTGCAGCGTTTGAATTTCTGCGCTGCTGTGAGTACGAACGTTTCCGCTTGCAGCCACGTACTCGTTTGGTCCATATTCATAGATGTAATCACCCAAATGAACGACAAAATCTAATTGTTCTTTAACCATATGCTCATAGGCTGTAAAGTACCCATGTTCATATTGCTGACACGAAGCGAATGCAAACGTCATGCTGGCTACTTCTGCATTTGCTGAAGGAAGTGTTTTTGTTTTTCCAACCGGGCTTAACTCATGGCCGCTTTTAAATCGATAATAATAAATATGACTCGGCTTCAATCCTTTTACATCAACGTGAACCGAATGAGCAAGTTCAGGTCTAGCCACTTCTGTTCCTCGTTTGACAATTCGATGAAAGTCTTCATCTTCACTAAGCTCCCATTTTACTGGAATAGGTTGATTAGGCATTCCCCCACCATTCAACGGGTCTGGTGCTAATCTTGTCCAAAGAACAATGCTATTTGCTAAAGGATCTCCTGATGCGACGCCTAGAGTGAACGGATAACTTGAAAATTTAGGCGCTGCAGCTGAAACTTCTACTGTATTTAAACCAATAGACTGAGTAATTGTTAAGCCAAGTGATACTCCTGCTACTTTTCCAGCTCCTTGTAAAAAACGCCGTCTATCAAACCCTTTATTCGAAGAAAAGCTATTCTGTTTCACTTGCTCTATTAATTCGTTTAACGATTTATTTTCCACGGCACATGCCCCTTCCTCATGATTTAACTCAAATTATAAATCCTGTTTGTAAAAGGGGTATAAAGGATTGTAAAGAAGCACTTACCGTAAAACAGGTATTTTTAACCATTTTATTTCATTGACAAAATAAGCGAACTGACGACAGCAACCTTTAAATTTCTGCATTTTCTTAATTTTCTTTTTAACAATAGTTCTTTACGCTCGTTTTTCTTCATCCAAATTTTACAAATTCCCAACAACTAAAAAAAGGCAGCATACCTAGGTATGCTGCCTTTTGATTAAATATGAGAACGTAAATACGCATCGATAAACGGATCTAGATCTCCATCCATTACGCTTTGCGTGTTTCCGACTTCCGTATTTGTGCGGTGATCTTTTACTAATGAATACGGATGGAATACGTACGAACGAATTTGACTTCCCCACCCAATATCTTTTTGTTCTCCGCGAATTTCAGCTAGCTGTTCTTGCTGCTTTTCAATTTCTAATTGATACAACTTAGATTTTAACATCTTCATTGCTTGCTCACGGTTTTTAATTTGTGAACGTTCCGTCTGACAAGATACGACTACATTAGTTGGGAGGTGAGTAATACGAACAGCTGAATCTGTTGTATTGATATGCTGACCTCCGGCACCGCTTGCACGATACGTATCAACCTTCAAATCTTCCGTACGAATATCAATTGAAATTTCATCATTAAATTCCGGCATTATGTCGCACGATACGAATGACGTATGACGACGGCCTGATGAATCAAACGGAGAAATACGAACGAGACGATGAACGCCTTTTTCAGCTTTTAAATACCCATACGCATTATGACCTTTAATTAAAAGCGTTACACTTTTAATACCAGCTTCATCTCCAGGTAAGTAATCAAGCGTTTCTACTTTGAAACCTTTTTTCTCCGCCCAGCGCGTATACATACGTAGTAACATTGAACCCCAATCCTGTGATTCTGTTCCACCAGCACCTGGGTGCAGTTCTAAAATGGCATTATTTTTATCGTACGGCTCGCTTAAAAGCAGCTGTAATTCAAAGTCATTCATGCCTGATATAAGCTCTTTTAATTCACTAACTAGTTCTTCTGCTAAATCTTCATCGTATTCTTCTTTTACAAGTTCATAAGACACTTGTAAATTTTCATATGTTTCATCCAAGTGGTTAAATTGATTTACTGCATCTTTCAAACCATTGGCTTCATTAATAACAGTCTGAGCTGCCTGCTGGTCATTCCAAAAATTTGGATCAGCCATAGTCTCATCTAATTCATCGATACGAGCTTGTTTTGTATCGAGGTCAAAGAGACCCCCTAAAGTCCGCTAATCGCTTAGCTGTTTTGTCAAGTTCTTGCTTAATTTCTACTAAATCCATGAGTTAAACACCTCTATTTTATTTTTGACGCACAGGAAGGAAATGAGAAGACTCATTTCCTTCCTGTACTAATTCATTCTATACTAATTGACTCTTACTTTATGATTCTTTACCGCAGCAGTTTTTATACTTTTTGCCACTTCCGCAGATACAAGGATCATTTCGGCCAACTTCTATCGCATTTACTTTTGGCTTCTTCTTAGCCGGCGCGTCTCCTTCTTTTGGATGAACAGCCGCCTGACCTTGCGCTACCTCTTGACGCTCAAGGTTGTTGTTAATTTCTGCTTTCATGATATACTTCGTCACTTCTTCTTCAATGGTTGCAATCATATTTTCAAACATCGCAAAACCTTCCATTTGGTATTCGCGAAGAGGATCTGTTTGACCGTACGCACGAAGGTGGATACCTTGGCGAAGCTGATCCATCGTATCGATATGATCCATCCATTTAGAATCAACTGCTCTAAGAACAACAACTTTTTCAAATTCACGCATTTGTTCTTCAGGGAGCTGCTCTTCTTTTTCATTATAACGAGCTTTTGCATGATCTACCAGCAGTTCTACCATTTCTTCAGGCTCTTTACGGCGAAGATCTTCTTCTGTGACTTCACCTTCCTCAAGAACATTAGCATTTACGTAATCAATAATCGCTTGTAAATTCCATTCTTCTTCTAATTCTTCACGCGGTGTGTTTACTTCAACCACACGCTGTAGCGTTGATTCAATCATACGTTCTACAATCGCACGCAGGTTGTCTGAATCAAGCACTTCAAAGCGCTGTTTGTAAATAACTTCACGCTGTTGACGAAGCACGTCATCATATTGAAGCAATTGTTTACGCGCATCGAAGTTATTACCTTCAACGCGTTTTTGAGCGGATTCAACAGCTCTTGTTACAATTTTACTTTGAATTGGCTGTGAGTCATCCATACCAAGGCGATCCATCATTGCCATCATATTATCTGAACCAAATCGGCGCATTAATTCATCTTCCATGGATAGATAGAATTGAGATACCCCTGGATCCCCTTGACGTCCAGCACGTCCGCGAAGCTGATTATCAATACGGCGTGATTCATGACGCTCTGTACCAATTACAGCAAGACCTCCAGCTTCAACGACACCTTCACCTAGTTTGATATCCGTACCACGACCGGCCATATTTGTTGCGATTGTTACCGCACCTTTGTGACCCGCATTTTCAATAATATCCGCTTCACGCTCATGCTGTTTTGCATTTAACACGTGATGGCGAATGCCTTTTTTCTTTAATAAAGCTGATAAAACTTCAGATGTTTCGATCGCAACTGTACCAACAAGAACAGGCTGTCCTTTTGCGTGGCGCTCAGCAATATCTTCTACTACCGCATTAAACTTGCCTTCCATTGACTTATAAATTAAATCCGCTTTATCATCACGTGAAATTGGCTTGTTTGTCGGAATAACAACAACGTGCATGTTGTAGATATTACGGAATTCTTCCTCTTCCGTTTTAGCTGTACCCGTCATACCTGATAATTTTTCATACATACGGAAGTAGTTTTGGAATGTAATTGTAGCTAACGTCATGCTTTCATTTTGAATCTCAACATTCTCTTTAGCTTCAATAGCTTGATGCAAGCCGTCGCTAAAACGTCTTCCTTTCATTAAACGACCAGTAAATTGGTCAACGATTACGACCTGATCTTCATCAATTACATAATCCACATCATTTTGCATCGTTACATGTGCTTTAAGCGCTTGGTTGATGTGATGGTTTAGCGCTACGTGTGAAATATCAAATAAGTTTTCAATACCAAATGCGCGCTCTGCTTTTGACATACCTTCTTCGGTTAGCTGAACGCTTTTTGTTTTGATATCAAAAGTAAAATCGGTTTCTTTATCAAGCGTGCGAACGAATGCATTAGCTTGAATATAAAGAGCAGTCGATTTCTGTGCGCTGCCGGATATAATAAGCGGCGTACGTGCTTCATCAATTAAGATAGAGTCAACTTCATCGATTACAGCAAAATGAAGCGGACGTTGAACCATTTGTTCTTTGTACAGCACCATGTTATCACGTAAATAGTCAAATCCGAGTTCATTATTTGTACTGTACGTAATATCGGCTGCATATGCTTCTTGCTTTTCTTCACGCGTTAAATGGTTTAAGTTTAATCCTACTTTCAAGCCTAAGAATTCGTATAAACGACCCATTTCACTAGCATCACGGCTCGCTAAGTATTCATTGACTGTTACTACATGTACACCTTTTCCTGTAATAGCGTTTAAGTATACAGGCATAGTAGCTGTCAACGTTTTACCTTCACCCGTTTTCATTTCCGAGATATTCCCTTCATGCAGAGAAATCCCCCCCATTAGCTGAACTTTGTACGGATACATGCCTAACACACGTTTCGCTGCTTCACGTACAACCGCAAAAGCTTCATCTAATAGGTTATCGAGCGATTCGCCATTTTGGTAGCGTTGTTGAAATTCAGCTGTTTTTTCACGAAGCTGATCGTCCGTTAAAGACGCTATTTCAGGACCTAACGCATCAATTTGGTCCGCCATTTTTTCTAAACGGCCTATTTGGCGCTGATTGCCGTCAAACACTTTTTTAAATAATCCAAGCATATTAAAACGCTCCTCTATTTATAATCAGTACATTTTATACTATTTTCATTCATATCTGTATCTTTCATTATAAAACATTCTGAGTAAAATTGTAACATTGCAGCTAAACAAGTAGCAACTTGTACCCTTTTTCGTCTGTCTCTTTACGAGTACTACTATATTAACGAGTTATTTTCTATTGTGATTTCCCCTGCCTCACTCTTACAATAAAAAAGGGGAATGTAGAATGAACGTTCAATCGATTACAAAAGAACAAGCTTGGGAAGTCCGTCATACTGTCATGTGGCCTGATAAAGATTTCAGTTATATTCAGCTGAAACATGATCCATCAGGCATTCACTATGGACTGTTTGAAGAAGGAGAGTTAAAATCAGTTGTTTCCTTATTTATAACAGGTGATGAAGCTCAATTTCGAAAATTTGCTACTTTCAAAGAAGAACAAGGAAAAGGATATGGCAGTCGTCTACTAGAGGAGGTTTTTCTCAAAGCTAAGAACCTTGGGGTACGAAAGATCTGGTGTAACGCACGAGAAAATAAAGTCTCTTTTTATCAGGCGTTCAACATGAAAAAAACGGCGCGTGTATTCACCAAATCTTCTACACGCTATGTAGTGATGGAACTATTTTTTTAAGCAGCTAAAAAGCAGCGTGCGGAGGCACGCTGCTTTTACTTTACTGCTCTTGTTTAAGAGAGCCTATAATCTTAATTTGGTTCAATCAATCCATATCGTCCATCTTTTCTTCGATATACAACGTTTGTAATGTTGGTCTCAGCGTTTGTAAATACAAAGAAACTATGTCCTAACATATTCATTTGCAAAATAGCCTCTTCACTATCCATTGGCTTTAAGTTAAATCGTTTTGTACGAACTAGCTCTAATTCATCTTCTTCAGTTGCAACTGCTACGTTCGCTTCGCTTTCTAATGCTGCGAACAGATACTTCTCAGCGCCTTTTTCACGCATTTTTCGATTTACTTTTGTTTTATGTTTACGAATTTGACGCTCTAATTTATCTAGGACAAGATCGACAGCTGCGTATAAATCACTGTGTGTCTCTTCAGCTCTCAATACGAGATCATTCATTGGGATTGTGACTTCTATTTTTTGATCGTTATTGTAGACTTTTAAGTTTACATTTACGTCAGCAGTTGGTGTTTCGTCGAAATAACGCTCTAACTTACCAAGCTTTTTCTCTACGTATTCCCTAATTGCTGGAGTCACCTCAATGTTTTCACCGCGAATGTTATACATCATGTTCGAACTCCTCCTTTAATCCATTGCTATACCTCTACAATTCTACAATACCCGACACAATCCCTTCCTAAACTATTAAAATTTTTTGAAAATTTAGTGAAAATTTATGGAACCTGAGAAAAGTTTATGAAAAAACCAAAAAAATAGACCTTCTTCATAAGAAGAAGGGTTGTATTTTTTTACGTAGAATTAATTTTTTTTATCGTAAAACATCCCATCAAACGTTTTTGTTTCGTAAGGGTTTACATAGCTGTTGCTATGCTTTTTTTTCGCTTTTAACAAACGGAGATCTACCATAATTTGATGCCGAATTAAGATCAGCTTTTGATCAATTTCCTTATTCATTTCGACAATTTTTTTACCCATCGATTCATTATCCCTACTTTTTGGCGGCAGTTTCTCTATGAGGTCACGTCTTTTTAATAGAAGATACTCTAACTTTTGAATACCTTCTTCTCGATTTTTGTCAGAAAATGTTTGAATAAGCCGATAAATCTCATCCGTTAGCTGATATAGGTCGTTAATCATATTTATGCTTGACCGCCGCTTCCATGGACTTGCTGGCGGTGAATATGCACAACTTGCTTCCATGTATCACGAAATTCTGTTACATATTGTTCGGCTTCATCCAAGCTTGCTGTGTCATTTTTTGTATTTGCTTCAATTAAACACTGGTTAATATAGTCATACATAGCCATCATAGACTTAGCAACTTGCACGTTTGTATCAAGGGTAATCATTAATTCTTGAATAATATTTTGTGCTTTTAACAGATTCGTATTTTTCAGCTCAATATTTTTTTCCTGTATGCCTGTTCGTGCAAGTTTGATAAATTTTAAACACCCGTTATACAGCATAAGCGTTAACTCTCCCGGAGAAGCAGTCTGAACGGCTCCTTGCTGATACGCTTGATATGGATTATTTGCTGCCATAAACGTTCACTCCTTCTTAACTAAAATATTGCGATAACTGCACGCTTTGAGCATTTGCATTTTGAATGGCTTTTTCCATTGCTGTAAACTGACGATAATACCGGTCCTCTACTTGTGTGAGCCTGCTTTCAAAACTAGTGATTTGGCTATTTACGCTTTTTAAATTCCGCCCAAGCAAAAATTGTTCACTTGTCCATGTTGAACGGCCAGCGCGCTGCTCAATTTTGGATACGGTTTGAGTAATCGTATCTCGTAAACGTCGTACAATCCCTTTTTCACTTGTTGTACTTCCACTTTTCATAAATAAATCCATCACAGACTGCGGATCTTTTTCAATTGCTTCTTTTAATTTAGTTCCGTCGCCTTCTATGACTAGCTTGCCTCGATCGCTATAGTTTGCGCTAGTTGAAATACCAATGTCGGTTAGCTGCGAAAATGCTCCGCTCACTCCTGATACAGAGGCATACCAGTTAGAACGCATTTGGTTTAGCCCGCTTGATAAAATTGAGTCTCCTTTTAACAAACCGCTTTTCGCCTTTTCATCCCACTGCTCAGCTTGTTTATCCGTTAGTTTTTCTCTTTCTTCATCAGTCAAAGGCTGATAGTTCCGGTCTCTTTCTTCCGTAATCTTTCCATTAATTTTCTCAATCAGTTCATTGTATTTGGTCACAAAATCTTTAATGGTATCAAATACTTTCTGCGTATTATTGCTTACGTTAACGCGCACATCTCCTGTGAAATTATTTTGAGAGGTATAGGTAACGCCTCCCGTTGTAAATGTATTGGACTTACGAGTTGTTTCTAGACCGTTTAGCGTAAATTTTGCGTCTGTTCCTTTGGCATCACCGGCGAGTTGCAAAAAGTCCGTCAAAAATCCTCCTGAAAAAACCATATTTGAACCATCCGCACTATCAGCAGAAGATAAATTCCCCGTATCTTTACGAGTCATAACAACTTTATTCGTTCCTTCATCAAAAAAAGCTGAAATACCTGCTTTTGAATTGCTGATTTGTGTAAGAATGGTATTTAATGAGGTGGAACCGTCAAATTCAAATACGGTGCTGCCGTTTGGACCATCTCCTGTGGCTTTTCCATTGCTGTCGTAAGTTGTAATAGAAAAGTTCAGCACATTTTGCTGGTACGAGAACGCTTCAATTGTGCTGCCGCTTGTTAACGTGGTACCAAATGTCATTTCACCTGTGTCTGCGTTAATAAATACTTCATTAGAATCTATTGTTCCCGCCTCAGTTCCTATTCTCACGCTATAACTGTTAGTCACACCTCTGGTGGTAACAGAGATAGACTGCAGAGTATTCCCCTCAGAAAGAGATCCTTTGGCTAGTTTTACTGTACTAGTATCAGCACTTAACGCTATAGCAGCTTGATCAATTGTTTTGTTAGCCCACACTTCTGTTCCCATCGAATCCCGTTGAGACCATAAGCTTTTCGTCGGATCAATCTTAGAAGCAATACTGTTAGCGCTAATACTCTGCGCAGCAGTCGCCATTGTCACGTTTGAAAGTGTATAAGACGCGTTACCTGCTGAGGAAGTAGCTGCCGCTTTTACTTTCGTTTCATCTGCTGAAGATACCGTTTTAGACGAATAAGAAGACTGCAAGGTCATATTAAAAGCGAGATTATTAAATTCTGATAACAGCAAGTTCATAGAGCGATAATCATCTCGCTGCCACTCTAACGTTTGCTTTTGTTTTTTCATTTTATCAATAGGCATACGTTCAGCCTTCATTAAATCACTGACAATTTGATCAATATCCATTCCGCTTGCTAACCCACTTACTCTTACCACTTACCATCACCACCGTTTTTTATTCATCTATTCATCAACTGTTAGCCATAAAATATGAGTGTATTTTTTCGAATCTTCTTATTCGTTCATAGGTTCAACACTTCTCTATTTTGTATCGGTAAAACAAACATTTTTTTCATAGGTCAAATGGTGCAAGATAGAAAAAGCTCACTTATTTTTCTACAATAAGTGAGCTTTTTATTATTGGCCAAACAAGTTCAGTTTCTGGGATAAATTTCTTTGAATATCCTTAGGAATAAGATATGGTGCTAGATTTATAATATCTCGTAACGAATCAATGGTTACAGAGGCAGATAAATTTATATATTCATCCGTTGTATCTGCTTGCTCAAATGAAATGGAATCTGGCAAATTATTGAGCAGAGTAATTTCATTCATTTCTTTATCGACCGTGACATCAGCAGCCTTATCAATATTTAAGCGATCCCATACAAGAGACATCGGAATCGGCATTCTTCCTAAATGCACGCTATTCACCTTTAAAACAAGCTTTCCATTTTCGGCATTTGGTGTTACGTCAACTACAAACTGTGATTCCATAAAAGATACCACATGTTTATTAATATAAAATTTTATATGTTCCGGAAGCAACTCGGCTTCTGCTCCGTCAACCGTTTCATCATTTTCGTAAAGGTAGCTGCGCAAATAATCATTAACATCGCTCTCGCTTAATCGGTATCCTAAAATAGGAGAGCCTCCGTTCAGTTCTAGCGACGTCGCATGAGCGGACTTTTCTTGTGCCAGTAAAGATAATGAAGCAGTCTGATCAAGTTTTTCAATATTTCTGACTGGACTAACGAAAAAATACAACCCAACTAAAAGGATAATAAATAGAAAAATAACAGCTATAAATTTTCTCAAACACACGCACCCTCTCAAACATCATTCTTGGAATATAATACCGATTTTTCTTTTATCATACAAGATATATAAGATAGTTGTCGAAAACTTGTATAAAATGTACGTATATACCAGACATCCCAAATGGCGAATAAGTCTACGATGAATAAATCGAGTCTTTTTTGACTTAAAATGCGTCAATTTTAGTAACTTAAAGTCGATTTTTATAGGAATTTGATAATTGGCACACTTCTTGCTTATTATAAAGGTAAGGGGAGGAATTTCTATTTATATTTTCAGAATTTACTTTATTTTCTAATAGTCTTTCGATAATTTTAAAGGAGTGAATACGATGGGAAACAAAACAGAATCACACGGAAAGTTAAAGCAACGTCACGTTTCCATGATTTCCATTGCAGGTATTATCGGAGCCGGCTTGTTTGTAGGAAGCGGATCCGTTATTAACGCAACAGGCCCAGCAGCAGTAGTTTCATATGCAGCAGCCGGACTGCTAGTCGTTCTATTGATGCGTATGCTCGGTGAAATGGCTATGGTAAACCCAGATAAAGGCTCATTCGCAACATATGCTCAGCAAGGAATTGGCGCGTGGGCAGGTTATGCTGTTGGATGGCTTTACTGGTTTTTCTGGCTAATTGTAATTGCGATTGAAGCCACTGCAGGAGGAGCAATTGTTCATGAATGGCTCCCTTCCGTACCAATTTGGCTTTTAAGCTTAATCTTAACCTTTGCATTAACTTTAACAAACTTGTTCTCTGTCAAATCATTTGGAGAATTTGAATATTGGTTTGCTATGATTAAAATTGTGGCAATCGTTGCTTTTATGGGAATCGGTTTAGCTATTATTTTCGGATTGATCCCAGGTACATCTTCACCTGGTCTAGCTAATTTAACGGGCCACGGAGGCTTTATGCCAAAAGGTACGAACTCTATCTTTTTAGGAGTTATTACCGTTATTTTCTCTTATTTTGGAGCTGAAATTGCGGCTATTGCAGCTAGTGAATCAGAAAATCCAGCAAAAGCTATCACAACTGCTATTCGCAGTGTCGTATGGCGAATTTTAATTTTCTATATTGGTTCAGTTGCTATTTTAGTAACTCTTTTACCTTGGAACTCAGCTGATTTACTAAAAAGTCCATATGTAACAATGTTAGAAATGGTCAATATTCCAGCAGCTGCACAAATTATGAATTTAGTCGTATTAGTATCCGTTTTGTCTTGCTTGAACTCTGCTTTGTATACGAACTCACGAATGATTTTATCATTAGCTCAAAAAGGACAAGCTCCTCGCGCTTTAGCAAAAGTAAGCAAATCAGGCGTGCCGGCAAGAGCTGTATGGATTAGCACAGCTGCCGCATATGTATGTGCTATCTTTAGCTTCGTTTCGCCGGATAAACTCTTTTTATTCTTAGTTAATGCATCAGGAGCCATTGCTCTTATTGTGTACTTAGCTATCGCTATTTCTCATTTACGCCTGCGTAAGAAAATGAATCGAGCCAACCAGCCAATTAAAGGGATGAAAATGTGGTTGTTCCCGTATTTAACATACGTAACAATTGCTGTTATTACCGTGATCTTCTTATCAATGGCATTTATTGATTCGATGCGCTCACAGTTTTTCTTAACTCTTGGATTAACCGCTGTGGTTCTTCTTTCATACTCGTTCATCAAAAAAACAAACAACAAGCGACCTGACGATCAATTTTCCGAGTCAGAAAATATTGCAAAATAAAAAAGCCGCAGATGCGGCTTTTTTATTTTGCTTTTGATTATTTCTCAACCGATATGTCACGATGAAGATTTCGAAGCGGCTGAGGAGGGCAAATACGTCGCGTCGCGTAAGAAACGATAAAAATAGTTAACAACCCGCCTACCATCGCAAATGTACGAAACGGAAACATGACCACTCCGTCTTCAATCATCGGATACGGAAGCAGCGCTTTTAAATGAAGCAGCGGTTCTCCTCCACCTATTCGAAGAACAAGAGACACAATAAACCCAGCCGAAGATCCGTACCAGTTAGCTCCTTTAAAGAATAAAGCACAAACCAACTGCGGAAAAAGTATACAATACACTAGGTCCCCTGATAAATACCATAAAGAGTAGACACTCTCAGAGTTTAAAGCAATTAGAGTTGCTCCCGTTCCAATGATAATGATAGAACGTTTAATAACTTTATCTAACTGTGCCTGTGTCGCATTTGGTTTTATAATTGGACGATACACGTTCCAGGCTGCCATCCCCGAAGCTGAAAGCAACGAAGCCGCTACTGCAGCCATGACGGCAGCAGCTAGTCCTCCAAGCGCAATCGCTCCTACTAAATCAGGCGTTAGGTATTTAAATACATACGTTAAAATCATGGACGCGCTCTCAGGGCTTGACGCTCCAAATGAAGACCAGTCTGCACTATAACCTATCATTCCTATTAAAGTTGGAGGCAAGGCCGCTAATGCGCAAAAGATGCCGGCTGTAATAGATAGCCACATTGCTGCTTTTTCATTTTTAGCAGATAACACGCGCTGAAAATAGATTTGCCATGGAATACCACCAAAAATAAGTAAAAATGTGCTATCCCACCATTGCCAATATGTATTTCCCCATTTCGGATCTTCCCAGCCTTTTAATGGAGGAAATAAATGAAGAGAACCAGTCATGCCTTCTGAATACGTAGAAAAAACGGCTCCCACCCCTCCCGTATTCGAAAATGCAAAGGGAAGCACCAGAAATAGTCCTAAAAACATAATAGAAAGCTGTAAGATATCGGTATGTGCTACTGCCCACAGGCCGCCAATCACGGTGTATGCAATGGCAATAAGTGCGGAAAGAATGATGGAAATTGAAAAACTGAGGCCTAAAATCACACCGAATGTTGTTCCTAAAGCAGTTAAGATAGCTGCGCTCCAAAACAGCTCTCCCAGTATAGCTGGAAAATAAAGAACCGTAGCCATTTTCTTACCGAAACGAGATTCTAGAGGATCGAGCATTGTCATAAACTCAAACCTTCTCATCTTTCTAGCAAAAAAGATACCGCCTAAAATCAAGCTGATTGAATAACACCATGGCGCTTGAGTCCATGTCAGCCCTGAGGAATAAACGGTTTCGGCTGTTCCAGCAATATATCCTCCACCTACCCAAGTGGCGGTCATTGTGAACATTGAAATCCATAGAGGCATAGATCTTCCTGCAACAAGCATATCATCTGATTTTCCTTTTTTACTTGCAGCGGATCGAGCACCAATAAAATAAATAACACCATACATAATGAACATTAAAATGAGGCCTGGCCAATAGAGATCTGGATTATAGAGAGAATAGATAAATGCGACAACCATAAAGATGGAAAATCCTGTAATAGTTGTCCATAAGGGGGTTAGTAGACGGTTGTTCCTGTTTGATTTCCCTGAAAAGTCAGAAGTCTCATTCGACTTTTCAGGCCTGGCTTGTTGTGTGTCTGAACGAAATGGCTTTTTAGCATTTTGCATCGTCTCACATCCTTTAAATTGATAAAGAAATCTAAAGACATAATTGTCCTCTATTCCTTTTTCCTACCAGCATACAATTGAACCTAAAAATAGATTTTTTAGAATAAAATATAAATAGCTGGATTATAAATACCAATGCGAAGGGGAGAAATTACGTTTATATAATTATATTAAAATAATTTAAATCGACTTTTTTTATTATTTTGCTAAGAACTCATAATTATTTTCATCTTCCATCTAAACTCCTTTCTTAATTTCCACATTCAAAATCCTTTGTTTTTTAAGGTTTGTATGCAAGCAGATATAGTACTATGGTTAATATATCTGAATGTTTAGGATATTGTCAAAAAAGTTTGAGTGTTTTCATATAAAAAAAAGAATAATATTCTCATAGCTCGTACATAAAAAAACCTTTTGTATCAAGGGACATAGCAATCAGTGATTTTTTATCACTTTTTGTTAAATTTTTTCTTAATATCCGAATGATTAGTCTTTTACAGAGAAGATAATCTAATAAATTCAGAACATTTACATTTTTGGGATTTGACTAAATTAAATAACCGATGCTATAATTTGAATTGTTAAGAATGTTAAATATAAATTTAACAAATTCTATTATTTGGAGGTCGATGCTATTGGAACAAACACTTACGCTTGAAAAAATGCACATAAACGGCGAATGGGTTGAAGCACGCAGCGGCGAGAAAAGAGAGATTATAAATCCTTTTAATCAAGAGGTTATCGCTGTCGTTACAGAAGGAAATCGTGCTGATACTGTAGAAGCTATTGAAGCAGCTAGAAAAGCTTTTGATGCAGGTGAATGGTCTAAATTTACAGCGGCCCAAAGAGGTTCTTTACTATTTAAAGTAGCGGAAGAAATTCGTAATAATCGTGAAGAACTCGCTAAACTTGAAACCTTGAATACTGGAAAAACCCTCGTTGAAAGCCTGGCAGACATGGATGGGATTGCTGATGTCTTTCAATACTATGCTGGATTAGCAGATAAAGATGGTGGACAGATGATTGAGTCACCTAATCCCTATTCTGTTAGCCGCGTTGTCCGCGAACCTGTAGGTGTATGCAGCCAAATTACTCCTTGGAATTACCCTTTATTGCAAGCCTCTTGGAAATTGGCTCCGGCACTTGCTGCTGGGAATACAATTATTATTAAACCAAGCGAAATCACCCCTTTAACAACTATTCATATGATGAAAATTTTTGAAAGAGTTGGCTTTCCAGCAGGCGTCATTAACATTGTACTCGGCCCGGGTGCGACCGTTGGACAAGAAATGGCAGAAAGTCACTTAGTAGATTTAGTTTCCTTTACAGGTGGCGGTGTATCTGGACGTAAAGTCATGCAGGCTGCCGCAGGCAACTTTAAAAAAATCGCTCTTGAACTCGGCGGGAAAAATCCGAATATCGTCTTTGCTGACGCTGACTTTGACACTGCGGTTGACTATGCATTAAATGCGGTCTTCTTTCATGCCGGTCAAGTTTGTTCAGCTGGTGCGAGATTACTCGTTCAAGATGATATTCACGATAAATTTGTTTCAGCAGTTATTGAACAAGCCAAAAAAATTAAGCTAGGAGACGGCATGGATGAAGCCACTCAAATGGGACCCGTCATCTCAAAAGAACACCTAGCTAAAGTGGAACATTACATTGAGCTTGGCAAACAAGAAGGTGCTTCCCTTGTTTTAGGAGGCAAACGTCCAACTCAAGAGTCTTTACAGAAAGGTTTATTCATTGAACCAACTATTTTTACAGACTGTCATGGAGATATGAAAGTTGTCCAAGAAGAGTCATTTGGTCCAATTATGACCATTGAGCGCTTCAGCACCGAAGAAGAAGCGGTGGCACTTGCTAACGATACAATCTATGGATTAGCTGGAGCCGTTTGGACAAGTGATATGAATCGAGCTGAACGTGTAGTGAAAGCACTCCGTATGGGAACAACTTGGATTAACGATTATCATCCCTACTTCCCGCAGGCTCCTTGGGGAGGATATAAGCAATCTGGGATTGGAAGAGAGCTTAGCCACATTGGGCTAGAAGAATATACGGAAATTAAACATATTTATACGAATACAAATCCACAGCCAATGCGCTGGTTTCAATAAAATTCAAGGGGGAATGTAAAGATGTTTATGCGATTTGAAAGAATGGAACGTTTAAAAAGTTTTGAGATGCCAACGGTTGTAAAACATGGAATTGGTGCTGTTAAGCATACTGGAGAAGAAGTAAAAAACCTAGGTGTATCTAAGGTTTTATTAGTAACAGATCCTGGTGTAAAAAAAGTAGGCTTAGCAGACCCTGTAATCGCTAGTTTAAAAGAAGCGGACGTAGACGTTGTTCTATTTGACCAAGTAGAAGCCAACCCTTCTATTCACGTGGTAGCAGACGGCACAAAAATGTACAAAGAAAATGGATGCAACGGACTAGTAGCTGTTGGAGGCGGAAGCTCAATGGATACGGCAAAAGCTATTGGTGTAGAAGTAGCTCATAATGCTCCCGTCTTAGATTATGAAGCAGCTGAAGGAAAAAAACCTTTAACAAAACGTATCCCTTCTTTAACAACCATTCCTACAACTGCGGGTACAGGAAGTGAAGTCACACAATGGGCTGTCATTACGGATCCTGTTCGTGAGTTTAAGTTTAATACAGGCGGACCTTTAATTGCTGCCCACTTAACAATTATTGATCCAGAACTGCACGTATCTATGCCTTCACACATTACGGCCGGTACAGGAATTGATGCATTAGCTCATGCAATTGAATGTTATACATGTCATTTTGCACAACCAATGACAGACTCTGTTGCTTTGTTGGCTATTGAGTACGTTGGAAAATACTTACGCCGTGCAGTTGCAAATGGACAGGATATCGAAGCACGCTATGGAATGGCGCATGCAGCTATGCTTGCTGGCCTTTCATATGGAAGTGAATCTGCAGGAGCAGCTCACGCGATGGCTCAAACATTAGGAGGCATTTATCCAATTGCCCATGGCCCTTGCGTAGCAGCAATGCTAGGTCCTGTAATGGAATATAACTGGATGGGTGAGCCTGAAAAATTTGCGCGCATAGCTCAAGCTTTAGGAGTTAATACACACGAATTAACTCTTGAAGAAGCAGCTCAAGCAGCTGTTCGTGAAGTATATCAACTAGTTAAAGATGTACAAATCCCTTCTTTAGAAGAACAAGGTGTTCCAAAAGAAGCAGTTTCTCGCTTAGCTCAAGAAGCATTTAATGATCCACAAACGGTTGGTAACCCTCGTGATTTAACTGTAAAAAGTTACGAATGGATTTATAATCGCTGTTTTGAAGCTACACCATTAACCGTATAAAAATGATAAAAAGGCTGTTGATTTTTCAACAGCCTTTTTTATTTACTCTTTCGCTAATTCTTCATTTAAAATATCGATGATTCTTCGGTCGTCAAAAACTTTCACTACTTTTTTCAAGAAATGATAATAATGTTTGGACTCTATAATCTGCGCTAAATTACGCTTTGCTTTTAATGCGATCTCCTCAGGTACATCTTCATCATTTAAGAGAATCTGCAGCTTGTTTTCCGCTTCTTCGATTGCCTCTAAATTAACTGAAATTTCTCTTTGCCACTTCTTACAGAAAAATGAAAAAAAGGACTTAGAAAAATCTTTTTCTGCTTCATATAAGTCTTTTCGAACACCTTTTTTCCACACTTTGTGGACCATATCAATATTTTGCAGTGAACGAATGGATGTACTCATCGTTGGTTTACTCATACCCAATTCTTCACTCATTTGATCTAATGTAACAGGCTCATCCATAAAATAAAGCATGCCATACAGCCTTCCTACTGAAGGTGTGACCCCATATAAATCCATCGTATCAGCTAAAGCGCTGACAACCACATCTTCTGCTTCTTTTAATAAATCATGATACTCTTGAACATCACTCATTTACTCTTCTCCTCTTTTGTTAAATTTATTTGAATTATACTTAATAAATTTAATGATACACGATAAAAAGGAAAAAAACAGAAATTCAGTTTAATTTTTTTGATAAAAAAGAAGCCTTTCTCTTGAAGAGAAAGGCTTAAGACATAGTGGGGAATACTATATGTTTATCTTTCCCGATTTAGATATTATTTATACCGTATATTTTTGATGATTTTCAAACTGATCGTTTTATTTCTTTTTCGGTAATTGTTTCAGCATATCAATAGCATGTAATGTAATTTGAGAAGCACTTTTATTTTCATTACGTATTTCTTCATAAATCTCTTGTCTATGAATATCTAGAGACTTTGGAGCTTGAATTCCTAACTTTACTTGATCACCATTAACTGCAAGGACGGTCACTTCAATTTCATCACCTATTTTGATTGTTTCATTTAACTTTCGTGTTAAAACAAGCATGGACTCACTCCTTATCTATTCCTCTTACTCAAATAACCTGTGCTTCGTTTCGTAAGCTGTATTCATTAAAATCACTTGCTTAGCAAGCTGTTGCTTTGTATTAATAATAACAGGAGCCTGCAAATTAGCCGTTATCTTTTCCACAGAATCTGACATCGTAAGCAATACGTAAACAGCTGCATCTTCCGCTTGTTGTAATTGAAGCTTTTCGATTTCCTGAGGTTCTAGTTGAAAATCATAATCTAAAAAAAACTGAAATGGATCCGTGATAATAAAAGCTAATTCTTTGGTTTGAATAGACTGCAGAACTTGGAAAGCTTCGGCTTCTGGAAGTGGTAAAATAACAAATTCAGTTTCTTCCAAAAAACCTGGAATCCCTTGATTGAATGTCAGTGTTTGCTGATTATCTATTTCTATATCTCCATGATAGCTTGTTGAAATTTTCATTTCATCACACCTTTGCTAATTGATTTTTTCTTGTTATCTTTTTTCATTATAAAAAAGCTCCTTCTGTTTAGAAGGAACTTTTTAACGCAAGAAATCTAGCAGCGTAGGCTGAATAATTTGAGCCCCTACTCCCAAAGCAGCACGATGCACGCTTTCTTGTACGGTTAAATCCGTAATGACTTTTTCAATATCTGCATCTTCATTATTTGAAAGCATCTTAGTAGCCGTAATTTCCTGTGAATCAAGGCGGTTTTCGATCAGCTCAAGCCGATTGCTTCTTGCTCCCAATTCAGATCGCTCCGCTAATAGCGTAGACAGCTGCGTGTCTACCTGTGTAGAGAGATCTTTTAGTGAGTTTACATCGTTTTGTTCAAAAGCTGTTTGAACATTGTTCATTAAGTCGAATGCACCTTGTCCAAAAATGTTTTCAGGGTGAATATTGACTCTCAGCTGGATACCTTTTGAGACTTCAACTGAAAAAGGATCCAGGTTAATATTCGATTCTATCATACCGCTTGCATTCTCACTTATAGGCGCTGCTCCTACATTTACACCGTTAAAGATATAGTTTCCTGCCACCTGCGTATTGCCTACTTGCATATAATCCAGCTTTAACTGTTCAATTTCACGTGCAATTGCTTGGCGGTCATCACTTTCATTCGTACCGTTTAACCCTTGCACGACCAGCTCTTTAGTGCGCTGAAGAATGGAGTTGACTTGTTCAAGTCCGGATTCTGAACTATCAAACCAAGACTGAGCTTCTGTTAAATTACGTTTATATTGATTTACTTCAGAAAGATTAGAATGATAAGCCATTCCTTTAGTAGCCACTACCGGGTCATCTGAAGGACGAGTAATTTTCTTTCCCGTTGATAATTGGTTTTGAAGTGTTTCCAGCTTATTATAGCTATTGCTAATCTGTTTTAACGAATTAGCCGCTAACATTCCTTGTGTGACGCGCATCTTTACCTTCCTCCAGTTCCAAGACCGTTTACAATTTTATCAAGCATTTCATCAATCATAGTCACCATACGGGCACTAGCGTTATATGCATGCTGAAACTGAATCATATTGGTCATCTCTTCATCTAATGAAACTGCACTGGTAGACTGGCGCCTTTGCTCTACAGCTCCCTGAAGAGTTTCTGAATTACTTTTTAAGCGGTTGGCTTGTTGAGCATCTACTGACATTTGGCCAATAACAGATTGATAAAAGCCATCTAGGGAAACAGCTTGATTCCCGGAATTAATAAGCACCTGTTGACGAAATTGAGACAATAGCTGAGCATTTTGTCCATCTCCTTTGCGGCCAGTTCCATCATCCCCAGAGGAGGCCGAAGAAGCAGCAGCAATATTGTTTGTGTTTTGTCTAATTTTATCAGTAATAACAATTCCAGTTGCAGCTCCTTCTTTCTGAAAAATCTTATTAAAAAAGGACATACCAGTATCACCATCTAGCGTGACACCTTGTTGGTGCTTATCATTAAACCAATTTACAAATTCATATGCCATTTCATCTAAAACATCAATCATTGAAGCGTAAACACCTGTTTTATTACCACTATTATCTATATATCCAGAAGCCTCAATTAACCCTTTAAGTTTTCCTTGAGGAAATGACTCAGGGTTCCGTATCTCATCCCCTATATGAATTTCCGTCACATAGGAATCTTGATTTGTTTTCAAACTGATGGCATTTACTTGATGAGTTTTCCCATCTAAAAGAGTAATAGGCCCTTGAGACGTTTGAAGCTGAACCGTTACCACTCCTTCTGACGTTGCAGAAGCGTTCCCGCTGCTTTTTGTATACTCTAAAGAAACCGGCATAAATTTAGAAATCTCATCTAGCAGCCGATCTCTTTCATCATACAAATCATTAGGCAAATAGCCATTCGGTTCTACGTTTTGTATTTGTTGGTTCACATTACTTATTTGCTCTAACAAAGAATTCACTTGTGTTACCGCTACGTCACGCTCGTTTTGTAAATCACCTTGAACCGTTTTTAAAGAAGTAGATAAATAAGAGAAAGTATCGCCTACTGCTTCAGCTCGTTCAATCATAACAGACCTGGCTCCTGCTTCTGAAGGGTGTGAAGCTACATCTTGAATGGACTCAAAGAATTGATTAAAAACAGCTGAAAGTCCATCTTCAGTAGGTTCATTCATAATTTCCTCCATTTTTTCAAGAGCACCAGCGCGCGCATCCCAATACCCCACTTTAATGGTTTCATCTCGATACTGGGTATCTAAAAATGTATCACGTATTCTCTCTACCTTGCTGGCTTCTACTCCCATTCCTATTTGGCCCGCAGTTCCAGTCTGATTCATCCCTGGGGCTGGATAAGCTGGGAACGTTTCTAAACTTATTCGCTGACGCGTATAGCCCGGCGTATTTGCATTAGATACGTTATGGCCAATCGTGTAAAGAGCCGCTTGTTGGGCATCCATTCCTCGTTTAGCCACCTGCAAACCATGAAATGTTGAACTCATTCTGCTTTCCTCCGTTCTTTATGCCTTTGAATTAAAAATAGAGTTGGACTGAAACGATCTATTATTTGTTTTTGTGTAATTGAACGAATCCTCTCGTTTCGATGGAACAAGAAGGTCTAGTTCGGTATGAATCAGCTGCAAAGACTGTGTGAGCAGCTGATTGTTTAAGTCATTTGCATACTTTATATCTTGAATTATATCTATTAGCTGTTTTTGAAAGGATATCAAGATGGAGTACTCAGAGAATGAGCCTGCTATTTCTTCAATGGAGTGAGCAGCATGTCCGCTTTTTTCCATCGCTTCTATACGCTTTGTTTCCAGTGCAGAAATAGCAGCTATATGAGATTGCTCTTTTTGCAAAGAAGCCGTCAATGCCTTTACATCTTGTTTAATAATAAAATTCGTTTTCTCTTTAACAATAACAGACAAACTTTTGTGAAGCGTTACTTGTTTTTCTAGTATCGTTTGAATTTCTTGCCCATTCAATCAATGTCAGTCCTTTTATTTTTTATAGAAATCTACAATACTTTTAGCAATTTCTTTTCCGTTAATTTCGTATGTTCCGCTGTTAATTTGCTGTTTTAGTTTCTCCAATTTTTCAAGTCTTTCTGGAGATGGTTCATTTCCCTGAAGTTTCTTTGCCTCAGATGAAATATGAATCTGATCTTGTGGATTCTTTTTAGAGACCTGTTCTGTTTTTTCTGATTGTTTTTTGTACGGATTTATTCCAAATAAGTTCGATGGGTTAATCTTCATCTCTCTCACCTCTTTTTATATTTGTATCCGTTATCTCTATTCATTATATCGGAATTTCCACCTAAACCTTTAGCATCGGCAAAGAAGTTGAGACCATTTTCACAGTCCTCCTTAAACATAGGTCTATAGATAGAGAACCTGCAAACACTCAGCACAATTTTACTCTTTTTTCCTTTCGTTAGAACGATAGGTAGGACGCGTCGGCTCTTCATTTGAACGAATCATCTCACGATTATGCTTTTCTAACCCATGTTTAATTTCTTGAGAGCATGAATAGCAAAGTTTACCTTCTCGAATCTGAGCGTTGCATTGCATGCATGAATAGCTTATATTTGGAAAATTAGTTAGCACTAAACGACCTTGTCGAATAAATTGATGAATTAACGAATCTGAAACGCCCGTTTCTTTCATCACTTCGTAAGTCGTTGCTGTACGATTTGCTCTTTTCTTCAAGAATGAAGAAACACGTTGAAACAGAGCTTCTTCTTTGTCAAAACACGATTTACATATGTTTATTGATCCAATTTTTACAAATAAATGACCGCATTCCCTGCAATTATCTAACGTTCCCATATTCGAAACTCCTCATTTGTTTTTTATTTTACTATCGGTCAAAGTTTTAAATTATACATCTTCATGCACGAATTAGAGTGAGCGAATGAACTGAACGTGCACCAGCTTCCTGCAAGCAATTTGCCGCTTGGCGCACGGTTGCTCCTGTTGTATAAATGTCATCAATCAAGAGAAATTCTTGATTCGTAACCATTGAGGAATCGACTACTTTAAATTCCAGCCTTTCTGTCAGCCGACTTCGCCTATTTTTCTTTGATTGCTTTGTTCCTGAACAGCGAACAAGAGGCATTTCTATGTTGTCACTGATCAGTTCAGCTAGCGCTAAAGATTGGTTAAACCCTCTCTCGTATAATCTCTCGTCCGTTAAAGGTATAGGAACTAATATAGCTTTTGGATTACATTCTTTTTTATAGAACTTATACCACTGCTCCTTGAATGCTTGGATAATTTCATAATCTCCTTGAAATTTAAAACGTTCTATTATGCTTTGCATAAAATCATTGTACGTATAAAGAGAACGGTTAAAAAAAGAAGCATCATTCCATTTCTGACAGTCCATACATGTGTCTAGCTCATAATGAGAAGGAGCCAGGTCTGCAAGAGAACGGCCGCATCCCCTGCAAATGCTACTGGTGATGATGGGACATCTTTGCAAGCAAACAGTGCAAATCCTGTCCGTTGAAGAAGGTTTTAACAATGACCTCCAATCGAAAGAAGAGACAAGAGGTTCAAAACAAATCAGACATATTGTCATCGATCAACCAGCCCTTCCTTATAAGCTAGAGCATTCATATATTCAATATGCTCTTTTGCTTTTCGCATAGACAGAGACTGCCCATAATGAAAAAAGACCACGTCTCCCGTTGGAAATTGAGCACTCCTCCCTACTCTTCCTGAAATCTGAACAAGAGCACTTTCAGTAAAAATCGTTTCTTCTGCTCCCAATACTGCAACATCTATGTTGGGAACCGTTACGCCTCGCTCTAATATTGTTGTCGTTACTAAAATAACTAGCTGTCCTTCTCTAAATTTCATTACTTTTTCTTTTCGCTGGGAATCTTCGGCATGGACACCATCTACCTTTTCGGTTAGCTTTCGAATCATGTCTGTGATCGGAGCAATCCACTTAATTTGCGGGACGAAGATAAAGCATTGTTTCCCTTTATTTATTCTTTTTTTCAGCCATTTCTCAACATTAGCAGGCAAGGTATCTGTTTTCATTTTTTTCTTCCAATTGCCACACCATTCAAACCGAGGAACAGGAATAAGCATTCGGTGATAGCGGGCTGGAATTTTAACTACTTGTTTTTTCCCTTGCTCAACGTCTTTTTTTAATGATTCATTTGGAGTCGCTGTTAAATAAATCTTTGATGCAGCGTGTTTAGCTGCTTTTGCAACAGCATAGTGCAGCATAGGCTCCGTCGAATACGGGAATGCATCTACTTCGTCAATAATCAGCACATCGAATGCTTGATAATAATGCAGAAGTTGATGAGTGGTGGAAATAATAAGAGAGGATTCATGAAAACGGTCTTCGCTGCCTCCATACATAGCCAGCACAGACATATTCGGAAATGCCGATTGAATTCTTGGCTTTAACTCAATAACTACATCTGTTCTTGGAGTAGCAATACAGACTTTCTTTCCACTGTTCAACGCTGCTTCAATACCTTTAAATAAAATTTCCGTTTTTCCTGCTCCGCAAACAGCCCAAATTAACAGCTCTTCATCCTTTTTTATAGCTTGAATGAGTTCATTTGAAGCACGTTCTTGAGCTTTAGACAGCATTCCTTTCCAATTCATCACGCTGCTTTTTGGCAGGACACTACTTGCTGGTCCTTCCCAGTTTATAAAAGGTGTGCACTCACTTACTTTGCCCATTACAATACATGCTCGGCAATAGTAGCACTCCTGGTGACATCTACTGCATGGAAATGAAGCAAAATAAAAGGGGCTATCACTTCCACACCGGTTGCATTTATATCCGTTTTCTTTCTGGGTAAGTGCTTTTTGATAGGAAATATATCCGTTTAGATAATGTTCATGAATGAGAGATAAAGGATAGGGAGTCTGAGTTAGTAGAAGCTGCTTTCCGCTTAGAGAGCGCTGAAGATCTAAAGAGTAGGGGTATGAAGGATTTAAAGGTGGAGTTCTCCACGTATCGATTTTTGAGAGAGGAAAAGCAGCTGGGCTAGGTACTTGAACGGGATTTAGCAATTCTTGTTTAACAGTAAAAAGCATATCTTCATTCCTTTCCATGTTTATCGTACACATCTATATACGCAAAAAAAGGTGTTTTTTCCTGCAAAAAACCAAATCAAATGATTTGGTTTTCGATTACTTTTTATACCAGCCTATACCGATGGCACCTTCACCTAAATGCGTGCCGATGACAGCGCCAAAATAAGAAAGACTCCATTCAATATGAGGATATTCTTGTTCTAAGTCTCGTTGAATTTCTTTTGCTTCATTTTCACGATTAGAATGAATAACTACAGCTTTCATAGGTACATTTTCTTTTGCATCCTCATCAAGAAGCTCCGTGATTCGTTTTAACGCTCGCTTACGCGTACGAATTTTTTCAAACGGAACAATTTTTTTAGATTCAAAATGTAGCACTGGCTTTACTTGAAGCAGACTTCCGATAATAGCCTGAGCAGCATTTAGGCGACCTCCACGCTGCAAGTGAGATAAATCATCTACCATAAAATACGCACGCATTGATAGTTTCATCTCTTCAAAACGCGCAATGATTTCGTCAGGATGTTTATTTAATTTGACCATCTCGGCTCCTTCAATCGCATAAAAGCCTTGAACCATACAGCTGATTTCTGAATCAAATACGTGCACGTCAAAGTCTTCTACCATGCTACCTGCCGTCAAAGCACCCTGATACGTTCCACTAATTCCACTAGATAACGTAATAACGATAGCAGCATCGAATTGATCTCGTTTTAACTGTTCAAACAACTCTACAAATTCTCCGATAGCAGGCTGAGAAGTGGTTGGAAGATTTTTTGCTTCTTTAATTTTTTCAAAATATTGATCTGCAGTCATATCTACTTCTTCACGATATGTTTCTTCACCAAAAATAACGCTTAGCGGTACCATATGTATATGATAGTTTGATCGAATTTCCTCTGATATATAGGCGGTACTATCTGTAATAATTGCTGTTTTCATAAGATAGGGATCCATCCTTTGTTATATAAAATAATTTCACTCTATTCTACAACATTTAGGATTAAAATGCATGTAACGAGAGGTTTACCTATTAGTAAAAGCTCCCTCACGTATACATATTAATTAACAAACCTTGAATTTCTCCAACCCGCTTGAGTAAATTTAAACTGTCTTTTTCTTTTTGAAGGATATCATTTGTCAAGTCAACTAGTTTCGTATCCACTTCTTTCACTAACTTATATACTTTAGTCGTTCCTCTATGATTAAATCCTCTTTCTTCATGAAGTTCAAAACCATTTTTAACGACTTCGTTCATAAACTGCTTCACAAGCGTCTTGTATTTCCGCAAAGAATCAATAGTTTGACTTTTCACTAACTGCTCTCCCTGTTCTTCAATTTTATTTATCACTTGAGTTAAATGTTCATAGGTTAGTTCTTTTTGTTTCTTGGCCATTACTCCTGTAAATGAAACCGAACCACTTACTTCTTTTTCTCTAATGAGATTCATGGAAGAAGAAAGACTGTTAATTCGCTGTACCTCCACTATGTATCTCTCCTTTCTCTGTTAGTATACACTCCATTCAATTTAGACTTTTAGATGTGCTAGCTTGATTAGCTGAAAGTTTCGAGAGGCATCTGATGCGTGGATATGATGATTATCCTTTAGCTAACAGTGATACTTATGTGCTGTTCATAAGAAGACAGCTTGTTTTTTCGGAGCGAAGAGGTAACTTTAGGCGTCGCTTTTAACACTTCATTCCAAGCGTTAGAAAGCTTCTTCATCATTTGTTGAACTTCACATAAAATAAACGTATCTTTTTTAAAATTAGCCATAATTAATCGCTCAGACATATAGTTGTATAGGGTATCTAACTGCTCTGCAATGATACCTGCTTGATATGTTAAGCCAATTCCTAGCCGATATAAAATATCGTTGCACTGTTTAATTTTTTCATTCGCTATAAAATAATCACTGCGTTGTATTGCTATAACAGCGTCATCAATATTTTGAATAAATTTTTCATACATCATAGCTGTTAGCTCTTGCGGAGATTTATGATAGATTAATTCTTCCGTTATAAAATTCAGCTTCATCACCTTCTTGTCTTCTTTAAATCAGTTTTCTATTTATTTCACTAAAAGCTAACTTTTAAATTTTTAAAGGATACCAGTTGAGGTTTGAATAAATTCTTCTACGATCTCATATGTATCTGAGTATATTGAAGACTTTCCTTTACCAGAGTTTGCATCAACTTGATAGACATTGTTTTGAGGTATGGATGCTTTCGTCGAAAGTTGTAGGATCCTTAAGATTTCCTTTATGCTTAAGCAAAGTTGAAGGATGAGTAAATGCGCAAAGGTATCATCCTTTGCCTTCCTAAAAGATATTTTCTCCCCTTAACTTATCGGTTGTTTTCCTCTCTTATTAAATATGACTTTTTACCTACAATTTCAAAAAAAAGTTATAAAAAGAAAAAAAAGTCCGATATACCTAGTAGTATATCAGACTTTTGAACTTATCTTACTTCTACCCAACCGTTTTTGATTGCCACAACAACAGCTTGAGTACGATCATTTACATTCATTTTTTGCAAAATATTACTCACATGGTTTTTAACGGTTTTTTCACTAATATATAATGCTTCTCCGATTCCTCGGTTACTTTTACCATCAGCTAACAGTTGTAGCACTTCGCACTCACGACGTGTTAACAAATGTAGTGGACGGCGAATCTCAATTGGTTCGTGCGGATAAGAAGACGATTGTCCTTGAGCTGCTAGTCGACGGTACTCTTTTACTAAACTATGCGTTACCTTAGGGTGTAAATATGAACCACCTTCTGCAACTACTTTCACCGCCTCAATTAACGCATCCGCATCCATTTCTTTTAGCAGATAGCCTCGCGCACCTGTTTGTAAGGCATGAGTTACATATGTCTCATCATCATGGATAGATAAGATAATAACTTTAGCGTCCGGATTTACTTCTACAAGCTTTTTCGTAGCCTCTACACCATTTACAGCCGGCATGTTAATATCCATGATTACAACATCAGGCTGATGTTCTTCTACAAGGTCAATAACTTCGCTACCGTCGTCACCTTCTGCAACTACTTCAAAATCTTTTTCGAAATCTAAAATTCTTTTTACTCCTTCACGGAATAATTGGTGATCGTCGATTATGATAATTCTTGTCTGCATGTTTGATTCCTCCCCAAATCGAACAACAAATGTTTTACTCTATATTGACCCCTATTTATATACATATCTCTGCCTTTTTAAGCGGCTATAATCGGTACTTTAATCATAACAAGCGTGCCTTGGTTAATTTTCGAATGAACAGAAATAGTGCCATCTAACAAATCAACACGCTCTTTCATTCCTATTAAGCCGAACGAATTCTCTTTTTTCTCTTCTTGATTAAAACCGCAGCCGTCATCTTTGACAAGCAAAATAGCGTGTTCATTGTTGAACTCTATCTTCACTTGGATTTCCGTCGCGTCTGCATGTTTTAATGCGTTCGTTACAGCTTCTTGCACTAGACGAAACAGTGCTACTTCTAATTTTGAAGCAGTTCGCTTCTCTTGTCCAATGGAAATAAACGTAATCCGAGGCTTGCCTTCGTTATAATCTTCGATTGTATCAAGATATTTACGCAGCGTCGGCATTAGACCTAAGTCGTCAAGTGCCATCGGTCTTAAATCATATATAATTCGACGCACTTCGTATAGGGCAGAACGAACCATTTTTCGTAAATCTCGAATTTCTTCCATTGCTTCTTTTGCACTACGTTCCCGGTAAATTCGGTCAATTAATTCCGATCTCATCATAACATTTGCAAGCATTTGAGCTGGGCCGTCATGAATCTCTCTTGACAAACGTTTCCGTTCCTCTTCCTGAGCTTCAATAATCCGAAAGCCAAAATACTCTTTTTGAATAGCATCTTCTACTATTTCCCCTACTTGTTTTAAATCACTTGTTAAATAATTTAACACAACGGAAATTTGACCTACTAGGTGATCTGCACGTTTAATCGTTTCTTCCAATGTAAGCAAGCGTCTTTCTAGTTCATCTCGACGATTACGCAGCTGATATTCGCTTTGCTGATTCATCAGCAGCTTGGTTTGTAATTCGTGTGCTTTTTCATAAGCGTCTTTTACTTCAGGCTCTGAATAAATTTGAAAATGTCGGCTCACATCAGACAAACGCTTTCGAGCCAACCTTGCCTGAGTTTCCAATTTATCGCCTTGCTCTATCGTCTCAAGAACTTTTCCTTTTAACACTTCTAACTCTTCTTTAATTTGCTGATATTCTTGTCTGGCATCTTCAGAAAGGCGATAGACTTCATTTTTACTATCTCCCACTGTGCCAATAATCTTCTCGAAAATTTCATCAAGTGCCTTGCTTGTTAATTTATGTTTCGACATTTACTCACCCCAAACTATACTCACATTCGGAGAAATGTCTATACGTTCATGCTATATATAGTATTCGTATGACCTATCTGAATTGTGAGGATAAGATCCATATTTTCTCCCTATCTGACTTTTTATATCCAAAAAGTAACGGTTGTTTTTAGTACCCTCAAACTCGACATCAATCGACGCTTGACTCGCGTTATTTGAATAGATTACCATTTACGCTCACTCTTCAACAGTGACTAACTGCCTGTTTAAACCATTTCATTATTTAGCTATACAAGCCTGCACACTCTTTTATTATAACGTATATTCTTTATAGCTTGTTCAAGTGATGTTGAATTTGATTAATTGATGTCTTTTCATAAACATTTTATACTAATAGCAAGTAAACAGTACGTAAATACCCGTTTTTCTTCTATTTATAACGCTAAGGAGGATTTTTTGATTGTTATCACAATATTATACCGTAAAACAAGAAGGTTCACATGAAATCACTATTCAAAAATCTAGATTCATTTGTCATATGAAACGTGTAACAACTGAGGAAGAAGCTCAGCAATTTATCCAAGACATTAAAAAACAGCACTGGAATGCTACTCATAACTGTTCAGCTTACCTAATTGGAGAACGAGATCAATTTCAAAAAGCAAACGATGATGGAGAACCAAGTGGAACAGCAGGCGTACCAATGTTAGAAGTGCTTAAAAAAAGAGGCTTAAAAGATACGGTGGTCGTCGTTACGCGCTATTTCGGAGGCATTAAATTGGGCGCAGGTGGCTTGGTGCGCGCGTATGGAAAATCCGTTTCCGAAGCGTTAAATGAATTAGGTACAGTCAAACGAACTCTCATGGCGGTTATGCATACAACCGTCGACTATACATGGCTTGGAAAATTAGAAAATGAGCTTCGCAGTTCCATTTATCTATTAAAAGAAATCCACTACGCAGATATGGTAGAAATTGAAACATTTGTAGAGGAAGCTCAAACAGAAGCATTTACTGAATGGATGACCGAGCTAACAAACGGCCAAGCAGATATTCGAGCAGGTGAGACGACCTATTTAGAAGAAGATGTAGAATGAATTATTTACTCTTATTAAAAAACATTGTACAATTGATAGATAGCGCAACTATTCTGATGGTTGCGCTACTTGTCAATGAGTAAAAACCTCGTACAGATGCATAGCTTTGACGAGTTTGATTCATACATTCCAATTTATAACACATACTAAGTGTCACAATAAGTGTTCGAATATACGAATAAAAGGAGAAACCGTATGGCTCAATATAGACGTTTTCAAAAAAGAGTAAACAAACGGAAAAGAAAACGAAGGCTTTTTACATTTTTTCTGTTACCTATCCTTATTTTAGGGCTTTCTGCAACCGCTTATGGCTCTTATTTATTTGTTAAAGCTAAAACAGTAGCTTCTGATTCTTATGAAGGGCTCGGAGATCGCGATAATTCTCCTATGCGTGATCGTAAAATCGATCCCAAAAAAGATGATATATCCATTTTATTTATGGGCGTAGATGATAGTGAAACCAGGAAATTCGGAAAATCAGCCCGTACAGATGCTTTAATTTTGGCCACCTTTAACGAAACAAATAAAACCGTAAAGCTTGTAAGCATACCTCGAGATTCGCGGGTTTATATACCTGAAGTGAACAAAAAAGATAAAATTACTCATGCGCATGCTTACGGAGGTCCAAAAGCAACTGTAGAAACGGTAGAACAGCTGTTTAATGTCCCTGTTGATTACTATGTTAAAGTGAATTTTAAAGCTTTCACAGACATTGTAGACTCACTTGGGGGAATCGATTTTGATGTACCTTATGCGATGAGTGAAAAGGACTCAAAAGATCGTCATAATGCTATTGTCTTAAAACCAGGAAATCAACATTTAAATGGCGAAGAAGCGTTAGCAGTTGCTCGAACACGAAAACAAGACAACGATATTGAGCGAGGAAAAAGACAACAGCAGTTGATTGAAGCCATGATTAAAAAGGCTGCTTCCATTGGATCACTAAATAAATATGGCAATCTTATCGAAGCTGTTGGCGATAATATGAAAACGAATTTAATGTTCGGTGAAATGCTTTCGTTTTATGATTATGCTTCGAAAAAAGTAGACATCGAAACCATTAACTTAGACGGCAGCGATGAAAAAATTAACGGCGTTTACTACTTCAAATTAGATAATAATTCAGTAGAAAAAGTAAGTGAAAAGCTCCGCAAGCATTTAGGCATTGAATCAACTTCAGATACAACAGAATAATTAAAAAGACCTCTTGGATATCCAAGAGGTCTTTTTAATTAATTTTTCAAACGAAGCCCACGAACCATGTTGAGAATTGGCCTATATGTCTTATCAACTAGCCCTATCTTTTCAACGATAATTTCAATCGCTACAAGGAGGATAGCTAGTACAAGAAAAGACCCCCACATTGTTTGTACCTTTGAGAAGATAACTGCCGCTAAACCAAATATCGCACTCATTCCATAAATAATTAAAACCGTTTGTCTATGGCTGTACCCTAAGCGCAACAAGCAATGATGCAAATGAGATTTGTCAGGAGCCGATAGCGGTTGATTTTTTACGATTCGGCGAATAATAGCAAAGAACGTATCTGAAATTGGTACTCCTAAAATAATAACTGGAACAATGAAAGAAATAACCGCTACATTTTTAAATCCTAACAGAGACAATACAGAAATCATATAGCCTAAAAATAGTGCTCCTGTATCGCCCATGAAAATCTTAGCGGGGTGAAAGTTGTAAAACAAAAATCCGAGCGTACTTCCCAATACGATGAAACCCATGCTTGTCACAAACACATTGCCCATCATAATAGCCATACCCGAGATGGTAATCAATACAATAGAGGAAACGCCGGCAGCTAATCCATCCAATCCATCAATTAAATTAATAGCATTGGTAATTCCTACAATCCATAATACCGTAATTGGAATACTTAACATTCCGAATTCTAATTTTCCGCCAAACGGCAAGTTAATGAAGTCAATTTGGACTCCACCGTATACAACAACAATTAATGTCGCTACTAGCTGACCGCCTAATTTGATTTTAGCGGATAGCTCAATCATATCATCTAAGACACCGGTAATGATGATAATGATGCTTCCGATTAAAATCGGCAGCGCATATTTACTGTCAGGCTGTAAAACGAGGTATCCAATAAGAAAACTAAAAAATATCGCCAAACCTCCAAGGCGAGGCATAATTTTTTGATGAACTTTTCGTTGATTTGGTTTATCCGTTGCACCTATTTTAAACGCCAGCTTCTTAACCAGCGGAGTGATCAGAATAGATGTAATAAAACAAATAAACAAGGTCAAATATAGCATGGAGACCCTCCTCAGGTTTATGTTAACCAAAACCATAAAAAATGTATCCAACTTTATATAATTGGATAGTATTTCAAATTGTGTATAACAATAATTACTTACTTATCCCAAAATGGATTATATCACAATGATTCTACTACTTAAATAGAAATTTATTCTCAAAAATTAGCACATTTACAAACTATCAGTAGAAAAGAACTGTATTTTTTGGTGTATAAACAGCTGATTTACTTTATTCTTATGTGGTTATTTTATGTAGAACATTTTCTTTACTATACTTTATTAAAATATAAGCGAACTCCCCCCTTTTCGTCTAATTTATTCGTCATCTCTAACTCTTTTTCCTTTTTATTAAGCATATTTAAACCTTTATTTTTATTTCACATGGCCCCACTCATTATATGAACAAACTTTTGACCTATGCATGTCCACTACCTCAAACCACATTCACTGAATCGTTGTCCTTATCTTATATCAGTTAAAAGTTAAAATATAGTGAAATGGATAGAGATAAAATTAAACAAAAAAAGGAATTTTATCAAAAAAAATGAAACTTATTTCGATACGGTTCGTAATAAATAGTAGAAACAGCATCAATCATCTTACATAAAGGGGGTGTTGAATGAACTATGTTCGGTCTATCTGTTCAAACAGTGTATTTATATGGATTAATTATCTGCGGAAGTCTCACCTTCTTATACATTTTATTTAGCGATTTGTTAGATGGATTATCTGAAGCGATACCTTTTTTTAACCCCACTCTTCTTTTTTCTTTTTTAACATTCTTTAGTGCCAGTGGATATTTGTTCACCTATACGTCATTGCAAAATTATTGGATTATTTCGATTTCCGCTCTTATTGCCCTTCTACTTCTTATTTTGCTCAACGTTTTTGTATTGATTCCTTTATCATCGGCTGAAGAGTCTCTTGCTTTTACTGAAGATTCGTTAAAAGGAAGACTTGGTACCATTATTACTTCCGTTCCTGCAGATGGTTATGGAGAAGTATTTATCGAGGGGGTTAGCGGCACTATCTCCAAACCCGCTGCCAGCTTTAAAAACACTGCTATACCTTTAGGCAGCAAAGTTCTTGTTGTAGATATACAAAGGGGCAACGCACTCGTTGTGATTTATGAAGAAGTTATGACCAATCACTCATTATAAATAGTATTAGGGGGAGTTTTATGTTTTCAACACCTATATTAGTTGTCATTGGAATTGTTGTTTTTTTATTAATTGCGCTGATTGCCGTATTTATTACAAAATACCGTACCGCAGGTCCAGATGAAGCGTTAATTGTAACAGGAAGCTATTTGGGAAATAAAAACGTGCACGTCGATGAATCCGGAAACCGCATTAAAATTGTTCGCGGCGGTGGTACGTTTGTGCTGCCAGTTTTTCAGCAGGCTGAGCCTCTGAGCTTGCTGTCAAGCAAACTGGAAGTATCTACACCTGAAGTATATACAGAACAAGGTGTTCCTGTTATGGCTGATGGGGTATCAATCATTAAAATTGGAGGTTCTATTTCAGAAATTGCAACGGCCGCTGAGCAGTTTTTAGGCAAAGCAAAAGAAGATCGTGAAACCGAAGCTAGAGAAGTCTTAGAAGGTCACCTTCGCTCGATTCTTGGTTCTATGACGGTAGAAGAAATTTATAAAAACCGTGAAAAATTCTCTCAAGAAGTACAGCGCGTAGCTTCACAAGATCTGGCTAAAATGGGTTTAATTATTGTATCGTTTACAATTAAAGACGTTCGGGATAAGAACGGCTATCTAGAATCTCTAGGGAAACCTCGTATTGCTCAAGTGAAGCGAGATGCTGACATTGCAACAGCTGAAGCTGAAAAAGAAACAAGAATCAAGCGTGCTGAGGCTCATAAAGATGCCCAAAAAGCGGAGCTTGAGCGAAATACAGAAATCGCGGAAGCTGAAAAGATGAATCAGTTAAAAACCGCTGAATATCGTCGCGAACAAGATATTGCCAAAGCTCGTGCTGACCAAGCATATGATCTAGAAACGGCTCGCGCAAAACAAGATGTAACAGAACAAGAAATGCAAATCCGCATTATTGAACGTCAGAAACAAATTGAATTAGAAGAAAAAGAAATTCTTCGTCGTGAACGTCAATACGATTCTGAAGTAAAGAAGAAAGCAGATGCAGATCGTTACTCTGTTGAGCAATCCGCAGAAGCTGAAAAAGCAAAACAGCTTGCTGAAGCAGACGCCAACAAATATCGAATTGAAGCAATGGCTAAAGCTGAAGCTGAACGCGTTCGAATTGATGGTTTAGCAAAGGCTGAAGCTCAGCGTGCCCAAGGTGAATCTGAAGCTGAGATTATCCGCTTAAAAGGTTTAGCTGAAGCAGAAGCTAAACAAAAAGTAGCTGAAGCATTCGAGCAGTTCGGTCAAGCGGCTATTTTAGATATGATTATCAAGATGCTTCCTGAATATGCAAAACAAGTTGCAAGTCCTTTAGCAAATATCGACAAAATTACGGTTGTGGATACAGGAAGCAACGGTGAAAACAGCGGAGCTAATAAAGTGACTGGCTATGCAACAAATTTAATGTCTTCTCTTCAAGAATCGCTGAAAGCATCCTCAGGTATAGATGTGAAGGAATTGATTGAAAACTTTTCTGGAAAAGGAAATGTGCGACAAAGCTTGCACGAACTAACGGATGAAATCAAGCAACAAAACAAGAAAGAAGATATCTAAAAATAAAAAGCATGCGGATATAATCCGCATGCTTTTTTAACCTCTTAACACTCGAAGAAGAAACCTAGGTAATTCTAACTGACGCTTCCATCTCCATGGTTCTTTTAACAGTCGATAAAGCCACTCTAAACCAAACTTTTGAAAAACAGCAGGTGCTCGGTTCAATCGTCCTGAAATAACATCGAACGAGCCCCCTACGCCTTGATAAACAGAAGGATTAAGTTTCTCTTTATGAGCAATAATCCAATTTTCTTGGGCTGGACTGCCTAAAGCCACAAAAACAATTTCTGCTCCTGAATCATTAATCTTACGTTCAATGACTTCTTCATTTTTTTCGTAGCCATTTAATGTTCCAACAATTAAAATCCCTGGAAACATCTCTTCCAACTTAGCTTTGGCTTCATCTGCAATTCCAGGCTTGGCTCCGTATAAAAAAATTCTTTTACCGTTATTCGTTGCTTCTTTACACAGCTTCAGCATCATATCAATACCCGTTACACGCTCACGAATACGGCCCTTTTTGAGCTTTGAAGCTAAAATCACACCGATTCCATCTGGAATTTGATAAGTCGCTTGATTTAATAGTGACTTTAATTCCTGATCTTCTTGTGCTTTCATAATTTTTTCAGGGTTGATTGCTACAATAAATGATTTTCGGCCTTTATCTATATCCTGAAGTAACTTTGCCGCTAGCTCATCGTACGTGTCGCTACAAACGTCTATTCCTAAGATGTTTTCCTTCATTAAATCACCCGTATGTTGATTTTTTAGTTTTTTACAAACGAAAGACAGGCTGTTCAGCCCGTCTTTTTATAAAGTAGAAACTTTTGAATCACCAAGTAACACTACGTCAAAGCCTGCTGCTTTCCATTGATCACGCTGAATGCAGTTTTTCGTATCAAAAATAACTTTTGTACGCATGTGATTTTCAACAGCTGATGGAAGAAGCTCTTTGAACTCATTATGATCTGTTAAAATAAGAATCACATCCGCATGTGCAACAGCTTCATCCAAACTTTGCGTCTGACGTTCGATTTTATTCTCTTTGATATGAGGATCAAAGGCTGTGTAATCAACGCCCAGCTTTTCTAAATGATGAAGTACATCTGTTGATGGACTTTCACGCATATCGTCAATATTTCCTTTAAAAGCTAAACCTAAAACAGCTACACGTCCATGTTGAATGCCCTTTTCATCTAGTAGGCTTTTCGTTTTCAACGCTGTATATTCAGGCATTGAATCATTTGTATGACGAGAAAGAGAAATGATTTTTGCCAGTTCTGGCTGAAGCTCCGTTAAGAACCAAGGGTCAACAGCAATACAGTGGCCGCCTACACCAGGACCTGGTAAATGAATGTTTACACGTGGATGATAGTTCGCTAACTTAATCGCTTCCCACGCATTTACACCAATTTTTTCACTAATTTTTGCCAGCTCATTTGCAAACGCAATGTTTACATCACGATATGTGTTTTCGATTACTTTCACCATTTCAGCTGTTGTAGCATCCGTTACGTGAATATTTCCTTTTACAAATGTTTTATAAAGCTCAACAGTCAAACGACTAGACTCTTCGTTAATACCACCAACAATACGGTCATTATTTACTAGTTCCTCAAATACCTTTCCTGGAATAACGCGTTCAGGTGAATGAGAAACAAATAACTCACTGCCTAATTCTAAATCAGTTTCTTTTAGCACAGGTAGCATAACGTCTTCTACTGTACGCGGAGGAACTGTGGATTCTAAAATTACTAAATTTCCTTTACGAACGTAAGGAACAATCGATTTTGTCGCTTCCCGAACATAGTTCAAGTTTGCCGTTTTATCTTCATTAATTGGTGATGGTACAGCAATAATAAAAATATCCGCCTCTTCAGCTGTTGTGCCTACCGTGAAGTGTCCTTTGTCAACTGCTGATTCTAAACGTTCTTGTAAGCCGTTTTCTTCTATATGAAGTTGCTTATTTTTAATTAATTCTACTGCTTTTTCATTTACGTCGACACCATGTACATATAAGCCGTGATTGGCAAACATAACAGCTGTCGGTAAACCTATATATCCTAAACCAACTACACACAATTTCTTTGTCATTGCAGAAAATCTCCTTTATATGACATGCTTAATAAATAAAACCTATCTGATATTATATCGAAAAATGTCATTTCATGATAGCATTTATATAAAAACATGAAATAATTTCTTTTACTTATTATTATGTAACATTTTATGAGAATTCATCAATAAACGATATAACCATCTTTTGTGCAACGAGCTCTAACCCAAAAGAACTATTGAAAATCTCCTTGATTCCCAATAGTTCCCCTAGTAAATATATTTTACATATGCCCTTCTTTTTCGACAATTTCTCTAAAATAGCTCACTAACTCTTCTCGCAGCGGTTCTCTTTGCAGAGCTAAATCAATTGTTGCTTTAATAAATCCAAATTTATCTCCAACATCATAACGTTTTCCTTCGAAATAATAAGCAAGAACACGTTGGAATTCATTCAGACGTAAAATAGCATCTGTTAATTGAATTTCTCCTCCTGCGCCAATCTCTTCTCTGCTTAAGATATCAAAAATTTCCGGTGTTAAAATATAGCGCCCCATAATTGCATAGCCTGAAGGGGCCTCTTCTGGATTCGGTTTTTCAATGAGCGTTTCTACGTCTAATAATCCTTTTTCAAGAGGCTCTCCTTTAGGACCTACAATTCCGTACTTTGAAGTTTCTTTTCTAGGCACCTCCTGTACACCAACTACAGCGCATTCATATTTTTCGTATACGTCCATTAACTGTTTCAAACAAGGTGTTTCTGATTGAACTACATCATCGCCTAGCATAACAGCAAAAGGTTCATCTCCGATAAAACTTCTTGCACAGTGAATGGCATGACCTAATCCTTTAGGTTCCTTTTGACGAATGTAGTGAACATTAGCCAAATTCGAAATCCCCTGCACTTCTTCAAGCATGTCCCACTTTTCTTTTGCGGCCAATGTTTCTTCTAACTCATATGATTTATCAAAATGGTCTTCGATTGCTCTTTTTCCGCGACCGCTTACAATTAAAATATCTTCAATACCTGATGCTACTGCTTCTTCCACAATGTATTGAATCGTTGGTTTATCTACAATTGGCAGCATTTCTTTAGGCTGTGCTTTTGTAGCCGGCAAAAAGCGTGTCCCTAATCCAGCTGCTGGAATAATAGCTTTACGAATTTTCACTTACTTTTCCTCCTGTCAATGTCAATCGTGCTTATTGGTTATAGTATAGTAAGTCTGCGATTGAGTATGTACACAAAGTCATGTTGAGTCCATTTCTTTTTATAAAGAGTCATGTTGGATTCTGCTTTATCATAACAAAAGATTTTGTATAATTCTATTTTTATCCTTTATAATGAAAAGAAAATTAATCACTTATAAATATAATTTTATGCTCCACTTATGTATAGAAAGGAATGGGATTATGAGTTCGTTTTCAGATCACTTACAGCACCAATTTATACATCATTTCCCGTACAGTGATGCACGCTATCGTACGAATGCCCAAGCAGGACTAGACCTTTACCGTACCCATTCATTCTTCATTTTGCACAATGATGAACAGATATTAAACGTTAAAATCGATTCGTTTTATGTTGAACTAAACAAGCAGCTGCTCCCTGAAAGTACCTGTTCTTGTCAGCATAACGGATTTTGTGAACACTGCTTTGCAGCGTTTTTTTATATGTATTCATTAATAGAACCGCTTGCGCCCCTATTCAAAAAATGGCGAAACCATGAAAAAGCAGCTTTGACTATGCTATCTGCCAAACAAGTGTTAAAAAAGCCGAAGGCAACTTTTCAAGAGTGGAGACAAACTTTTGAGGAGCAGTATACGCTTTTTATGCAGGGGCGGAACGAAAATGACCGTTCCATTTATCATGAATATTATCAGTACTATTACCGTTCTTTAGTGAAAAAGGCTCCTGACCATCCATTGCTTTATGCTTTATTTTGTATGTATGGAGCGGTCCATACATTCTATAAACTATCAGCTCAATTACAGGCACATCAGCTTTCTACTAACATCGAGGAATCATTTGTATATAGTCACGTCTACAAAATAACAAATGAAATTTATACTACCGCTGATTCATTAAAGCAAACGAAATACGATGGAGATGCATTATCTATTATAAAGGACAGCATTCCATACATCCGAGAATTATTACATAAAGATATGCCTTTACAATATGAACGTATTGAGATTTATCGCGTTATTTGGCAAAAAGTCTTCACGTTAGAAAAGTGGCGAAAAACTGAGGAACGCGAATTAAAAGCCAAGCACGGTTCTTTTATAAACAATACAGCTCTTTCCTATCTTTTATTCCTTCAAGAAAAAGATGGCGAAGCAAAAGAACGTTTGAGCGATGAAACACTACAAATGATTCCCTATCTTATTCCTTGGTTAAATGATTTATTGCACGAAAAAGAAACTGACCGCTTTGCTCAGTGGGGCTCTTATATAATGGCCTATATAGGAGATTACGTACGCACCGTTCCGACTACTTATCAAGGAAGCCGAAACATGGTCTCCATGATTGTAAATTTATTTCAGCACTATAAAGACTTAACGAACGATCAAACTTTGTATACTGAAGCATTGCAAACATTACTTCCCTATAGTTTTATTGAATACAGTGATTTTCTATATGCTTCTGACCAATTGAAAAATTGGGTTGAATTACAGGTGCTTCTTCAATATGACAGCATCAAATATGACGAGCAAACGATAGAAGCCTTAAAACAAAAAGATGAAAAGCTGGTTATTCCTCTTTATCATCAAATGATTTCAAAGCTGATTTATGAAAAAAAGAAAAGCAGTTATCAAGAAGCCTATATCTACTTACAAGAATTAAAGAGACTTTATCTACAAATGAATCGCTCTCTACTATGGGAACATTATATAGAAGAATTAGCGATAAAAACGAAGAAACAGCGCGCGTTTCAACAACTATTAGAAAAAGGAGATTTACTGAATGTTTGATTTGTTTCATTTAACACTTGAAGTCGAACCTGTACACGGTGACTTTTTTCTCTACTGTGTATCACCTAGCGGCCAAATTTTGCTCCCTGATACATGGAAAGATGCGCTGTTTTTATGGCATGAACAGACCTATTACGGAAGCGAAGCTACACAGGTTGAGATTAATGGAAAAAAAGGAATTCTTCTTTCTGCATGGCAAATGTTCACTTTCATACAATTACCTATTCAACAGCATGTGTTGAAACCGGCTTTGTCCGCTTCAGCGGAAGCTTATCAGCAAATTGCAGTCGATATGACAAAGAGGATTATCCAAGGGAAATTTCATTCTCTTCCTTTTAAAAAACAAATGACTGGATCGCTTTCACAAGCTGATGAGCAAGAGTGGCGAGCACAAATTAAAGAGAGCCTATTAAAAAAAGAAGGAAAGGACTTTTTAATAAGCATAGAAGGCGAGAGCTATAATCCTCCCTTTGACCTTTCATTGCGTATTGTAGAGCCAACGACCGATGGAGATGTATGGACGGCTGAAACATTCGTGATTCCCCACGATGAAGCCAAAGAACCTTTTATACTGGGAAGAACGCTTCCTAAAGAGTGGAATCACTACGAATCATATATCGCTTACGAACACAAACGATGGAAAGCATTGGCTCCTACTTTATACCAAAAAGGAGCGTTTATTCAGTCTGTCCTAACAGATGAGGAAGTATGGGAATTTCTAACTCAAGATAGTGTAGCATTGATTAAACAAGGTGTCTCTATCCATTTGCCAAGCTGGTGGGAATCATTAAAAAAAGCCACCATAAAAGTATCTGGCGCTATAGAAAATACTTCATCTGCATTGTTTGGTAAACAAGCTATCAGCAGCTTCCGCTGGTCATTTTCTATTGGCGATCAAACTTTCTCAGAAGAAGAGTTTCGGAAATTAGTCGAACAAAAACGCCGATTATTATCTATTAACGGACAGTGGATTCAACTGGATTCTAGATTAATTAAACAAGCGCAGAAAATTGTTAAAGAAGCTAGTAAAAAAGGCGTCTCAATTCATGAAATTTTAAAAACGAAGCTAACCTACATGGCAGACAGTAAAACCGATGAAGAAGAGGTAAAAGTTGAGTTCCAACTCCCCGCTTCCTTTCAATCATTTATTACATCCTTAACGGATTTAGAACGGCTGCCGGAAGTGCTGCCTCCCTCTGAATTTAAAGGTGCATTAAGACCTTATCAGCAACAAGGTTTGAATTGGCTCATGTTTTTGAGAAAGTTTTACTTAGGAGGATGTCTAGCAGATGACATGGGGCTAGGTAAAACCATTCAATTAATTAGTTATTTAACAAATATTCATCAGTTACATAGCTCTCCTTCTCTTATCATTTGTCCAACTTCTTTAATTGGAAACTGGGAAAAAGAATTACAGAAATTTGCCCCTTCTCTTCGTGTTCATGTTCATTACGGGCCGAAAAGAACCAACGGAGACGCATTTGAGAAGATATGTGAAAGTATTGATGTTGTGATCACGACTTATCAAGTTGCTCTTTTGGATGTCGAATTGTTGAAAGGGTTTATGTGGAACAGCATTTCCTTAGACGAAGCACAACATGTTAAAAACCCGCAGACTAAACAGGCGAGAGCCATCCGTCAGCTGCAAGGAAGACACAAAATTGCACTTACTGGAACTCCAATTGAAAACCGTCTGCTGGAACTATGGTCATTATTTGAATTCATCAATCCTGGTTACTTAGGAACAATCAATTCATTTAAAAACCGATTTGTAGCAGGCATTGAAAAAGGCGAGAAACCTAAACGAACTGTTGAGCTTAAAGCACTCATTCAGCCTTTCTTATTGAGAAGAACAAAACAAGATAAAAACATCGCCCGCTCACTGCCTGATAAACAAGAACAAAAAGAATATATCCCGCTGACAGCGGAACAAGCTTCACTTTACCAGGAGCTAGTTCAAGGAATGCTTCAAGAAACAGAGGAAAAAACAGGATTTGAACGAAAAGGCATGATTTTGCAAACACTAAATAAGCTAAAATTATTATGCAATCATCCAGCTTTGTACTTAAAGGAAAGTGCAGCTAAACAAACGGTACGGCGATCTCATAAAAGTGAAAAAATTATTGAACTCGTAGAGAGCATTCGCACACAGCAAGAAAGCTGTTTAATCTTTACTCAGTATATTGAAACAGGACTCATGCTGCAAAGAACCTTAGAAAAAGAAATCAACGAGCCGGTTTTATTCCTTCACGGAAGTTTGTCAAAAGAACAAAGAGATGCAATGGTTGCTCAATTTCAAGCAAGAAAAAAAGCCATCTTTATCCTTTCTCTTCGCGCAGGTGGAACTGGATTGAATTTAACAGCTGCAAATCACGTTATTCATTTTGACCGATGGTGGAACCCAGCCGTTGAAAACCAAGCAACCGATCGCGCCCATCGAATTGGGCAGAATAAATTTGTTCATGTTCACAAGTTTATTACAAGAGGAACGATTGAAGAGAAAATTGATGAAGTGATCAATCAAAAACAACATCTAAACAATGAACTCATCCAAGGAGATCAATGGGTAACAGAACTTTCTAATAAAGAACTACAAGAGCTTCTTGCATACAGAAATGAATAAGGAAAATTATAAAATGTGTTACAACGTTACTAAAAAGAGGACTTTTTTACTTGTCCTCTTTTTTTATTAGATCATTCGACACAAAAAAATAAGTGCAAATCACTCTCCAGCTACTGATAAAGATACAAAAAGCGCAATAAATAGCGTTTTTTGAATAAAAAGGTATTTTTATAGCGAAAAAGCCCCTTTACTTTCTCTTTAAATTCCAGCATATTTATACATATAATATTTTTGTAATTTAATAGACATATTGGAAAAATAAATACGAAACATTTACATAATTAGGGGGATTTATTAATGAAAAAAAGGCAGCTCGCTTTATCTCTAGGCGCCATTGTTGGCGGGACATTCTTATATCAAGCTTCAGCTGAAGCATCTGCTTCAACTGTTCAAGTGAAAGCTGGAGATACACTTTGGTCATTATCTACCAAATACCATACAACAGTAGAAGCTTTAAAAAGCGTAAATAAGTTATCTTCAAATACAATTCACATAGGACAAACGTTATCGATTCCTTCTGCTTCAACCTCTCAACCATCTAATAAAGAAGAAAAGCCTTCAGCTCCTGCTACTGGTTCAACCTATAAAGTTCAAAGCGGCGATACCCTTTGGAAAGTTGCTACTCGTTTTAATATGAGCGTAGAAGAATTAAAACGTTTGAACGTTCTTTCTTCTAACATTATTTATATTAATCAAACGTTAAAAGTAAATGGAAGCAATAGCGCATCGACTCCAACTACGAGTAAACCAGCAGAAACTCCTTCTAAGGATGCAAACGGAACTTACAAAGTTCAGCGTGGAGATAGCCTATCTAAAATAGCTTCGACATTTCACATGAGCGTCAGTGAGCTAAAACAAATAAACGGATTAACGTCTAATACGATTTATGTAAATCAACAATTAAAGGTATCAAAAAGCAGCCAAACAACTACGCCAACAACAAAACCAAGTACATCCACACCTTCAACTTCTAACGGCACATTAAATGTATCGCAAATGATTTCAGATGCAAAACGTTATATAGGTGTTCCTTACAAATGGGGTGGCACAACTCCTTCTGGTTTTGACTGCAGCGGATTCATTTATTACATAACGAAACAACAAATTTCTACAACTCGCTATACGACGGCTGGTTATTGGAGTGTATCAACACCCGTCAGTAATCCACAGCCTGGAGACTTAGTGTTTTTTAATACATATTCTAGCGGTCCTACACATATGGGCATTTACCTTGGTAATCGTCAATTTATTCATGCTGGATCTTCTACGGGTGTAACCATTGCAAGCTTAGATAACAGCTACTGGAGCAAGCGCTACTTAGGTGCAAAAAGATTTTCTAAATAATTAATAGAAGCTGAAACAAAAGTATTTTAGTTGAAGGAAGATCCGAACGAGTTTGATTCTTGATGGAGAATCAAACTCGTTCGGATCTTTTCATTGGTAGGGTGGACGTAGGTTTCATATATGTAGGTGCTTCTAGCTGTTGAGTGGAGGGCAAAGCGAAGACTCCTGCGAGAAAAGAAGAATAGATGAGACCGCGCGCAAGTGACGAGGAGGCTCATCGGCCGTCCGCGGAAAGCGAAGCCTTGTACGGAAATCAACAGTGGTGTAACAAGTGATCCATACTAGCTCACCCCATTTGTTTGTCTTTAGATTGCATTAATTCAGTTATGTCTCAACCTCTTATATACAGAAAAAAACCGTTAAATGATTTAACGGCTGAAATAGAGGAATAGTTCGGGGATAGTGAATACTTTAATTTTCTCTCTTGAGAATATAGAAAGAGCCTTGCTCTTAAAGAGGATCTATCTTCTATTATGATAGATAAGAGGAATTAAAACCTTAGCTCAACTAATCACCCCCTTTCATACTAGATAACTTTATTCTTCTTGCTGATTTGAATCAAATGAAGAAGAACCGGATGGTTTTCCACTTAAAAACTTAACAGCATCAGCCACAACGTCGGTCATATATACTCGTTGCTGAAGGTTATTTTCAAATATGCGCGTTTGTATACGCCCTACCACACCTACAACCGCTCCTTTATCACAGTAAGCAGCCGTATTTTCTGCATTTTTTCTCCACAGAGTAATGTTGACAAAATCAGCATCATATTCACCCTCAACATTTCGAAACGTTCGATTAATTGCTAAAGTAATAGTAGATACTGCAATCCCTTCATGGGTATATCGAAGCTCAGGTTTTTTTATCAGTCTTCCTACAAGAACAATATGGTTAATCATAGTCTACCACTCCAACTGATTGAATAATGGGAATCTTTAAGCTCATTCATGTTATAATATGGATAACCTATTATTTACGTAAAGGAGGAAACATCAATGAAAACATTTAAACTTGTGTCATTTCAATTGGTTGATGATCAAGAAAAGCGTCAGTCTGTCTCACTAACTAATGGCCTTATTATTAATAAAGAAGACGGCGAAAATAACTGGATTTTAGAAGCAGTTATCGATAAGAAATGGTACGATGAATTTCATGTTTTGTTGAAAGATAAACAAAAAATGACGGTAGAAGCTAAAATTACGAAAGAAACAAATGATCCGGCTACCTTTATAGCTACCGTGGCTTCCATTACTTCAATTGGTGAAAATCGTATTAGTTTGTTGATGAAAGGTGTTTTAAAAGAACGGAGACTTCATTATGCTGAAATGCTCTTAGAGGATTTAATTAACCAAGGGTTATCAGGTCAAGATTTACTTCAACAGTTCAAACTGCAGCTTCGAAACAGACCGATAAAAAGTACATCTAAAAAATAAGTCAAGTCATCTCAAGGTGTCTGGATTTAAAAGAGAGGATTATTATTTGCGGTCTTTTTCGTTGGTCCATGAGAAGGGTAAAGAAAAGAGAACTCACTGGAGAGGTACCTTTCTTTTTTTCCTAAAAATAAATGAGCACAACTAGAACGTTTGAAGCGATTATCTCTTATGCGAGCGCCTTGCCTTTTTAAATAAAAATTTGTCATTTTTTCACTCCTTTTTCTTTGTAATTCGTATATTAATGCATTTTTCCCCGTTATTCAACCATTTTTTTCAATATACCGAACAAAAAATAGGATTTTTTTACTATAAAAACCTCTATTTTTGTTCTTTTTTTTATATCCATGCAGAAAAATGAATCTTTTTAGAGAAAAAAAAGAAATAAAAACAGGTTTTATTCCCTTTATTGCAGAAGGTAAAGTGTATATGTTTCATATTGTGCGAATTCAGCATGTTACAAAGAACATGAACTACATTCGAACAATAAGACATATACTTATCTTTACGAAATCAGGTGATGCATATGAAGGATTTTGGAGAAACAATTAAACATTTCAGACTAAAAGGAGGATTTTCACAAGAAGAATTAGCAAATCAGTTGAATGTTTCTCGTACAACTATTTCAAAATGGGAATGTTCGAAACAAACGCCTTCCATTTTTGATTTTCTATCTCTATGTAATTGTTTTCAAATTACGCTGGACCAACTTATTGAGCCTTCCTCTTATAAACAAGATCATTTACATGACTTCCAACTTCTTTACTTAACAAGAAAATGTGAATCGGATTCACACGACGAGACCATTTTAACCCTCATAGATAAACAGCCCTTATTGAAACATGTGCTCTTACAATTTTCATCTCTGTCGCCAACACTTCAAAAAGAGTTGCTAACGGATATTATACCTTTATTAAAGAAACTTTTTTCTGCTTTGCAGCGCCAATAAAAAAAGCTGCATCAGCAGCTCTTATGTACTATTCTTTTTTATCGCCTAAAGCAAACATAATATCTGTTTCGCAGACTAACTCTCCATCTACCGTTGCGATACCTTTTCCTTTGCCAATAGATCCACGCGCACGTACAATTTCAACCTCTAAACGCAGTTGATCACCAGGTCTTACTTGCTTTTTAAAACGGCAGTTGTCAATGCCTGCAAAAAATGCTAAACGTCCTTGATTTTCTTCTTTTTTTAGCATAGCTACTGCTCCTACCTGAGCCAAAGCTTCTACAATTAAAACCCCTGGCATCACAGGATAGTCAGGGAAATGCCCGTTAAAAAATTCTTCATTGGCAGATACGTTTTTTAAACCAACTGCTTTTTTTCCCTCTTCCACTTCTAAAATACGATCGACCAATAAAAATGGATATCGGTGTGGAATAATTTCTTTAATTTGTTCAATATCAAGCATAAATAAGTCTCCTTTCAAACCGCATGTAACATACGATACTATTATCAATATACAGAATGCTCAATTGAGAAGCAACTACTTGCTTAAGCTCTGATTCCATTAACCAAGCCCATCATTTGATCTGCAATTGAAATAGAGCGGGAATTAAATTGATACGCACGTTGAGCAATGGACATATCAGTGAGTTCTTTGCTCAAATCTACATTGGACTGTTCCAATTTCCCTTGCTCTACGCCTGCTGTTTCTCGAGCTTTTCCAGTCAAATCTGTAAACATATTCGGTTGGTTCATCCCTGCTGGAAAGGCAAATAGATTTTCTCCTTTAGCTTCTAGCACTTGCGGCTTTTGGACATTTGTTAACCCAAGTGTAAACTGGTTAACGCCCGTATTCGTAGTAACCGTTATCGTTCCACTTCCATCAATTTGTATATCTTTGAACGTGTTACTGAAAATAATAGCTTGACCATTTTCCCCCAGCACATCCTGACCAAAACCGTTTACTAATTTAACACTGTTCGGGCCTTCAGGGCTAAGATGAAAAGAACCATCTCGCGTATATTGTACAGGCTGTTGGGAATCGTTTACGGCAACTTGAAAATAAACGTTTGGATTTGATGCAGCTACATCTAATAGTTTATCTGTATTCTGAAAAGCACCCTGCGTCATATTCAAGCTCGTTTGATCTAAATAAGCGCCTGTGCCTTGCCGAATTCCGGCTGGCGTAAGTCGCTTTTCTGTTCCCTTATCTTCTTGATTGTTTACTTGTTGATACAGCATATCATTAAATGAAGCATCTCTCGCTTTATATCCTGTCGTATTTGTATTAGATAGATTATGACCAATGACATCAAGCTGCAGCTGCAGCTGTCCCATCGTATTGGCCGCTGTTATCATTGTACGGTTCATCCTTCTCATCTCCCCTGTTGCTTTTAGCGCACACGCCCAATTTCATTTGCCGCTTTATCCATGCTTCTATCGTAAGCTTGCATTATTTTTTGATTTGCCTCAAAAGCTCTGTAAGCCGTTAGTAAATCAGTCATACTTTGAGCAGCATCTACATTGGAACGTTCAACAAATCCTTGCTTTAACTGATAAGAAATGCCTGGGTTATTCCTTGCTGAAGGCAAGGGCTGATTGTTCAGCGTTTCATACAATCCATTCCCTGCCTTTTTAATCGTTTGTAAGTCACTAGCATAAGCAATATTGATTTGTGCAACCTGCTGATTATTTTCCGTTACGTTACCTTGTGAATCAACTGTAAAGTTTTCACTTTTTAGTTGAATTGGTTGATTATTTGTATTTAATATATAAGCTCCGGTAGACGTAGTTAAAAACCCTTCCTGATCTAATGTAAAATTACTGTTTCTTGTATATTGAGGCGTATTATCAGGGCTTTGTACCACAAAAAATAGTCCGCCCTCTTTTGTAGGCATATTTTGCTCCATCAATGCAATATCAGTTGATTGAGACGTTTGCTGAAGATCACCTTGTGTAAAATTTGGAACTGTTTCTTGCATATACACGCCCGTATTAATCGCACCTATGTCTTTTTTGTTCTGAACAGAGATGCTACGGTCAGTGGGTAAATCTTCAGATTCCATTCGCTGCAGCAACATATCAGGAAATGCCTTTAACGTACCTTGATCTGCTTTAAATCCTGGCGTATTAGCATTTGCTATGTTATTCGTTAATAAGTCAGTTTGACGCTGTTGAGACAGCATACCCGCTGCTGCCGTGTAAAACCCTTTAAACATACTTCATCCTCCTTACAAGTAAACGTTGTTCGTTATAGCCAGCTCACAGAGTATGATAGATAAAAGAAGAGACTCCTCTGTATGAAACGAGCCAATAGAGGAGTCTTCATTTATTTAAACAATATTGCGACGAGATAGTTTATCAATATTATCGAGCATAATACCTGTTCCAACAGCTACACAACCCATTGGATTTTCTGCAATTAGCACAGGCACCTTTAATTCTTCCGCTAACAGCTGATCCATACCGTGAAGCAATGCTCCACCGCCAGTTAAAATAACGCCTCTGTCTATAATATCGGCAGAAAGTTCGGGAGGTGTACGCTCTAATACACTTTTCGAAGCTTGTACAATGACGCTGACAGACTCTCTAAGTGCCTCCTCTACTTCTTCAGAATAAACAGTAACCGTACGAGGTAGGCCTGAAACCATGTCTCGCCCTCGAATGTCCAGCTCTTCATTACGAGCTTTAGGAAACACCGTACCAATTTTCACTTTAATTTCTTCTGCTGTACGCTCTCCAATTAAGAGCTTATATTTTTGCTTAATGTACTGCAAAATTTCGGCATCAAAACGATCACCAGCCATCTTAATAGAAGCTGCTGTTACGATATCGCCCATTGAAAGGACAGCCACATCGGTTGTACCTCCACCAATATCTACGACCATATTTCCGCTCGGCTGAAAGATATCCATTCCAGCGCCAATAGCCGCAACTTTTGGTTCTTCTTCCAAATAAATAGTTTTTCCACCGCTCTTTTCAGCAGCTTCGCGAATTGCTTTTTGTTCAACAGAGGTAATATTTGTTGGACAACAAATTAAAATGCGAGGCTTGGATAAAAAACCTTTTACATTTAATTTGTTAATAAAGTGTTTGAGCATAGACTCTGTAATTTCGAAGTCAGCGATAACACCATCTTTTAAGGGACGAATGGCAATAATATTACTGGGCGTTCTTCCTACCATACGCCTCGCTTCTTCCCCTACTGCTAGCACTCTATTTGTATTTTTATCAATCGCCACAACAGACGGTTCATTTAACACAATTCCTTTGCCTTTAACGTGAATTAAGACGTTAGCTGTACCTAAATCGATACCAATGTCTTTTGCTAACATACCTTAAATCCTCCTTCTATTTACATATCTTTGCATGATAACCATTCTTTTTTCCTAATTTACTATTTTATCACAATTTGTATATGTATGTTGTTATTAGCAAAAATATTTATTATATACCTATTTTATCCAAAAAATAAAATGCCCTATACTACCTCTATAAAAAAGGCAATATCGGGCATTTTGTCATTTTACAGTTTCTTCTTCCTTTTTGTACTTTAATTTTGTTGCTTCTCCTCCACGCAAATGCCGAATAGATTTATGATAATCAAGAATTTCTTTTACTTCATTTGCTAACTCAGGATTTATTTCCGGTAGACGCTCTGTTAAATCTTTATGGACAGTACTTTTCGAAACGCCAAATTCTTTCGCAATTACACGAACCGTTTTCTTTGTTTCTACAATATACTTTCCAATCTTGATAGTTCTCTCTTTGATGTAATCGTGCACACTACTCGCCCTCCCCAAATTGGATATGAGAAGTATCCAAGGGAATGTATATATTATCCCTTTTCTAACATTCTCTTTATAGGTTTGTAACAGTTTATTAGCTTGTGTGCAGATATATGCTAGAAAAGTCAGTAAGGACAAGTGATTTCTTATATTTTTTTGAAAATTTAGTGTTTTTTATTTACTTTTTTAACATAATGCATCTCATTTTAGAAAAATTCATAAAAAAAGAAGCTCGGTTTTATCCGGCTTCTTTTCGTATTTATGGTCTTGCATTATGCATTTGGTTTAGAAGTATCTGTTGAAGGTTGTTTTGAATCTTTATCTTCTTTAGTCTTTTCATCAGATGATTTTTCGCTATCCTTTGATTCTTCAGAAGAAGAGTCGTCTTTTGGTTCTGTCACTTCAGCTGCTTTGACTTCTTTGATAGAACTAACAGATTTTCCAAAATAACTGCTTGGATTAATTGCTACACCATCTTTACGAACTTCAAAGTGCACATGTGTTTTTGCTTCTTGGTTATATAAGCTTTTTCCAGCTTTTGCGATCGTTTGGCCTTGTTTAACAATATCTCCTACTTCTACATCAGCTTTCTCAAGAGATTGATACTGTGTTACTAAACCATCTTTGTGATCAATTTCTACTACATAACCTAGTAAAGGATCTTTTGTTGATTTTGTTACTGTGCCGCTAGCTGCTGCTACAACATCAAATGATTTATCTCCCTTAACAGCTAAGTCAACACCTGTGTTTGGATGATACGTATTGTTGTAGAAAACTAGTGCTTCTTCTTGTTGTTTTTCAGATGCTTGATCGTCGTAGAAAGGCTTTTTCACGATAGCTGATGCTTCACTAGCAACTGGCATTTTTAAATTTTCAAGCGAAGCATTTACCTCTACAGCGTCGTCTCGATAAGCCGTACCGTCTTGGCTATAGCCGCTTTTGTCTTCTTTGCTAATATCGTTTCCATTAGCTTGAAACCAAAGGACTGCTGTAAGAATAATTGCTGCACTCGCTAAATAGATAGCCGGGAACACCCAACGCTTTCTAACTAATTTTTGAACTTTCGATTTTGGAGAAGTACGTTTCTTTTCTTCCTCTCTCATATATCATCACCTCAGCAATCAGTCTGAACACAATTGAATGAATATATACACAGCGATAAAAAATTTTTTTCGATTATTTTTCAACAGATGAATCTAAAATATACATTTTATTTAAAAAAAGTGAAAACCATAAAAAAAGACCCTGCTATAAGGGTCTTTGAATTAGCGTTTAGCTGTCAATTGTGCAACAAACTGATCGTTAGGGGTAATCGCAACACCTGTATAATAATGAGTAACAATATCTTTATACGTTTTTCCTTCCAGTGCCATACCATTTGCTCCGTACTGACTCATCCCAATACCATGTCCATATCCTTTTGTGTTGATGATAATTTCATTACCTTTTTTTGTCCAATGAAAGTCGGCTGACGATAAACCCAGTTTTTCCCGAACATCTTTTCCCGACAGTTCTTTACCGTTTATCTTTACGTAATCTACGCGCTGCCCCGGCGTTCTAGAGACGATTTCACCTACTGATCCACTGTTTGTTAATTTCACTCCAAGCCTCTGTTCAAAGCTAGCAACAGACATTACTTTCTGATTTGTAAATTCAGGGGACTTTTTATCCCATGGACTAGCTACACTTTTTAGATAAGGAATAGAATTTTTCCAATACGCTTCTGAATTTTCAGTGTAACCATTGCTGGTAGAAAAGAACGTAGCATTAATTGGCTTATTTTTATACGTAAGAATTTGACCTTGGGTTTCCTTCACTGCTTCTTGAATTTTTTTGATTTTCCAATCATAGTCTTTGTTCCATCTGCTTCTTAGCTCATCTTTATTTAAATATACTTGGTACTCTACGGTATCAGTCACATCCGCTCCTTCGGGAAGATGACTACTTCCATTCATCATAGTTTGCACAATATAGGTTCTGGCTGCCAAACTTTGAGCCTTAAGTGCTTCAAGTTCAAAAGTAGCAGGCATTTCAGCTGCTACTACCCCTACAAGATAGTCTTCGAGCGGCAGTTTTTCTACTTTTTTCGTTTCCGTACGATAAACACTGACGTCAAGAGGAGACGCTGTCACTTTTTGTAGTTTTTCGGTTTTTGGGGTCTGTTTGACATTTTCATGTAGCTTTCCATCTGTCTTTTCAGTAAAAGGAACTACGAGAAGTGTTGGGATGAGTAACACAACGAAAAAAAAGATGACTCCTAGTACGACGATTGGCTTTGCTTGTTTCATGAACGCCTAGCCTCCATATCTATTATTTTGACAAGGAACACCTATATCCTTATATTCCATATGTATGGAGGTGGACAACCTTTTATGACAGCAAACCGGCCATAAGAGTCGTCCAACGACAAAAAAAGCATCTCGCTATGAGATGCTTTTTTTATGACATATTTACTTGACGTCTGAAGCCTGTTGAGTTTGTTCTACTTGCTTTGTTTCGTCATTTACACGTTCAATATCAGCGCCTAAAGCGGCTAATTTATTGTGGAAATTTACATAACCACGATCAAGGTGTTTTAATTCCGTTACACGCGTATAGCCGTCTGCTACAAGTCCTGCTAATGTTAACGCTGCTGCGGCACGAAGATCTGTTGCTGCTACTTCAGCGCCTTGTAGTTGAGAAGGTCCGTTAATAATAACAGAGCGCCCTTCAATTTTAATATCAGCGTTCATGCGGCGAAACTCTTCTACGTGCATAAAGCGGTTCTCAAAAACTGTTTCTGTAATCATACTTGTGCCTTCTGCTGCTAATAATAATGCCATCATTTGAGATTGCATATCCGTAGGGAACCCTGGATGAGGCATTGTTTTAATATCTACTGATTTTAGCTTTTCAGGTCCTACAACACGTAAGCCGTCGCCTTCTTCAGTAATTTCAACACCCATTTCTTCCATTTTAGCAACAAGTGAACTGATGTGCTCTGCTACTGCACCGCGTACAAGTACGTTTCCACCTGTAATAGCTGCTGCTACCATGAATGTTCCAGCTTCGATACGATCTGGAATAATTGCATGTTCTGCACCATATAATTTATTAACACCTTCAATACGGATCGTACCAGTTCCTGCACCGCGAACTTTAGCGCCCATTGCGTTTAAGAAGTTTGCTAAGTCGACAATCTCAGGTTCTTTTGCTACGTTTTCCATAATTGTAGTGCCTTCCGCTAATGCTGCTGCCATCATAATATTTTCTGTGGCGCCTACACTTGGGAAGTCTAAATAAATTTTAGCACCTTTTAGTCTTCCTTCAACTTTTGCATCAATAAAACCATTTCCTACTTGAACTTTAGCACCCATTGCTTCAAAGCCTTTAAGATGCTGATCAATCGGTCTTGATCCAATCGCACATCCGCCAGGTAAAGCTACACGAGCCTCACCTGTACGCGCCAATAAAGGACCCATTACAAGTACTGAAGCGCGCATTTTTCTTACATATTCAAAAGGTGCATCTGTTTTTAACTCTCTTGATGCATCTACAACTACACGATTCGTTTCAAAATCCACTTCTGCATTCAGATGTCTTAAAACTTCGCCAATCGTAAATACATCGGAGAGAGCTGGTACATCATTTAGAATTGTTTTTCCTTCACTAGCTAATAAGGTTGCAGTGATAATAGGTAAAACGGCGTTTTTTGCTCCTTCAACTTTAACTGTACCGCTTAATCTATTTCCACCGCGGACGATGATTTTTTCCAAGGTATTCCCCTCCGCGTCCATTTTCTCTATATTAATATTCAGACGTAATGATAGGTGTGCCAACAACTATGGTTGTTTGACCGCCCATTCTTGTCTTGCGTAATGCAATTTGTAAGTTCATTTCCTGCTTTTTCGTTTGAAGAGCTTCTTTCCACAGTCCAGTATATGCTGAAACAGAGGTAAATGACTCTTCCACTAGAGATTCCACTGGTTTAGCATTGAAAGCTCGTAATAGGTCTTGAATTTCAACAGACAAAACACTTTCCATCTTATCATTGATTTCCCCTGTTGCACAAGAGAAAATTATGGGTTCTGATAGGAAAATTTTTTCATAATTTGTCTGAAATACATTTTGAAAATGGGTCATATTTTTTTCTTTTAAACCTTGTCCCGTTACATGATACGATATGTACGCATTGCTGTGTTCATCGATCGCATAAGTTAACAGAATGACTTCGTTCACATCTTCACTTTTGCGTGTACCTATTGCTTTCCATAGGTCTCTTTCCCTCTTCACTTCCCATTTAAAACCTCTAAAATTACTTTTAATACTTTTAGCTTGTGAATAAAAGGTTTTTTGGTCAGTAACAGCTTTTACTTCTTCTCTTGCATACAACGATACTTCAGTTAACGAAACATGCTGCTTATTTAAGGTGTGAACAATCTTCTCAATAGTAGTTTCATTGTTTTGGGCATTGCTCACATAACTTCCATGATATACGAATAAACCAGTAATGAAAATAGCCAAAAAGACACTAATTTTTTTAAACATTTCGCCACTCCCTCTCCGTACTCATCAGTCTTTCCAGAAGGCGATGATACATACATGAAAAGGGTCGTCATATTTAGACATAGCGACATACATTAGCGTATAAATTCGTATATCTTCAATGAATGAACGTCTATTTTATCATAGACTCATAGCTTGCCAATCATTGAAAAAATGAGGGAATGCGCTGTGACCAAAATAAATAATCCAAAAAGAAATTACTTACTGTTGATGAAATCGTAATGGTCAATAAAATAAGCATTAATTTTGCTTGAAACACATGATTAGGTTTCATCAGCTTTTCAATTTGAAAGCCTTGCAAAGCATACCAAGTAATCACAATAAAAATCAAATGTGAAATCATGGTTAGTAACGTTTGCTGTTCAATTCCTCCAAACAATAAAAGCACTCCTTTTAAACACCATATGAAAAGAAGAGACGATCATCGTCTCTTCTTTTCATATTAAAGCACACTTATGCAAATTCGTAAACGGTAACATGAAAAACATTTATTTTATTCCCTATTTTAGGATTGTTTTCCATTATTGATCAAAATAAAGAAGATGGATGCGCTTAGTTAAATGGAATATGGAATATATAATCATAGATGAATGCTATTTGCTCTTCTCCTTTTGTATAATATAGCAAAAAAGCCCTCTCATTCGTTTGAGAGGGCTTTTTTTAGAACTTACGTTGACTAATATCTAAACGATTGACTGCCCGTTTTAAGGCGATTTCAGCACGTTTAACATCAACGTCGTCTTGTTTGCTATCAAGGCGCATTTCAGCGCGCTTTTTCGCTTCTTCTGCACGAGCTACGTCAATCGCTTCAGCTGTTTCAGCAGCCTGTGCAAGAATTGTTACTTTGTCAGGTCTTACTTCAAGAAATCCTCCGCTAACAGCCACAAGTTCTGTACTGCTTGCTTTCTTCAAGCGGACGGCTCCAATTTGTAAAGGAGCAACCATCGGAATATGTCCATGTAAAATACCAAGCTCACCGCTCTGTGCTCGGGTACTTACCATTTCCACTTCTGATTCGTAAACTGGGCCATCAGGAGTCACTACACTGACATGGATTGTCTTCATTTAAAAAACCTCCTATGTCCCTTAAATTAAACTTCTACTCCCATACGTTTCGCATTTTCGATAACTTCTTCAATGCGGCCAACTAAACGGAACGCATCTTCAGGTAAATGATCGTATTTACCTTCCAAGATCTCTTTAAATCCTTTAACAGTTTCTTTTACAGGAACATAAGAACCTTTTTGACCTGTAAATTGTTCTGCTACGTGGAAGTTTTGAGACAAGAAGAATTGAACGCGACGAGCACGTTGTACAACAAGTTTATCTTCATCAGATAACTCATCCATACCTAGGATTGCAATGATATCTTGTAACTCTTTATAACGCTGTAACGTTTGTTGAACTTGACGCGCAATTGCATAGTGCTCTTCTCCAACAATTTCAGGAGATAAAGCGCGAGATGTAGATGCTAATGGATCTACCGCAGGGTAAATACCCATCTCTGATAATTTACGCTCTAAGTTTGTTGTTGCATCTAAGTGAGCAAATGTTGTCGCTGGAGCTGGATCCGTATAGTCATCAGCTGGTACGTAAATCGCTTGAATCGATGTTACAGAACCTACGCTTGTTGACGTGATACGCTCTTGAAGCTGACCCATTTCTGTCGCTAACGTTGGCTGATAACCTACTGCTGATGGCATACGGCCAAGTAATGCTGATACTTCTGAACCCGCTTGTGTGAAACGGAAGATATTATCGATAAAGAATAATACGTCTTGACCTTGTTCGTCACGGAAGTATTCTGCCATTGTTAATCCTGTTAATGCAACACGTTGACGTGCACCAGGTGGCTCATTCATTTGTCCAAATACCATAGCCGTCTTCTTAATAACACCAGAATCTGTCATTTCATGGTATAAGTCATTACCTTCACGCGTACGCTCACCTACACCAGCGAATACCGAAATACCGCCGTGCTCTTGAGCAATGTTATTGATTAACTCTTGAATTAATACTGTTTTACCTACACCGGCACCACCGAATAGACCGATTTTTCCACCTTTAATGTAAGGAGCTAATAAGTCTACTACTTTAATACCTGTTTCAAGAATTTCAGCTTGTGTAGATAGATTTTCGAACTTTGGTGCTTGACGGTGGATTGGATCACGACGTGCACCTGCATCGATCGGGGCATCTAAGTCGATTTTTTCACCTAATACGTTAAATACACGACCTAACGTAACGTCACCAACTGGTACTGAGATTGCTGCACCTGTATCTTCTACTTCTAATCCACGAACTAAGCCGTCAGTGGATGACATTGCTACTGTACGAACTGTGTTATCACCTAAGTGAATCGCAACTTCTAATGTTAATTCGATTGCAACTTCACTTGCACTGCTCGGTTTATGTGAAATTTTAAGGGCGTTATAAATTGCCGGAAGGTGTCCGTTGTCAAACTTTACGTCTACAACTGGACCCATGATTTGAGTAACGCGTCCTTTTGTCATCGTGTTCCCTCCTAACTTGCTTTTCCATTAAACTTTCTATTCTAACGCTGCTGCTCCGCCAACAATTTCCGTAATTTCCTGGGTAATTGCCGCTTGACGTGCACGGTTATATGACAATGTAAGATTATTGATAAGATCTTTTGCGTTGTCTGTTGCACTTTTCATCGCTGTCATACGAGCAGCATGCTCACTTGCTTTTCCATCAAGCAGGCCGCCGTAAATTAAACTCTCTGCATACTGAGGAAGTAACACTTCTAAAATCTCTTCTTGTGATGGTTCAAATTCATAACCAACCAGTTTACCAGAAGGTTGAAAATCTGTTAGAGGCAATAGCTTCTTCTCCGTCACTTCTTGTGAAATCGTATTGATAAAGTGATTGTAGTATAAGTAAAGTTCATCAAACGTACCGTCTGCAAACATTTGAACTGTTTGTGAAGCGATTCCTTGAATGTCAGCAAAAGCTGGCTGATCTGCTAAGCCTGTGATTTCAAGCAAAACCGGAATACCGCGTTTTACGAAGAAATCTCTCCCTACTCGTCCAATTGCAATCACACCGTATTCATCAGGTGATTGATGGCGTTCTTCAATAGCTTGAGATACTTTTCGCAAAATATTACTGTTATATGCTCCTGCTAGACCGCGATCTGAAGTGATTACGATGTAACCAGTCTTCTTCACGCTGCGCGCAGTTAACATTGGATGTGAAGCGCCTCTGCTGCCTAGGGCTACGCTTGAGACTACCTCTTGAATTTTTTCCATGTATGGAACAAACGATTTTGCATTTTGTTCCGCTCTATTCAGCTTTGCAGCTGAAACCATTTCCATTGCTTTCGTAATCTGGCTCGTTTTTTTCGTCGATGTGATTCGAGTTTGTATATCACGTAATGATGCCAAAGGTTTCACCACCTTGTTTTAGAAGATCACGTGGTATGAAAGGTGAACAAATGTTCACCTTCACCTTATTGAAAGATTGTCTTAACATACCATGCTGACAATATATTATTCAGATGCAATAAATGTTTTCTTGAATTCTTCAAGTGCTGATTCGAATACGCCAGCTTCAGGAAGCCCACCAGTTGTACGGATTGATTCGAGTACTTCTTTACGGTTTGATTCTAACCATGTTAAGTACTCGTCTTCAAAGCGTGTAATATCTGATACTGGAACATCATCTAAGAAGCCTTTTGTTAATGCGTAAAGCACAGCTACTTGTTTTTCTACGCGAAGCGGTTTGTGTAAACCTTGTTTTAAGATTTCAACTGTACGCGCTCCTCGATTTAATTTTGCTTGAGTTGCTTGGTCAAGATCAGAACCGAACTGAGCAAACGATTCAAGCTCACGATAAGATGCAAGGTCTAGACGCAGTGTACCTGCTACCTTTTTCATCGCTTTAATTTGTGCAGATCCCCCTACACGTGATACAGAAAGACCAGCATTAATCGCAGGACGTACGCCTGAGAAGAATAGATCTGACTGTAAGAAAATTTGTCCGTCTGTAATCGAAATTACGTTCGTTGGGATATAAGCAGATACGTCTCCTGCTTGCGTTTCAATAAATGGAAGAGCTGTTAATGAACCTCCACCTTTTGCGTCCGATAACTTTGCCGCACGCTCTAATAAACGAGAGTGCAGGTAGAATACATCCCCTGGATACGCTTCACGACCTGGAGGACGGCGTAATAGTAATGAAAGTTCACGATAAGCTGATGCTTGTTTTGTTAAGTCATCATAAATAACAAGTACGTGCTTACCGTTATACATAAACTCTTCACCCATTGTTACCCCAGCGTATGGCGCTAAGAATAATAGTGGAGCTGGTTGTGAAGCTGATGCTGTTACAACGATTGTGTAATCTAGAGCACCGTGTTTACGTAATGTCTCTACTACGTTACGAACTGTTGATTCTTTTTGGCCAATCGCTACATAGATACATACCATATCTTGATCTTTTTGGTTTAAGATTGTATCGATTGCTACCGATGTTTTACCCGTTTGACGGTCGCCGATAATTAACTCACGCTGTCCACGACCGATCGGCACAAGTGCGTCAATCGCCTTGATACCTGTTTGAAGCGGCTCATGTACTGATTTACGATCCATAACGCCAGGTGCAGCACCTTCAATTGGACGTGTTTTTGTTGTTTCTACTGGGCCTAAGCCGTCTACTGGCTGACCTAATGAGTTAACAACACGACCGATTAACTGCTCCCCTACTGGAACTTCCATGATGCGTCCTGTACGGCGAACTTCGTCACCTTCACGAATTTCCGTATATGGTCCTAAAATAATGATACCTACATTGTTTTCTTCTAAGTTTTGTGCCATTCCCATGACACCATTTGAAAATTCAACCAGTTCTCCAGCCATGACATTGTCGAGGCCATGAGCACGTGCGATACCGTCCCCAACTTGGATAACAGTACCTACATCACTCACTTTAATCTCAGACTGATAGTTTTCAATTTGCTGCTTGATCAGCGCACTAATTTCTTCAGCTTTGATGCTCATGAATTTCACCCCTATCTACGATCTGTGTGCAAGAAGTCCTCGGTGGATCGTTTCTAATTTGCTGCTAATGCTGCCATCATAGATACGATTACCAATGCGAAGCTTCACGCCGCCGATTAGGCTTTTATCTACTATATTTGAAATATTTAACGTATGTTTTCCAACTTTAGAAGCAAATGATTGCGAGATTGCTCTTTTCTCATCTGCACTTAAAGGTTTGACAGAATAAACAGTTGCATCTGCCACGCCACGTACTTCGTTCGCTAGGAAACGATACTCTTGTACCATTTGGCTAACAATTTGAATGCGGTGACGCTCTAATAATAGAAGAACCGTATGTTGAACAGTTGGTGAAAGTTCAGCAAATGCCTCACTTACAAACTGTTTTTTTCGCTCAATTGTAATTTTTGGATGAGTTAATACATCCATTAATTCAGGTGTTTTAGCAAACACCTCTTCAACGATTTGTAGCTGGTCTTGCATTTCATCGATCATCTGTTTTTCTGTTGCTAATTGAAAAAGAGCTAGTGCATAGCGCTTGGCTACAGCTGGTTGACTCATCGTACATCCCCTACTTCTTGGATATATTCATGAATTAACTTCTCTTGATCTTGTTCAGAAAGTTCTTTTTCAATAACTTTCGACGCAATTAAAACAGATAATGAAGCAACTTGCTCACGTAACGCAGCAACTGCTTGATCTTTTTGCTGTTCGATTTCTTGTTTTGCTGCAGCTTTTAGACGCTCAGACTCTTCGCGTGCTGCCGCAATGATTTCTTCTTTTTTATCTTCTGCAGACTTTCTAGCGTTTTCCATCATTACTTGCACTTCTTGACGAGATTGCTTTAAGATTTCACGCTGCTCTTCAACAAGCTTCTTCGCTTCCTCATTTTGCTTTTCTGCTTCATCAATCTCACCGGCAATATGCTCTTCACGTTTTTTCATGATTCCCATTACAGGACCAAACGCGAATTTTTGAAGTAACGCAAGTAGGATAAGGAACATCACTAATTGGAAAAGAATATCTCCACCATTAATGCCTGCTGCTCCTAACACAAACATGTTCGACACGGCCATGTTCACTCCCTTCAGAGACTCCACATATATAATTTACTTATTAAAGACATAAAGTAATGGCGAAGGTTCTTTTGAATGATCTTCGCCACATGTAACACATTATTATTTACCTTGTACCATGAATGCAATAACTACGGCGATAATTGGAAGCGCCTCAACTAAGGCAACCCCAACGAACATCATTGAAGTTAATGTACCACGTGCTTCTGGTTGGCGAGCTGTGCCTTCAATCGTCTTAGAAACGATAAGACCGTTACCAATACCAGCACCTAGTGCCGCTAAACCAATCGCAATTGCAGATGCTATTAAACCCATTTTATAAAGTCCTCCCTTAATATATATGATTTTGTTTAACTAAGTTTTGTTTTGTCCAAATTGGGTATTACTTGAACAAAGCTTTATAAATTAATGGTCGCTACTCACTTTGTGAGATAAATAAACCATCGTTAACATTGTGAAAATGAAGGCCTGAATTGCGCCTACAAAAATACTGAATCCTTGCCATAAAAGCATTGGAATAGCAGCTCCAATTGTACCTAGGAAGCCTGTTGTTGCTAAACCAGCTAGTAAGCTTAACAAAATTTCCCCAGCATAAATATTACCGTAAAGACGAAGGCCAAGCGTTAACGTATTGGCAAACTCCTCGATAATCTTAAGCGGGAATAAAAATGCCATTGGCTTGAAGTAATCTTTCGTGTATGCAGAGAAACCACGCATTTTAATACCATAATAATGTGATAGTACAACTACCATAACGGCTAACGTCAGCGTAATTGCTGGATCAGCGGTTGGCGATTTCCACCATAAGTTATGGTCAATCACGATGGCAAATGGAAGACCCAACATATTTGACACAAAAATGTACATAAGTAAAGTTACACCTAGCGTCAAAAAGCGGCCACCTGTTTTCCAATCCATATTGCTATTAACGAGTCCTTTAACAAAATCTAAGACCCATTCAATAAAGTTTTGTGCACCGCTTGGCTTCATAGCAAGAGTACGAGTACATAAAACTGCAATTAAGAATACAATAACAGAAGCTACGGTAACCATAAGCAAGTTACTTTGACTAAAAGTAAGGCCTAGAAACTCTATAGTTGGTGATTCATGACCCAACTGTGTTCACCTCTCTTTCTATCTTCTACGCATATTTTGAACAACTAAATCTATGATAATGACAACATAATACGTCATTAATCCCACAACTACACTAATAATATGAAAGGTTTTTGGATAAGAGATGGTAATCACAACTGCGAGAGCAGCTGTTGCAAATCTTACAACAGTCCCAATTGAACGGGGCTTTTTCCCCTCATCCAACGCCTGTCCAAACTGCTCAAACTTTCTTACTAAGTTCCACAAATTATACAAACTCAGGGCGGTTCCTAAAATTAAACCTGCAAAAACAGCCTTATAACTTGTAAATCCCCAGCCGAGAACGTATAATGCTAACAAATACAATATGTATGAACGAAGTCTTGGAAAAACGTGCTGCAAATCCTGCATGAATTATTAATCTCCTGAAAAAAAATGGTGGACTGTCCGCAGCATCATAAAAACACCTGCTGCTAGCCCTGAAAGAAGGCCTAAAATCAAAAATAGTGGTTCGGTGTCAAGCCATTGATCAGCCCATCTTCCAGAGAATAAGCCAATTAAGACTGAACCTGCTAACTGTGATAGAATGATTGACACTAATGCCATCGCTTGCAAAGGATGACGGTTGCGATCTTTCATAAGCTCATACCCCTTTTGCAAAATTTTCTTTTTTCCGAATTCTCTATCGTTTTTATAGCTCAATATATGATAGAAAGGCAAAAAAAATTGCTAAAAAAGGTAAAAACAGCTAATAAAATACGCAGAAATATCAACGGTTTTCACAGGTTGAAAACCTTATCATTTATATTCCCTGTAAGCATACAATAGCGTATATTTAATGTCAATGTGTTTAAGCTAAAAACTTCACAATCTCTTCTTATTGTTCACATTTCTGCCACACATAAAACCTCTTCAAATGAAAACATTTAAAGAGGTTCATTCAATCGTTATTGTACTGTGTACAACCTGCTCTTGTCTATGCTTTTTCACAAATGCAAATATTTGGTACGACCCCGGTACAAGCGATTCATCAATCGTTATTTTTCGTTTTCTCATGCCTCTTTCTACATCAACGTCAACATCTAAATACGATATAAACTGTAAAGATTGCTTATCAAAAAGAGCAACGCCTAACTCATCTGCTCCTTCAGGCAAAAACAGTTCATAGCTATACGTATTTTTCTCTTTTTCCGCTGCTACTTGCAATCCCATGGCACGAGGATAATCTGGAATGCTAACCATGTACATATAAGGAAGCGAAAATGTTTCACGTGAATCATTTATTTCCAAATATCCGTCATATATACCTTTATTTTTAAAACGGGGCTGCACCGATAAAGTGACAGCTATTTCTTTTGTCTGGTGGGGCTGCACCGTGACGGGTAATGGAACATCCCAGTTTACGCCTTCATCCCTTTTCGGAACGTTTAAACGATACGTTTTTTCTTTATCAGACTGGTTATCAATTTTAAATGATAAGACTTTCTTTGATGGGCGCGTAAAAATACCGAAAGATAAAGAAGATGGATAAAATAAAGAGTCTGCTGTGACAGCTTTTGCTATTTGAATTCTTCCGGCTCCTTGTTCATATACGCGATACGTTTGACCATTTAGCTGCTGCATTACTTTACTTGTGTTCATCAATGAAGCTTTGACTTGTTCAGGAGACCAGTTCGGGTGAGCTTGTAAAATAAGAGCGCACGCTCCAGCTACATGGGGCGCAGCCATACTTGTTCCATGCATGCGTTCATATCCCCCAGGAACTGTACTATTAATGAAGTAACCAGGTGCGACGACGTCCGGCTTGATTCCCCAAGTAGTCGTTACAGGTCCTCTTGAACTGAAAGATGTGAGCAAGTCTTGCACCACTTGCTTGCCAGTGCGTAAGTATGGCTGTTGAGATTGAATGTGTTGATTAATGGTATCACCGCTTTTTTTACTTACCCATATCACTGGAATATTTACTGACTCTTGTAGTTTACCGATTATGCTTTTTTCAGTCGGGCTATATAAAATAACAGCTTTTGCTCCTGCCTGTTCAGCTTGTTTAATCTTTTTTTCAACCGCATTTCCTTCTGCTTTTAGCAAAATGACGTTACCCAACGCAGGCTTTTGCTCTTTGGAGTATTCTTCATTTATTACACGCAGCGTTTGATTAAACGTCCATGGCCGAGACCCTTCTACTGGCGCCATCATAATTTTTTCTTTGTTAAATCCGATTGTTAGAAATTGAACTGTTGTCGGGGAAACAGAAGCGCCAACGGAAATAGCTTTTCCCGCTGTACCTGGAGAGCCCACGGTCCATAAACCTGGACCTGAATTGCCGCTAGATGTGACCGTTACAATTCCTTTTTCAACAGCTCGATCTAACGCTAAGCTTGTTGGTAAATCAGGACCATTCACATCATTTCCTAATGACAAATTAATAATATCTACATCATCTTGAATTGCTTTTTCGATAGCTAGAATAACACTTTCAGATGTTCCAGCTCCACCAGGTCCAAGAGCTCGGTATGCGTAGATCTCCGCTTGAGGTGCTACACCTTTAATATTTCCATTTGCTGCAATAATACCAGCTACATGAGTGCCATGCAGAGTAGGCTCTCCTTGCTCCCGAATGGTTTCCATCGGCTCATAATCTTTATCTATTACATCATACCCTCCCCTGTAGGTTTGTTTTAAATCGGGATGAGAATAATCAACCCCCGTATCGATAACGCCTACTTTGATCCCTTTTCCTGTTAAGCGCTGATTATAAGTATCAAATAATCCTCTTACCTGTTCTGAGCCAATGAAGGTTACGCTATTTTCTTCTGCAACCTGGTAGTTTTTAATAGAATGTGAACTAATAATAGAAGGATTATGAGATAGTTTTTCCAAATCCGAGATGGAGCCGTTTAACGAAAGTCCTGTAAACACCGTGTGAAATTCGCTCTTAATCTTTATATTAGGATAACTTTTTTGTAGCTGACTTTTAAATTTTGCGAATTTTTCTTTTTCAATCATGACAATTATTGATTTTTCCTGATGATTCATTTCTTGTTTTATAGAAGGAAATGTGGGATTGAGCGACATTTGCCCTCCCCCGCTTCCCAATATAAAGCTAATCATTAACCATTTAATCCACATAAAAAAAACACCTCTCACACTATCGTGTCTCAAAGAGACACTTTTCATGTGAAAGGTGTTTAGAAATCTTACGAAAGCGGATTAAAAGCTTCCGGTCTGTTTTCACGACGGTTGAAATAGTAGCTAATAGCATCACAAATGCGTTTAGAAGCTAAGCCGTCTCCGTAAGGATTCGATGCTTGTGACATTTGCTTATATATGTCTTCATCTATTAACAGCTCTTTTGCTAGCGCATAAATCGTTTCTTCTTCCGTTCCTGCTAGTTTGAGCGTCCCTGCTTCAATTCCTTCAGGTCGCTCTGTTGTATCACGAAGTACCAATACAGGTACGCCTAATGAAGGAGCTTCTTCTTGAACACCGCCCGAATCTGTCAAAATAATATGAGCGCGCTCAGCGAAGTTATGGAAGTCAATTACATCTAACGGTTCAATTAAATGAATGCGTGGGTCATTTCCTAAGATATCGTTTGCTGTTTCTCTAACTACCGGATTCAAATGAACAGGATACACCACTTGCACATCTTCATGTTCATCCACAATACGTTTAACAGCACGGAACATGTTTTTCATTGGTTCGCCTAAATTTTCGCGGCGATGCGCCGTTAATAAAATAAGACGATCATCTCCCAATTTCGTTAACACTTCATGCTCATATGTCTCTTTTACTGTCGTTTTTAACGCATCGATAGCTGTGTTTCCAGTCACAAAGATTCGCTCTTCTTTTTTATTCTCCGCTTGCAAATTAGCTGCAGACTTATCGGTTGGAGCAAAGTGCAAATCAGCGAGAACGCCTGTAAGCTGTCGGTTCATTTCTTCCGGATATGGAGAATATTTATTCCATGTGCGCAAACCTGCTTCAACATGTCCCACCTGAATTTGATTATAAAAAGCTGCTAGTCCGGCAATAAACGTCGTAGTTGTATCGCCGTGTACAAGTACGATGTCCGGCTTTACTTTTTTCATTACGTCGTCCAAACCTTCTAATCCTCTGGTCGTTACGTCCATAAGGGTTTGGCGATCTTTCATAATGTTAAGATCATAGTCAGGCTGAATGTCAAAAATGCTCAATACTTGGTCTAACATTTCACGGTGCTGAGCCGTTACTGTAACAATTGCTTCGAACTCCTCCGGTCGCTTTTTAAGCTCTAGCACTAGAGGGGCCATTTTAATTGCTTCTGGTCTTGTCCCGAATATCGTCATTACTTTAATTGGCTGCTTCATGTTCATCACCCGAATCTACAAATTATTTTGTACCGAATAAACGATCCCCTGCATCACCTAAACCTGGAACAATATATCCATGGTCATTTAATTTTTCATCTAATGCCGCAATGTAAATATCTACGTCAGGGTGTGCTTCTTTTACGATTTCCACGCCTTCAGGAGCAGCAATTAAACACATAAATTTAATGTTTTTAGCGCCTCTTTTTTTAAGAGAGTTGATTGCTTCTACAGCTGACCCTCCTGTTGCAAGCATAGGATCTACTACAATAAAGTCACGCTCTTCTACATCATTAGGCAGCTTTACATAATATTCAACAGGCTGTAATGTTTCTGGATCACGATATAAGCCAACGTGTCCAACTTTAGCAGCTGGCATTAGTTTTAAAAATCCATCTACCATGCCGATACCAGCACGAAGAATTGGAACGATACCAAGCTTTTTCCCTGCAATAACTTTTGACTTTGTTTTGCAAACCGGTGTTTCAATTTCAACGTCTTCTAGCGGTAAATCACGTGTCGCTTCAAAAGCCATTAAGCTTGCCACTTCATCAACTAATTCACGAAACTCTTTCGTTCCCGTTTTTACATCGCGTATGTAAGTTAATTTATGTTGAATAAGCGGGTGATCAAATACGTATACTTTGCCCATTGATATCTCTCCTTATATATAAAGATGTACACATTAAAATACCATTCAACGAATTGAATGGTACGTACTAGTAAAAACATATCTCTTGCTAATTAAATTTATACATTGCATTCATTTTACAGAAAAAAGTTTTTGAGTTCAAGCATTATTCAAAAAATGATTGAATTGCTACCAATTTATCCATAAAAAAACAGGCACAAAGGCCTGTCTCTCTTAAAGTGATTTATACATTTCAAACTTGCTTGTTAAAGCTTCCACGCGTGTTTTAGCTTCAGCTAGCTTTTCTTCATCTTCAATATTTTTAAGCGTTAATCCGATGATAGAAGCAATTTCATCCATCTCTTCTAAGCCAAATCCGCGAGTTGTAACCGCAGCTGTACCAATACGGATACCGCTTGTTACAAATGGGCTTTGCTCATCGTAAGGAATTGTATTTTTGTTTGTTGTAATACCTACATCATCAAGTGCTTTTTCAGCTACTTTACCTGTTAAATTCATTGAGCTTACGTCGATTAACACAAGGTGATTGTCTGTTCCTTCAGATACAAGAGCAAATCCTTCTTTCTTTAATCCTTCTGCTAAACGATTAGCATTGTCGATGATATTTTGAGCATAGTGCTTAAATTCATCTTGTAATGCTTCACCAAATGCTACTGCTTTTGCAGCAATAACGTGCATCAATGGACCACCTTGAATACCAGGGAAGATTGACTTATCAATCTTTTTCGCAAATTCTTCTTTACATAAAATCATACCGCCGCGTGGTCCGCGCAGTGTTTTATGTGTTGTAGTTGTAACGAAATGAGCATGTGGCACAGGATTTTGATGAAGTCCTGCAGCTACTAGACCAGCAATGTGAGCCATGTCTACCATTAAATAAGCGCCTACTTCATCAGCGATTTCACGGAAACGCTTGAAGTCGATTGCGCGTGGATATGCGCTTGCACCAGCCACAATTAATTTTGGTTTATGTGTACGAGCTTTTTCTAATACATCATCGTAGTTAATAAGATGTGTTTCACGATCTACGCCATATTCGATGAAATTGTACTGAACACCACTAAAGTTAACAGGACTTCCGTGTGTTAAGTGACCGCCGTGCGATAAATTCATACCAAGTACTGTGTCTCCAGCCTCTAAAACAGTGAAGTATACAGCCATGTTTGCTTGTGCACCTGAGTGAGGTTGAACATTCACGTGCTCTGCTCCGAAAATTTCTTTTGCACGATCACGAGCTAAGTCTTCTACTACGTCTACGTGTTCACAACCGCCGTAGTAACGTTTAGCTGGATAGCCTTCAGCATATTTATTTGTTAAAACTGAACCTTGTGCTTCCATTACCGCTGTTGTTACAAAGTTTTCTGAAGCAATTAGCTCAATCTTAGTACGTTGTCTTTGTAATTCATCCTTGATCGCATTATAAACTGCTGGATCTTGTTGCATTAGTTGTTTCTCCATCAAAATCCTCTCCTCATTTCGTATTCACAATGTTCGTTATTTGTTGATTCAACTACATTGTAACATGATTTATTTAGAATAAAAAAGAAAAAATGTGTATTATTTTAATATATTTAATTACGAAAGTTCGTAAAACGCTCTCATTCCACCAATTAGTTTTGGACGCGTCTTTGCTAAAGTAACATGAGCGTGTCCAACTGCATTTAACGTACAACGAACGGGTACTGCGACATGCTTTAAATGCATACCAATGAATGTATCTCCAATATCAATACCGGCATCAGCTTTAATAAACTCTACCAAAACGGGATCTTTAAGCTGGCCATAGGCCTGTGTAGCCATCGCTCCGCCTGCTTTATGAATAGGCACAACACTAACGATTTCTAAACGCTCTTTGCGAGCTAATTCTCTTTCTACTACCAGTGCTCGATTGAGATGTTCACAGCATTGAAATGCTAAGTGGACACCCGTTTTTTTTCGAAAATCTGCTAGTGTATCAAAAATCATTTCTGCGACTTCCATTGCGCCTGCGGTTCCTATTTTTTCACCAATTACCTCGCTCGTACTGCATCCAATGACAAGTGTATGTTCTGAAGACAACTGCACTTGTGCTAAAAAATCAGATAAAACTGTTTCCAACTGCTCTTTCCATTTCGTAAGTTCAGACACGTTTTTCTTCCTTTCTTTCATTGAATACGTTCATATTATACAGTTACTGTTGCATCGCTTTGCTGCTCATACTGTTTAATTTTATTCACGCGATTTTCATGTCGGCCGCCTTCAAATTCTGTCATTAACCAAATTTTCGCAATTTCACGTGCAAGTCCCGGCCCAATGACACGTTCACCCATTGCCAAAATGTTGCTATCATTATGTTCTCTTGTCGCTTTTGCACTGAACGTATCATGCACTAGAGCGCAGCGAATTCCTTTTACTTTATTAGCTGCTATACTCATACCGATGCCTGTTCCACAAATAAGAATGCCTCGACTTACTTCTTGGCTCGCCACTTTTTGAGCAACGGGAAGTGCATAATCCGGATAGTCTACAGACGCTGTGCATTCACACCCTAAATCCACATATTCAATATTTAATTCTTCCATTAAAGAGATAATTTCCTGTCGCAAATTTATACCGCCGTGGTCAGATGCAATAGCTACTTTCATCTTTGTTTCCTCCTCATACATACCTTTGTCTTATATTAAATTTCTGTTCATTTTAAGCCAGCAAAAATTTATGGGACCTTTTATAATTTGTCGACTATTTTGTTAATCATACGCTCTAACTCTTCTAAAGTCTGTTCGTACGTCTGTAATGATCCGCCAAACGGATCAGATACTTCACCGTGCTCGTCGGCAAATTCTTTTAGCGTAAATAATTTATCACTTACGTACGGAGCTTGGTTCAAAATCAGCATTTTATGTTGCTCCGTCATCGTAAAAATATAAGTAGCCCACATCAATTGTTCTTCCGTTAATACTGCCGAAGCATGAGAACAAGCTATGCCTTTCTGGTGAAGGGCAACTTGTGCATGAACAGAAGCTTCACTTCCATTTGAAGCGAATACGCCTGCAGACTTCACGTTTATTCCATCTATCTCTTTAGCTTTGAGCAATGCTTCTGCCATAGGGCTGCGGCACGTGTTTCCTGTACATACAAATAAGATGTTTTTCAAGATACATCCTCCCTTGCTTTCACTATGTTCGACTATGTTGATATTCCACCCTATTGTATCTCTATTGCTTGCATAAATCCAGTTAGCTTTTCCGGGTATTTTTTATCCATTATCGCTTCATCCATCTCGAAAAAACGACTTCGCTTTCCTTCTTTTATCGCTACAATCCAAAAGAAGCAAAAAAAGACCATAACCTACATGGTCATGATCCTTTACCTATTTATATAGTTAAAAAGGTAGTAACAATTTGATTCCAAAAGCTAATAAAATGCTCCCGCCCAGTGCCTCACTATATGAACCAAGCCAGCCTTGTACTCTTCTGCCTAGCAGCAGTCCTAACCAAGTTAATAGCATACTCACTACGCCAAAAACAATAATGGTCAAAAACGTTCTTGCTCCAAAAATACCTAAGCTAAGTCCAACAGAAAAACTATCTAGACTCACGCTGAGCGCAAAAAATAACAGTCCAAAGCCAACTGGTTTGATAAACGGTGTATCGTCATGCTTAAAGGAGGAATAAATCATCTGCGCCCCAAGAATCAGCAATAAAATTCCACCGCCATAGGTAGCAAACATTCCAAGTTTATCAGACAAAAGTCTTCCAATAAACATGCCTAACAGCGGCATCCAAATATGAAATACACCGATAACAACACCAATGTAGAAAATTTGGCGAAAGCGTAAACGAATTAATCCCATTCCCAAACCAACTGAGAAAGCATCCATTCCTAAGGCAAACGCCATAATGACTAACGTGATCATTTCACTAATTAACTGAGATACATTCATCTTTACCCTCCTCGGACGTGCTCCTATTTCAAAATATGCACATTCGAAAAGGTTTAGAAGATGAATTTTATTGCTTAATCACGTGATGTCCTGCAGCTTTCATTAATCGGTTCATAACGGCATGACCGACTCCTTCTTCAGAAAAACTTTCACTAACGATAATATCTACGTCACACTCATTAAATGAACGAAGCGACTCGTATAAATGGCTAGCAACCGTCTCTAAATTTGAACGAGATCCACATGTGATAACCGCATCCGCTTTATACGCATCTTCATGTTCAGATGTCGTTAATATCCCCACTCGCTTACCCTGATCTTTATAGCGATCAATAATAGACTGGAGAAAATCTGAACTGCCGTCAACAATGACAAGCGGTGCATCAGGTGCGTAATGCGTGTATTTCATACCTGGAGATTTTGGCGCTTCTTTATCACTTAGTAACGCTCTATCTACTTTTACGGGACCAATGATATTTTCCAACTCTTTCTGAGTAATGCCGCCCGGCCGTAAAATGATAGGAATCTCTTCGGTACAGTCAAGGACAGTTGACTCTACTCCTACCCCTGTTGCTCCTCCATCTACAACTCCGCTAATACGCCCTTCTAAATCATTCATCACATGATGAGCTAGAGTGGGACTTGGCTTGCCGGAAAGGTTTGCACTAGGAGCTGCGATAGGCAAAGCCACTTTTTTTAATAATGCGAGGGCTACTGGATGTGAGGGCATTCTCACTGCAATGCTGTTTAAACCAGCCGTAACCTTATCTGAAACTCGATCTTTTTTGGGTACTATTACTGTAAGAGGACCCGGCCAAAAAGCATCGATCACTTTCTCTGCTTTTGAAGGAATTGACTCTACAAATGTATGAAGCTGCTCTTTATCTCCAATATGAACAATAAGAGGGTTATCACTAGGACGTCCTTTCGCTGCAAAAATTTTATCCACAGCTTTATCCGATGTTGCGTCTCCTCCTAATCCATACACCGTCTCTGTAGGAAAAGCAACCACTTCGTGATTGCGCAGCAAATCTGCTGCTTCTTCTATCTGTGGATAAATATCTTTTTCGTTCGTAAAATTATCCACAACCCATAACTTAGTTTCCATCTTCTTCAACTCCTTTTTCTTTCTATATCTAGTTTTTTTTTACTTTAAAAGTACAATATGTATCAAAGATAGTAAAATACATGCATTCATTATATCAACAAACAAGCTTTATCCACAAAATGTGGATAAAGCTTATGTTTTTGTGAATAACATTGTGGATACACCATTAAAATGATTTATCCACATTTTCTTTTAACTAGCTGCGTAAAACATCACATAGACATCCTGAGGGTTTGGTAACTTTTTTAAATAAGAATGTTCTTTTAACAACTCAGGCAGTGCACTGTAAGATGTTTGCTGAAAATTCATCATTTGAAAAAAATGTAGAGAAGATGCCTTATTTGTTAGTAAATATAGTTGCTTCACGCCATGCTTTTGAGCCAGCTGGACGATGCTTTTAAATAGCAGCAGAATATCAGATTGCATTAAAGAAGGAGACACGACAAGGGAGCGGAGAATTCCATCCACACCTTCTTTTTCAAACCCAACTGTTGCTAGCAGCTCGCCTTCTTCATTTTCCATTATGACAAATTGATGAATATGCTCTTCCACACCTGCTGTGCTGATGCCCGCTTTTTGTAAAAACTGCTGAATTCGAATATAATCATTTTCACTGGCAATTTTTAATTGTTCTCTCATTTTAATCACCTCAACTTGTTTTCTAGTAACAAATCTATGAGATGATTAAAAAAAGTAGAACTGAATTTTATTTTTAATGATTCTATTAATTAAATACTGACGATACCCATTCTACTACAAAAAACTTAACTTCTACAGAATCTTCTTTTGATTTAGAATCAGCTTTTTTCTTAGATGAAACAGACTTTTCAGCTTCTTTACTTTCCTTTTTTTCAGCCTTAGCACTTGTTTCTTCCTTTACTGTGCTTGTATCTTTTGCAATTGCTTCTTTAGAAGATACTGTTGGTTGAGAAGATTCCTCAGCTTTCTGCTCAATAGAATCCGATGTAATAGTTGCAGATTGAATTTCTGTTTTCACTGCGGGCTCTTTACTTTCAGCCGATTTGTCATCTGTTTTGTCTGCAGATTTTGATTCAGAAGCTGCTGGTTTCTCTTTTTCTTCCTTTGGCTCTTCTTCAGATGGCTCCGGCGCTTTTACCGCTTCACCGTTTGAGAAATCTAAGAAGCATAAAGGAGGAAATAGTACACACCACCAGTTTGCTCCCTCTCCTTTGCCAAGAGTAATAAGCACGGCTTCATACTCACCTGCTGGATATAAAAACTGACCGTACAACTTAGTAGGAAACTCTACTTTTCCGAATTTAACATGAACAGATTCATTTACGCCTTCTTCTTTTAGCACTTCTTTCGCAATTGTTTCAAGCGCCGGCAAATTTTCTTTAATTGTTTTTCGAGCTACAGTTACAGATGTTAAATCTTTTACCCATTCTGTGATTTGTTCGTTCACGCGGTCACGAATCAGACGTTTTACGTACTGGTCTTTTTCACCGTCGCTGTTTGCTAAAATGCGCAGTCGAATTGCCTCGTCTGGAATGACTGCAGGCTGATCTGCCTGCACTTGGTTATGTGTATATATAAGTTGAGCATTTGCTCCAATAATTAATAAAATAAAATAAATGATAGCATATTTCTTCATTTCGGCCACCGCCCTTTCATAGGAACAGTATGGCCGAAAGCAAGATATCTTAAACTAGTAATTTAGTAAAAAAATGCATGATTTTCAAAAATCAAAGGGAAAATCATTCCCTCTGATTTTTTAGTTCTCGCGAAGTTGTGCAAAAACCATTCGATCTTTTCCATTAATATCATATACACATTCTACAAAAGCTGGTGGAAACGTTTTTTGCAGCATCTCAGCTACATCTTTTGTCTGTCCGGCCCCGACTTCAAATCCAATAATACTATTTGACTTCGTCACATATGGCAACTCTTCCATGAAACGCCGATAAAAATCCAGGCCATCTTTTCCACCAAAAAGAGCTCGGTTTGGCTCATGATCTTTTACCACTGTGGACAACTCATCATCTGCTGGAATATAAGGCGGATTAGACACAATTACATCAAATTTCTGATTCGATAATAGAAATGGTTGTAATAGATCTCCCTGTATAAACGTGACAGCAGCGTCCAGGTTTTGAGCATTTTCTTTGGCTACGCTTAAAGATTCTATAGCTATATCTGTTGCTGTAACTTCCACTCTGTCAAGCTCCAAAGCTAAAGTGATAGCAATTGCCCCACTTCCCGTTCCAATATCTACAAGCTCAATAGGCTGGTGTTGAAATTCTTTTTTTATTCGAGAAATCATTCCGTATACCAGCTCTTCCGTTTCGGGTCTTGGAATTAATACATGTTCGTTTACAATAAATGAACGCCCGTAAAATTCTTCTGTCCCGATTAGATATTGTACAGGCATACCTGCTTTATGAGCATGGACATCTTGTTCAAATCTTTTTAGAATTTCTTCTTCTAGTTCTTCCTGCAGAGAACCTAGCAAATGAGTTCTCGTCATCTGTAAGTGATGGCGAAGCAAGAGTTCTCCCGCGTTTTCATCTCGCTTTGCCTCTTTCAAAAAAGAAGAAGCCCACTTAAGGGCTTCAAATACTTTCATTAGTTCGAATCTTCCATTCGGCGCGCTTGGTCTTCCATGACTAATGCATCGATAATTTCATCAAGCTTGCCTTCTAAGATTTGATCTAGCTTTTGAATCGTCAGACCAATACGGTGGTCCGTTACGCGATTTTGCGGGAAGTTATACGTACGGATACGCTCGGAGCGATCTCCTGATCCAACTGCTTGTTTGCGCGTTGCATCGTACTCTGCTTGTGCTTCTCGCTGGAACTTATCGTACACGCGAGCACGCAATACTTTCATTGCTTTTTCTTTATTTTTAATCTGAGACTTTTCATCTTGACATGATACCACTGTATTTGTTGGTAAATGCGTTAAACGAACGGCTGACATCGTCGTATTAACACTTTGGCCACCAGGTCCACTTGAAGCAAATGTATCTACACGGATGTCTTTTTCATGAATGTCCACTTCGACTTCTTCCGCTTCAGGAAGACATGCTACCGTTGCTGTAGATGTATGAATGCGACCGCCTGATTCTGTTTCAGGAACTCGTTGAACACGGTGTGCACCGTTTTCAAATTTCATCTTTGAGTACGCACCTTTACCGTTAATCATAAAGATAATTTCTTTATAACCGCCTACTCCAGTAGTCGTTGCTTCCATTACTTCTGTTTTCCAGCCTTGCGATTCAGCAAAGCGCGAATACATGCGGTACAAATTAGCTGCGAATAATGCTGCTTCATCTCCACCAGCCGCTCCACGAACCTCCATGATTACGTTTTTATCATCGTTTGGATCTTTTGGAATTAATAAAATACGTAGCTTTTCAACTAGCTCTTCTTGCTGCGTTTCTAACTCGGCAATTTCTTCTTTTACCATGTCACGCATATCTGCATCAAGCTTATCTTCAAGCATCGTTTTCGCTTCTGATAACTGCTCTTTTACATCCTTGTATTCCTGATAAGCGGCTACCGTTTGTTGTATATCTGATTGTTCCTTCGAATATTCTCTCAACTTAGAGGGGTTGTTTACGATCTCAGGGTCACTCAGAAGTTCGTTTAACTTCTCATAGCGCGCCTCTACCGCTTCTAAACGATCAAACACGTCATTCACCTCATTCTTTATCCATAACATTGTAATTATAGTATAGCTTTAAAATAGAGTCAAAACCTTGTTAATACACGTATATGAACAAAAAAACAGAACTGCGCGTTCTGTTTTTATCATCATAAAATTCTTGCTTTATTTTTCGACCATTTCGCTTGAGTCCACAGACACAGCTTGTCCTTTAGACTTTTGCACAACGTGGCAATGACGACATCTTGGTTCGTACGATTCAGACGCACCGACTAAAATAATAGGGTCGTCATAAGAAGCAGGCTCACCGTTAATCAAACGCTGCGTACGGCTCGCAGGAGAGCCACATGAAGCGCACACGGCCTGTAGCTTTGTTACCGACTCTGCAATAGCCATTAACTGCGGCATTTGTCCAAAAGGTTCACCTTTGAAGTCTTGATCTAACCCCGCTACAATCACACGAAAGCCTTGATCTGCTAAAGATTGAACAATTTCTAAAATATCTGTGTCAAAAAACTGTACTTCGTCTATCGCTACTACGTCTGTCTCTTCATTTACTCGCTTTAAAATATCGCGCGATGCCGAGATTGAATAAGCCATAACAGATGTACCATTATGTGAAACGACAGCTTCTTCGCTATATCGATTATCAATTGCAGGCTTGAATACTTGTGCTTTTTGTTTAGCAAACTGCGTACGGCGCACACGTCGAATCAACTCTTCTGATTTCCCTGAAAACATACTGCCACAAATTACTTCTATCCAACCGCTTTGTTTCATTACGTACACCACTGCGGGACTCTCCCTTCTTCTCGTTCCGTTTCTGAGCGAACCGCTACTAACTTAATCTACGTCTTCTATGTAGATCTTATTCCTATGATAAAGTACCCACTTTTTTATCAAGCAGACACTGTTTTTCTACTTTTATAAGCAAAAAAACAGGCAAGAAGTTAAGCTACTTGCCTGTTTGTTTCGACAATGTGATTATTTAAGACCGTATTTTTTGTTGAAGCGATCAACACGGCCACCAGCTTCAGCGAATTTTTGACGACCAGTGTAGAATGGGTGACATTCAGAACAAGTCTCAACGCGGATCTCTTCTTTTACAGAACCACTTTCAAATTCGTTTCCGCAAGTACATTTAACCATAACTGTTTTATAGTTTGGATGAATTCCTGTTTTCATTCGTTTCATCTCCTTCCGCCCTGAATCATTCTGAAACAGAGTTTATTGATAAAGATAGTGATGAAATAATAACTATTTCACTGTGTACTTTATCAACACACATGATGAAATTATAACAAGGGTTGTATGCTTTTGCAACCACATGTTTTATAACTTATCGTTTATTTGCTAGAAGCGTTTTTTTCTCTTCCGTTAACATCGAGAAGAACTCTTCATTTGTCTTTGTTTGACGTAAACGTTTTAAGAATTTTTCTGCAAAATCAGGAGCATCTGCCATTGATTTACGAATTGCCCACAAGTGGTCTAAATGCTCTTTTGGAATTAACAGCTCTTCTTTACGTGTGCCTGAGCGACGAATGTCAATCGCAGGGAAGATACGTTTTTCAGCTAGTGAACGATCTAGATGCAGTTCCATGTTACCTGTACCTTTAAATTCTTCATAAATAACATCATCCATACGGGAGCCTGTATCAATTAAGGCTGTTGCTAGAATGGTTAAGCTGCCTCCATCTTCAATGTTACGAGCAGCTCCAAAGAATCGTTTTGGACGGTGAAAAGCAGCCGGGTCAATACCCCCTGATAGTGTACGACCGCTCGGTGGAATAACTAAGTTATAAGCACGAGCAAGTCTTGTGATGCTATCCATCAAAATGACAACATCTTTTTTGTGTTCAACTAATCTCATCGCACGTTCAAGGACAAGTTCTGCTACTTTAATGTGGTTTTCTGGCACTTCGTCAAATGTAGAACTGACAACATCACCGTCAACCGAACGCTCAATGTCCGTCACTTCCTCAGGACGCTCATCGATAAGAAGGACAATCAATTCTGCATCAGGATGATTTGTTGTAATGCTATTGGCAATTTCTTTTAACAGCATCGTTTTACCTGCTTTTGGCGGAGCGACAATTAGTCCCCTTTGTCCAAATCCAATTGGTGAAATCAAGTCAATAATACGCGTAGAGAAACTTCTTGGCTGAGTTTCCAGCAGCATTTGCTCATTTGGATAAATTGGCGTTAGCGCTGGAAAATGCACGCGATCTTTTGACGTTTCCGGATCTTCTCCGTTTACTGCTTCTACGTGTAATAATCCGTAGTAGCGCTCATTTTCTTTTGGAGGACGAACTTTCCCCGATACCTTGTCTCCATTACGCAGATCGAAGCGACGAATTTGTGAAGCTGAGATATAAATATCTTCTGAACTCGGTGAATAGTTAATTGGTCGTAAGAAACCGAATCCTTCTGACTGAATAATTTCAAGAACGCCTTCCATAAATAAAAGCCCATCTTGTTCAGCTTGAGCCTTTAAAATAGCAAAGACAAGTTCTTTTTTCGTTAATTTACTATAGTACGAAACTTTATACTCACGAGCATGTTCATATAGCTCTTTTAATTTCATATTTTCTAAACTGGATAATGTTAAGTTCATTAGGACACCACGCTTTATAATGAATAATTTTTAACCGTTCCTCCCATATTAAATTCAAATATAAAATTGAGAGATGATATGGATGGAATAAATCTGTGAAAATGGAGAATATAACCTTTGAAGTATAATAAGTAGAATCAATTGATTAACTATACACTTTTAGAAGAATAATTCCGACATAAAACCATTTATATTATCTTGATAAATTTAACGTAGCAATTTATATTCTAACCTTTTTCTATCTTTTTAATCAATCTTTTTTTACTTTAGAAGATGAATAAAAAAAAGGAAATTTAATAGCTTACGAGAAGCGAGGAAAACCTTTTCATAATTTCACATTAAAGGAAATAAACTGGCCGTTAAAATAAGAAGTGAAATTTATCTTTTAGCTTCCCTTTTTATCTATTTACCCTATTCATAAATATATAAGCTACACAGACATAGAAGAACGTTCCTACGCCTGTGTAGCTTATTAAAAAGCTCATTTCTAGACTTTGGTTTCATGACTGTGGCACTGATTTGCCTCTATGAATTTTGAAATTGCTCAATTTCCTCTTGAGTCATCTCTTCACGCCAAATCATTGCCCCTAAATCCGATAGCTTGTCTACTAAATGACTGTAACCTCGGTCAATGTGCTCTAAACCCGTTACCTCTGTAATCCCTTTGGCCATTAAGCCAGCGGTTACGAGAGCTGCTCCTGCTCGTAAGTCCGACGCTTTCACACGCGCACCTTGTAAATGAATGGGACCATTGATAATAGCAGAACGTCCTTCTACCTTAACAGATGCATTCATTCGTCTCAGCTCATCAATATGCTTAAACCTTGCACCGTAAATTGTATCCGTCACAACGCTTGTACCAGACGCTCTTGTTAGAAGCGTCGTAAATGGCTGCTGTAGATCAGTTGGAAAACCTGGATATACTAGCGTCTTAATATCTACGGGCTTCAATAGCTGACGAGTCGCTACAAGAATCTGATCTGAGCTTGTTTCGATATGAATACCCATCTCACGCATTTTAGCCGTTAATGACTCCAAATGCTGAGGGATAACGTTGTCAACAACAACTTCTTTTCCCATACTCGCTCCCATGATCATATACGTGCCTGCTTCAATTCGGTCTGGAATGATGGAATGACGGCATCCTTTTAAGTGATCTACTCCATCAATTCGAATAACATCCGTACCTGCACCTTTAATACGGGCACCCATACTTGCCAGTAACGTAGCTACATCAATAATTTCAGGCTCTTTAGCAGCATTCTCAATAACGGTACGCCCTTTTGCTCTTACAGCAGCGAGCATAATATTGATTGTTGCTCCTACGCTGACAACGTCTAAATAAATTCGAGCCCCAATCAGTTCCTCAGCTCGAATGTAAATAGCTCCTTGCTCATTTGTTACTTTAGCGCCAAGAGCTTCAAAGCCTTTAATGTGCTGATCGATTGGTCTAGGACCAAGGTAACAGCCTCCTGGAAGCCCAACTACCGCTTTTTTAAAGCGTCCCAACATCGCCCCCATTAAATAATAAGAAGCGCGTAATTTTTTTACTTTTCCGTTCGGTAAAGGCATTGCAACCATTCCGGATGGATCTACTGTTAATTCGTCGTTATCAATGGTTACTTTCCCACCAATTTCTTCAACTAAATCCCCTAATAACTGCACGTCTGAAATATCGGGCAGACCTTCAATTGTAACAGGTGACTCGGCTAAAATTGTTGCTGGAATAAGCGCAACGGCACTATTTTTAGCACCACTGACGCGGACGGATCCACTTAAGGTAAAGCCACCTTGTATTTTTAACTTTTCCATTTATAGCTCCCTTCTAGTGAAAGAAAGTTTCTCACCTAGTAATTGAGGAAAATTTTGGTACAAAGAATACCTAAAAGAATGGTTATTTTTCCTATTACCTACTAGTGTACACGAAAATGAAAAAATCATGTATAGTTTCGACAAGATAAAAGAAAAATATGGCATTCACCTGTCAGGATGGTAAATGCCACACAAATTTATACATGTTTAGACATTTCGTTTTTCCCAATCTGCTAAAAATTGGTCGATTCCTGCATTTGTTAACGGATGTTTGAACAATTGCATTAAAACTTTGTAAGGAATTGTCGCAATATGTGCTCCATTTTTTGCAGCTTCTGTTACGTGCATCGGATGACGAATAGATGCTGCAATAATTTCTGATGGAATGTCATGAATCGCAAAAATATCTGCGATATCTGAGATTAAATCGAGGCCATTAAAACCAATATCATCTAATCTTCCTAAGAAAGGCGATACGTAAGTAGCACCTGCTCTTGCTGCCATTAACGCTTGGTTAGCTGAGAAAATAAGCGTAACGTTTGTCTTAATACCTAAACTAGTAAATTCTTTTACTGCTTTTAAGCCATCTGGAGTCATCGGTACCTTGATTGTAATATTCGGCGCAATCGCAGCAAGCTCTTTTCCTTCGCGAATCATGCCTTCTGCATCAAGCGCAATCACTTCTGCACTTACAGATCCTTCAACGAACTCTGTAATTTCACGAAGACGATCTTCAAACGTGATGTTCTCTTTAGCTACTAAACTAGGATTTGTTGTAACTCCCGCTAACAAACCTAATGAATGCGCTTCCTTAATTTCGTCTAAATTAGCCGTATCAATAAAAAACTTCATGAATGCCATCCCCCTGTGTTATGTATTCAGAATGATAAGAAAATTATAGTAAAAATAAAACCGCCTTACAATAAAAATAAGACGGTTTTATTTTTCAGACTCAACTAACTGCAAACAGGCAATCCGAAGATTTCAAATTATGCTTTGTTAGAAGAACCGAATTCACGCATTTTACCTTGAACCGTTTCTTTGATTGCTTCGCGAGCAGGTCCTAAGTATTTACGTGGATCATATTGTTCAGGTTGCGCAGCTAATACTTCACGAACAGCTTTAGCTGAAGCAATTTGGTTTTCAGTGTTTACGTTGATTTTAGCAGTACCTAAAGAAACTGATTTTTGGATATCTTTTGTTGGAATACCAGTTCCACCGTGTAAAACTAATGGTAAGCCTGTACGATCTCCGATTTCTTTCATTTCAGCAAAACCTAGGTTTGGTTCACCTTTGTATGGTCCGTGAACTGATCCTAATGCTGGAGCTAAGCAATCGATACCTGTACGTTTAACAAGTTCTTCACACTCGTTAGCATCTGCATAGATAACGCCCTCAGCAATAACGTCGTCTTCTTGTCCACCAACAGTTCCTAGTTCTGCTTCTACAGATACTCCGTGGAAGTGAGCTAGTTCAACTACTTTAGAAGTAATTGCAATGTTTTCTTCAAATGGATGGTGAGAAGCATCGATCATTACAGAAGTGAATCCAGCATGGATTGCTTTTGCACATGATTCAAAGCTTGAACCGTGGTCTAAGTGAATTGCAACTGGTACTTGAACGTCGTAATCTTCGATTAGAGCTTCAACCATTGCTACAACAGTTTTGAAACCGCCCATGTAGCGTGCTGCACCTTCAGATACACCAAGAATAACCGGAGAGTTTTCTTCTTTTGCTGCTTGAAGAATAGCTTGAGTAAACTCTAAGTTATTCAAGTTAAATTGACCTACTGCATAGCCTTGTTCTTTTGCTGTAATAAGCATTTCTTTCATTGATACTAAAGGCATATTGAAATCCTCCTTAAAATCAACCTTAGATTAGATGCTAACCAAAAGGCACACTCAAATAGTATGCTCTTGAATTGAGTGTTTCATGTAGAAACAACGCGCATCTTTACATAATAGATTGTCGAATTATGAATACAGTAATTAGGATACCAACTAACAATGAAAACAGCAACATTTTTAGGCTGATATTCAAAATTTGTTAGGATGAAAACCCTACCAAAACCTTAATTCGACTTTACTGGTATATATTCCCTAACAACTTTTCGGATTTCATCAATATCAAACGGTTTTGCAAAGTGTGTTAATGCTCCTAAATCTTTTGCTTCTTGAATCATATCCAATTCACCATAAGCGGTCATAATGATGACTTTAATCGTTTCATCGTGCTGCTTTAACCTTTTTAAAATTTCAATTCCATCCATTCCTGGAATTTTCATATCTAATAAGACAAGATCCGGTGCTTGCTCTTTTGTAATATCAATCGCCTGGAAGCCGTTCGCCGCTTGAAATGTCGTATAGCCTTCTTTTTGCAGCACTTCCGTTAATAAAATACGTATACCATACTGATCATCAACAATTAAAATTTTCTCTGCCAATATAATCCCACCTTTTATATTCCTCTTCTACAGACAAAACTAACATATGTATTTCGCCTTTAAAACAAAAATCCCTGCTAATTAGAGAAATTGTTACAAAACATAGCTTTTTTTGTCATCCATCCAACTTCATTGCACTTTACTTTCATTGTAGCTCATTTCAAGATAGAATACAGATAGCTTTTTTCGTTATAATGTGTAGATAGACGGCTTTAGCCGCTTAAATCGAAGGGAGATTCTATGCTTAAAATTTTCACAACTCAACTTTCAGGTTTTTTTAAACGAATTGAAGAACAAGAAGAATTCCAATTTGAAGATACCGCGCGTATTTTAGCACAGGCCTCTGTCGGAGAAGGATTTATCTATATTTATGGCGTAGAAGAAATGCACGCCATTACGCTTGAAGCACTAAGCAGTGCAGAACCTTTAAGTCAGGCAAAAGCTTTGCCTTTACATGAATTAGATCAGCTGACTAGCGTTGATCGCGTACTGCTTGTCTCTCGATTTTCAACAGATAATAAAGCAGTGGAAATAGCTGAACGTTTAAAGAAACAGGATATTCCATTTGTTAGCATTGCTGCTGTTCCTAAAGAGATAGCCGAACCTTCTTTAACATCACTCGCAGATGCTCATATTGATACAAAATTGTTAAAGCCGCTTATTCCTGGAGAAGACGGCTCAAGATTTGGTTTTCCAGCAATGATGGTCGCTTTATACGCGTACTACGGTTTAACTTTCACATTAAAAGAAATCGTAGAAGAATATGAATAAAAAACACGCTGTCTAAAGACAGCGTGTTTTTTATTTCACTTATTTGTTTTGGCTTGACTCCATTGATGCGCGAATAAATTCTCTGAACAATGGTTGCGGTCTTGTTGGACGAGAAGTAAACTCTGGGTGGAATTGTGAAGCCAAGAACCATGGGTGGTCTTTTAGCTCTACAATTTCAATTAAACGGCCGTCTGGGCTTGTACCAGAGAAGATAAAGCCTTTCTCTTCCATTTGTTGACGGTATTCGTTATTAAATTCATAACGGTGACGATGACGCTCATATACCACTTCATCTTGATATGCTTCATATGCAAGCGTATCTTCAGACAATTTACAAGGGTATAGTCCTAAACGCAGTGTACCGCCTAGGTCCTCTACGTCTTTTTGTTCTGGTAATAAGTCGATAATTGGATAATTTGTTTCAGGTGCAATTTCCGCTGAATGTGCGCCTTCTAAGCCTAATACATTACGCGCAAACTCAACTGATGCCAGCTGCATACCTAAGCAAATACCTAAGAATGGAACCTTTTGCTCACGTGCATATTGTGTTGCTACAATTTTACCTTCAATTCCACGATCACCAAATCCACCTGGAACTAAGATACCATCTACATCACCAAGTAAATCTTGAACATTTTCTTTTGTTACAAATTCAGAATTTACCCACTTGATGTTTACATCTGCATCGAATGCATATCCAGCATGTTTCATTGCTTCTACGACAGAAATATAAGCATCTTGAAGCTCTACATACTTACCAACCAATGCAATTTTTGTCGTATTTGAAAGTCCTTTTACTTTCTCAACCAGTGCTTTCCACTCAGTCATTTCTGCTTCTTTGCAATCTAATTTCAAGTGATCGCATGTGATTTGATCTAGGTGCTGCTCTTGTAGAGATAGTGGAATTTCATATAATGTTTCAGCATCTGCACACTCAATAACCGCTTTTGGATCAATGTCGCAGAATAAAGCTAGCTTGTCTTTCATATCTTCAGAAATTGGCATTTCCGTACGAACAACAATAACATTTGGCTGAATACCTAAGCTACGTAATTCTTTTACACTATGCTGTGTTGGTTTTGTTTTCATTTCACCAGCAGCTTTTAAATATGGCACAAGTGTACAGTGGATATACATAACGTTGTCACGGCCAATATCGCTTTTGATTTGACGAATAGCTTCTAGGAAAGGAAGTGATTCAATATCTCCTACCGTTCCGCCGATTTCAGTAATAACAACGTCCGCATTTGTTTCTTTACCTGCACGGAAAACGCGTTCTTTAATTTCATTTGTGATGTGCGGAATAACCTGAACTGTTCCGCCTAAATAATCACCGCGACGCTCTTTTTTCAATACTGTTGAATATACTTTACCTGTTGTTACGTTGCTGTAGCGATTTAAGTTGATATCGATAAAACGCTCATAGTGACCTAAGTCTAAGTCTGTTTCCGCGCCGTCATCCGTTACGAATACCTCACCGTGTTGGTATGGACTCATTGTTCCTGGGTCTACATTAATGTATGGATCAAACTTTTGAATCGTTACGTTCAACCCACGGTTTTTTAATAAACGGCCTAAAGAAGCTGCTGTAATCCCTTTTCCTAGAGATGATACAACACCGCCTGTTACGAAAATATACTTTGTCATCTATACTTCCCCCTCTAAATAATTTGAACTGTACAATATTAAAAGTTTTCACATAAACAATCACAATTCATTCATTGTGCATGCGAAATTATAAGAAACCTTATGAATGTGAAACGTTCAAGAACCAAAAGAAAGTTTCTATCAAGGATTTATAAGAACATATCGGGGTGTAAAACATGGATAGATAAAATAAAAAAATTGCTCCCAATACCAAAACTGGATTGGGAGCAATAGTCTATTTTAAATAAAAACTTTTTAAATGCTTGTTTAAAGAGCCCAAAAAAGATTCTACCTACTTCGCTTGAAAAAGTCAAGAAGGATTATTTTTCTTTTTCGTCCTCATAATCTTCTTCTTCGTCTTCATCATCATCGTCTAGATCATCTTCTAAATCATCAAAATCGTCTTCTGCAAGATCATCTTCATCTTCTTCTAGCTCGTCAATGTCTTCAAAATCTTCTTCTTCGTCTAGATCATCAACATCTTCATAATCCAAATCTTCTTCTAAATCATCAAAATCTTCAACTTCTTCAACAACAGCTTTTTTCGCTTTTTTCTTTTTAGGTTTTGCAACCGGAATAACTTCTTCTTCAGCTTGGTCAAAAGGATACCATCCACGAAGACCCCAGTGGTTGTCCCCTACTGTTAAAAAGCGACCATCAATATTAATATCTGTATAAAACTGAGCTAATCTCGTTTTTAATTCTTTATCTGACATTTCAGCTGCTGCTTTAATTTCAGCAATAATTTCTTGGAATGACATTGCTTGACGATCTGTTTTTTCTTCTAGAAGCGCATAAGCAATCTCAATCATCGACATTTCTTTTAAATCCGTTTTTGAGTACTGTGCTAAACTCAAATCTGGCACATCCTTTCTATGGCTATGTATATCGAAAATCTATTAAATCAATTCATCATATGTGTAAATGATGGAAACGAATAAATACATACCATTCATTATAAACAAATTCAATACATTTATGCTAGCCTCGTTTCTAAAATTCTCGAGAATTTCGCATAAAACAACGAAAAAATAGACATTTTATCACTATAATACATTCTACTTAATACGCCAACAGCATCCTTTAATCAAAAGGAATTCACCATCAGTTATTCTGACTCCGTTAGGGTTAGGTCTATAAAAGCCGAGATGACCAACAAAAGGTCATCTCGGCTTTTAATATATCACTATATACTAACGATACATTATTACATATTTCGGCGATATTGCCCACCGCATTCATATAAAGCTCGCGTAATTTCTCCTAAGCTGGCTACTTTAACGGTCTCCATTAACTCTTTGAAAATGTTCTCTCCTTCTGTTGCAGCTTTCTTTAACCTTTTCAGTGCATCTTCTCTTTTTTCTTCATGCTGCTGTTGAAACTTCTGAAGCTGATTAATTTGATGATTTTTTTCTTCTTTTGATGCGCGGGCTAACTGCATGTCATCAACTGAGGAATTTTCCTCTTCATTTGGATTAATATACGTATTTACTCCTATAATAGGTAAAGCTCCCGTATGTTTTTGCATCTCATATTCCATCGATTCATCTTGAATCTTACCTCGCTGATACTGCATTTCCATCGCACCTAAAACGCCGCCTCGATCATTTAAGCGTTGGAACTCAGCCAATACCGCTTCTTCTACCAAGTCTGTTAGTTCATCAATAATAAAAGAGCCCTGTAGTGGATTTTCATTTTTAGTTAATCCATGCTCTTTTGTAATGATTAATTGAATGGCCATCGCTCTTCGTACAGATTCCTCTGTCGGTGTTGTAATTGCTTCATCATACGCATTGGTATGAAGGGAGTTGCAGTTGTCATGAAGGGCCATTAAGGCTTGCAGCGTCGTACGTATATCATTAAAATTAATTTCCTGTGCATGAAGCGATCGGCCGGATGTTTGAATATGATACTTAAGCTTTTGACTGCGTTCATTCGCGCCGTATTTATCACGCATCACAATTGCCCAGATTCTTCTCGCTACACGTCCAATAACCGTGTATTCAGGGTCAAGTCCATTACTAAAGAAAAACGATAAATTAGGAGCAAAATCATCAATGTGCATGCCTCGACTCAAGTAATATTCCACGTACGTAAAGCCGTTGGCCAATGTAAAAGCTAGCTGAGAAATCGGGTTAGCCCCTGCTTCGGCTATATGATAGCCTGAAATAGACACAGAATAATAGTTGCGCACTTTCTCGTCAATAAAGTACTGCTGAATATCTCCCATCATTTTTAATGCAAATTCTGTGGAAAAAATACACGTATTTTGGCCTTGATCTTCTTTTAAAATATCCGCTTGAACGGTTCCTCTCACTTGTTTCAACGTACCCGATTTTACTTCCTTGTATTCCTCTTCTGTTAAAGGACGCTTCAGCTCATCTTCCTTCTTTTCCACCTGCTGACTGATAGCTGTATTCATAAACATAGCTAATAATATTGGAGCCGGCCCATTGATCGTCATCGAAACGGAAGTCGACGGATGGCAAAGATCAAATCCCTTATACAAGAGTTTCATATCATCAAGCGTACAGACATTTACGCCGCTTTCGCCAATTTTCCCGAAGATATCCGGCCTTGGGTCCGGATTTTCTCCATAAAGCGTTACAGAATCAAACGCTGTACTTAAACGCTTAGCCTCATCATCTTTTGACAAATAGTGAAAGCGGCGATTTGTTCGTTCTGGTGTTCCTTCGCCTGCGAATTGGCGCTTAGGATCTTCTCCTTTTCGTTTAAACGGAAAAACACCTGCTGTATAAGGAAACGCACCTGGCACATTTTCTTTATAAAGAAAACGAAGAACTTCCCCGTATTCTTCAACTTTTGGAAGGGCCACGCGCGGAATACGCAGTCCTGATAGGGTATCAACTTGCAGAGAGGTTTTAATTTCTTTATTTCTTATCTTTGTAATAAGTTCTTCTTGCCCATACTGACTTTTTAATTTAGGCCAGTTTTCCAGCTTTTCAATCGATTCAGCCGTTAGCTGTTTTTGATATTTCTCCTTTAGCTGAGTGAGCTCTTGCTTGGCCGTTTCTGTTTCCACTTCTTCCAGAGCACCCTCTAGCTGATAAAATTTACGCGCTGTTTGCACTTGAACATCCGTATTGCGGTGATAAGAGCGAACGCTGTTTACAATCTCCTGTAAATATTGCTGTTGATCATTAGGAATGATGGTATATTTCTTTTCACTTACGCGCTCTGATGATTTTTCTACGTGCCAAGACGTACGGCATGTTTGATGCAGATGATTTACAAGATCTTCAAATAAAATATTTGTTCCCCCGTCGTTGAACTGACTCGCAATTGTTCCGTAAATTGGCATCGTAGAGAGATTATTTTCAAACAGCTGATGATTACGCTGATATTGACGCTGCACTTGTTTTTTTGCGTCTTCGGAACCTTTTTTTTCAAATTTATTGATTACAATAAAGTCTGCGTAATCAATCATTTCAATCTTTTCTAACTGCGACGGCGCGCCAAATTCGCTTGTCATTACATAAAGAGAGACGTTTGCAATATCTTTAACTTGAGCATCAGCTTGCCCGATGCCGCTTGTTTCGACAATGATAATGTCGAAACCCGCTTTTTTCACGACGGCAATTCCATCTCGAATGGCCGCCGATAGCTCATGTCCAGATGAGCGTGTGGCCAAACTTCTCATATACACACGAGGAGACGCTGCGATGTTCATGCGAATTCGATCCCCAAGAAGCGCTCCTCCGGTTTTTTGTTTAGTTGGATCGACGGATAAAACAGCTACATGAATATCTGGAATATGTTCAATAAACCTTCTTACTAATTCATCCGTAAGCGAACTTTTCCCCGCTCCTCCTGTTCCTGTGATTCCAATAACCGGTATTTTTTGATCCGTCTCGCTTTCGATTACACTTTCTCGGATTTCTTCAAGAGCGGCTGCGTGCTCTTTTGTGTATTCATAGGCCTCATTTTCAGCGCATGTAATAAGCTGGGCAATTAAACGGTCATTAGCCGGCGTTAAGGTTCGATCCTTCGGCAGTGCAGGGGGATTTGTGTAGTAACAGTCATCGATCATGAATTGAATCATGCCTTCTAACCCCATTTTTCGTCCATCTTCCGGAGAAAAGATTTTAGAAATGCCGTAATCATGAAGCTCTTGAATCTCACTCGGAATAATTACCCCTCCTCCTCCGCCATAAATTTTAATATGAGAAGCCTGGTGTTCTTGGAGTAAATCGTACATATACTTAAAATATTCTACGTGGCCGCCTTGATAAGAAGAAATAGCAATCCCCTGAACATCCTCTTGTATGGAAGCGTTAACAATTTCTTCGACAGATCGGTTATGCCCCAGGTGAATGACTTCTACCCCCTTCGCTTGAAGAATTCGTCTCATAATATTAATGGACGCGTCGTGGCCGTCAAACAGGCTAGAAGCGGTTAAAAAACGAAGTGGTCTTTTGCTTGTATTCAAACTGTCTCCCCCTCACACAGTTGTTGAAATGAAAAATTTTTAAGTAAAAAATCTAACTGCATATTTGTATATTCTTCTAATGAATAATGCTTTTGCAGCCACCATCTGCGAAATGCCCACATCTGACCTTGAACAAATAAATGATGAGCAAACAGCGAAATTTCTTTATCCGTAAGTGCAAATTGATTGTTTTCTACGCAGCCTTCGATAATAACCTTAAACATTTCAACCATATCCAGCTCTTTTTTTAATACATATGGAAGCGCATCTTTAGACAGCGATTTCGCTTCTTGGTACATGACTAATACTTCATCTTGAAGCTCATCCACAACTTTAAAATAGTGCTGAATCGCTTGTTGAAGCTCAGCGATTGTATAACGATCCACTACCATCTCTTCTAATCGCTCTCTCACTTCATCATAAATATTGTCACATACAAGATATAAAACATCTTCTTTAGATTGAATATATTCGTAAAGCGTACCAATGCTGAACCCAGCGGCTTTGGCAATTTCCCTTGTTGTTGTTCGGTGAAAACCTTTTTCCTTAAATAGCGTGACGGCCCCTTTAATCATTTGATTACGACGCTCTACAATCAGCTTTTCATCTTTAATGGATGTGAGAACTTCTCTCTTTTTCATTTTTTCACCTCTCCTACAACAAGTGTTTTATTTAGCAAGATACCTAGAAATGACGAGACGCTGAATCTCTTGTGTGCCTTCATAAATTTGCGTGATTTTTGCATCTCTCATAAAACGTTCTACTGGATAATCTTTTGTATAACCGTATCCTCCAAATACTTGAACAGCTTCTGTCGCTACTTTCATTGCTGTATCCCCAGCATATAATTTTGACATGGCTGATTCTTTTCCATATGGCAGCCCTTGGGACTCCAGCCAAGCAGCTTGATAGGTTAACAATCTTGCAGCTTCTATACTCGTGGCCATGTCGGCTAGCTTAAAAGCAATTCCTTGCTGAGAAATAATTGGCTTACCAAATTGCTGACGTTCCTTGGCATAAGCTACGGCCGCATCTAATGCCCCTTGAGCAATTCCTACAGCCTGCGCTGCAATGCCATTTCGGCCGCCATCTAGTGTCATCATCGCAACTTTAAATCCTTCTCCTTCATTTCCCAGCAAATTTTCTTTTGGAACACGGCAGTCTTCGAAAATAATTTCTGTGGTAGGTGAAGACCGAATGCCCAGTTTCTTTTCTTTTTTACCAACTGAAAATCCCGGCATATCTTTTTCAATAATGAAAGCGCTCGTGCGTTTTTCATTGGGGTCGATGCGAGCAAATACGACGTAAATATCCGCTTCGCCGCCGTTTGTAATAAAGATTTTAGAACCATTTAAAATATAATCTTCTCCGTCCTTTACAGCGAGCGTTCTCATTCCTCCTGCATCTGATCCAGCACTCGGTTCGGTTAACCCATAAGCACCTATTTTCTCACCCGTTGCCATAGGTTTCAGGTATTTTTGTTTTTGTTCTTCTGTTCCGAATGTATAGATTGGCCAGCCGGCTAGAGAAGTATGAGCCGACAAAGTAACGCCTGTCGATGCACATACTCTAGACAGTTCTTCAACGGCAATGCAATAAGCTAGATAGTCACTGCCAATTCCTCCGTATTGCTCCGGCCATGGAATACCTGTTAATCCTAGATCAGCCATTTGCGTAAAGATTCCTCTGTCAAAACGTTCTTCTTCATCTCGTTGTGCAGCTGTCGGAGCCACTTCGTTTTTGGCAAAGTCCCGCACCATTTTTCGAATCATTTCGTGTTCTTCTGAAAGTTTAAAAAACATGATTATTCCCCCTATAATTGACTGCTAATGACGATGCGCTGAATTTCGCTTGTACCTTCGTAGATTTCGCATACTTTGGCATCGCGAAAATACCTCTCTACTGGATAATCTTTCATATAACCATAGCCTCCCAAAACTTGAATCGCATCGATTGCTACATTCATCGCTGTTTGGGAAGCAAATAATTTCGCCATTGAGGCTTCTTTTTTACAAGGAAGTTTTTGATCATATAAAAAAGCGGCTCTATACATTAAAAGCTTCGCTGATTCAACAGCCGTTTCCATATCAGCCAGCTTAAAGGCAATACCCTGCTGAGATAAAATCGGTTTTCCGAATTGATATCGTTCATTTGCATAGTTTTTAGCTGCTGTTAACGCACCTTCAGCAATTCCTACCGCCTGAGCAGCAATACCAATTCTTCCGGCATTTAAATTAGCCATCGCAATTCGAAAGCCTTCACCTTCTTCTCCGAGACGATTTTCTACAGGTACCTGCATATTTTCAAAGTGCAGTTGAACCGTTCGAGAACCGTGAAGACCCATCTTATGTTCATCTTTTCCTACTGAAAATCCCTCCATCGTCTTTTCAACGATAAAAGCGCTCATCCCTCTCGACCCGCGTTCGGGGTTCGTTTTAGCAAATACAATATACGTATCCGCTTCTCCGCCGTTTGTAATGAAAAGCTTTGAGCCATTTAAAAGATAGTGGTCTCCTTTTCGTTCTGCCTTTGTTTTTAAGCTTGCAGCATCAGACCCTGCACTAGGTTCTGTTAAACAAAAAGCACCTAAATATTCACCTGTCGCCAGTTTTTTTACATATTTTTGTTTTTGATCTTCCGTCCCAAATACGACAATAGGATTCGTACCTACAGAAGTATGAACAGACAAAATGACGCCGAGGGCTGGACTTACTTTTGATATTTCGTGGATGGCAATCATGTACGACACAAAGTCCAGTCCGCCCCCTCCGTATGCTTGAGGAACGGGAATGCCCATCAGGCCAAGATCAGCCATCTGCTTTAATAAACCTCGAGGAAATTCACCCTTTTCCATGTTTGGCACAGCCGCAGCGACCTCTTTTTCACTAAAATCAGCTACCATCTTTTTAATCATGTGTTGTTCAGACGTAAAAAAGATCATTTCGCCACTCCTTTATGTTTCGTACGTAAAAAATCCTTTTCCTGTTTTTCGACCAAGCCACCCTGCCTTTACATATTTCCTAAGCAATGGACAAGGACGATATTTGTCATCACCAAACCCTTTATGAAGCGTTTCCATAATAAATAAACATGTATCGAGGCCGATGAAATCTGCTAATGTCAAAGGTCCCATTGGATGGTTCATTCCTAGTTTCATCACTTGATCAATATCCTCTTCGTTTGCTACACCTTCATAGAGCGTAAACACGGCTTCGTTAATCATTGGCATTAAAATTCGATTTGAAACAAACCCTGGAAAATCATGAACTTCCACCGGGGTTTTATTTAATTTTTTCGTTGTTTCATAGACTGCTTGATACACTTCATCGGTAGTAGCCAGCCCTCTAATAATTTCAACGAGCTTCATCACCGGAACAGGATTCATAAAGTGCATGCCAATTACTTTTTCAGGCCGAGTGGTCACAGCTGCAATTTCAGTAATAGGAAGCGAAGACGTGTTGGTTGCTAAAATAGTATGACTGGGGGCTAACGAATCCAACTCCGCAAAAATGGCTTGCTTGACTTCCATCTTTTCCACAACCGCTTCGACAATTAAATCTGCTTTTTGTGCTGCTGTTATTTCATTTGCCAGGTGAAGGCGCTCCATAATTTCTTCATATTCCTTAGCTGAGAGAGAACCTTTTCCCACCTGCTTTTTCAGACGTTTATCAATACCTTCTATTCCTTTTTGTGTATTTCTTTGATCAACGTCATACAAAGAAACTTGATATCCGCTCGCAGCAAATACTTGCGCAATTCCTGCTCCCATCTGACCTGCTCCAATAACCATAACTGTTTCAATATTCAAGTTGGTATCCCCCTTTTATACTTCTACCATGATGGCATCACCTTGGCCGCCGCCGCTGCAAATAGAAGCAATGCCTAGTCCGCCGCCTCGTCGTCTTAATTCATGAATGAGCGTTACAACAATACGGGCGCCGCTTGCTCCAATCGGATGTCCAAGTGCTACAGCCCCGCCGTTCACATTTACTTTTTCAGCGGGAAGCCCTGCAATTTCCATACTCATCAACGCTACTGCTGAAAAAGCTTCATTGATTTCAAACAGCGCAATATCATCTACTGTCTTATTTGTTTTTTGCAGTAGCTTGTTAATAGCAAACCCAGGCGTTTTCGGAAATTCCCTTGGCTCCATCGCAAGAGAAGTATGGTTTACAATCGTAGCCAACGGCTCATAGCCATTTGCTTTTGCCACATCTTCATCCATTAGCATGAGGGCAGCTGCTCCGTCATTCACGCTAGGTGCATTTCCTGCTGTAATAGTTCCGCTGTAACCAAATACAGGCCGAAGAGACGAGAGTTTTTCTAACGACGTATCTTTTCTTGGTCCTTCATCTTTTTGAACCGTTATCGTTCCTTTTTTAGACGGAATATCAACTGAAATTCTTTCTGCAGTCCATCTCCCTTTCTCTTCTGACTCCACCGCTAATTGATGACTGCGAAGGGCCCATTCATCCTGCTTTTCTCGGGAAATATTCATTTCAGAAGCGATTTCATTTCCATACGTACCCATTTGAACTCCTGTAAAGCTGCATGTCAATCCGTCATGAACCATCAAATCCGTCACAACACTATCTCCCATACGGAATCCCCACCTTGCTTTTGGAAGAAGATACGGTGCGTTACTCATCGATTCCATTCCACCTGCAATGATTGTTTTTGCTTCTCCTAATCGAATCAGCTGATCAGCAGTTGTAATGCTGCGCATGCCCGATGCACAAACTTTATTAATGGTTTCCGTCTCTACTTGCCACGGTAAACCCGCATAATGCATGGCTTGCCTAGAAGGCAGTTGTCCTTGGCCCCCTTGCAGCACGCACCCCATAATAACGGAATCAATTTCTGTACGTCCCTTTGATGCTGCTTGAATCGCTTTCCCGCCTAGTTCTGCCGCTTTTAGTCCACTTACGCTGCCACCTAATTTTCCAAAAGGTGTTCGAACTGCACTCACAATAACTGTTTTCCCCACTATTGTTTCCTCCTCTTTTTCCTAATCTTTGTCCTTGCCGATTGAACGCTTGCTCAATTTCCTTTCTGTAAAAAGTAGAGATGAAGACCATCTCTACTTCTCCTTTACGAAACCTGTTCTTGCACGTCGCCACAAATTGACTTTTCAAGCAGTTCTGCTACGTCATACGTATGAACCTTTTCTTCTACTTCTTTTGCTTTTGTTCCGTCACTTAGCATCGTTAAGCAGTACGGGCAACCTGAACTGATAATGCTTGGGTTAACGGCCAAGGCTTGTTCCGTGCGCGCTACATTAATGCGCTGGCCGGTCGTTTCTTCCGTCCACATTAACCCTCCTCCTGCTCCACAGCACATACCATTTTCACGGTTGCGATCCATTTCAATCAAACTAACACCTGGAATCGCTTTCAAAATTTCTCTTGGTGGACTGTATACTTCGTTATATCTTCCTAAATAACAGGAATCATGGAAGGTAATTTTTTCATTAACCGCATGTTTTGGTGACAGCCTACCTTCTTTCACCAACATAGCTAATAGTTCTGTGTGATGATACACTTCTCCTTCAAAACCGAAATCTGGATATTCATTTTTGAAGATATTGTAAGCATGTGGATCAATCGTAACAATTTTTTTGATTTCATTTTTTTCAAATTCAGCGATATTTTTAGAAGCTAACTCTTGGAATAAAAATTCATTGCCCAACCTGCGCGGCGTATCACCAGAATTTTTTTCTTTATTTCCTAAAATCGCAAATGAAACACCCGCTTCATTGAGAAGCTTTGCAAACGATAGAGCGATTTTTTGGCTGCGGTTATCATAAGATCCCATCGAACCTACCCAGAACAAATACTCAAACGTTTCACCGGCTTTACTTACTTCTTTAACAGTCGGAATGTGAACATCTTCTCTTACATGTCGCCATTCTTCACGCTCTTTTCGGTTTAATCCCCAAGGGTTTCCTTGACGCTCAATATTCGTCATGGCACGCTGAGCATCCGCGTCCATTTTTCCTTCGGTTAATACTAAAAAACGTCGTAAATCTATGATCTTATCTACATGCTCGTTCATCACGGGACATTGATCTTCACAGTTTCGGCACGTTGTACATGCCCAAATTTCTTCTTCCGTAATGACATCTCCAATTAAAGCGGGATTATATTCCGCTGTTGCTGCGGCTTCTTCTCCGCCTTGACTGGCCGCCATCATCGCCAGTTGATTTCCTTTTGTTTTGGAGAATGCATACGTAGGAACCCAAGGAGCCTTAGATGTCACAACCGCTCCTTTTTCTGTTAAGTGATCGCGCATCTTTAAAATTAAATCCATTGGAGATAAAATTTTCCCTGTACCCGTTGCCGGACACATATTCGTACATCGACCGCATTCCACACAGGCATATAAATCAATAAGCTGATGCTGCGTGAATTCTTCAATCTTTCCAACCCCAAACGTCTCCTGGGTCTCGTCTTCAAAATCAATCTTTTCAAGCTTACCTGGTTTAGAAACACGGTTAAAAAATACATTAGCCGGTCCAGCCAATAAATGAGCATGTTTTGATTGAGGAACATATACTAAAAACGTCAATAACACGGCTAAGTGAATCCACCATGAAACATAAAAAATGGAGATAGCGGCAACGTCATTGATTCCCTTAAATAAGATGGCAATCGATGACGCAATTGGTTCTGTCCATGATGGTTCATGATTATGCCAGATGATTGACATACCGTTTCCAACAAGCACTGACAGCATAAGTGCTCCAATAAAAATCAGTACTAAACCAGATTTAAACCCTCTTTTTAAACGCACAAGCTTTTCTACGTAGCGGCGGTGAAAAGCCCAGACAACTGCTACTAAAATCAAAAACGTCACAATTTCTTGAAAAAATGTAAAGCCGGGATATAAAGGTCCAAGCGGCAAATGTTTACCTGGAAGCAAACCTTTTATAATGAAGTCTAACGCGCCGAACTGAACTAAAATAAACCCATAAAAAAACATGACGTGCATAATTCCACTTTTTTTATCTTTTAACAGCTTCTTTTGTCCAAACACGTTCACCCAAATTTTTTGCAGCCTTTCTTTTAACCGCTGATCAAATTCCACTTTTTTCCCTAATTGAATATACTCAATGCGTGTGCGAATTAAATATACAAACAAAGAAACAGCGTAAGCGGTTACAATAATAAAAAAGAGAAAATTCACCCACAGCAACCCTGTCATCTCATCCCCTCCTTGAATAATTTGTTGCCTTTCTTTCCTCCTGACGACTAAATTTTCTGATAATACACCTGTTTTCATTGTATATAATGAATGAGCATTCAGTCAATATCTTTTCGTTCTTTTGTTCATATTCTATTTAAACAAGGTGACACTAAGAACAACATAAAATGTATTTACATCGGGAAAAGAGGTGACATGATGAGCGGCATGGTTGTAATTTTACTCTTTATTATTTTTATTGCTTGGCTTGCAATTGACCTTGGCGTTGGAAAGAAAGTATTTTCTCAGGCTGAAAATACATTTCCAAAGCGCCGTGCTTCTCTTTTTTTGTTCGCAGACGGGAATGTCTTTTATAAAGATTTATTTCACGAAATAGAAAATGCCTCTTCATTTATCCATTTATCGTTTTACATCGTACAAAATGATGAAGTTAGCCAAGATTTTTTAGATTTACTAGTCCAAAAAGCACAGCAAAATATTGAAGTCAGGTTATTGGTAGACCGTGTAGGAAGCTATAAAATCAAGAAAAACAAAATTGCATTCTTAAAGAAACAAGGTGTTCATTTTGCTTACAGTCGAACGCTACGGTGGCCTTATTTGTTTTATACACTCAACGCACGTAATCACCGTAAAATGGCCGTTATTGATGGGAAAGTTGGCTACATTGGCGGTTTTAATATCGGAAGAGAATATTTAGGACTCGACGCCAAGCTTGGGGTATGGAAAGATTACCACCTGCGTATGGAAGGTGAAGGTATCCAAGATCTTCAAATGCAGCTGTTGAGCGATTGGTATGCCGCTACCGGCATAGACCTGCGTAAAGTGGAAAGATACTTTCCACCAACCTCTGAAGGAGACTATGTTATTCAGCTACAGTCGACTGAAGGTTTTTCACTTGAAGAAAGCTTTTTATCGATTATCAATCAAGCCAATAGGGAATTGTACATAGGTACTCCTTATTTTATTCCAAGTGAACCTTTGATGAATGCTTTACTGCAAGCCCGTGCACGGGGAGTACAAGTTCATATATTGATTCCAATGCGTGCAGATCAACCGCTTGTTCATCATGCTGCATTTGCCTATCTTCCTACATTACTTCGAGCAGGCTGCATGATTTATCAATATTATTACGGTTTTTACCACGCAAAAGTATTAATTGCAGACAATGTTATCTGCGATGTAGGAACGGCTAATTTTGATAAAAGAAGCTTGTTCTTAAACGCTGAAATAAACTGTTTAATCTACGATGCCACATACATTGAAGAGGTAAAGAACAGCTTTAAAGCTTGTATGGGGGAATGCCCGGTTTTGTCTTTAGAAGATGTCAAAAATCGAAAATGGAGTGAAAAACTAAAGCAAGGATTTGCAACCTTTATTTCTCCGTTACTTTAATGAACGAAAAGAGGAAAATTTATAATGAAAATTAGATTTGGCTATGTATCACATGCCCTGTCGCTTTGGGACTGCTCACCTGCGAAAACCCTCACGTTTACTAGATGGGAAAAAATGAAAAAAGACGAGAGGCTGGATAAGCTTCATTACGTCACAAAACAAAATTTGAATCATACTAAGCGCGCTTTACATTTTAATATTGCCCATGAAATTATGCTGTATCGATTATCATCTTCTCTTGTCCCTTTAGCTACTCATCCTGAAGTAGATTGGAATTACATTGATGTGTTCCAAGACGATTGGTCAGAGATAGGAGAATTGATTCGGAATCATCAGCTGCGCGTGAGTTTTCACCCCAATCAGTTCACATTATTTACAAGCGACAAAAAACGTATTACAGAAAATGCGGTAAAAGATATGGATTATCACTATAGAATGCTTGAAGCGATGGGAGTAGCCGATCAAGCTCTTATTAATATTCATGTAGGAGGAGCCTATGGCAATAAAGAAAAAGCGGTCGGTCGATTTCATGAAAACATTCAAACGCTGCCACCTGTAATTAAAAAGCGCATGACTCTTGAAAATGATGATAAAACATACACAACTGAAGAAACATTAGCTGTATGCGAAAAAGAGAAAGTCCCTCTCCTCTTTGATTATCACCACCACAAAGCAAATGAAGGAGAAGAACCTCTTGCATTATTGCTCCCTCGTATCTTTGACACGTGGAAACATATCGGCTTAAAACCAAAAATACATATCTCTTCTCCTAAATCTGAAAAAGAATTTAGAAGTCACTCTGATTATGTCTCAACTGATTTTATCGCACCTTTTTTGCAAATAGCTAAAGATATCGGAGAAGATTTTGACGTAATGATTGAAGCAAAGTTAAAAGATAAAGCACTGCTAAAATTAGTGGAAGATTTAGCATCAATGAGAGGAGTAAAGCGTACGGGAGGCGCCACGCTTGTTTTTTAAATAAAAAAAGAGCCAAGAGGCTCTTTTTTGTGTTACATTTTTTCAGGTGCTGAAACACCAATTAGTTTTAAGGAGTTTTGAAGCGTTACTTGAACAGCTTTCACTAGTTCAATACGCGCTTTACTTGTTTCTACATTATCGCTGTCTAATACTTTTTCTGCATTATAGAAGCTATGGAACGTAGAAGCAAGATCAAATACATAGTTCGTAATGCGGTGCGGAATACGTTTTGTTGCTGCTTCCGCTACGGCCTGAGGGAACTCTCCGATTTTCTTCAGCAGTTCCATTTCTTTTTCTGCACTAATTAATGAAAGGTCAGCGCCAGATGTTGATTGAATCCCCATCTCTTCACCTTGACGAAGAATACTGCAAATACGGGCATGAGCATATTGCGCGTAGTATACAGGATTTTCATTAGATTGAGAAACAGCTAAATCTAAATCAAAGTCTAAATGTGTATCCGCACTTCTCATCGCAAAGAAGTAGCGAGTTGCATCAAGGCCTACCTCTTCTACTAGATCACGCATTGTTACTGCTTTACCTGTACGTTTGCTCATCTTCATTTTTTCGCCATTTTGATATAGTTGAACCATTTGAATAATTTCTACTTCCAGCGTATCTTTTTCATAACCAAGCGCTTGAATCGCCGCTTTCATACGAGGAATATATCCATGGTGGTCGGCTCCCCAAATGTTAATTAGCTTATCAAATCCGCGTTGAATTTTGTCTTGGTGATACGCAATATCTGGTGTTAAGTACGTAAATGAACCGTCATTTTTAATTAACACACGGTCTTTATCATCACCAAATGTCGTAGAACGGAACCACGTAGCACCTTCTTCTTCATATACATGGCCTTGTTTTTTCAGCGTTTCAAGTGCAACTGAGATTTTATCATTTTTATAAAGAGACGTTTCAGAATACCATACGTCAAATTTCACACGGAACTGTTCAAGATCACGCTTTAATTTAGCTAACTCATAATCTAACCCGTATTGACGGAAGAATTCAAAACGCTCTTCTTCAGAGGCATTTACATACTTGTCTCCGTGCTCTTTTGCTAGCTCTTTTCCGATGTTTATAATGTCAGCACCATGATAGCCGTCTGCAGGCATTTCTTTCTCTAAACCAAGAGCCTGCATGTAGCGTGCTTCTACTGAATAAGCCAGGTTATTAATTTGGTTACCAGCATCATTGATATAGTATTCACGTGACACATCGTAACCTGCTTTTTCAAGAACATTACATAATGAGTCTCCAACTGCAGCACCGCGGGCATGTCCTAAATGTAAATCCCCTGTCGGATTAGCTGAAACAAACTCAACTTGTACTTTTTGTCCGTTCCCTACGTTTGTTTGACCGTACGCTTCACCAGCTTTTACAATCGTTGGGATAAGCTCTGTTAAATAAGAGTTATTCATATAAAAGTTGATGAATCCAGGGCCTGCAATGTCAATTTTCTCGATAGATGCTTTTGATTTATCGAAGTTTGCTACAAGCTCTTCAGCGATAACACGCGGTGCTTTTTTGGCAATACGAGCTAGCTGCATAGCCATATTGGTAGAATAATCACCATGTGTTTTATCTTTTGGGGTTTCTAATAGAACTTCTGGAAGTTCTGCTTTTTCAGCAAGTCCTGCTTTGACCACAGCATCTTGAATTTCAGCTTTTAATTTTTGCTGCACTTGTTCGACGATGTTCATTTTTTCTCCTCCTTGAATGTAATGGTTAATGCATATTTCCCGGTAGGCTGACCCTGTACTTCTAGATCATACGTTAAAAATAATCGACCCTTTTGAGTCATTTGTTTATATTCAATGTTATGAGCGAATGTTAGTAAATCCATACGCCCATAAGGGCTTATATAAGTTCCTTCGATCTGTACCTTTTTACGAAACGATTGCTTCATTTGAACAGCACCGGTTCGATTAATTGATACTTCATCTTCGCTAATTTTCACCATTGTTCTAATATCTCCGATTTCCTCTTGGCGCTCTGTGTATGTAAGATAAATTTTTGATCCTTTTTCATAATACATACCTTTTGCATTTACCGATGTTGTCTCTTTTCGGTGACCATCGCGGATATCCGTCACAATTTTAACTTCAATGGGTTTCTTGACTTCTGAAGCGTTACTCACAAAAGACACTTCCTTATTAAAATGAATACGTTATAACTTAAATAGTATAAACATTCTAAAGAAAGAATTCAATAATACTTCAAAGGAAATATGATAGATACGCCGAGAATTCACCTTTTTACAGTACGTGACGCATTCACATATTCCAAATAAAAAAGGCAGCCACAGCGGCCGCCTTTTACTTTATTTATTTCTTTTGTACCCAGCCTAAGATCATTTCGCGAATAAGCTTGCTTGCTGTATTAGCTGTTTGTTCAGACGGATCATAAATTGGAGCTACTTCTACTAAATCTCCTCCGACAATGCGAAGATCTGATTTAGCAATTGCGTGAATAGAAGCTAAAAGCTCTTTTGATGTGATACCGCCTGCATCTACTGTTCCTGTACCAGGAGCGTGCGCTGGATCTAATACATCGATATCAATTGTTACATAAACAGGACGACCTGCAAGTGTAGGTAGAATCTCTTTTAACGGCTCTAGAACTTCAAATTTTGAAATATGCATGCCGTTTTCTTTTGCCCATTGAAATTCTTCTCTCATTCCTGAACGAATACCAAATGAATAAACATTTTCCGGTCCGATTAGTTCTGCAACTTTACGAATCGGAGTGGAATGAGAAAGTGGTTCTCCTTCATACTCTTCACGAAGGTCTGTATGAGCATCCATATGGATAATGGCCAAATCCGGGTATTTTTTATACATAGCTTTCATAACAGGCCAAGAAACCAAATGCTCTCCGCCCATGCCTAATGGGAACTTGTCTGCTGCTAAAAGCTGGTCGATATACTCTTCAATCATATTTAAGCTGCGCTGAGGGTTCCCAAATGGAAGTGGAATATCTCCTGCATCAAAATATTTTACTTCCTCTAGCTCTCGATCTAAATACGGGCTGTATTCTTCTAATCCAATTGATACTTCACGAATACGAGTTGGGCCAAATCGTGAACCTGGACGATAGCTAACTGTCCAGTCCATTGGCATTCCGTAAAGAACCGCTTCACTTTCTTCAAAAACAGGGTGACTGCCGATAAATACATTACCTGAATAAGCTTCATCAAAACGCATATTTTGTTCCTCCTTCATTATTCATAGAAAAGATGCCAGCCTTAAACCTCTGGCATCTCACTTGTATGTGATAACTTATTTAATAAGATCTTGCACAAATTTAGGTAAAGCAAATGCGGCTTTGTGCAATTCTTTTGTGTAATACTTTGTATCAATATCGAAGAAACGATCTTCGCTTACTTCCAATGGATCATGTTTCTTTGAACCCATTGTAAATGTCCATAAACCGCTTGGGTACGTTGGAATATTTGCTACGTATAGACGTGTAATCGGGAAGATTTCTCTTACATCACGCTGAACATTTGAGATAAGCTCTGGCGTGAACCAAGGATTGTCCGATTGAGCAACAAAGATACCATCTTCTTTAAGTGCTTTTGAGATACCTGCATAGAATCCTTTTGTAAATAAATTCACAGCTGGACCTACTGGCTCTGTTGAATCCACTAAAATGACATCGTATTCGTTCTCGCTTTTAGCGATGTGCATAAATCCGTCATCTACTTGTACATCAACACGAGGATCTTCTAGTTTGCCCGCAATTGAAGGTAAGAATTTTTTTGAGTACTCAATAACTTTTCCATCGATATCAACTAACGTCGCTTTTTTTACGCTTGGGTGTTTTAAGATTTCACGGATTACGCCTCCATCTCCTCCACCTACAACTAGTACGTTTTCTGGATTTGGATGCGTAAATAACGGTACATGCGCAACCATTTCATGATAAACGAACTCATCTTTTTCTGTTGTCATTACCATACCGTCAAGTAGGAGCATGTTACCAAACTCTTCTGTTTCAACCATGTCTAATTTTTGAAACTCCGTTTGCTCTGTATGTAAAGTGCGATTAATTTTAGCTGTAATACCAAAGTTCTTTGTTTGCTTTTCTGTGAACCATAATTCCATTTCAAACTCTTCCCTTCTATTTTGAGAATTAACCTATGCATAGATTACCCTAACATAATTTATACAAACATGAAAAAAGTATAGATGAATTCAGCAAAAAAGCAAGTAAAATTTTTAGCAATGGAGGTTTAAAACCGCCTTTTCTATTTCATACTGATGATAGATACAAGCTTTAGAATCTACTTGCATCGCTCTTTTAATAGAATTTTGTTGTGTTGAAAACAACATGTACGGTGCATAGTGACACATATTGGTGGTGAATAGAAATGGAAACGGTATTAACCGAACATTTAAAAAAGGCAAGACGCATCTTCCGAATTCTTCTCGTCCTTGGTATATTAGCGGGGGCTTTATTATTGTTTGCCTACATAAGCATCTTTCTCTACGCCAAAATCGCTGGCCCCCCTCCGCTCAACGTTTCTCAAACAGCTGTTTTCTACTCAGCAAACGGTAAAGTTCTTGATGAAGTTCACAATGGACAAAAGCGCTACTGGGTTTCACTTAATCAAATTTCACCTTACGTAAAAGATGCGACTTTAGCCGTTGAAGATAAGCGCTTCCATGAGCATCACGGCTTTGATATGCATCGAATCGCCGGAGCAGTTGTAGCTGATATAAAAGCTATGGGAAAAGTACAGGGTGCGAGTACCATTACTCAGCAGTATGCACGAAACTTGTTTCTAGAGCACGACAAAACGTGGACTCGAAAGCTTCAAGAAGCTCTGTATACGATTCGGTTAGAAATGAATTATAGTAAAGACCAAATTCTAGAAGGCTACATGAATACGATTTACTACGGCCATGGAGCTTATGGAATTGAAGCGGCAGCTAGACTGTATTTTGATAAGCACGCCAAAAATTTGACGTTAAGTGAAGCGAGTATGTTAGCAGGTATTCCAAAAGGCCCTAGCTACTACTCTCCTCTTATTCATCAAGAAAATGCAAAAAAACGACAAAATATCATTTTATCTCTTATGAAAGAGGATGGAATTATTACAGCCAAGCAAGCAACAAAAGCGCTTGTAACACCTCTAGCATTTGCAAAGCCTGCCGAAAAAGATCCTAATAAAGAAGATGCTTCTTACTTTATGGATGCAGCTCTAGCAGAATTAAAGCAAGATTTAGGCATTGATGAAACCATGATTTACACAAATGGACTTCGCGTTTATACAACGCTGGATGAAAAGATGCAGCGAACGGCAGAAGAAAAAATGAAGGATGTTATCAGCAGCTCTTCAGACGTACAAAGTGCATTTGTTGCGATGAATCCTAAAAATGGACAAGTGAAAGCTCTTATTGGTGGAAGAGATTATGAAAAGAGCCCGTTTAATCGCGCGACCCAAGCAATAAGACAGCCTGGCTCAACGATGAAGCCATTTTTATACTATGCGGCGTTAAAAGATGGTTTTACTGAATCTACTCCAATGAAAAGTGAAGAAACGACGTTCAAATTGGAAGATGGCGTTTCGACATACACGCCTAGTAACTATCACAATTATTATGCGGATGCTCCTATTACAATGGCTCAAGCCATCGCACTTTCAGATAATATTTATGCCGTAAAAACGCATTTGTTTATTGGGGAAAACCGCTTGATTGAAACTGCTAAAACACTTGGAATATCATCACCTTTAAAGAAAGTTCCATCTTTAGCTCTTGGAACTTCGCCTGTCAAAGTTATCGATATGGTTAATGCGTACGGCATCTTTGCTAATGGCGGAAAAGAAATTCGTCCAACATTTATTAAACGAATTGAAACCCATGACGGAGAAGTTGTTTATCAAGCTGCTTCCGAACAGAAACAAGTCATTGATAAGCGCTATGCTTTTCTTACTACCCATTTAATGACAGGCATGTTTAATCAAAAGCTAAATGGCTATACAACCGTCACAGGAAAGCCTATTTCTAAATATGTATCTCGTCCTTACGCGGGAAAATCCGGCACAACCTCTACGGACAGCTGGATGATTGGCTACTCTCCTCAGCTCGTTTCAGGCGTTTGGGTTGGATATGATCAAGGAAGGACAATGGATGATGTAGCTGAAAAAGGATACGCAAAAAAAATGTGGGCATTATTTATGGAAGATGCTTTAAAAGGGAAGAAAAAAGAAAAGTTTAAAGCACCAAACGGATTAATGAGCGTAAACATTAATCCTCAAAATGGAAAGTTAGCATCCAAATCATGCCCTGTTCAATATAAAGCTTATTATTTAACTGGAACACAGCCAAAAACATATTGTACTGATCACATCGATCATGCAGCAAAAACGAAGAAAAAAGAGCGTGAAAAAGAAGATAAAAAGTTTCACTGGTTACCCAAATGGTTTGATTAAAAAAGCTTAAGGCTGAGGCCTTAAGCTTTTTTGAGCATTACGATGTTTGAAGCGCTTCTTTTAGGTCATCATTAGATAACGTCCAAATTTCTTCATTATGAGACTTCAAAAACTCACGAAGCAAATCCTTAGACTTGTTATCCATTTCTTCTACCATAATGCGTCGTTTTAAGGATTTATCCATTTTGTTGACATGTTCAGGAAGTGACTTATAGCCGCGGCGTATTTCACGATCAACGGTCATTTCACATGCTGTCATACCTGCGTAGTAAGGTCCTTCTTGCTTGCGATCAATCGTTACCCACACAAGCCAATATAACTTGCCGTTTGGCACCTCGTCTTTATTCGGTAAGAACTTAATTCCTTTTTCCACTACACTTCTTGCATGCATCGCACCGATATCTACAAATACTTCTTCGTCGCTCGGACAAACAAAAACGGGTGAAATGTTTTCTAAACTTAACGCTCCAACCCCGTAACCGCCGTGACCGTCGGTTGAATCGTCTTTTATGATATTAAATCCTATACTTTTCTTTTTTGGCTGAGTCATAGTAAGCCTCCTCTATTCATTAAATCAGTGGTGCTAATATCTGCTGAAAGATATTCATAACAAATGTTGCTGCTCCGTTTAGAAGCGGCCAGATCACAATTCGATCCAGAGGTGTAATCACAAGAATCAAAAATACAAAAATGCCCCAAGACTCATACTGCGTCATCTTGGCTCGCGTGGACGGCGGAACGAGGTCTTCAATCACGCGGTAGCCGTCTAAAGGCGGAAAAGGCAACAAGTTAAATACACCTAGGGTTAGGTTTATTTGAATAAATAATGTACCAAAACGATAAAGCGCATCGTTGTCCACTGCGGCGTTATTCATCAAATAGTAAATAAGTAAGCCGATAAATGCCAACACCAAGTTGCTAAACGGTCCCGCTATCGATACTAGAATACCAGCTAAACGAGGCTTTTTAAAGAAATAGCGATTAACAGGAACCGGCTTCGCCCACCCAAAACCTGCGATAATTAGCAAAAGCGTTCCAAATGGATCTAAATGAGCCAGCGGAGAAAGCGTTAGCCTTCCTTGCTTTTTAGCCGTGTGGTCTCCAAATAAATAAGCTACATACGCATGGGCAAACTCATGCAGCGTGAATGCAACAATAAGCGTCATTACCACGTAAGGAAGGTCTTGCAATGAAAAAGCTAAAAAATGTTCCACTCTTTATCTCCTTTATTTTAAAATAATTTCTACCTATCACATCTACTAGATGAATCTTTTTTGCGGTAAGAAGGATACAAGTTTTTTTTCAAATATGCCCTAAAAGTTCTCAAAAACCAGCGATGAGCTTCCTTTGGCCACACCTGATTTTACATCGATGTTATTATAAAAGTATACTACAGATTATGTCCTCCATCACTATCTCATCCTGTCATTTTATTCAGAAAACGGGTACACTAATCATATAATGATCAAAAAGGAGTGTACACATTATGCCAGTTGTAACTGTTAAAATGCTTGAGGGCCGTACAGATGATCAAAAAAGAGCTCTTGTTGAAAAAGTAACGGATGCTGTTGTGGAAACAACAGGTGCAGCACCTGAAAAAGTATCCATTATCATCGAAGAAATGTCTAAAAACCATTACGCTGTAGCGGGCAAGCGCATGAGCGATCAATAACGCCTACATAAAAAAGATGCCATAGGAGTGAACCTACGGCATTTTTTTAATGGACAGACAGCGTTGCCTGAAGTTTTTCAATATATTTGTATGCTTCTGAAATGTCTTCTTCTGTATAGTTTTGCTTACGCTTTAGCGTAAACACTTTTTCTTTTACTTCTTCTTTCGGTAAATTATCGAAATATAAAATCGTAGAGACAAGCTCCAAAAATTTCGAGCTTTGTTCGTTCATATCCTTCATACATTCCTGCAAGTGAGGAAGTTCTAAGTCATAGTGGCTTAGAAATCCTTCCCCCGCTTCTGTTAATACGTAGCGATACTGCATATACCCGCCTTTTTTCTCTTTAATTTCACTTAAAAAGCCTAAGTTACACAGCTCTTCAATTCGAAGCGTTAATTCCTCAGAATATGGTCCAAAAAAGTGAAAATTATACTTTTCATAAAAAGGAAACTTCAGCTTTTTCCCGATAAATATCATCTTTTGTAACTTTTTTCTGCCAACAACTTCTCCCGCCGCGGAAAATACTTTCACAATCTTTGCGTGATCGTTTAACACAGCCCCTTCAACTCCTATACTATTTAACTCTGATCTCCTTTTAGTAAGTTTATAATCTGATCTTTAACTTTTCGCTTAGACGACAATTGATCAATGAGATCTTGTGGAAAATATAATTTATGATCGGTTCTCTTTTTCCCTGAAATTGCTTCAACAATCTCCGACTGACGTGATAATTCACGCACTTCATTATTTGGCATCAACAGATGAATCGGCAAACGTTCTTCCTCTTCACCCGGTCGATAAAAATCGTATGGTAAGTCGCTTGAAGAATCGACGACTAAATAATAATCTGGGTTAATGCCCGCTTTTTTAAATAATGTTGTAAGCTCCATCCACATCTTCATTTGTGAATTCGGATTAAACTCAATGTATTTAAAAAGCTGACGATTCATAAACCTTCGGCATAGATCAGATAAAATTTCATCCTCTTCTTCTTCCCACGCTTGAAAATAAAATAAAATCACAGATTCATCTAATTTCAAATACTCTTTTAGCGATATTTCTTCTTCAAAAATCGAATAAAAATGAGTTGGCTCCTGCTTGAACTCATAGTAATGATGATGGAGCTCTTTTGCACGATGTAAAATTTTTGTCAAAATCACTTCAGCACTTCTCGTAACAGGATGAAAATACACTTGCCAGTACATTTGATAGCGGCTCATAATATAATCTTCAACCGCATGCATACCGCTGTGTTTAATCACGGCTTGGTCTTCCCGAGGGCGCATAACACGCAGAATTCGTTCCATATCAAAGTGACCATAGCTTACTCCTGTGTAATACGCATCACGCTGTAAATAATCCATGCGATCTGCATCAATTTGACTGGAAATCAAACTAACGACAAGCTTATTTTCATATGTTTTCGCGATTACTTCAGCCACTTTTTTAGGAAAATCCTTTCCTACTTTCGTTAACACTTGATTTACCTCTGTGTCACCTACGATAATGGCTTGTGTAAATTCTTCATGGTCTAAGTGGAAAACCTTCTCAAACGAATGTGAAAACGGACCGTGACCTAAATCGTGCAGTAAAGCAGCACAAAGACAAAGAAGACGCTCATCTTCATTCCATTCAGGACGTCCTTGAAAACCGTCATCAATAATACGGCGCACAATTTCATAAACACCTAAGGAATGACTAAAACGACTGTGCTCAGCCCCATGAAACGTTAAGTATGTCGTTCCTAGCTGTCTAATACGACGCAGCCTTTGAAATTCGGCTGTCCCAATTAGCTCCCAAATAACACGATCTCTTACATGGATATAGCGGTGAACAGGATCTTTAAATACTTTTTCTTCACTGAGTTTTTCATTAGGATATGTCATTTACATACCTCTCTATCTTCACTTTGTTGTTGCTATAATTTTTCGACACTCACTTCCTATTTTCCTATTCAGAATAAAAAATCACCTTGTCAAGCAACCAAGGTGATTTACCTAACAAACAAGGCGATTCTGTTTGTAAGAAGCTCGTTCGACAAATAAGTAGCAGAAAAGCAGCTATTTATTGTTTCACTATCTATTTTTTTACTTTTTTCTCAATCTTCTCGATTAATTCATCCTCTGTTGGCGCTGCTACAGGACGGTTGTTTACAAATGCAAATGACTTTTTACGTCCGGGTCCACAGTAAGACTGGCAGCCGATTTGTACTTCAGCTTGTTCATCTATTTTTTTAAGTCGAGGTAACAACGTTTTGACGTTTGTTGCCTGACAATCATCACAAATTCTAAATTCATTTGCCATGTTGACACAATCCTTTCAAAATTGGTTCATCATTTTGTCTAAGGGGTATTTTACCCCTATTTGAAGTCCGATGCAAGTTAAAGAAGGAAGCAAAATCTATCATACTCCTAGAAGAAATGGTATAAAGTATGGATTTTTTGTACATGATGATACTACAAAACATGATTACTATGAGTCATGGAAAATAGAGGAGTGAACAAAGTGAAAGATAGACAAGATGCTTGGACAGAAGAAAACGACTTATTATTAGCTGAAACAGTATTGCGCCATGTCCGCGAAGGAAGTACGCAGCTGAATGCGTTTGAAGAAGTTGGAGATGAATTAAATCGCACTTCAGCAGCATGTGGATTCAGATGGAATGCTGTGGTACGCCATCAGTACGAAAAAGCACTTCAGCTAGCCAAAAAACAGCGAAAACAGCGCATGCGTGCACTTGGACAAGAGCAAGGCAAAAAGAAATTATTATATACGCCACCAGCATCTGTAGAGCATGTGGAACAAATGATGTCTGCACCTACAGCAACATATAGCTTATCTGAAACACAAGTAGAAAAAAGCAGCAGCGAGGAGCTTTCAATGGCTGACGTTATTCGCTTTTTGCAAACAATGCCAAATCAAGCGAGCAATTTACAAGCATTGCAAAGCGAAAACAAACGCTTGATGCAAGAAAATACAGAATTAGCTAAGAAAAATACAGAGTTGGAAAAACAAATCAAACATCTCGAGGCAAATGCTACTACTATTCAAGAAGACTATGAAACATTAATGCAAATCATGAACCGTGCGCGAAAGTTAGCTCTATTCGATGAAGAAGAACGTTCTTCTACTACATTTAAAATGGATCGTAACGGAAATCTTGAGAAAGTGGCTGAATAAGCTACATGAACGAAGAAAGAGGGATGTCAAACTTGGCTCTTCTTTCTTCTTTTTCTATTTTACAGCCAATGACACAACGCCTTTATGCTATAATATGTTCGTTTACTGTTTATAAAGGGGTTTGAGATATGCAGCAGAATAGTTTAAAGCTTTTAGCACAGCCCGCTTGGCGTATTATTGATCAATCCAGTCTAGGTCCTCATTTTGATGCCCGTCATTCTTTTGCCATCGATGACACGCTTTGTACAACCGTTGGAAGAGGTGAATCTCCAGCTGTCATGCGCTCATGGGTGCATCACGATACGATTGTATTAGGCATCCAAGATACAAAGCTCCCTCATTTAGCTGAAGGTGCAGCTTATTTACATGAACAAGGATATAAAACAATCGTCCGCAATTCAGGCGGCCTCGCTGTCGTACTTGATCAAGATGTTCTAAACATTTCTTTAATTTTTCCTGATGCAGAAAAAGGAATTGATATTGATCGTGGATATGAAGCCATGTTTGATTTGATTAAGGTCATGTTTGCATCTTATGGGACAGCAATTGAAGCGAAGGAAATCGTAGGCTCTTATTGTCCCGGCAGCTTTGATTTAAGCATTCGCAATCAAAAGTTTGCAGGCATTTCACAACGACGCGTTCGCGGCGGAGTGGCTGTACAAATTTACTTATGCGTTAAAGGAAGCGGTTCTAAACGTGCTTCTCTCATTCAAGAGTTCTACAAAAAAGGGCTCCAAAACACGGAAACTAAATTTTCATACCCAGATATTGAGCCTCATACAATGGCTTCTCTATCTGAGCTATTACAGATTGATTTAACCGTTTCTGATGTCATGCTGCTTTTATTGCAAACACTGAATAGTATGAGCTCTTCTCTTGTAAATATGCCTTTAAATGCTACCGAACAAGAGCTGTTTGAGACGCAGCTGCAGCGCATGTATGACCGCAACGAAAAAGCATTGGGTTCATTAGCCGAATAAAAAAACTCCGCCCGAGGACGGAGTTTTTTTATTACAGTGCTTGAGCTGCTGTGATTAAAGCAAGCTTGTACACATCTTCTTCGTTACAACCGCGAGATAGATCGTTTACCGGTTTGTTTAGACCTTGTAAGATTGGACCTACTGCTTCGAAGTTTCCTAAGCGCTGTGCAATTTTGTAACCAATGTTACCTGCTTCAAGGCTTGGGAATACAAATACATTTGCATCTCCTTTGATCACTGAACCTGGTGCTTTCTTTTCAGCTACAGAAGGAACAAATGCTGCGTCGAATTGGAATTCGCCGTCTAATGTTACGCTTGGTGCTAATTCTTTTGCAATCTCTACAGCGTTTGCTACCTTTTCTGTTTCCGGAGATTTTGCTGATCCTTTTGTTGAGAAGCTTAGCATAGCAACACGAGGATCAATATCGAACATTTCAGCTGTACGAGCACTTTCGATAGCAATTTCAGCTAAATCTTGGCTATCAGGTGAAATATTGATTGCACAGTCAGCAAATACGTATTTTTGATCGCCACGAACCATGATAAATACGCCAGATGTTTTCTTAACACCTTGTCTTGTTTTGATAATTTGTAGAGCAGGTCGCACTGTGTCTGCTGTAGAATGAGCAGCTCCGCTTACAAGACCGTCCGCTTTGTTCATATGAACAAGCATTGTGCCAAAATAATTTTCATCTAATAAAATTTTGCGAGCATCTTCTTCTGTTGCCTTACCTTTACGACGCTCAACAAATGCTGCCACCATTTCATCAAATTCAGAGTAGCTTTGAGGATCTAAAACCTCAACACCGTCTAATTTTACGTTTAATTCTGCTGCTTTTGATGCTACAGCGTCTTTATTTCCAACAACGATAGGCTTTAAGATATTGTCGGCAGCTAAACGAGAAACAGCACCTAATACGCGCTCATCTAATCCCTCTGGGAATACGATTGATACATCGCTAGCTGATACTTTTTGTTTTAAACCTGTAAATAAATCACTCAAAGTAAATCCTCCTCGATATGTAAAAAACTTTTCTCATAATAGGATACTCCACTTTTTTTAAAAATCAAAGGCATGTCCTTCAAGAATCCATGGTTGCGAAAAAGTCTTTTAATTCTTAATTTTCCGCTAACACCTAAAATGAAACCTGTTTTTACTTTGCGACAATTGTTTAAAGTTTAGTCACAAAATCACAGGTTTTTCATTCCAGTTCTTCGGACAAACTATGATATAGTAGAATTGGAATTTATCATAATCGGACAATAGGAGTGAAACGAAATGGCAGAAGCAGCACAAACATTAGACGGTTGGTATGCACTTCATGATTTCCGTTCAATCGATTGGGGCGCTTGGAAGCAGTTATCAAGCGACGATCGCCAAGCGGCTATCCATGAATTTTTAGGGTTGATTGAGAAATGGAAAGGAACTGAAGCTGAGCAGCAAGGCAGTCATGCTTTATATACCATTGTCGGCCAAAAAGCAGACTTTATGCTAATGCTTGTTCGTCCTACTATGGAAGAACTAAATGAAATTGAAACAGAATTTAATAAAACAAAGCTTGCTGAGTTTACCATTCCTACTTATTCATACGTATCAGTAGTTGAATTAAGCAACTACTTACCTGCTGGGGAGGATCCTTATGAAAATCCTCAAATCCAAGCTAGACTATATCCAACTTTACCAAAAGCTAGTCATGTTTGCTTTTATCCAATGGATAAACGTCGTCAAGGAAATGACAATTGGTACATGCTTCCTATGGAAGAGCGACGCAGCTTAATGCGCAGTCATGGAATGATTGGACGTCAATACGCTGGAAAAGTAAAGCAAATCATTACGGGTTCTGTTGGTTTTGATGATTACGAGTGGGGCGTTACTCTTTTTGCAGATGACGTACTTCAATTTAAAAAATTAGTATACGAAATGCGTTTTGACGAAGTAAGTGCTCGCTACGGGGAATTTGGCAGCTTCTTTGTCGGAAATTTATTAAAAGAAGAAGCTATTGCACGCTTTTTACACGTTTAAACTAAGCCGCAAAAGCGCTCATCGCTTTTGTAACGCCTAGAGCAATGAATATCAATGAGCTTTATCTAAAAAACCTGTTTCCACTTGGAAACAGGTTTTTTATTTTCTAGCCATGGCATATTCGCACTTACAGGACCATATATATACAACAGTGTCACAAGTAAGCGAGGTGGGATAATGGCAGTCGTTGCACACAACGAAGAAGATGTTAAGCTCCTAGCCAGACTCATTCGAGCTGAAGCTGAAAGTGAAGGAAAACAAGGGATGTTACTGGTAGGAAATGTAGGCGTGAACCGCGCTAAAGCTCCCTGTTTAGATTTTAGAAATATAAGAACCACTCGTCAGATGGTGTTTCAAAACCCAGGCGGATTTGAAGCAACTCAAAAAGGTTACTTTTATCAGCGTGCCCGCCAGTCTGAAATTACACTTGCACGACGTGTATTAAGAGGGGAACGTTTTAACCCCGCGGAAAACTCACTGTGGTTTTTCAAGCCCAGCGGCGACTGTCCTGCTCAATGGTATAACCAAAATAACACAGGACGATTTAAATCTCACTGTTTCTTTGCACCAACTCAAGCTGATTGTCCAGGAGTTTACTAATTTCTTTTTGTTTGAAGGAGGTTCCTATGAAAAAACCAAAGTCTAATCAACCACAACAGCAATATATGCAAAATCCGTATATGAGTCCAAACTACCCTTATTATATGCCTCAGCCGCAGCAGCCCCAGCCAGGCGGCCAGCAGGTTCAAGGGCAAACCCAAGGGGGTCCGCCCCCTACCTCTTCTGGAGGCAGCGGTGCCCCTCAAGACCCGAATCAACTGCCCATTGAAGAATCATATATTGAAAATATTTTACGTTTAAATCGAGGAAAAATAGCGACTGTATATATGACGTTTGAAAATAACACGCAGTGGAACGCTAAAGTCTTTAGAGGGGAAATTGAAGCAGCCGGACGCGATCATATCATTTTAAGTGATCCACAAACTGGCACTCGTTATTTACTGCTTATGGTTTATCTCGATTACATCACTTTTGAGGGTCCAATCAAATATAATTATCCGTTTAGCGGTGGAGGCCAGCAGTTGAGCAATTATTCTCCGCGTTAAAAAAACCCCTTTTTAGGGGTTTTTTTATAGCCATTTTACAGCTGCAACAACAATTAAAATCCAAGCCACAATAAATGCAACTCCACCTAGCGGAGTAATCGCGCCGAGAACTTTAATACCGGACGTACTTAATACATAGAGACTGCCCGAAAACAGCACAATCCCCGCGAACATACTCCAGCCCGAAGCTGTTAACAAAGAAGATTGAGGAAATTTGCTTAATAGAAACGCAATGACAAACAGACCCATTGCATGGAACATTTGGTACTGCACTCCCGTTTTCCATACCTCTAAATATTTCTCTGAGATTTTCCCTTCTAACCCATGCGCTCCAAAAGCACCAAGAGCAACCGCTAACATTGCATTGATTGCACCGATTATTAAAAATAGTTTCATGTTTTTCTCCTCACTTTAGAAATCAAACAGACTATCGCCGTTTGCATCATCTGATTTCAATTTCGTTCCTTCAAAATTAGGTTTGGATGACTGAATAATCTGTTGCTGCATAATCTCAGGCGATTGCATAATTTCCGGTGAAGACATTACAACAGGTTTTGAAACCGAGACAGGTTTCGATACTGAAACCTCTCTATTTTGATCTAATGCAAGCTCACACAGTGCTTTTATGGCAACCAATTGATCTCGAACGTTCGCACTATTCGAATGGTGCTTTGCTTTTTGTACTTCTGCACTAATTTTATCAAGGAGCTGCGCCATTTTTATATCCATGTAGACACCTCATCTTACATTCAGTATGACTTTATACAGCTATTTTATCAAAAGATGAAATAGGAGGCTATGTCTGAAGCTAATCTTCATGAAATGCTCACTTTTACACATCGTCAATTTGCCAATCAATGGATTGACGTCCGTGTTGGAGCAAAAACTCATTTGCTCGTTGAAAGTGATTATTGCCAAAAAAGCCTCGATTAGCCGAAAATGGGCTAGGGTGAGGGCTTTCCAAAATTAAATGGTGCGAATGATGAATGAGCTCTTTTTTAGCTTGTGCATGCTTGCCCCACAGCAAAAACACAACTGGCTCCTCTTTTTGTGCCACTAATTCAATAATACGGTCCGTCAGCTGTTCCCACCCTTTTCCTTTGTGAGAGTTCGCTTCTCCTCTTCTAACCGTTAAAACAGTGTTAAGCAAAAGAACGCCTTGTTCTGCCCATTTGACTAAATAACCGTTATTCGGAATGTGATAATCCATTTCATTTTTCAGCTCTTTGTAAATATTCACTAAAGAAGGCGGTGTTTTTACTCCTGGTTGAACAGAGAAGCTCAGTCCATGCGCTTGATTTGGTCCATGATAAGGATCTTGTCCCAATATGACCACTTTTACATTTGTATAATCCGTATAGTGTAAAGCATTAAAAATATCATATTTATCAGGGTAAATGGTGTGGTGATTATATTCATCCACTAAAAATTCTCGAAGCTTTATGTAATAGTCTTTTTGAAATTCTTCTTCTAATAAAGAAGCCCAGTCATTTTTTAAAATACTCATTGCTTATCACCTCATAATAATCTTTTTTGTTATTTTATCGTAAACTCTGCCCCCTGCTCAAACGTTGCCTGCTTTAAATATGCTGAGAGCCTGGGCATATTTTAATATTGTCATGTTCAATGAAACTTTGTATACACTTATAAAGAGTGTATTTTTATATTAAAGGAGGGATTCCATATGATCATCAGCAATCCCCACCAAATAGATGTAACCTACAGCCTGGGTGTTACACCCGTTGAACCGATGATACCAAGAAAATACACCGTTTTCCCAGGTCAACACACTTCTGTTCCTTCCATTCAAATCGGCATTGAATTTGCCTACGATCATATGCAAAAAGAGCGGAACGAATATTTAGCATCCTTCGTCTTTGATAAAGGTTTTTATTCCCTTACTGTGTATTATTACATCGGTGCGCATACATCAACAGATGAAACCATTACACGCTACCTTCACTTTTTAGAACAGCTCCCTGTTATTCTATCGTCCATCTATCACGCTGATGCTTCTTTTTTCGAAAAACATCCACTTTTAATGCACTGTCCTATTTTTATCATCGCCGATAGCCCTGACTTGCCATTTTCAACAAAAAAATCTATCGGTTCTCTGTATCAATATAAATAAATGAGAAAAGCTACTGTTAAAATAACGGTAGCTTTTTCTCCGTATTCGAAACAAAATACTTTTAAACTTGTTAAAAACATGGAATAATAACTACAAATTGTTTTAATCTATTTGCGTTAACCCTTTAAAATCGTTACAATTTATTAGTAGTTCTATACATAAAGGAAAAGGTAAACAAGCAATCATTCGTTTGTTTATAAAGGCCGAGTTTAACGGGCAATGAATCCCCAGATTTCATTTAAGTGTTGTCTGTTAAAGCGGAAAAAAATTGAACGTAACTACGACAAAGTGAGGTCCTAGAAGTAATGACAAATGTACAACCAAAATCCATTATCGTAATTTTTGGCGCTACAGGTGATTTAGCAAAACGTAAGTTATTCCCCTCTATTTTCCGCTTATATAAAGCGAACAAACTATCGGAAGATTTCGCTGTTGTTGGTGTCGCAAGAAGACCTTGGACTAATGACGAATTACGCGAAAATGTAAAAAAATCAGTGAGCAGTTTCAAAAACAGTGACGCTGACATTGAAAAGTTTGCTTCACATTTTTATTACCAACCGTTTGACGTAACAGATGTCGCTTCTTATCAAGAATTAAAAAGCCTAACAGAAAGCCTTGATGAGCAATACAACGTGCCTGGAAATCGTATTTTCTATCTAGCAATGGCACCTGAATTTTTCGGAACAATTGCTTCGAATTTAAAAAATGAAGGTTTAACACAAACAGACGGTTGGAGTCGCCTAGTCATTGAAAAGCCGTTTGGCCATGATTATCCTTCTGCTAAAGAACTAAATGAACAAATTCGCCATGCATTTAAGGAAGATCAAATTTATCGTATCGATCACTACCTCGGTAAAGAAATGGTGCAAAATATCGAAGTTATCCGTTTTGCAAATGCTCTATTTGAACCGATGTGGAACAACCAATACATTTCAAACATCCAAATTACGTCTAGCGAGACGCTTGGTGTAGAAGACCGTGGCCGTTACTATGAATCTTCAGGTGCCCTTCGAGATATGGTACAAAACCATATGCTTCAAATGGTGGCATTGCTTGCAATGGAACCGCCAATTAAATTAACACCGGAAGAAATTCGCAGTGAAAAAGTAAAAGTATTGCGTGCTCTTCGCTCTTTATCAGTAGATGAAGTAGATGATTATTTTGTACGAGGCCAATACGGCAAAGGTGTACTTGAAGGAGAAGAAGTTATCGGCTATCGCGAAGGAAACTCGGTTGATCCTGAGTCTAATACCGCTACATTTGTATCTGGTAAGCTTATGATTGATAACTTCAGATGGGCTGGGGTACCAATTTATATCCGTACAGGTAAACGTATGAAAGAAAAAGCAACGACAATTGTTGTACAGTTCAAAGACTTACCAATGAACCTGTACTTCAATAAAGATAAAGAAATTCATCCAAACTTGCTTGTCATTCATATCCAACCGGAAGAAGGCATTACGCTTCACTTAAACGCGCGTAAAACGCCAGGTGCAACATCGTCCACACCAATTAACTTGAACTATTGCAATAACTGTGGAGATAAAATGAATACACCGGAAGCTTATGAGCGCCTTATTTATGATTGCATGCTTGGAGATGCAACGAACTTTACTCACTGGGATGAAGTAGCCCTTTCTTGGAAGTTTGTTGATACCATTTCAGAAGCATGGGAAAGCACAAAAGCACAAAACTTCCCGAACTACGAATCAGGTTCAATGGGACCAAAAGAATCAGACGCATTGCTTGCTGAAGATGGTTTTCACTGGTGGCCAGTCGGAGAAGACAACTTCTCACCTAAAGAGTAAATAAAAAAAGCAGCTGTAGTATACAGCTGCTTTTCTTGTTTTTTATTTTAACCACTCAGTATGGAATACGCCCTCTTTATCAACACGTTGATATGTGTGAGCTCCGAAGTAGTCACGTTGCGCTTGTAAAAGGTTCGCTGGTAACGTTTCTGTACGGTAGCTGTCATAGTAAGCTAATGCACTTGAGAAACTTGGTACAGGAATACCTTGTTTAACCGCAATTGAAATAACTTCACGAAGAGCCGACTGATAGCCTTCTACGATATCCTTGAAGTATGGGTCTAATAATAAGTTTGTTAAATCTGCATCGCGATCGTAAGCTTCTTTAATTTTTTGTAAGAATTGTGCACGGATGATACAACCACCACGGAAGATCATTGCAATATCACCGTACTGTAAATTCCAGTCATATTCTTCAGAAGCTGCTTTCATTTGAGCAAACCCTTGCGCATATGAACAAATTTTACTCATGTACAATGCTTTACGGATTGCTTCTACTAATTCGGTTTTATCACCTTCAAATGCAGCTGCATTTGGACCGCTCAATACTTTGCTTGCTTTTACACGTTCTTCTTTCATAGCTGAAATAAAGCGCGCAAATACAGATTCCGTAATGATTGGTAGTGGTACACCTAAATCAAGCGCACTTTGGCTTGTCCATTTACCTGTACCCTTTTGACCTGCAGTGTCTAAAATAACGTCTACAAGTGCTTTACCTGTTTCTTCATCTTTTTTCGTAAAGATATCAGCTGTGATTTCAATTAAGTAGCTATCTAGCTCGCCTTTATTCCATTCAGCAAATACTTCATGTAGTTCATCTGTTTCTAAACCTAATACGTTTTTCATAATGAAGTATGCTTCACAAATTAACTGCATATCGCCGTACTCGATGCCGTTATGAACCATTTTTACGTAGTGACCTGCACCATTTGGTCCAATGTATGTGCAGCAATCATCGCCTTCAACTTTTGCTGAAATAGCTGTTAAGATTGGTTTTACAAGTTCATATGCTTCTTTTTGTCCGCCAGGCATGATTGAAGGTCCTTTTAATGCGCCTTCTTCTCCGCCGGATACGCCTGTACCGATGAAATGGATACCTAATTCTTCTAGCTCTTTGTTACGACGAATTGTATCCTGGAAGAATGTATTTCCGCCATCGATTAAAATGTCGCCTTTTTCTAAGTATGGTTTTAACGAATCAATTGTTGCATCTGTAGCAGCACCAGCTTTAACCATTAATAAAATTTTACGCGGTTTTTCAAGAGAATTAATAAACTCTTCCACACTGTATGTACCTGCAAAATTTTTACCTTCTGCTTCTGTTTTTAGGAACTCTTCTGTCTTTTCAGGAGAGCGGTTATAAACTGAAACAGAATAGCCTCTGCTCTCAATGTTTAGCGCCAAGTTTTTCCCCATAACCGCTAAACCGATAACACCGATTTGTTGTTTTGCCATGTTAAATTCTTCCCTTCATGTGTAATATGAATTGGTCAACCTAATCGTAACTGAACATATCATAAAGAAAGTTACAGATTCAAGTTTGATATAACCATAATCATACGTTTTATTATACACATTTGAAAAGAATCATGCTCACCGAACATTGATTATTTTGAAGAAAATTTCGATAAAATAAGCGAAATGAACGCAGTTACTAATCATCCGTGCATTCTTAACTACCTTTAGACGCATTTTAACATTTTCTTAAACAATTACTTTTGTTAAAATATTAAGCAGTTAATCATTTCAATGAATTGATGATCAACACGGTTGTTACCGTTTTACTATATTTATTGCAGCTAAAAAAGCTGTACTAGTACTTATTTTGTTTTATGAAGAGGGATTTTATATATGACGAAACCAATCAAAGATCCGTTCAAGGAAAATTTTGATACGCTTGAAGAATTCGCTGATCGCATTAGCGAAGTATTGAACTGTCCTATTACCATTGAAGATGCTAATCATCGCTTATTAGCTTATAGCACCCATGACGAAAGAACGGACCAGGCGCGTATTGCCACGATTATTGGAAGAAGAGTTCCGGAAAAAGTCATCAACAACTTATGGAAAGAAGGCATTATTCCTAAACTGCTTGAGACAAATGAACCTGTGCGTGTGAAAAATATAAATGAAATTGGACTTGGAGATCGTATAGCTATTTCCATCTGGAAAAATGAAGAAGTTCTAGGATTCATCTGGGCTGTTGAAATTGAGAAAGCCTTAGGCGACGAAGAAGTAGAGCTATTAAAAAAAGCTGCGAATGTATTAAAAAATAAATTGCTACAGCTTCAAATTCGAAAGTATAAACGAGAGGAACGTTCACAGGAATTCTTCTGGAAATTATTAACTGGTCACATTAAGTCTCGCCAGGAAATTTCAGAAGCGTTTTATGAAGCTCAAATTACAGCTCCATCAACGTTTTCCATTGCTATCTTCCGCTTCCAAGAAGATATTACACCTGAAGCTGAACGTCAAATCTCGTATATGCTAAAAACGATGCATCGCTTGAAAATCGTTCTTTATACAATTGATTGCAATGACTTAATCTTACTGCTTTCTTTGGATGCGGTTGAAAACCCTCTTGATGAACAGCGAGATTTTGTAGACTATTTTAGAGGCAACATGTATGAACGCTTTGATGTTACTCAAATTAAAGCTAGCTGCAGCAGTATTTATTCATCGCACGATCATATCGAAAAAAGTTATAAAGAAGCCTTGAACGTATTAGATATGAAAAGTAAGTTTCCAGAAGAAACGAAAGAGATTATTAACTATCAGGAATTAGGTATTTATCAATTTCTTGATGTTATTTTAGAGAAGCGCGTGCAAGATCAATTTGAAAACCATTCTTTAAAGAAGCTAACTGATTACGATCTTCGTCATAATAGCAACTTGGTGGAGACTCTCGAAGTATTTTTAAATAATGATAATAACATTAACGAAGCAGCAAAAGAATTAAATGTGCATATGAATACACTTAGCTATCGATTAAAGCGAATTTCAGAGATTGGTGATATTAACTTAAAGGACGTTAATCAAAAAATGACTCTTTATATTGATATTAAGTTAATGAAATATAAAAAATAACAGATAATGTAACTTCTTTTAACATTGAACTATTCGTTTATTAGAAAATAAACGAATAGCTCTTTTTTTACTTTTTATTTCCTTATGATGTTAGATGAACTTACATGAAAATTAAAAATTCTGATAAGTAAGCGTTTACATTTGTGTGTTTAAACAAAAACCACTTCTTCAATTCTTCTTTCTAGACAAAGAAATTTCATAAAACTTTCTTTATACTGAAGGTACACAAACGACCAAGGGGGAAATTAATCATGATTATTGGCGTACCAAAAGAAATCAAAAACAACGAAAACCGAGTAGCGATTACACCAGCAGGCGTAGCATCATTTGTTGGTACAGGTCATCGTGTATTAATTGAAAATGAAGCGGGTATTGGAAGTAACTTCACAAACGAAGATTATGTAAAAGCTGGAGCTGAAATTGTTGAGACAGCAGCTGACGTTTGGGCACAAGCTGAAATGGTTATGAAAGTAAAAGAACCATTAGCTAGTGAATACGGCTATTTTAGACCAGGTCTTATCCTATTCACATACCTTCACTTAGCAGCTGAACCAGCACTAGCAAAAGCATTAAAAGATAGCGGCGTAACAGCCATTGCTTATGAAACAGTAGCAGTAAATCGTACATTGCCTCTATTAACACCTATGAGTGAAGTAGCAGGACGTATGGCTGCTCAAATCGGTGCACAATTCCTTCAAAAATCAAACGGTGGAAAAGGAATTTTATTAGCGGGTGTTCCTGGAGTTAGCCGCGGAAAAGTAACGATTATCGGCGGCGGCGGTGTTGGTACAAATGCTGCAAAAATCGCAATCGGCCTGGGTGCTGATGTAACAATTATTGATTTAAGTCCTGAACGCCTACGTCAATTAGACGATATCTTTGGCAACCAAATCAATACGCTAGTGTCAAATCCTTACAATATTGCGGATGCAGTAGCAGAGTCAGATTTAGTGATTGGCGCAGTATTAATCCCAGGTGCAAAAGCTCCAAAACTAGTAACAGAAGAAATGGTAAAAACAATGAAGCCAGGTTCTGTTATTGTTGACGTAGCAATCGACCAAGGTGGTATTGTTGAAACAATCGACCACATTACAACACACGATCAGCCGACTTATGAAAAGCACGGGGTTGTACACTATGCAGTTGCAAACATGCCGGGAGCAGTTCCTCGCACATCAACAATTGCTTTAACAAACGTAACCGTACCTTACGCACTTCAAATTGCTTCTAAAGGTGTTCACAAAGCAATCGCTCAAAACGAAGCGTTAAAATTAGGAGTGAACGTTGCAAACGGAGCCATTACGTACGAAGCAGTTGCACATGATTTAGGTTATGATTATGTATCAGTAGACGTAGCTCTTGAAAAAGAATTAGCTTCTATCTAATAAATAGTGAAAAACGTCCTTAACCCGCTGTTAAGGGCGTTTTTAATTTGCATGAACAACAATTAGCTATAAAAAACACGACTATTTAAAGCTTTGTGTATCTGTTCACTGGTAATCTCCGGTACTATTGGCCAGAATTCAGGAGTAGGAAACATAAGGTTACTAGGCGTTCTATTATGATTTCCATCTAGTTCATGAAAAGGTTCTGGATCATCCGTCTCGTTAAAACGATTCGTAATAAACATAAAATGACCCAATTCATGTGCGAGAAGATACTCATCTGTACTTGCATTTGTCATAATAATAAGCGGAAAAGAATTATAAGTTACAGCGAGAGTAGATGAATAATCAGAATTAACAGGCCCAAATCTATTTCCATTCATGTAAAATACATACACATCAGCATTTTGACAAACTTTTCGGCCAGTTTTAAGCATTGCTTGTACCATTGTAAGATGACTAAGCCCTCCAATTGGAAAATTTTCCGCATTACTAACAATACCACTGATGTTTTCAAAAAAAACAACTGAACGTGTAATAGTAAATGTAACACCTTGGATTAATCGGTTTTTCTCATATTGTTTCCATATTTTATTAGCAGCTGCTATGTCTCTTTTTACACGATTGGGAACTATAGACTGATTATCTTTGGAGTTTCTATCAACTTTAGCTCCTGGTAATACAATTATACAAACATTTAAAGTGCCCGCCTTAACAGTTCTGAAGTGATCGTTTGTTAAATTTGAATTCATATAATAATCTTTATGGTTTTTTTTGCGAGGTTGTGATTTATTGAAAGAATACGAATCGTCTTTATAACTGTTATGATTAGAATGTTTTTTTATGTGAATCACCCTTTCTTAAGTTTCTCTTTATTTTATTCATAAAAAGAAAGAGTGCTTGTACCATAAGGTAAAAGAGGCTAAGACAAAAGTATACACTTAGGATTCATACAGTTTTTAGAAATTGAATATCTACATTAAAAGCGATAAAATAGAAGAAAAAGTGAATGGAAGAAATTTATCTAAAACACATTGGGCAACTAAAAACCAACCGGTGGAAGTTTTACTCTATTTTCTCTATGAACTTAAAATACGGGAGGATTTTTTATGACAATGAATAAAGCATTAACCATTGCGGGTTCTGACAGCAGCGGCGGAGCTGGCATTCAAGCGGATTTAAAAACATTCCAAGAACTGGGTGTTTACGGAATGACAGCTTTAACAACAATTGTAACAATGGATCCCGATAACAGCTGGTCTCATAACGTATTTCCGCAAGAAGTTTCAACTGTTGAACAGCAGTTGAAAACAATTGTAAAAGGCGTAGGCGTACAAGCTCTAAAAACAGGTATGCTTGGCTCAGTGGAAATTATTGAACTAGCCGCAAAAACAATTGAAGAATATGGTTTAAAAAATGTCGTAGTAGATCCTGTGATGGTATGTAAAGGAGAGGACGAAGCGCTTCACCCGGAAACAACTGTCAGCTTGCGTGATGTACTAGTTCCAAAAGCAACGGTCGTAACGCCTAACTTATTTGAAGCTAGTCAATTAAGCGGACTTGGTCCTATCAAAACGGTGGATAAAATGAAAGAAGCAGCCGTTAAAATTTTTGACCTTGGTGCCGAATATGTATTGATTAAAGGCGGAAATAAATTGGCGCATGAAAAAGCAATCGATTTGCTTTATGATGGAAAGACGTTTGAGATCTTAGAGTCTGAACGTATTGAAACGACATTTACGCACGGTGCTGGATGCACATACTCAGCTGCGATTGCTGCTGAATTGGCAAAAGGCAGTGACGTCAAACAAGCTATTTATACAGCAAAAGAATTTATTACAGAAGCAATTCGTCATTCATTTGCTTTAAATCAATATGTTGGACCAACAAACCACGGTGCATACCGTCGTAACAAGGAGAAAGTAACAAACTAAAAAGCATGCCTTTAGGCATGCTTTTTAGTTTGCTTATTGTTTAACTGTTTCAAGCGCATTTAAAATAGCTTGAGCTACGCCGTGCTCGTCATTTGTTCCTGTTACGATATGGGCAAACTCTTTAATTTCTTGAGGGGCATTCCCCATCGCTACAGCACGTCCAACTCGCTGAAACATCGATACGTCGTTATAATTGTCTCCAATGGCCATCGTTTCTTCTAAAGAAATATGGCGTTCTTGAACAAATGATGTAACTGCAATTCCTTTTTGAGCATTTTCATCATTTATTTCAATATTTTCTTTACCAGATGCACTGACTGCAATCGAATCTAACTTCACAAGTTCTATTTTTGCCTGTTCTAACTTTTCTTCGTCAAAAGAGAAAGCAAGCAGCTTATAAATGTCCTTGTTTGGATCTTGAAACAACGCTTCATACTCTTCAATAAGCTTTACTCTGCCGCTATTGAAACGCTCTTTTGCCGCTTCTAACGATTTTTCATAATTATCTTTTAAGCTAGCGCTTAAATAAATATCCATTAATACCGACAAAGCTTTTTCATAGTCATTTGAATACGTACCTTCACTTGTATAGACTTCAAAGTACAACTGAAACTTCTTAAAAATATTTTCTACTTCGCGAATAGATTCCATCGTCATGCCTACTGAATATTGTTTTTCCCCTTGTGGATTCCGAAGCTCTGCTCCGTTTGCACAAATTAAATATGTATGAAGTCCTGCTTCTTCTAAAACATAACGGGCCTCTTCATAAGAACGTCCCGTAGCAACAACAACTTCCACCCCTGCTTTTTGAGCTGTCTTAATCGCTTGGGCATTTTCTTTACTTACAACTTGTTCACTATTTACTAAAGTTCCATCCATATCGATCGCAATACATTTAATCATGATGTACCCCTTCCTATGTATCTTTGCTCTCTTATTTTATTCTAGCATATGTTTTTTTAGGCTTTGCTACTTGCATGTAAAAGATTTACTAATTTTTTGTATACGCGCTGTTATAATCTGTTCCTTTTCTTGCTTTTTCGAAAACCTCTTTGATCGTCTTTAAATGCAAATCAGCTGTTGAATATACGTGAAAATTTACATCCTCTTCCTTCAGATGCTTACCAACGCCGATAGAAACCATATCTGTTTGATTAATAGCTTTTACACCGGCCTCTCCATCTTCTATGGCCACACATGCATAGGGTTTTACTTGTAATTGATCGGCAGCTGTCAAAAATATTTCTGGATCTGGTTTTCCCTTCTTTATTTTTCTTACATCCACAATGCAATCAAAAAAAGAACGTATTCCTAGCGAATCTATTACAGTATTTGCATTTGAACTAGAAGAAGCAATTCCCATTTTAATGCCTTGCTTTTTGCAATCCTCTAACAACAATTGTATTCCTGGAAGTAGATGATCCTTTGTCATTTTCCTTATTAATGTTTGATAATGCTTATTCTTTTCATCAGCAAGCTGTTCTTTTTTTTCCACTGTGAGACGCACGTTGCCTTGTGCAGCAATGAGCTCTACAGTTTTCACTCGGCTGATCCCCTGCAGCTGCTGATTCAGTTCTTCAGAAAATGAAACGTTAAGTTGATCTGCTACTTTTTTATTTGCTCTATAATATAAATGTACCGTATCTGCAATAACACCGTCTAAATCAAAAATAATCGCTTGTAGCCCTTCTTTTTTCATATTATCCTCCTCTGCACTTGTCTTTATGCCATTACTTGAATGCTTTGATTACATTCCATCGTGTTAAAATACCGTTGATATTGTTCACTTTATCATAAAAATTTTTTCATCATTTATAACTCATGAATAAATTTTTCAAAAAAAGAGAAATTACAGTATTGCATTATGAAAGCCCTTTTATTACAATAAGGCTATGCAAACGGTTGCACTATCTTTGAAATATAGTTTATCAAAAAATAAAATGAAAACCCATACATAGGGGAAGGGGAAAAACTATGAAGAAGTTCTTTTCATTTGATTTTTGGCAGAAATTTGGTAAGGCTTTATTAGTAGTAGTAGCGGTTATGCCCGCAGCTGGTATTATGATTTCACTTGGAAAACTAGTTGCAATGACTGGGGGAGACATCACTGCTGTACAAACAATTGCACGCGTGATGGAAGACATAGGCTGGGGTATCATTACAAATCTTCACATTTTGTTCGCTGTTGCCATCGGGGGCTCTTGGGCAAAAGAACGTGCTGGAGGTGCATTTGCTGCACTCATCGCATTCATTCTTATTAATCGAATTACAGGAGCCATTTTCGGAGTTCAAGCAGAAATGCTCTCAGATTCAAAAGCAACGGTTCAATCACTGTTTGGACAAGAATTAGTTGTAAAAGACTACTTCACATCTATTTTAGGATCTCCCGCTCTTAACATGGGAGTGTTCGTAGGAATTATCGCTGGGTTTTTAGGCGCGAATTTATTCAATAAATATTACAACTATGATAAATTGCCTGAAGCCCTTTCGTTTTTTAACGGCAAGCGCTTCGTACCATTTGTGGTCATCGGTGGTTCATTTGTAACGGCACTGCTTTTATCCATTGTATGGCCGTTCATCCAAGGTTCACTAAACAGCTTCGGACAGTGGATTGCAACATCTAGAGACACGGCTCCTATTCTAGCACCATTTATTTTCGGAGCATTAGAGCGTCTGCTTCTTCCATTTGGTCTTCATCATATGCTGACAGTTCCTATGAACTACACGGAGCTAGGCGGAACGTACAAAATTTTAACAGGTTCTGGAGCAGGTTCGACTGTTGCTGGTCAAGACCCTTTATGGCTTGCTTGGATTGCAGATTTAAATAATTTCCGTGCTGCAGGAGATATGGAAAGCTACAAGCAGCTATTACATGACGTTACACCTGCACGCTTTAAAGTAGGACAGATGATTTTATCTTGTGCGTCGCTAATTGGAATCGCTTTAGCAATGTATCGTAACGTAGATCCTGACAAACGTTCGAAATATCGTTCAATGTTCTTTTCAGCTGGGCTGGCTGTTTTCTTAACAGGCGTAACAGAACCGATTGAATTTATGTTCATGTTCACGGCACCTCTTCTATACGTCGTATACGCCATTATGACGGGACTGGCTTTTGCCATTGTTGATATTGTTCATGTTCGCGTACACTCATTTGGCGTAATTGAACTATTAACACGTACACCAATGATTATCAAAGCTGGACTATGGGCTGACTTAATGAACTTTGTCATCGCCTGCCTTGTATTCTTTGGCTTAAATTTTGGAGTGGCAAACTTCTTAATCAAACGTTTTAACTTCCCAACGCCGGGACGTAACGGAAACTATATCGATGAAGAAACAACTGCAACAAGCAGCAAGCAGGTGAAAAATGATTCGCTTGCCCCAGTCATTATTGGACTGCTTGGCGGAGAAAACAATATTGAAGACGTTGATGCTTGTATGACTCGCTTACGTGTAACGGTAAAAGATATACATGCCGTTGCAGGAGAAAGTGAGTGGAAACAAAACGGAGCCCTTGGTTTAATCTTGAAAGATAAAGGGGTACAAGCTATTTATGGACCTAAAGCGGATGTTTTGAAATCCGACATTCAAGATTTGTTAGGAGCTTAACATAATGAAGCTATTAACGTTAAATTGCCACTCTTGGCAAGAGGAAAATCAGCTAGACAAGTTATCTTGTCTAGCTGAAGTAATTAAAAAAGAAAAATATGATGTCATTTCTTTACAGGAAGTAAGCCAAAAAGTAGACGCACCTTATGTATATGACTACATTCGTAGCGATAATTACGCTTGGCTTTTAGCAAAAGAACTGGGTAAGCAAGGTGAAGACTATCAATTGGTATGGGATTTATCTCATATAGGCTATGAAGTGTATGAAGAAGGAATTGCCATTTTAACGAAACACCCGATTATTGAAGAGCATTCATTTTTTGTTTCACAAACGTCAAATATTGACTATTGGAAAACGAGAAGAATTGTTGGAGCAACAATCGAATATGAAAAAGAACTCCTTACGTTTTATTCTTGTCATCTTGGCTGGTGGGATGACGAGGAAGAGCCGTTCAAGCAGCAAGTTGATACGCTGCTAGCTCATGTACACAAAGATAACCCATTTTTCCTACTCGGAGACTTTAATAATGACGCTCATAGACGAAATGAAGGTTACGACTACCTGTTGAGCCAAGGCCTCTATGATACGTATACTCTATCGAACAAAAAAGACAGCGGTATTACAGTTAAAGGTAACATTGCTGGATGGGATGATAATGAACGGGCACTGCGCCTTGATCTAATTCTATCGAGTCATGCGCAGGATATTCAGTCATCAACTGTGGTTTTTAACGGCATACATTATCCCGTTGTTTCCGACCATTTTGGGGTCAGCGTTGAAGTGAAATAAGTGACATAAAGCGAACGAATAGCGTTCGCTTTTTTTCGTGTGATTATGATGATGTGAAAATCATCTTCTTTACTGCTTTATCTATCGTTTTAGAAGTGTCCGATAAACTTTCGCATTTTAAAAAGTAGGTGTGCTATAATATTGTGATGTTGGCGATATGCAACCCATTTTTGCATGTTTATCAATAAAATCACTCAACTTAATAGTAAGATGATACATGTAAGCTCTATTTAAATGAACACCCGTTGTCATTATCATAAACTAATAAAGAAAAATAGGTGTGAAATAATCATGAAAATTTTGTTGATTTCAAATATGTATCCTTCTGAACAATTCCCGAGCTATGGTGTATTTGTTCAAAACACTGAAAAAATTTTAGTTCAACATGGTATTCAAGTTGATAAAATTGTCATGCAAAAAAAGACAAACAAATTAAGCAAGCTTTTTAGCTATGCTTCTCATTATGCTAATGTCGTCTTGACGGGCTTGACAAAAAACTACGACTACCTTTACGTACATTATGCATCTCATAATGCTCTTCCGCTGCTGATTCTTAAAAAGCTAAAGAAGAATGTGAAGATTGTGACAAACGTGCATGGTTCAGACGTTGTACCTGAAGTACCTTCACAGGAAAAGTATCAGCCTAGAGTAAATGACTTATTGCAACATTCCACTAAAATTATTACTCCTTCTCCTTATTATAAAGGGCTCGTTGAAGAGAAATATAAGGTTTATAACCCAATTTATATTTTTCCAAGCGGAGGAGTGAATAAAGATCTGTTTCACCCTTATGCAGATAAAAGCAAAGCTTATCAAGAACTAAACTTGGACCCTACTATCCGTTATCTTGGATGTGTAAGCCGCATTGATGTGGGTAAAGGATGGGAATACTACCTGCAAGCAATTGCAAAAGCTGAACAACAAATGCCCACTTCTTACAAATACCTATACGTTGGAAGCGGAAAAGACGAAGCTGCATTTAAGGAAATGATCAAGACTCTGGGCCTAGAGGAAAAAGTCATCCATTTCCCTCTCCTTCCTCAGTCCTCTCTTGCTTACGTATATAATGCGATTGAAGCATTCGTGTTTCCGACCGTAAGAAAAGGAGAAAGTTTGGGCTTAGTCGGCCTCGAAGCTATGGCTTGCGGAGCACCCGTAATTGGGAGTCAGATTGGTGGTCTAAAAGATTACATTATAGACGGAAAGAATGGTCTATTCTTTGAGCCTAAAAATGTAGACGAACTAGCTTCACAGCTACAGGCTTATATTAATCTTCCTGAAGATGTGAAACAGCAAATGTCTCAACAGGCGTTACAAACAGCAAACCGCTACACAGTAGATGTAATTGCTGAACAACTACCAACAATTTTTTTTGATGAGGTGGAAAAATGAAAGTCGCAGTTTTAATTCCTTGTTATAACGAGGAAGTAACAATTGGAAAAGTAATTGACGATTTCAAACGCGAACTGCCTAGTGCAGATATTTATGTGTACGATAACAATTCAAAAGATCGCACAAGTGAAATTGCACTTGAACACGGGGCAATCGTCAAAAAAGAATTCAAGCAAGGAAAAGGAAACGTTGTACGTTCGATGTTTCAAGAAATTGATGCAGATTGTTATGTCATGGTAGATGGGGATGATACGTATCCTGCAGAATTTGTTCATCAATTAATTGAGCCTATTAGAAATCGAGAAGCTAACATGGTCATTGGAGATCGTTTATCAAACGGAACGTATCTCGAAGAAAACAAACGTGCTTTCCATAATTTTGGTAACAACTTAGTACGTTCTTTAATTAACGGCCTGTACAAAAGTAACATTAAAGATATCATGACAGGTTATCGTGCGTACGATAAATTATTTGTAAAATCAATACCTGTGATGAGCCCGGGATTTGAAATTGAAACAGAAATGAGTCTTCACGCGTTAGATAAACGCTTCCGCCTAAAAGAAATCGCGATCGATTATCGCGATCGACCTGAAGGCAGCGAATCGAAACTTAATACGTTCTCTGATGGATTTAAAGTGTTACGAATGATTTTTACGTTATTTAAAGAGTACAAGCCGCTTCAGTTCTTCTCCATTTGGACAGTGTTATTTATTGTCGCAGGATTAGCTGTTGGTGCTCCGGTACTTTATGAATTTTTTGATACAGGCTTTATTACCAAAGTACCTTCATCTATCTTAGCAACTGGATTGATGGTGTTAGGTGTTTTATCTTTCGTCTGTGGATTAATTCTAGATACAATCGCTTCATTAAATCGCAAGCAATATGAATTAGAACTAAATAAAAAAATTGAACAGATTGAACAAGTAGGAGAATAACAATGATGAAGAATAAAAAAAGTATTTTGCTGCTTACAGTAACAGCTTTAATTATTCTTATCGGTTTAAGTATTGGTAATCCAGACGGTGTTCATTATCTTTCCCTTTTTGCTGCACTTGTATTTACCATCATAAGCTCTATTTTTATTTATAAAAATAGAGCTTATGCTTCATTTAAACCGCTAGAATGGCTATTGCTGATTGTTTTTTCGTTTATCGTACAGTTTTCGCTTTTAGATAACTTACATATGACAAGCTCAACTATTTTCTTACTCGTTTTGTATGCCATCAGCCGTACCTTATTGGCAATGCTGCTGACGGCCGCTGTACTCAGCGCTATCAAACAGATAAACGATTTTCACTATAAATTTGCACACCCAAAGCGTTACCTAGGAATTGTTACGATTCTTATTTTAGCTGTTAGTCTATATTACTGGTTCGCCTTTTTCCCAGCGGCCATGACTCCCGATTCATTAGCACAGTGGAGACAGGCACATAACGGAGAATTTAACGATTGGCACCCTATTATGATTACGTGGCTGATTATGCTGCTGACAAAAATATGGGATAACCCAGGAATTGTAGCATTCACGCAAATTGTTGTTGTAGTAAGCATATACGCCTATACGTTTGACTTTTTCATTAAACGCAAAGCACATCCTGTTATGATTGGACTTTTAACAGCTATTATTGTCATTATTCCAAGCTTTTTAATCTTTTCAATTATTATTTGGAAAGATATTTTATACAGTGCTTTTCTGTTGTTTTTTACGGTGAATATTGCAAAAATCTATTTGTCAAAAGGTGCTTGGATTAAAAGTAAAGCAGGCTTTTTCTTACTTTTACTTTCCGCATTTGGAGTAGCTTTCTTTAGACATAATGGTTTTCCTGTATTTGTTTTGACTTTCCTTTTAATGATCGTCTTATTCAGAAAAAATTGGAAACCTCTTGTCACGATTTTCTTAGTCGTCTTTATTTTACAAAAGATTGTTACAGGCCCTGTGTTCACGTGGCTTGATGTACAGCCTTCGGATCCAAATGAGGCTTTGTCTATCCCAACTCAACAAATTGCAAACATCATTTCAAATGATGGGGAGATGTCAAAAGAAGAGCGCGAATATTTTAATAAAGTGCTTCCTATTGAATTGTGGAAAGAAAAGTACAATCCATATAAAAGCGATCCTATTAAATTCACTTGGAAATACTACGACCGCGAGTTTATTTTTAATGATCTAGGTCTTTATTTTAAAAATTATGCTAGCATTGTCATCAAAAATCCTTATCTAGCAACGGAGGGCTTTCTCAAACAAACGGCTTTAGTATGGCAAATCAATCCTTTTAAAGATGGCTACACAGATACGTATGTAACCAACATTTATTACGGCAATGATTTAGGTCTTAAAAATAAAGTAATCGAGCCGTTTATTACGCATACTGCCAATGCTTACTTAGCTATTTTTAAGCACCCTGTTTTTACATTCTTATGGAAACCAGCTTTTTATCACTGTGTCATTTTATTATTTTCATTAATGCTAGTGATTCGAAGAGGATTTACGTCACTTATTATCGTCATTCCTTGGGCTCTTAACACGCTTTCTGTTCTTGCGGCATTGCCGGCTCAAGATTTTCGATATTTATTAGCAAGCGTATTTGTGTCTTTCTTCTTTATTGGTCTTCCTTTTATCCGATTTGATCAGAACGAAAGGGGTGTGACCTCCTGATGGAGAGCAATTACAACAAAAAGCTAGGAATCACACTCATTATCGTGGCTTCCCTGTTTACAGCTGTTGGACAACTTTTTTGGAAGTTGTCCGAAGCTTCATTTAACTTAAATTTAATTATTGGTTTTTTTCTTTATGGATTAGGAGCGGTTTTTATGATTGCCGCTTTTAAATTTGAAAGAGTTTCCTTGCTTCATCCATTTTTAAGCCTAGGATACGTAATCAGCATTGCTAATGGTTTCTTTCTATTAAATGAAACCATTAGCCCTATGAAGCTGGTCGGTACTCTTATTATTATCGTAGGTGTAATTTTAGTAGGTGGCCAAGATGAATAGTATCCCGCTTTTACTTATTATGACCCTTTTAGGTTCAGTTGGAGCTGTCTTTTTCAAGTATATTTCTACGTATTTAAATGAAAAAAAGATAAAGCTAGCGCTTATTTGCTTTGTGGGTGGCGGCCTTTTTTACGGGGCGGCAGCTCTGCTTAATGTGTATGTTTTAACGCTGTTACCTTACTCTATTGTATTTCCGCTCACGTCTATTACGTATATTTGGACATTAACATTCGGTTACTTTTTAATTAAAGAAAAAGTTACAACAAAACAAGTTATCGGCTGTATTCTTCTAATTGTCGGATGCTTCTTTATTGCTAATAGTTGATGAGATAACTTGAAAAGGTAGGAGTTTCGCATGAAAAACTTAAAATTCGCGAGCATTTTACTGCTCATATCAACATTATTTTTGAAATTTTCTAGTATGATTCGTGATTTAGTTATTGCTAACTATTTCGGTACAAGTTATATCGTCGATTCATACAACGCAGCAATGATCATTCCAAACGCTTTTATTTTATTTATGTTAACGGGGATGAAGGATGCGTTTATTCCTAGTTATTTACGTTATGAAAAAGAAAATAAAGGAAAGGTTCATTTGACTAATATTGTTAAATCAACCTTTCTTATTTGTTTCATTATTTCGGTTCTCGGATCAATTGCCGCTTTCTTTTACTTTCCCGCTTCGTATTCTAATTTTTCCAAAGCAGCAATTGAACTAGGAATTTATACGGGCGTTATGTACTTCTTGTCTCTTTCACTAGTTGGAGTGAATGCCGTATACGAAGGGGTATTTGATGCACGAAGTCAATATTCTTTCTCCGTGTTTTCTCAAACGGTTGTGGTACTATTTACGATTTTAAGTACAATCCTATTACACTCAATTATGGGCGGCTATGCAATTGCTCTTGGCTATTTTGTAGGAACAATTGCTTCTTTCTTAATTAAAGTTGTCTATTTTAAACCGCAGCATCTGCTGTTATGGAAGCAAAAAATTGACCGTGATGAAGTGGTGGCTTTTTATAAAGTATTTATCCCTGTTGGTGTGACCATTATGGTCGGTCAAATTAATTTAACTGTAAACTTCTTCTTTGCTGGCTCCTTTGGTGAAGGTGTTATTTCATACTTAAATTACGCCTTCAGACTTGTAAGTATTCCCCAGGCAATATTCGGGGTTACGGTCGCAACCATTATTTATCCGCTGATTGCAAGAGCCATTTCTGAAAAAGATGAAGAACGTTTTAAATCGGGAATTGAAAAAGGGATTACGTTTATGCTGATGCTGCTAATTCCAACGATTGTCATTATGATTTTTTATATGAAAGACATTGTAATGATTGCTTATCAGCGCGGTGCATTTGACGCACATTCAACGTTAAAAACAACGGATGTATCTTATTATTACCTAGGTTCGGTGTTTTTCTATTCGCTGCAAGCTGTTCTTGCAAAAGGATTTTATTCTCTTCAAAAAGGTTATCTTATTATGAGAGCAGGCTTATTATCCATTGTGTTAAATATCATCTTTAACATGATTTTCACTAAATTTATGGGATACCAAGGGTTAGCACTTTCCATGTCAGTGGTTGCCTTTTTCTATACAGCCATCGTATTCGTTATGCTGGCAAAACAAATCAATCACTTCCATTACGGATATCTAGTGAAAGAAACAGGAAAAATTCTTTTAGCTTCCGTACCTGTTGCTATCGTCATGTTCTTCTTAAAGGACATCGCATTTTTGAATTCATTACATGTTATCTTACGATTTGGTATTGTCTGTATTGCAGGTGGTTTAGTATACTTAATGTCGACGCTATTATGCAGAGTAGAAGGTGTTATGCTTTTAGTTAAAAGAAAACGTTAATTCACGTAAAACAGGAGAGTACTATATGAAGAACACATACTGGTTATTTTTTCTGTTCGTTGGTTTTATTTCAATTCAGCCAATTATTGATATGCTAACGACGTACATGGTTTTGAACATGGATAGTGGTCTCTCAATTGGGGTTGTTATTCGCTTTCTATATATGATTTTTGCAGGTGTCCTACTTTTAGTGTTTGCCAAACAATCAAAATGGGCTAGATATTCGATTATCTACCTTATTGTTTTTGCACTCTTTCTTGGACTCAATATCTACTTAAATCATCAATGGAAAGATCCTTATTATATTGGGCAAGAAATTAAATTTTTCAATAAAGTTGTTTATATGAACGTTACATTACTTGGAATGATTGTGATGTTTTCACATTATCGATCTTCCGTGGATGTAAAAAGAGTACTGAGCAAAAACTTATTGACTGCTTCACTCATCATCAGTATTGTTTTTATCGGTACAATGCTAACAGGTACAGCACTAGAGAGTTATCAGTATAATAAAATCGGATTCAAAGGCTGGTTTTATGCAGCGAATGAGCTAGGAGCAACCATTGCTATTTTGCTTCCTCTCACACTGCTTTTAGCTTTAGATAAAGTACGTTCGTTTTCAAAAGCTTATTACTGGATTCCTTTTATCTTGTTAGCCGTTTCGTCCATCATGCTTGGAACGAAAGTAGGCTTAGGTGCCGTTATTCTTTCTTTAGTTGTAGCAACAGTTGTCTTATTTGCAAAATTATTTACGAATAAACGCAGCTTAATTAAAGCCAACTTAGTCATTTCAATTCTGCTTTTAATTGTAACCGGAGCAACCACTCCTATTTCTCCAGCTTATAAAAACACATATACGCACATCGATATGTTAGAGGCTAAAAAAGAGAAAACAAAGCAAGAAAAGCCGGAAAAGAAAGAAAAAGAAAAGCCAGCTAAAAAGAAAAAACAAAAGGAATCAAATTTAGATGACAAAGATATTCAAAATCTGATTCTAAGCAGCCGTGAGCAATTTTTAGCTCATCATAAGGAAGAGTATGCAAAAGCACCTATTGCAAGAAAAATGATAGGTATGGGCTTTTCTGGTGACTATACCAAACAGCTTCCGCCAAAGATGATTGAAATGGATTTTTATGATCTGTTTTTCTCTTTAGGTATCATCGGATTTTTACTATGGGTTCTTCCACTTCTAGTAGTTGGTTTAACCGTATTGGTTCGATTATTTAAAGACCCATCACAGCTTCTTGATGAAAGCTTTATGATGTATATTACAGCAATTGTATTAGCTCTTGGAATTGCTTTTGTAGCTGGGCATGTCTTCACCGCACCAGCCGTTACTATCTATTTTGCAGCAGCTGCTGCTTATCTGTTCGTCATTCATTTCAAACAAAGACAAGCATAAAAAAACAGGCCATTGAAGGCCTGTTTTTTTATCTTTTTAATGACTGAAGGCTTAACACCGTATCACCCGCATTAACGTTTATTTCTTGATCATGAGCAAAAAAACTCAATGCCTTTCCTTGCTTGCTCACTGCTAGTAAAAGAGAATCATCGCTTTTCTCCTCAAGATATGTTTCATACGTATATTCATCCGTAATTTTTGTATTGTAAATCGTATATCCATGCTCCATTTTATGATGCAGAAACTCCCACGTAATTCCTTTCTTAAAGAGCATGCGTCCTCTTACCGTGTGCATAATTTCATCGACATCTTCTCTTGAATCTTCTTGGTCACGAATACTTAATTGAAAAACATTGTTCCGTCCCATATCTTGAAGAAAAGCAGTACAAACAAGTGCATTATATGCATCTAACTCAGTTGCAGCAATCACGTATTCATAAGGAGTTAAATCTAGATGATATTCCGTTTGCTCAGCTAGAACTTCTCCGTGATATACATCTACTTCCGCTCTGCGCGCAACTTTTAACCGCTCCCACGAAGAATCAGCAACTAACACTGGATAGCCCAGCTGTTTTAAATTGGAAGCAAAGGCAACCGTAAAATCATTGCTTCCTACAAGCAAAATACCAGGTTCTTCTCCAATTGATAAATCAAGCTTCTTAGCTAGCCATGAAAGGGAAAAACCGTGTGCACAAACCGTAGCAAATACTAAAGCAAATGTCAGCGTTGTTAGGATGGAAGCATCTTTAAATCCTTCATCGATTAGTACTTTCGCAAAGTAACTTGAGACCGTTAACGCCACAATGCCGCGCGGGGCAATCCAGCCAATCAGTATTTTTTCTTTTATCGATAAATCTGTCCCTACCGTTGATAAAAAGATGGAGACAGGTCTGACAATAAACAGCATAAGTAAAACAAACAAAATAATATTCCAATGAAAAATTTCAGTAATGGTCTTCATCGTCAGTCCAGCCGTTAACATGATAAAAATAGTAGAAGTCAATAGAACCGAAATGTTCTCTTTAAAATGTCGCATATCACTAATAGATGAAATATGCATATTAGCAAGCGTAATCCCCATCGCTGTTACTGCTAGAAGACCTGTTTCATGCTTAATTTCATCAGCTATCGTAAAGCAGGCAATAACGACAATAAATACGACTGGAGATTTTAAATACTCTGGAATATGACCCTTTTGAAACATCCATCCTATTCCGCGGCCAAGAAGCCACCCTATTAAAACAGCAATAATAGAGGCTATGAAGAAAAAGAGAATTTTTTTTCCACTCACTTCTCTCAGCACTAAAAATTGAACAATTTCAAACGAAAAAACGGCCAGCAGTGCACCAAAGGGATCAACAATAATACCTTCCCATTTTAAAATCGCTGCTGGTTTTGGTTTTAATTTAGCTTGTCGTAAAAGAGGTAGAATCACGGTTGGACCCGTCACAATAAAAAGCCCTCCGATAACAATTGCCACCGCCCATGATAAATCTGCTATATAATGAGCAGCTAAAGAGCCTAAAACCCAAGCTAGCATGGCTCCGAGCGTCACAATGCGAAACACGGGCTTTTCGATTCCCCTTACCTCTCTCATGTCTAAATTCAAGCTGCCTTCAAATAAAATAACAGCTACAGCAATCGATACAAAAGGATCAAAAAGCTGAGCAAATTGTGCTTTAGGATCAATTAAACCTAAAATAGGGCCTGTTAGTAGTCCGATAATTGACATCACGACAATTGCTGGTAACTTAAATCTCCAAGCCAGCCACTGAGATAGAACTCCTAGTCCCACTACAAGCGTGATATGTATAAGCATAGGTTCCATTGTATCTTCCTTCTCTCGTTCGCATAATGTGTATATATTTTCCCTAAAATAAACCGATGTTATACAGGAAGAAACAAACACTACCTTGTTTTACCACTTTTTCAAAAATGCTAAACGCATACTCTTTTCTTTGAATCCAAGCTGTTTTCTTTCATTCGACACATATTTTACTCGTGTTTGTCGAATTTCACTTTATTATCAAATAATAAAAAGCCTTTAGCTTCTGCTAAAGGCTTTTTGCCGGATGATCCAATTCATATAGCTTTTGATAGTGACTGTTCGTCGCAAGTAATTCATCATGCGTTCCTCGAATGGCTATCTTACCATCCTGCAAAAATAAGATTTCATCCATTTTTTCCATCCCAACTAAATTGTGCGTAACCCAAATTAAGGTTTTGTCTTGAAGAGTTTCAAAGATAGTGGATAACAGACGCTTTTCAGTCATAGCATCCAACCCTGCAGTTGGCTCATCTAGCATAACAATTGGCGTATGCTGAAGCAAAACACGTGCTAACGCAATCCGCTGACGTTCCCCTCCCGAGAAGCGCTGACCTGTTTCTAGCATCGGCGTTTGATATCCTTGGTGCAAACCTTCCACAAGGGAGTGCATATTCACTTGCTTCATGGCCTCAATTACTTCTTCTTTTGTGGCCTCTTCATTAGCTAGTAATAAATTGTTGGCTACGCTTGTATTAAATAAATAAGGATTTTGATTTAATACAGAGATGAGTTTTGGTACGTCTTCACGAACCTCAGCAACAGACTGACCGTTTAGCTGAACTGTACCTTCTGTAGGTACTAAGGAGCCTTGCAGCAACTTTAATAGAGTCGATTTTCCAGCTCCACTCTTGCCAAGAATCGCAATTTTTTTCCCTTGCTCGACTTGAAATGAAAGATCATGAATTACTGACTCCTCCTCATTACTATAGCGAAAGCTTACATGCTCAACTTTTAATCTAACCGAATTCCATGAACCTTTATAAGGTAGAGAACGAGTATGTTTTTTCTTTTCGTTCACATCTTCCCAGTTCTTTTCCATTGCCTGTACTTTATTTAATGATTCTTCAAACTGAGGAATCTTTTCTACTGCATTGGATACTGGCAGCAGGGCTTCAGATAAAGGAAATACTACTAAAATAAAAGCAACAATAAACACACCTGCAAGCTCTTTATCTGCAAAAAGAGAAGCCCCAAACCAAATCATTGTGACAATTAAACCTGCTACAATAAGTTGTCCAAACAATTCTCGGTAATACGTCCATAGTTTAAGCTTACGATCCATGCCGTCTAACTCATTTTCTGTTTTGTTATACGAACGAAAAAATGACTGCTGCTGACCGCTTAACACCCAATCAGCCACTCCTAAAAAGCCATCTGTGACCTTGGCATATAACTGTGCTTTGCTTAATTTATATCTCTGATTGGCTGCCTTCATATGCCAAAGGGAAAAAAGCGGCATCACTACTACTAATAAAAATAAATAGATAGCAATCAAACATGCAAACTTTAGGCTAAAGAACCCTAAAGCTACAATCGAAATAACGTATAAAATAACAGCTGAAATTGTTGGAAGAATGGTACGCAAGAACAAGTCTTGTAAACTTTCAATATCTTCCGCAAGAACTCCTAAAACATCTCCTGTTTGATAGCGAGATGTAGCAATTAACGGTTCAATCAAATAATAAAGACGCGTCCGCATTTTAGCTAAAATACGAAGAATAAAATCGTGACTGACAAGACGCTCCGCATAACGGAAAGCTGCTCGGCTTAAGCCAAATGTACGCACAAGTACAATTGGAACATACACCAATAAAATCGTTTCTGGCTGTAAGGAAGAAGCTGAAATCAAATAACCTGACGTGAACATTAGCGCGCAAGCAGAACCAATCGTTAACAAGCTTAGTAATAAGATAGAAAAGATACGATATTTATATGTTTTAAAGTAGGGCCATATCCAACTTTTATATTTCATCATATCTCCTCCTCTTCATGTAAAAATTGATAGTAAGCTCCTTTTTTTTGAATCAGTTCTTGATGATTACCGATTTCTGCAACCTTTCCGTCCTCTATTACAACAATGAGATCCATGTCTTTCATCCAATGCAGACGGTGCGTAGCTAAAATAAATAACTTCTCTTGGAACATTGTTAAAATATCTTGCTTTAATTCATATTCCGTTTCAATATCGACTTGTGCCGTTGGTTCATCAAGCATAATAATAGGACGGTCGCTTAGAAATGCCCTTGCTAGAGCAATTCTTTGAGCTTGGCCGCCGCTAAGCTGCCGTCCCCCATCTCCTATCATTTCATTTTCCTTCTTAGGCATCTGTTGAACCGTTGATAAAAGTCCTGCTTTCGTTAAAGCATCTTCATAATCATATGAGCCGCCTCTATCTTGATAAAATTCAATATTTTCTTTTACTGTTCCATTAAAAATAAATGGGTGCTGACGGATATACGTAATCTGCTTTTGCCAAGCATCTGAGCGTAAATCAATTGGCACGCCGTTTACTTCAGCAGAGCCTTCTGTAGATTGTACAAAGCCACTTAGTATATCAATAAGTGTCGATTTTCCAGCTCCGCTTTTTCCGATGATTCCAATTTTCTGTATTCCTTTAACATGCAGTGACACCTCTTCAAGAGAAGGTGGCTGCTCTTTGTCATATTTTACAGTGATATAACGTAATTGAAGTTCACTGCTTTTAGTCCAACTAGGAACATCTTCTTTTTTAGCCGGCGGTTTTTCAGCCTGCTTCACAATCTTAAGTAATGCATCTCCGGATTCTTTTCCGTCTAATGTTGCATGGTAATCGTTTCCGACTTCTCGTATCGGCAGGAAATATTCAGGCGCCAGCAATAAAATCATAAGTGCAGGCTCTAATGTCATAGACCCGTTTACCAGCCGCAAACCAAGCATAACAGCCACGATGGCTACAGATAACATCGTAAAGAAATCTAGAGCAAACGTAGATAAAAAAGCAATTCGGAGCGTTCCCATGGTCGCTTTTCGATAACGGTCACTGACTCTTTCAATCGTTTCAGCATGTTCCTTACTTTTCCCGAGAAATGTTAAAGTTTCTAACCCTCGAAGCGAATCTACAAAGTGGTTGGACAACACGTGATATGTCTCCCATTGGCTATCTATTTTTTTTTGTGCAGCCAATCCAAGCAAAATCATAAATAAAATTAAAATTGGCATGGTCACAAGTAAAATAATGCCTGAAAGCCGATCATGGTACCAGACGAAAGCAAGCACTAGCCAAGGCGTAACGCTAATGGCGGCCAGTTTAGGCAAAAACAGCTCGAGATAAGCGCGAAGTTTCTGTAGGCCTGTGGTGATGAGCGTCACCAAGTTTCCTGTTCCTTCATCTTTGGTAAAACGCGGTCCTAATGAAAAAATGCTTTGCATGACTATCAAACGAAGTTCCTGAGTCGTTTTGACTCCAAATTGATATGCTGTTTTTTTTACTATAAAACCTACGATATGACGAATCATAAAGGCAGACAAAAACAATCCGATTGCTTTTGTCTGCGAAGTTAAACTTTCACCATGAAAAAGAGCGGTAATTACTTCGGCGAGCCACTTAGCTTGAAAAATAATGGCTACACTTTGAATAGTAATGAGCCCTATTAACATGGCAAGAACCATTTTTATTCCGTTGTAAACCATTAAATTTCTACCCATTAATACTCCATATGCTCCTTATGATCTACACGTTTTCTGAAAACGTAGTAGCTCCAAATTTGATAACCTAACACAAAAGGCAGTAATGCAATAGCAGCGTAAGACATAATTTTTAAGGAATAATTCCCTGATGCTGCATTATGAATCGTTAAACTATAGCTTTCATTGATTGAACTAACCAAAACGGTTGGAAACAACCCTGCAAATATAGAGGAAATTGATAAAATCAAAATTAAGCCAGACATAGCAAATGCCCATCCGTCTTTTTTTCGTGTAAGGAAAAATCCTGCTAGTAAATACACGAAAATACCGATGAAAAATGTATATAGCATCAAGCGGCTATGATTACTGAATAAATCTGTTTCAAAAAACGTCATGCCTGAAAAGATAAGAAGCAGCAAGGCATTCACAGGCAAAAGCTTCATAGCGACCTTCCGTGAACGATCTCTAATATCGTCCATCGTACGGATCGTCGCAAAAATAAGTCCGTGCCATAAGCAAAGCATTGTTAACGTAATGCCGCCTGTTATGGTATATAGATTAACAATATCCGAAAAGCCGGCATTCATTTGCATGTTGCGCTCAACAGGCAGTCCTTTCATTAACGCTGAAAATAAGACACCAAAAATGAGCGGTGGAAAAAGACTTCCAAAGAAGATAACCCAATCCCACGCATTTTTCCACGCTTGTTTTTCAACTTTCCCTCGAAATTCAAATGCTACACCGCGGCCAATCAGCGACAGCAACAGAAGAACAAAAAGAACATATGACCCGCTTAATAGCGTTGCATACCAGTTTGGAAAAGCGGCAAACATAGCACCGATTGCTGAAATTAGCCAAACTTCATTTGCATCCCAAAAAGGACCGATTGTATTAATGAAAGCTCGTCGCTCTAAGTCGTTTCTTCCTAAAAAACGAGACACCATTCCAATCCCAAAATCAAAGCCTTCTAAAAAGATAAAACCAACAAACAGAATGGATACTAGTAAATACCAGAATTCATTAAGAGAAAACATTGTATCCCTCCTTTGTAAACGGATCAGTTGATACTACTTTTGTATGTGCTTCGTGATCGTGATCCGGACCTTTTTTAATTTCTTTAACGAACAAGAACACCATAATCACAGCTAAAATTAAATAAAAGAACGAAAACGAGATAATAGAAAACAGCAATTCACCTGCTGTTACACCAGGAGACACGGCATCTTCCGTTTTCATATAGCCAAATACAACCCAGGGCTGACGGCCAATCTCTGTCATAATCCAACCTGCTGAGCTTCCAAGGAACGGAAAGGCAATGGCAATCGTCATAATACGTAAAAATAGTTTGCTCTCTTGAAGTTTTTTACGAGAAAGCAAGTACGTGCCCCAAATGCCTAATGCACATAATACGCCACCTAGACCAGCCATAATGCGGAAACTCCAAAATGTTGTCCGAACGGGTGGAATATAATTTCCTGCTCCATATTTCGCCGTATACTGCTCCTGCAGCTCGTTCATCCCAGGAACGGAACCTGAAAATTTCCCGTATGATAAGAAGCTTAATAAATAAGGTATTTTGATTTCGCCCGTATTTTTCTTTTCATCGGGGTGAATATTTGCTGTTACCGTCCAAGCGCCTGGACTTCCGCTGTTTTCCCATAATCCTTCACTTGCGGCCATTTTCATCGGCTGTGTTTTAACTAAGTATCCGGCCTGTTCATGACCAGATAACGCAATTCCCACACCTGAAACTAACCCTACAATAATGGCAACTTGAAATGATTTTTTGGCAAAAGCCAAATGTTTTTTCTTCAAGAGCATAATGGCACTGACACCCGTGATAAAAAAGGCGCCTGTTGCAAACGAACCTAAAATGGTATGAGGGAATTCAACCCACAGCTGACCATTTGTTAACAATTTAAAGAAGTCATTCATTTCTAAACGGCCATTATTCAGCTCCATTCCAACCGGATGCTGCATAAAAGAATTAGCCGTTAAAATAAAGAACGCTGAAAAAATAGTACCTAGACTAACAAGCCAAATACATAGACAGTGCAGCCATTTAGGCAAACGATCCCACCCGAAAATCCACAGTCCGAGGAAAGTGGACTCCATAAAAAATGCTAGCAGTGCTTCAATAGCAAGCGGCGCACCGAATACATCTCCTACAAACCGTGAGTACTCTGACCAGTTCATGCCAAACTGAAATTCTTGTAAAATACCTGTTACGACGCCGACAGCAAAGTTAATCAGGAATAAGTGCCCCCAAAACTTTGCCATCTTTTTATACTGTTCACCTTTTTTTACTACGTACATCGTTTCCATGATCGCTACTAAAAAGACAAGACCTATAGATAGCGGTACAAAGATAAAATGAAACAGCGTCGTTGATGCAAATTGAATACGTGATAGTATAACTGTATCCATCTTCTTTCTCCTTTCATATATAAGAACATTCATCATTTCCATACATACTTTGCTCATTTCTGAGCATCTTTTACTTACATTGTGAAACATTGAGCATAATAATTCGAGAAATATGCTCAATGTTTCACATACATATGTAATATCTCTCTTTCTATTTACATAGTATAGTCTATTTTTTTAGCTGTGCACGTACATTTTTTGAACGTTTTTAGACTAAAACGTGACTTTCTTGTGACAAAAAAGTGAAGGATCTCTTTATTTTTTCATAAAAAAAGCACGCTCTAATTTGAGCTTGCTTCTCTATGGTCGATATTTTGCTTTGGCATTTAATTTAGACTGACGAATGATTTGGTTGATGACTTCAGAAAACACAATACCAATGGCAATTGAACCTGAAATCATAAAGGCTTTTGCTGCAAGACTAATCGCTTCATTATAGTTATTTTCTACAAAGTTACGCATGGCATCGTATGCTGTTCCTCCCGGAACTAGCGGAATAATACCTGCTACGGTGAAAATAATGATCGGCGTTCGATAAATTTTTGCGTAAATTTGACTAATAATAGCAATAAAGAAGGCCGATGCAACTGTGCTTGGAATTTCATCTACGCCATAGAACGTTAGCAAATAGTAAATGAGCCAGCCAATCATTCCGACAAAGCCACTTTTTAATAATGATTCACGTGGAACATTAAAGATGATCCCAAATGCTGCTGAAGCAATAAAACTTGTAATTATCTGCTCTACGATATGCATATGATGCCTCCCTTCTATAGAAGTGTAAATACAATGGCAATACCTGCACCGATAGCGAATGCCGTCAGAAACGCTTCTGCTCCTTTTGATAATCCAGACAGTAAATGTCCCGCCATTAAATCTCGCACTGCATTGGTAATGGATAAGCCAGGAACGAGTGGCATAACGGACCCAATAATAATTTTATCAATTTGCGTGCCTACTCCTGAAGCGACTAAAAGAGCTGATAAAAGTCCAATAACTAACGAAGCGGTAAACTCAGCAAAAAAGCGAATCGGAATAAGACGGTGGAAATACACCACGGTTAAAAATCCGAGACCTCCTGAAAACATAGCTGGAATAAAGTCCGTCCATAAACCTTGAAACATGATTAAAAAGCATCCGCTAGAAATGGATGCAGCTGCAAGTTGAACCCATAGTGGAAAAGCTACGTTTGTTGCTTCAATTTCTTGTAGCATTTCATACGCTTCCTCCAAGGAGATGTTTCCTTGACTGATTGTTCTTGAGACGCTATTTACCATGGTTACTTTTTTTAAATCTGTCGTTCGTTCGGAAATACGAATTAACTTCGTTTTCGTCGGTTCTTTCGTTTCAAGTGAAAACATAATCCCTGTTGGCGTCACATAGCTGTGGGATTTTTTTATACCGTAAGACGCTGCAATCCGCATCATTGTGTCCTCTACTCGATACGTTTCTGCCCCGCTTTCTAACATAATTTTACCTGCTAGTAAGCTAACGTCCATAATTTCATATTTATCTAATTTTTGTTGTGTCATCAAATCGCTCCAAACATATTAAAGCTTGGTTTTTTCCCCTACAGCATACAGTGTATAAGAAAGAGGGAAGTGGACGCAATGGTTAATGTAAAAAAGTGTGGACTTTTTGTCTCACACTTTCAGGAATAGTATATACATTCCTTATCAATTCATACGTTTTGTGGTCTCACGCTCTACTAATATAGGTGCCATTTTATACTGTATCTGATCTATTTCTTGCTGATCCTGAATTTGCTGAAGTAAGAGGTTTACTGCTTTTTCAGCCATTTTTCCCATCGGTTGACGGATAGTTGTTAGTGGAGGATGCGCTTCACTAGCTTCAGTAATATCATCAAACCCTATAACAGACAAATCTGATGGAACGTGAAGCCCATTTTGCCACGCACAGTGTATCACTTTCAGGGCGATGTAATCCGTAGCACAAATAAGCGCAGTTGGAGGCTCTGGATGATGAGCTAGCTCATTTATAAACTGATATAGTTCATCTGAGTTATTCATATCTTCTTTCACAAACTTTGCGTTTGCTGACGGTACATACTGATAAAAAAGAGACAGACGGTGCTCGACTTCGCTTACAGCTTTTCCAACGAACCCTATATTCTTATGACCAAGGTCCGTTAAGTGAGCAACAGCTAATTGCATTCCCACCGCATCATCTACATGTACAATCGGCCAAAGTGCAGAAGAGGCGTCTCCTGTAAGAGAAACGTAAGGCGTTTGATATTGTTTTAATACATCTACAAACGGATGCTGAGCAGCTACATAGTCTAATAAAATGACCCCATCAAACCAATGGTTCATCATAACATTTAATTGACGCTCAGCCGTTGTTTCTTCGTAATCCGTGTGTCCAATAAGAACGTCCATCCCTCGACTTTGGACTTGTTGCTGTACCTTTTTTAATAGTTCAATTAGAAACGGATCTTTTAAATCTCTAATTAATATCCCGATAATCCCTGTTTTTTGGGCCCGAAGAGCTGCCGCAAATGGATTCGTCTGATACCCCAAATGAGCTGCTGCTTTTAGCACTTTTTGTTTAGTTGTTTCACTAATTTTAATTTTACCTTCTTTATTATTGAAGATTCTTGATACCGTAGCTAATGAAACACCCGCTTCTTTTGCTACTTCTGTAATCGTGACTTTTTTTCTCCCCATTCGTACCGACTCCCATTTCCTTTTAGTCTATCGACCAAGTAAACATTTTTCTTTATTATATTACTAGAAGCCGGCACCACTGAAAACTACCTTCCCTACTTTTCACTAAACAGCCACTTTAACACATCTTGAATTTTTTGATCCCAATATGCCCAGTCGTGACTTCCTTTTCCTTCTTCATATGTAAAACAAATAGGCTCTTGCTTACAACGCTCGGAAAAACGTTTATTTTCCTGATATAAAAAATCTTCCGTTCCACAGCATTGATAAATACACGGAGTCACTTCTCCATAGCGCCGGCGATTTTCAAGCAGCCAGAAAAGATCATCCTCAGGTCTAATAACAGGGGGCATGCCAAAAATCAAAGGATAATCTAAGAACTGAACTTCTCCTCGCCCTTCAAGCCCTTCAACGTCCATCACTCCTGATAAACTGGCAGCTGCAGAAAATTGATGTGGTTTGCGAAACGCCCATTTTAACGCGCCGTACCCTCCCATAGAAAGGCCAGCTACAAAATTATCTTCTCTTTTTTCCGATAACGGAAAGAATGATCTAGCCAAGTGAGGAAGTTCTTCTGTTACAAACGTCCAATACTTCTTTCCATAAGCCATATCTCTATAAAAGCTGCGATCTACATTTGGCATTACAACTGCAAGTCCTAATTCTGATGCGTAGCGTTCAATCGAAGTTCTTCTCATCCATATCGTATGATCATCAGAAAGACCGTGTAATAAATAGAGCGTAGGGTGTTTCTCACTTCTTGTATTGGTTTGTAAACCAATTTGAGATTTTGTTTGCTGCGGTATCAAAACGTTCATTGAAGTACTTATTTGCAATACTTCTGAAAAAAAATCACATTGCATAAACGCCATATTTCTCTTCCCCCTATTTTTTCTTCCCTATTGGTTGATAACAAAACGTACATAATTCATATAAAAGTTGAAAAATAGTTTGATTATTTACAATTTTTAGTTTAACATAATAACATCTTTTATGAAAACGTTTTACGTATAACGTTTTTTTAATTGAAATAGTGACGGTGATTCAAAGGAGGAATTTATATGGGGATAGTAAAAGTAACTTCTGACGAGTATAAGGAGCAAAAAGGAAATCTATTTTTCGTGATTTTCATTTCATGTGCAGCTGCTTTTGGAGGGTTGCTTTACGGCTATGACACAGCCGTCATTTCAGGAGCTATTGGGTTGATGAAAGTACATTTTAATCTTAGTCCAACGATGGTAGGTTTTGTTGTATCTAGTCTGCTGCTCGGTGGTGCCGTTGGGGTACTTGCTTCGGGAAAACTGAGTGATCGATTCGGTAGAAAAAGCATCTTACTTTTAGCAGCTTCTTTATTTGTCGTATCCGCAATTATGCAAGCGCTATCTTCATCCATCTCTTTTGTGATTATTTCTCGAATTATTGGAGGACTAGGCATTGGTATGGCTTCTGTTCTTTCTATTACCTATATTTCTGAAATAGCCCCTCCGCACATGCGTGGCCGCTTAGGCTCTCTATACCAATTTGCTGTTGCCGTTGGGATTGTTTCTGTCTATTTTGTAAATGACTACATTTTATCTATTGGGGAAGACGCTTGGCAGAATTCCACGGGATGGCGCTACATTATCGGTGCTTCTGGTATTCCAGCTCTTTTATTTCTTCTTATTCTTTCTCCTGTTCCTGAAAGTCCGAGGTGGCTGGTAAAAGCAAACCGCACTTTAGAAGCTATGGACATTTTAATTAAAATCAATGGTACACACATTGCACGCCAAGAGCTGTATCATATTGAGCAATCGTTAAAAGAAAATCAACCAGCTTCTCTTTCGCTTTTTAAAGAGGCCTGTCTTCGAAAAGCGCTGCTTATTGGTATTCTACTTGCAGCCTTTCAACAGCTTGTCGGAATTAATGCCATTATTTATTACGCCCCGCAAGTTTTTGAAGCAGCTGGAGCTAGAGGAGATTTATCGCTCCTTGTTACGTCTATGATTGGTGTGGCTGCCTTTTTAGGCGTTCTTTGTTCCATGTGGCTTATCGACCGGATTGGCCGCAAAGCTTTATTGCTTATTGGCACAGCTGGTATGGCCGTTACGCAGCTTCTCGTTTCCTTTGGGTTTCATTTTCAAGGTACTGAAGGGTTGACTACTAGTTTACTTATTGTTTTTTATTTATTTCTTTTTAATATTTCTATGGGACCGGTTGTATGGGTTGTGATTTCTGAAATTTTTCCTAATCACGCGAGAGGCTATGCAATGTCTATTTCTACGTTTTTCTTGTGGGTAGCTAATTGGTTTGTATCTCAGTTTTTCCCTATCCTTTGGAACAAAGCTGGAGGATCTTTTACATTTTTATTCTTTATGGTTATGTGTCTCGCTTCATTTTTGTTTATATGGAAGTGGGTTCCGGAAACAAAAGGAAAGTCACTTGAAGAAATTGAACATATGTGGAAGTAAAAGAAGAGGTTGGGATATAACCAAATGAATCCAATCTAAAGACGAACAAATGGGATACATGAGCTAAACGGCTTATGACACCGTAGTTGATTTCCGTGCAAGACTTCGCTTTCCGCGGGCGGCCGCTGAGCCTCCTCGTCGCTTGCGCTCCTGCGGGGTCTCATCTGTTCCGCTTTTCCCGCAGGATCCTTCGTCTCGCTCTCCAATCAACTACTAGAAGAATCTAAACAAATGAAAACTATGTTCATCCTAACAAAAAAACGAACCACTAATCAAAAATTTTGATCAATGGTTCGTTTTTACTTTGTCTAAAATATTTTCGTCCCAGCCTCTTCTTTTTTATCGAATTTGTCCATCTCCGTAAATAATATATTTTAGCGTTGTTAATTCTTTTAATCCCATCGGTCCACGCGCATGAAGCTTTTGTGTACTAATTCCGATTTCTGCCCCGAAACCAAACTCTTCTCCGTCTGTAAACCTCGTTGAAGCATTCACATAAACAGCGGCTGAATTAACACGCTGTAAAAAACGCTGAGCATGGGCATAATTTGTTGTGACAATCGCTTCAGAATGATGTGAACTATGAACATTAATATGGGAAATCGCTTCATCGATATCATCTACGATTTTAACCGCCATGATGAAATCCAAGTATTCTTTCTTCCAATCCTCATCCCCTGCGGGAACAAGATCTGGAACGATTGTTACCGCACGTTCATCACCGCGTACTTCTACATCTTTCTCTCGTAGCGCTTGAACAATAATCGGCAAAAATTCATGAGCCGCTCGTTTATGGATAATCAGCTTTTCGGCTGAGTTACACACCGCTGGACGAGATGTTTTTGCATTAATAACAATATCAGTAGCCATGTCACGGTCATATTCTTCATCAACATAAATGTGACAGTTCCCCGTTCCTGTCTCGATAACGGGAACCGTTGCATTTCTCACTACTGCTTCAATTAAACCAGCACCGCCTCGAGGAATTAATACATCGATATATTCATTTAGTTTCATTAATTCCAGTGCTGTTTCTCTCGACGTATCTTCAATAAGCTGTACGCTATGCTCAGGCAATCCTGCACTTGCCGCAGCTTGAGATAATACAGAAACAATCGCTTGATTCGAATAAAACGCCTCGCTGCCTCCGCGCAAAATAACTGCATTTCCTGCTTTTAAGCATAACCCTGCCGCATCGCATGTAACATTTGGACGGGCTTCATAAATAATCCCTATTACACCAATAGGTACACGCTGCTGCCCAATTTGTAAGCCATTTGGCCGTTTGGCCATAGACAGCACTTCTCCTACTGGATCCGCAAGCGCAGCTACTTGGCGCAGGCCGTCTGCCATTCCATGAATCCGTTCTTCATTTAAAGATAGACGATCTAACATTGCTTTTGACGTGCCTTTTTGAACAGCTTTTTCTATGTCTAATTCATTTGCTTTTAAAATTGCTTCTTGCTGATCTAATAAAGCAGCCGCCATTTTATAAAGCGCTTGCTGTTTTTGTTCGCTCGTTACATTTCCTAAGAAATAAGAGGCTTCTTTTGCCTGCTTTCCTTTAAGCTGCAATTCACTCATTTCATTACCCCTTCAGCTTGTTTTAAGAATAACGTTCCAATTTCTTGGCCTTCAATAATATCTCGCAATATACTTGGCTCTTTACCATTTGCTAAGATTAAGCTCACGCCTGCATTTGTAGCTGTTTTAGCAGCGGTAAGCTTTGTGACCATTCCGCCTGTTCCAACATCAGTTCCGCTATCTCCAGCAAAATTCTCAAGTTCCGGTGTAATGCCGTCTATTACTTTCATTAATTTAGAGTTAGGGTTTTTTGTGGGATCTGAATCAAAGAAACCGTCAATATCAGATAAAATAACGAGTAAATCTGCGTGAATCAAAACCGAAACAATGGCAGATAAATTATCATTATCTCCAAAACGCACGATGTTTTCAATCTCATCAATTGCAACTGTATCGTTTTCATTCACAATAGGAATCACTTTGTCTTCAATTAATTTTTCAAACGTGTTCACAACGTTATTGCGCACATGTTCATCTTCGATTACATCTTTCGTTAACAGTACTTGACCAACAATGTGACTGTACTCACCAAAGAACTTGCTATAGATATGCATAAGCTCACATTGCCCGACAGAGGCTGCTGCTTGTTTTTCTCGAATAGAAGTTGGCTTTTCTTTTAACTTTAGTTTTTTCACTCCCACTTGAACGGCACCTGATGTAACAAGCACAACTTCTTTTCCTGCATTCATTAAATCAGATAAAACACGCGCTAGTTTTTCAATGCGTGCTAAGTTAATATCTCCATTATCATAGGTCAACGTAGATGTCCCTACTTTGACTACAATACGCTTGCTATTTTGTAACTCTTGACGATAGTTCACTCTTTTCATCTCCCTAACTAAAAACACCTAAATGCGTACTAATTTTTTTAAAAATTATAGCAGAGATTATGCGAAAAGTCTTATAGTTTTTCAAAGGGAATTTGAACTTTCTAATTTTTAAAATAATTAAGGGAAAAACTGGTGATAAAAGCGCTTTCTTCTTTTATAATGAAAGTTGTAAGGGGAACACACAATTACATAACGTTGTGTATTAGTACAAACATCAGACAACTAAGGGATAGGGGGATTTTTAATGAATGCGGTTACGATTGTTATTGGATCTATCTGTATTTTAATGATTGCGTATCGGCTTTATGGAACATTCATGGCTGTTAAGGTCTTGAAACTAAACGATGCGCAAAAAACGCCAGCACATGAGCTTGAAGATGGAAAAGATTATGTGCCAACCAACCGATGGGTAACATTTGGTCATCACTTTGCAGCTATTGCAGCTGCAGGTCCGCTTGTTGGACCTATTTTAGCAGCTCAGTTTGGCTATTTGCCCGGACTGCTGTGGCTTTTAATCGGAGCTGTAATCGGAGGAGCCGTTCACGATGCAGTTGTGTTATTTGCATCTATGCGCCAAAAAGGCCAGTCGCTTTCAGAAGTGGCTAAAAAAGAGCTAGGGCCCGTCGCTGGTTTTTGTACAGGTTTAGCTATGCTTTTTATCATTACCATCACAATGGCCGGTTTATCTATGGTCGTGCTACACGCACTTGAGAAAAATCCTTGGGGTACATTCGCTGTTGGAATTACGATTCCGATCGCAATGGGGGTAGGTATTTACCACAAAAAAACCGGTAATTTAAAAGCGGCTTCTACCGTCGGCTTCATTTTAATTTTAATCGCCGTATTTAGCGGTCCTTATATTCAAGGAACAGCTTTAGGAGATTTTTTAACGCTAGATATTAAAACACTTTCAATTATTCTGCCCATTTATGCATTTTTCGCAGCAGCCTTGCCCGTTTGGCTGCTTTTAGCACCTCGAGATTATTTAAGCAGCTTTATGAAAATTGGTGTTTTTATCGCGCTGATTGTAGGCGTGTTTTTCGTAAATCCAGCAATTCCATTTCCTGCAGTTACTGAATTTATTCACGGAGGCGGCCCTATTTTAGCAGGACCTGTGTGGCCGTTCATTTCCATTACAATCGCCTGCGGTGCTATTTCCGGCTTCCATGCATTTGTTGGTTCAGGGACAACCCCTAAGATGCTCGACCGTTGGAGTGACATTAAAGTTGTAGGCTTCGGGGCGATGTTAGTCGAATGCTTGGTAGGAATTATGGCATTAATTGCCGCAACAGCTTTACATCCTGGAGACTATTTTGCAATCAACTCTACACCTGAAGTGTTTAAAACGCTCGGTATGAACGTGACAGCTCTTCCTCAGCTTAGCCAAGAGATTGGTCTAAACTTAGAAGGCCGTACAGGGGGCGCTGTTACACTGGCTGTAGGAATGACGTATATCTTCACGGAAATTCCTTGGTTCAGCCACCTATCTTCTTATTTTTTCCAATTCGTCATTATGTTTGAAGCAGTGTTTATTTTAACTGCTATCGACGCTGGCACACGCGTTTCCCGCTATTTAATTCAAGACTTTTTCGGTGAATTTTATAAGCCTTTGAAGCGAGTAGACTGGCTTCCCGGGTCCATTTTTGCAAGCGCCCTAGCCTGTTTTATGTGGGGTTACTTATTATTCTCAGGAGATATTGGCTCCGTTTGGGCGCTGTTCGGCGTATCGAATCAGTTAATGGCCTCTATTGGTTTAATTATTGGAGCAACCGTCATTCTTAGAATTGCAGATAAACGTTCCTATATGCTTACTTGCCTTATTCCATTAGCCTACCTTTACGTAACGGTTAACTATGCGGGTTATTGGATGGTTAAGAATGTGTATTTAAATGAAGCCGCGGCAGGTTACAGCATATTAAATGCGACTCTTTCAATCATCATGCTTATACTCGGTCTCATTATTATGATTGCTGCGATTCAAAAATGGACGCAGCTTTGGCGCACGCCTCAGGCTGCGCTGGCAGCGAAAGCAAACTTAACACAAAATATATAAAACGAACACGCTTGCTTATATAAGCAAGCGTGTTTTTGATATGGTAATAGCTGGTCAAAATAATTGCACACCAGGCATTTTTATTATTAAACTAAATATACTATACAGAAAATTTTTTAAATAGTTCGTACACTTCACATGCTATGTACCCCATTGACTACATCTCAAAATTAACACTTCAAATTATAATTATTATAATTTAGTATTGATTTTTTATTTAAAAATGTTATTATTATTTCTAACATAATAAAATTCAAATAAGAGGTGGTTCTAAGATGACAACAAATAAGAATAACCTAACGACTAGTTGGGGAGCTCCGGTTGGAGATAATCAAAATTCAATGACCGCTGGTTCACGCGGCCCTACTTTAATTCAAGATGTTCACCTTTTAGAGAAATTAGCCCATTTTAACCGAGAGCGTGTTCCTGAACGCGTTGTACACGCAAAAGGCGCCGGTGCCCACGGCTATTTTGAAGTGACAAACGATGTTTCAACCTATACAAAAGCAGCTTTCCTTTCTGAAGTAGGAAAACGAACGCCTCTATTTGTTCGCTTTTCAACAGTAGCTGGTGAAAACGGCTCAGCAGATACTGTTCGTGATCCTCGCGGATTTGCTGTTAAGTTTTATACAGAAGAAGGAAACTACGACTTAGTCGGAAATAATACACCTGTATTTTTCATCCGAGATGCGATTAAATTCCCTGACTTTATTCATACACAAAAACGCGATCCACGCACCCATTTGAAAAACCCGACGGCCGTTTGGGATTTCTGGTCTTTATCTCCTGAATCTTTGCATCAAGTTTCTATTTTAATGTCTGACCGCGGTATCCCGGCAACTTTACGCCATATGCATGGATTTGGCAGTCACACATTTAAATGGGTGAATGCCGAAGGAGATGGCGTTTGGGTAAAATATCACTTTAAAACAGAGCAAGGCGTAAAAAATCTGTCTCCAGACGTAGCCGCAAAGCTAGCTGGTGAAAATCCAGATTATCATACTGAAGATTTATTTAATGCCATTGAAAAAGGCGATTTCCCTTCATGGAAGCTGTACGTTCAGATTATGCCATTAGAAGACGCTGATACGTATCGCTTTGATCCGTTTGACGTAACAAAGGTTTGGTCACAAAAAGACTATCCGTTAATTGAAGTAGGTCGCATGGTCTTGGACCGCAATCCAGAAAATTATTTTGCCGAAGTGGAGCAAGCTACATTCTCACCTGGAACGCTTGTGCCGGGAATTGACGTATCACCTGATAAAATGCTGCAAGGTCGACTATTCGCATATAGCGATGCACATCGCTACCGCGTGGGCGCTAATCATCAAGCGCTACCGATTAATCGCCCGCGCAATGAAGTAAATAACTATCAGCGTGACGGTCAAATGCGCTTTGACGATAACGGCGGCCGCTCTGTTTACTATGAGCCAAACAGCTTTGGCGGCCCGACAGAATCTCATGAAAACAAACAAGCAGCATACCCTGTTTCAGGCGTTGCCGATAGTGTCGCATATGATCATAACGATCATTACACGCAAGCAGGCGATTTATACCGTCTTCTAAGCGAAGACGAGCGTACACGACTAGTTGCAAACATCGTTGAAGCTATGAAGCCTGTAGAAAAAGAAGAAATTAAACTGCGCCAAATTCAGCACTTCTACAAAGCGGATCCAGAGTACGGAAAACGCATTGCAGACGGTTTAGGATTGTCTGTTCCGCAGCAAGTAAAATAAATTTATCAGTTTGCCAAATGAAAAAATATAGATATTTTTCTCATTAGACATTCTCTTTTATTCTCAATTAGTTTAACATTTTATCACTAAATAAGTATCCATAAAATATGGATACTTATTTAAATTCTTGTGAAAAGAGGAAGGGATGAAGAAATGATTGGACAAGAAATAAGATGTAATCAGTGTCATAGAGAAATAAAGGTACTAAAGCACAGTACGCTTTGCGGTTGCGGAATAAAATTAAGAACGCTAAAAAAAGAGAAGCAGCCAGCATAATGAGGTTGCTTCTCTTTTTTTACTAGATATGCTGTTTATATTCACTCACATTAAAGAGTAATCGTTACTTTAAATAAATCTCCGTCAATTTCAATTTTCAGTTCTCCTCCGTGCAAATCAACAATTGATTTAGCAATAGCTAACCCAAGTCCGCAGCCATCGGTTTGTCTTGAGGTGTCCCCTCTTTTAAATCGTTCAAACAGCTCAGCACCTACAACTAAAACCACATATTCGTTCATTGATTTCTAACACTCCTTTCAAAAGTATATCATGGGTCATTTCGTCTATGGGTTTTACTGTAAACTGCATTTTTTAAGAAAAAAGAAGAAAACATTTTAAGATTTTCTTAAGCTTCATATATTGAAAAAGGTTTAAGGAATAGGGATAACAGGAACGTTAAAAGAAAAAATATAATCAATTCCTCATTTGATTCTAAAGAACTATCCGTGAGCGATTATATCTTTTTATTTAAAAGGAGGATGATTTAACTTGGAACGGAATCATACAATTATGCAATTTTTCGAATGGCATGTGCCAGCTGATGGCGAGCATTGGCAACGCCTCAAAGAGCTCGCTCCTCAACTAAAAGAACAAGGAATTGATTCCGTGTGGATTCCCCCGGTTACAAAAGGTGTTTCATCAGAGGATAATGGCTACGGCGTTTACGACTTATACGATCTTGGCGAATTTGATCAAAAAGGAACCGTTCGTACAAAGTATGGAACCAAGCAAGAGCTGCATGAAGCGATTGATGCCTGTCATAATCATGGAATTAATGTCTATGTGGATATTGTGATGAATCATAAAGCTGCAGCAGATGAAAAAGAAACGTTCCACGTTATTGAAGTAGATCCCATGAACCGAACAGAAGAGATTTCTGAACCTTTCGAAATCGAAGGGTGGACAAAGTTTACGTTTGAAGGGCGCGGCGATCAATATTCTTCTTTCAAATGGAACTTTAATCATTTTAACGGCACTGATTACGATGATAAAAATGGAAAAGAAGGCGTTTTTCGTATTGCCGGGGAAAACAAAAGCTGGAACGAAAATGTCGATCAAGAGTTTGGCAACTACGATTATTTAATGTTTGCGAATATTGATTACGATCACCCTGAAGTTCGAGAAGAAATGATCAAATGGGGAAAATGGTTAGCAGACACCCTGCAGTGCGACGGTTATCGATTAGACGCCATTAAACATATTAACCACGATTTTATTAAAGAGTTTGCCCACGAATTGTCCTCTTCTCAAGAAAAGCCATTTTATTTTGTGGGAGAGTTTTGGAATCCAGAGTTAACAGCCTGTCAGGAATTCCTAGACGTGATTGATTATCAAATCGATTTGTTTGACGTATCGCTGCACTATAAACTGCATGAAGCCTCTCAGCAAGGAAGAGATTTTGATTTAACCACGATTTTTGATGATACATTGGTCAAGACTCACCCTTTGAATGTTGTCACATTTGTAGATAACCATGACTCTCAGCCAAATGAATCTTTAGAATCTTGGGTAGAAGATTGGTTCAAACAAAGTGCTTACGCTCTAATTTTACTTCGTGAAGATGGCTATCCTTGTGTGTTTTACGGAGACTATTTTGGGATAGGCGGAGAGCACCCAATTGAAGGAAAACAAAAAGATATTTCCGCTCTCTTGCATGCACGTTATGACAAAGCATACGGGCAGCAAGACGATTATTTTGATCACCCGAATACCATTGGATGGGTAAGGCATGGTGTAGAGGAATTTGAGAAGTCTGGATGCGCTGTGGTGATGTCAAACGGCGAAGATGGCGAAAAGAGAATGTTCGTGGGCGAACACCGAAGCGGACAAACATGGATTGACTTCACAAATAACCGCGAAGATCAAGTTGTGATTGAAGAAGACGGCTACGGACAGTTCCCTGTAAATGGCGGCTCTGTATCCGTTTGGGCTGAAGCATAAAAAAACAGTGGCCTGCGCCACTGTTTTTTTTACCATAGACCTAGCAGTTTCCACCACAAGCCGCCAATTCCAATCCAAATGATAATATGAATAATTGAAATTAAAAACCCGAGCGACCACCACTTTTGCTGCGTTACATATCCACTACCGAAGAACACCGGCGCCGGTCCACTGCCGTAGTGAGTTAAACAGCCAAATAAATTGCTAAAGAACGCTAAAATTAATGCTGACAGTAACGGAGGCGCACCAGCGGCCACGATGACAGATAAAAACGCTGCGTACATAGCGCTGACGTGAGCCGTGTTGCTTGCAAAAAAGTAGTGAGAATAAAAATACGCAACAGCTAGTACAATCAACGCCGTCATCCAAGACATATGACTAACAGTGCCTTTCATCAAATCACTGAACCAAGGAATCATGCCTAGATCATTTAAGAAGGTTGCCATCATAACTAAAACAGCAAACCAGACTAATGTATCCCATGCTCCCTGTTCTTTTTTGATGTCCGACCAGCTTAATACTTGCGTTAAAAGCAGCGTACATAGACCAATAAAAGCAGTTGTTGTTGCATTAATATTTAAATTAGCTCCAAAAATCCACAGCACAAGAAGAAGTAAAAATACGCCAATCATGTACCATTCTTCTTTCTTTAGTGGACCCATTTCACTTAATTTTTTCACTGCAATTTCAGGTGCTTCCGGTGTCTCTTTTAATTCTGGCGGATACAGCTTATAAATAACAAGCGGAATAACAATTAAACTAATAATTCCAGGTACAATTGCAGCCGCTGCCCAGCCAACCCATGAAATAGTCTTGCCTGTAATTTGTTCCGTCATTTTAACAGCAAGAGGATTGGCCGCCATTGCTGTTACAAACATAGCGGATGTGATCATATCTCCTTGAAACGATACTTTTGTTAAGAAAGCACCGACTCTGCGCTCCGTACCGTCTCCAGTTCTCGATCCATATGTTTCAGATAAAGAACGAATAATTGGAAGAATAATTCCTCCAGCTCGTGCTGTATTAGACGGCATTGCAGGTGATAAAAGCAAGTCACTTACGATAAGAGAATACGATAATCCCAGCGTCTTTTTACCGAACAAACGAACAAAGATATAGGCAACCCTTGTTCCTAGACCAGTCTTAATAAAACCTCTAGAAATAAAGAATGCAATAACGATTAACCAAATCGTCGTATTTTGAAAACCGCTGAGCGATTGTTCAAGTGTTAATGTATTAGTTAATACAATAATGGTCAAAGATAAAATAGCTACACTGCCTAATGGCAATGGTTTAATGATAAGCCCTACGATAGTAGCCACAAAAATAGCGAATAAGTGCCAAGCCTTCACATCAAGTCCGGACGGAGGTGTAATAAACCATAAAACAAGTCCGATTGTCAGACAAATTAATAAAGGAATAAATTTCACTTCGCCGGCAGGCTTTTTTGTTGTTTCAGCCATAATCTTTCTCCTTTCATGTTTTTAAATAATAGTAGTAGTATGCTCTTTCCACTTCGTACCCAATACGTATCCCATTTAAAATAAAACAATTGTAAAAATACGTTTCGTAAGGATGATATTGTAAAATTGTGAAGTGTTGAGCATAATTCCTTTATTATTTTATCATATATATTGACAATATTTATCTCTTGCCTTCATTTTGTTCCCTTCAAAATAGCTTGTAAGCGTTATTTTATTAAAAACAAATAAACTGCATGAGTTCATCATGCAGCCTTGCATTTAGCGATTTATTTTTTGAATAAACACGACTTTTAAATAATTACCTGACTTAAATTCTTTTATTGTTTTAAAATCAGCTGGAAGAGCGAACTGCTCCATCATTTTGTACCGTTCCCCTTTTTCATTAAAAGCTTTTTCAATAAACGAATGGAATTTTTTCATATCAAAATTGCTTGCATTCGTAGATGCCACAATGACACCGTTCGGCTTGGTAAGCGCAATGGCTTCTTTTAATAAATCTTTGTAGTCTTTTGCCGCGCTGAACGTATGCTTTTTCGACTTAGCAAAGCTTGGCGGATCTAGCACCACAAGATCGAAAGTCATGTTCTTCTTGACCGCATATTTAAAATACTTGAAAACATCTTCTACAATAATGTCCTGTGCTTCGTGATCAATTCCATTTATACTAAATTGCTCAATTGTTTTTGCCAAGCTGCGATTGGCTAAATCGACACTTGTTGTTTTCACAGCTCCTCCAAGAGCAGCCGCCACTGAAAATGCGCCTGTATACGAAAACATATTTAGCACGGTCTTTCCTTTTGCATATTTATCTCGAATCGTTTTACGGACGTCTCGCTGATCTAAAAAGACTCCCACCATCGCTCCGTCATTTAAGTAAACGGCAAAACGAACACCATTTTCTTTGACAATTAAAGGGAATTCACCTTTATCCCCTGCTACAAAATCATCTTCTTCAATGTACTTTCCTTTGACATTAAAACGTTTTTTCTGGTACAGTCCTTTAAAGTTAGGCGCAGACTTTAAGGCTTCAATGACGTATTCTTTAAATTGATAAATTCCTTCACTATACCAACTCATGACGTAATATCCGTCATAATAATCAATAATCAAGCCGCCGATTCCGTCACCTTCACTATTAAATACGCGAAAAGCAGTTGTGTCTTCAGACGCATAAAAATCATGACGAGATGAAATAGCTCGCTGAATTTTTCGTGCAAAAAACGCCGCGTCAATTTGCTCACTTTTCTTCTTCGTAAGAATCCATCCGTAGCCTTTGTTTTGTTTTCCATAATAGCCTTTGGCTAAAAATTGATTCTTCGGAGTGACTAAGTTAATAATAACCCCTTCTTCTTGCAGTTTATGACCATCAACAAGCGCATCTTTTTCAATGAGTGGATAACCCTTGTTCACTTTTTTAATAAAAGCTTCTTTGGCTATAACTTGTACTTCTTTTCTCATGTGTACACCCTATCTATTTAATTTATTTCATTCTAGTTCTATCCATTTTACAACAATAATCTACATTTATCTTAACATAGATAAACAGCCCCGTTTCTAGTTATAAATAGAAAAGCAGAGGATGCCTTGAAGCACCCTCTGCTTGATATGAATGAAAAATGAAATGTATGTTTTATGTTTTAAGATAAAAAATTATGAGCACTCTTGTCCCGTATAAGCATCGAACTTAAGCGTCTGCTGCTTGCTTCCGCTCACTAAGGTTACTACGTATACAGTTATTGAGTTTTCTGTTATAAGCTCAATATGCTTTACTTTTCCTTCTTGATGTTTTAAAGCAAGAACTTTTACAGTGTTCTCCGTTAACGGCTGAAGCTTATCTTGTTTTACATGTGTGATTTCACCTGAAACCGCATCGATTGTAACTGTGTATTCCGTATTATCTTTGATTATTTTTACTGTGAAAATCGCTGCGTTTTGATCATATTCTACCATTCTCACCTTACCTGCATATGTAGCCAATGCAAGATCTTTTGCATCTTGCCTCGTTAATAGCTTCACTGCTTGCTGAGAAGTATTAACTACTTTTCCTGTGAAAGCATCTAACGTTACTGTATATTGAGTGCTATCTTTAAGAATCACTGCAATATACTGACTAGCGGATTCTTTAAACTCTAGACTATATACGTAACCACTATATTGTTTAACAATTGCTTCTTTTATTTTTTGCTCTGACATTAGCTGCAGCTCTTTTTTATTCTCATGAATGACTTTTCCGGTTAGACCGTCCATGGTTAACGTATATTCTAATTTGCCATTTACTACGGTTAACGTATATTCACGCGTTTCTTTGTTAAATGTAATAGATTGAATAACGCCTTTATACTGCTTAGAAACAGATTCTTTCACTTGATTTTGTGTCCATAACTTCACTTCTTGTTTGTTTACTACTTTTCCAGTACTTGCATTTACTTCTACGATTCTTTGCTCCAGGTTATTCGTTACAATTGTAATTACATACACACTTGATTCCTGCTTAAATTCCGTAGATGTGACCGTCCCTTCGCAATCTTGCAGAGCAATACCTTTTGCCTGAGCTTGCGAGATACTCAAATGTTCAGTTGTTTCTGCTTTCACTGTCTTCATTTCTGCAGCGTGACTCGTCGTAATAGAGCTAAATGCAATTGCAGTTCCTAAAGCAGATGTAGACAATACTTTTGCCCATTTAATCATCCTTAAATTTCCTCCTCTTTCACCATTAGACTTTCCGTCTAATTTATGGTGTTTTATCTAGTACGCCGTTCATTATGCAAAAGATTTCTGAGAATAAGACGAATAGAAGCTTAAAGTTAGCTGAAGATATAAGAATAGCTACTATTTTTCAGCTTGCTTTCAGCTATTATTCAGTGCTGTTTCAGATAAAAAAGCATAATAGAAAGTAGAGGAGCAAAGGAGTTTTCACCATGATGGAACAACTAAAAGGAATTAAAGTCTTGCTTATAGATGACGAACCAACTATTTTACAGTTTTTATCTTTAGGTTTAACGAATGAAGGATTTGATATCAAAGCTGCCCAAGACGGAATTGAAGGAATTAATATAGCCAAAGAATTCAAGCCTCATATCGCTATTGTAGATGTTATGCTTCCAGGCATGGATGGATTTGAAGTATGCCGCTTGTTGAAGAAAATGGGGAATATAGCTGTCATCATGCTAACAGCAAAAGATCAAGTAGACGACCGGGTAAAAGGGCTGACTATTGGAGCAGATGATTATATGGTCAAACCTTTCAGTTTTGAAGAACTTCTTGCGCGCATTCAAGCTAGAATCCGCAATCAATTTCCCAACTTATTAGACGAAGTATCAATCGGTCCATTTAAAATTGATGACCGCCGCAAAGAAATTAAATACCTTAATCACATACTTGATTTATCCCCTACTGAATATGCACTCTTAAAATTCTTGGTTATTAATCACGGTCTCGTACTAAGTAAATCCACCATTTTAGATCGAGTGTGGGGATATGATTTTGGAGGAGAAGAAAACATTGTAGAAGTATACATTCGATCACTGAGAGAAAAATTACAGGACCATAGCCGAACCGTTATTCGAACGCTTCGCGGTGTAGGGTATCGGATTGATATTTCATGAAGTACAAACGGTTCTTTCCGCTGAACTCTCTTCGCCTTCAGCTCTTATTCAGAAGTTTGCTTGTTATTTTGAGTTTACTGATACTGATAGGCTTGTTTCAATACGTGTTCATGAAGCAATTTATTTACACGAATAAAATTAGAAGCATCAAAGACCAAATTCACTTGATTCCCGATGATGTCTGGAAGCATGATATTGAAACAAGCCAGAATGTAAAAAGATCAAAACCCATGGTTTATTTCCCGGGTGTTAATATTACCTTTATCAATCAAAAAAGCACATTTTTACGGCTGGCTAAGGATCCACATCATTCTTACTTTCCTAAGCTTTCTGCATCTACATACAAACAAGTAATGAAAAACATCAAACAGCCGGACAACATGATGAGCCTCATAAAAAAAATCGATGGTCATCAAGAGCAAGTCATTGTTTTAAAACCTATTGTCTTTGACGGAGAAATCCAGGGAGTTATTCAAATCAATACTCCAACAGAATCACTAAGAGACCTATTAATCAGACAAATGATGATCTTTTTAATGCTTTCACTTACTGCAATGACCATTGCTTTTTTTGTTTTTTCTTCTGTTTTAAAGCAGACGTTAATCCCTTTGTTTACTATTACTAAAAAAGTGGAGCATATTAATGCAGGAAGCTTACATGACCGCTTGCCTGTTAATCAAGGACAAATCGAAATGGATCGCCTTTCTCTTTCTATTAACGAAATGCTTGAGCGTCTTGAAGAAGCATTTAAAGCTGAAACAGAGGCCAAAGAACAAATGCGGCGCTTTGTGGCGGATGCTTCTCATGAACTGCGAACGCCGCTTACATCCATTCATGGCTTTTTAGAAGTTTTACTAAGAGGGGCTAGCAGTAATCCAGAACAATTAAACGACGCATTAAAAAGCATGTATGGGGAGTCCAAAAGACTGCGCAAACTGATTCAGGATCTTCTGCTTCTTGCTCAGCTTGATCAACTTCCGCCCTTTCAAAAAGAGTGCTGTTTTGTAGATGAATTGATTTTAGATATGAAGCCTCAATTAATGCTATTGGCCGGGAACAGAAAAGTTTTATTCGACTTCCCAAGCCCTTTACCATCAGACATTAACAAAGATCAATTTAAACAAGTTGTTTTAAACTTATTTTCCAACGCAGTACAGCATACAAATCCAACTACAGGAGTTATTCAAGTGATAGGAAAAGTAAACGAGAAAGAACTTTCATTAACAATACAAGATAACGGTCACGGCATTCCTCAAGAACACCTTGCTCATTTATTTGAGCGATTTTACAAGGCTGATGCTTCACGCTCTCGAGCATACGGAGGAGCAGGTTTAGGTTTAGCCATCAGCGCATCTATTATAGGGCTGCACGGGGGGAAAATACGTGTAAAAAGCAAATTGAATGTAGGAACTGCTTTTGAAATTGTATTACCCTTAACGTAAAAAAAGACGATTGCTGTAAAGCAATCGTCTTTTTTATCAAATCAGCATACTTTCCCTGTTTGAGGGCTTATTTTTACAGTATGTTTTACATTGTCTGTTCCTTTGATCACAAACGTGTATGCTTGTTCACTGAACGAAACAGATTGAACCGTTCCTTTGTGCTGTTGAAGAGCAGCTTGTTTAGCTTGTTCTTGTGTAAACTTTACCGCTTCGACTTTGATTACTTTTCCAGTTTCAGCGTTTACTTTCACATGGTGATCTTTGTTGTCTTTTCCGTGGATCAAAAATGTGTATACATCATTTGCATATGAACTTGATTGAATCGTTCCGCTGCAATTTTTTAATGCAATCGTTTGAATCTGTGCTTTTGTAAATGCAGCGCTTTGAATTTGAATCACTTTTCCACTTTGTGCATTCACTTTCACGTGGTGATCACGGCTATCTTTTCCGTGAATTAAGAACGTATATACTCCATCGTTGAAGCCTACCGACTTAACCGTTCCTCCACAGTTTTTCAACGCTACTGCTTGTGCCTCGCTTCGAGAAAAAGATAGTTTTTCAACCTTTACCACTTTTCCGCTGTGTGCATTTACTTTCACATGATGGTCTTGATTATCTTGTCCGTGAATTAAAAATGTATAGGCGTTATTTTCAAAAGAAACTGATTGAACCGTTCCTCCGCAGTTCTTTAAGGCAATTGCTTTTGCTTGAGCTTGCGTATATGTCGCCGTTTCGGTATGAGCCGACGCTTTTGTTGAAGTAATGTGCTGGCCGTCTGAAGCAAATGCGCTTGTCATTGAACCAAGAGCGATAGCTGTTCCAATTGTGGCACCTCCCACGGCTTTTGCTACTACTGCTTTTCCTGCTAATACTTTTCCAATCATGATTATACCTCCGCGTAATTTCCAATGTATTTACAGCACAAGCTAAAGTTTTTAGCAGCGGTCATTTATCAAAATAGCGCTATTGGAGTAACGTTTTTTTCTGCTAAAATACCTTTCACTTTTGCTGTACGAGCCAAAGCGCTTCTTGTCGCCTTTAGCTATGTGTTTATTGTAAGAGCGGAACATGAATTCACTGTGAAGCCCAGCTGAATGCTATCTGAACAAATTCTGAAAGATAGCTGAATAACTTCTAGTTAAACTTGTCATATAAATGTTCAACGTTCTTAACAACAGCTCAACAAATCCAGCGCTTCTCTTTATATTTCCTCAACAATCAAATGATTTAATAAGTGTATGAATACAATTTGGAGGTTATCAACCATGAAAAAATGAGTATCTCTTGGACTATCTCTCACTCTCTTAGCTTCTAGCGCCGCTTCTGCTTTTGCAGCAGAGCATCATCCAGTTCAACATCCAAAACAAATCAAAAGCGTCGAGTTTCAGCCAATGAAAGTACCTACTACGATTGAAAATATGATTAAAACGTATACAGAGGCATCTGTCAAAGTAACATATAAAGATGGAAGCGTTGAAGAAACGCCGCTTAACTATAACCAGCTCTTTCTTTCAAAAGATAAAATTGTCGATAATAAAGGGGAATTAATCGCCGCAGGTACACCGATCGATGCAAACGGGGATCCAATTATTGACCGAAGCGTTCCTGATAAGCCCTCACCGTACGTATCAGACGCACCGGATTCAAACAGCTTTATCACCATCAACGGTAAGTCTTATATTATTTCACATTATGAATATGAATCTGTTAATAATGCTGGAAAAGAGATTTCCGGTCTTCCTGCTTCAATGACGCTTACACAAGTTGACCGAGATGATAAAACAGGAAAACTAACCGTCAACCATGCTAAAAAAATTGATTTTTCCAATATAAATGGTTTATGGACGCCGTGTAATGCTCTACAACGGATTGGGGTACTCACCTTGGTTCAGAAGAATACGAGCCTGATGCACGTGCTTTTGAAGACCCTTCATCTAGCTCGTATAAAGACGTCACGAACTTCGCTAAGCTTTATTTCGGTGACACATCAAAAGCAAATCCATACTACTACGGCTGGATTCCAGAAATTTCAGTGGATGAAAGCGGCAATGCGTCCGTCGTAAAACATTACAGCACAGGTTGTTTTTTACACGAAATGATGCAGGTACTTCCAGATAATAAAACTGCTCTTTTTGGAGACGATGGATCTAATACCATGATGTTTATGTATGTAGCAGATAAGGAGAAAGACTTCTCAGCAGGAACGCTTTATGCGGCAAAATTCAAACAAACGAGTACGAACAATGGAGGTAAAGGCGACCTTCAGTGGATTAAGCTTGGCCATGCAACAGACAATGAAGTGAAAACATTAATCGACAAAGGCACAAAATTTAGTGATATTTTTGAAACAGCTGACCAGCCTACAAAAGGATTTAAAGCTGTGAAAACCGCTGCAAGTAAAAAAGTTGAATATTTAAAAGTAAAGCCTGGCACGGAAAAAGCATCAACACCGAATTCACTGATGGAATGTCGACATCTTCATTAAAAATATCAACAGAAAAAATCACTTCTAGTTCATCGTTATCGTTTTCTAAACGCTTAATACATGCTTGGCGATGGGGAATCGAGTGATCACCGTGTAAAACCTCACTTTTATAGCCTCGCTTATTAAATTCTTCTTCCATATACTCTGCATGCTCAACACTTGCACAGAATCCGAGCGTTTTGCGCTTTAGACCGTCATGACTGTAAAACTCACTCGTCGCATCATCACTGATCTCCCACAAATACTCATATTCCTTGAGTACGTCTTGAACAAAGCGTGACTCACCCTTTGACACAACTTCCATATTCCACTCAATATTGCTTTTTAAAGCGCTTTGCGTTATATTCGCCGAACCTATAATCACTTTATAATCATTTTCATACTCAAAAATATAAACCTTTGTATGAAACCCCTTCTCTTCGACTTCACTAAACACTTTAAGGTCAATATGATTAAAGTTCTTAATTTTCTCTAATGCCTTTACTTCTGTAAAGTTCAAATAAGTCGACTTGATAATACGCCCTTTCACGCCCCGACTAGCTGCTTCCTTCAAAGGATCTAAAAGAAGCTGAAGCCCGCTAAAATTAATAAAAGCCACGCTAAAATAAAAGCTTTTACATTCCTTTAAAGACGTCACAATCTCATGCAAGAGACTGGTGTTTTTTGAATTGACTAGTAACCGATTATTCACTGACTCCACCTTTTTCCATTAAACTGTTAGTTTTAGTTTAGAGGTTCGGAAAGAAGGGATCAATAGGGTTGGTTAATTAAAAAATGTCAAAGTTAGACTTAGAGGTCTTTTTAATACTTTTTATTTATGGTATGGTTTTCCGTCAAAACAAAATGTCTCGTTCCCTTGCACTTTTCGTTCCATACCATTAAAGTATATATTGGTTGAAGTTTATACTGGCATTCAACCTGATAAAAGAAATTACACTTTTTAATTTTGGGAATATGTTTTCCCTAAAAGAAAGGGTTTAGATATAAGATGAAAGATAATTTTTGGCATGAGTTGCCGCGTCCGTTTTTTATTTTGGCACCGATGGAAGCTGTGACGGATGTCGTTTTTCGCCATGTTGTGACCGAAGCAGCACGACCTGACGTATTTTTTACAGAGTTTACAAATACGGAAAGCTACTGCCATCCGAAAGGAAAAGATAGCGTAAAAGGACGTTTGACGTTTACAGATGATGAACAGCCAATCGTTGCGCACATTTGGGGAGACAAGCCTGAATACTTCCGTCAAATGAGTATCGGCATGGCCGAAATGGGATTTCGCGGCATTGATATTAATATGGGCTGTCCTGTGCAGAACGTTGCAGGAAACGGAAAAGGTTCTGGTCTGATTCGCCGTCCAGATACTGCGGCTGAGATTATCCAGGCAGCCAAAGCTGGAGGGCTTCCAGTAAGCGTAAAGACTCGTCTTGGCTATACGCAAGTTGACGAGTGGTACGACTGGCTTAAGCACATTTTAGAACAGGATATCGTGAACCTTTCTATTCACCTTCGTACGAAAAAAGAAATGAGCGATGTTGACGCGCACTGGGAGTTAATTCCGGAGATCAAGAAGCTTCGTGACGAAATTGCGCCTCATACGCTACTAACAATTAACGGTGATATTCCTGACCGCCAGAAAGGTCTTGAACTTGCTGAAAAGTACGGTGTTGATGGAATCATGATTGGACGCGGAATTTTCCATAATCCGTTTGCGTTTGAAAAAGAAAAGAAAGAGCACACAAGCGAAGAGCTATTAGAACTTCTTCGCCTGCAGCTAGATCTTCATGACAAGTATTCTGAAGAATTAGAGCCGCGCCCTTTCAAACCGCTTCGACGCTTTTTCAAAATTTATGTTCGCGGATTCCGCGGTGCAAGTGAATTAAGAAATCTACTCATGAGCACGGAAACGACTGACGAAGTGCGTGCTTTGCTTGATGAGTTTAAAGACAGAGCTGGAGTGAAAGAAGACGAAGGTTTTTCCGTTTCTTAAATAAGATCTCGTTTGCTTAAACTCAATTGTTCTAACATTTTATCGGAGAGAAGAACCTCTTGTTCTTTTTTATAGACGTGTGCTATTTATCCACATATGATAAAAGCTGAGGCAGAAGGTTTTACATTTCCTTCTGCCTCAGCTTTTAATGAAAAAATATCCACACGTTCTATTTATGATAAGGTTCATTTCGAATAATACGAAAAGCTCGGTAAATCTGTTCTACTAATACTAGGCGCATAAGCTGATGAGGAAACGTCATCTTTGAAAAAGAAAGGGCAGCGTTTGAGCGTTTCATTACTTCGCTGCTTAAACCAAGCGACCCACCAATGACAAATGCTATTTTGCTTTTTCCGTAGGTAGCTAATGAATCAATTTCTTTTGCGAGTTCTTCGGAAGATTTTTGCTTTCCGTTAATAGCTAATGCGATAACGTGAGTATCGTCTGAGATTTTCGCTAAGATGCGCTCTCCTTCTTTTTGTTTCACCTGTTCCATTTCAGATTCACTTAAGTTTTCTGGCGCTTTTTCATCTGCAAGCTCAATAATTTCTAATTTTGCATAGCTTGATAAACGCTTTAAATATTCTTGAATACCTTGTTTTAAGTATTTTTCTTTTAGCTTCCCAATGGTTATAATAGAGATATTCACAGGCTATTCTCCTCTCCTTTATCTCTTATCCACAGATATTATCCACATATCCACATGCTATATCCACATTTTGTATAAGAATATTAGTTTCCTACTACATATACAGCTTCATTGTCACAATATTCACAGCTTTTTTCGCCAGTGGAATTTTCTATTTTTTCAAAAACCGGCGCTAGCTCAATCTCATCTACCATTACATCCAGCGCTAGTTCTGTATGTTCTAAACAGCAATATATCTTCATGTATTTATCTTCCTTTCTCTATTCTTTTCATTAAAAAACCACAGGAGTTTATCCCCTGTGGATAACTTTTCTTTCACTTCATTTGACGCGTTAATTTTACTTCTGTGGATTTCTTTTTGCCATTGCGATAGAACGTTACGTTCATTTTATCGCCAATTTCTTTTTCAATGTAGAGGTGTTTGCGAAGTGTCGCAATGTCCCTTACTTTGCTGTGATCTAACTCAACAATCACATCGTATTCCTTTAATCCGGCTTTAGCGGCTGGCGAACCTGGCTCGACTTTTAGAACAGCGACTCCGTTTACTACATCATGCGGTAACTTAAGGGTTTCTTTTAAATGATACCCTGATACCTCACTTAATGATAGTGTACTAACTCCAAGATACGGACGTCTGACTTCACCATATCGTTCTAAGTCATTAATAATGGGTCTAGCCATGTTGATTGGAATCGCAAGACCAATGCCTTCTACTGCTTCTTGGGCAATTTTCATGGAATTAATACCGATTAATTCACCATCAATATTAACAAGAGCACCCCCGCTATTACCAGGGTTAATGGCGGCATCTGTTTGAATAACTTCTGATTGCCAATCAGGGTTTCCATCGCCATTCAAATCTTGAGGAATGACACGGTTAACCCCTGAGACAACTCCTTGTGTAACAGAGCCAGAAAATTGAAGGCCTAGCGGGTTTCCGATAGCAATCACTGGTTCACCAGCTTTAAGCTTATCAGAATTTCCGAAGGTAGCCACTTTTGTCACGTGGCCTGCATCAATTTCAAGAACTGCTAGGTCCATTAAATCATCGCTGCCAAGAATTTTAGCCGATACCCTTGTACCGTTACTGAAGCTCACTTCAATTTCGTTAGCGCCTTTAATGACATGATAGTTTGTCACTATATAAGCTTTATTGCCTTGCTTTTTGTAAATAACACCTGAGCCCGTCCCAGCATCAGTTCGTTCATCATTCCAAAAGCTTTCAGAGTTCTGAATGTTTACAACTCCTACAACTGCTGCATTGGCTTCAGAAACAGCTTTTGTGACGGCCGTAGTAACGTCAAGAGATACTGACTTTTGAATGGTAGATCCTGTTTGTTCATCTCTATTTTCATCCGTCATCCATCCATCTGGCAAAATCCCGTTTCTCACCAAGGCTGGCATAAGAAGCAGTACAATAAGTGCACCTATAATTGCTCCAATCAGAGCAGAAGCGAAATATCCTCTGCGGCGTTTAGGCGGCCGACTATTTGGCTCTTGGCCTTCATCATAATGTTCCACACTATCACCGAACCCTTCATTTATCATCGTGAATGTCTGCATTCACGTACTAAATGAAGTTATTTTTCGCTTCCTTTCTAGAGACTATACATAAACAATATCAGTTGGTCTTTTTGGATCTGTATCACATAGGAGAATATTGTCCTCTACATTGATGTCTTTTTGTTGTAACACTTGCGCAACAGACATGCGGGCAATTTCCTTCATGTTATTGTCTTGACTCAAATGCGCTAAGTAAATGCGTTTGGTTTGATCTCCAATCACATCTGCCATTGCAAGAGCCGCATCTTCATTTGATACATGTCCCACGTCGCTTAGAATTCGTCTTTTAATGCTCCAAGGGTAGCGCCCCATTCTCAGCATTTCAACGTCATGATTGCTTTCAAATACGTACATATCGCTATTTTTAATCGTACCTTTCATGCGGTCACTTACATAGCCGGTATCCGTAATAAGGGTTAATTTTTTAGATCCTTGATGAAATACATAAAACATAGGCTCTGCAGCATCATGCGAAACGCCAAAAGACTCCACTTCCAATTGACCAAACGATTTCGTTTGGCCAATTTCAAAGTGAAACTTCTGTTCCGTATCAATGTTGCCGATTAAGCCATCCATTGCGTTCCACGTTTTTTCATTTGCGAAAATAGGGAGCTTATATTTACGTGCCAGAACACCTAGTCCTTTAATATGGTCACTATGTTCATGAGTCACTAAAATTCCTGATAAATCCGGGATATTGCGATTTACTTGTTGAAATAGAGCTTCCATTTGTTTTCCGCTCAGCCCTGCATCAACTAGTAAGGAATGTTCTCCATCACTTACTAAAATCGCATTTCCTGTGCTTCCACTCGCTAGCACGCTGAAATGCAGGCTCATTTATCTCACTCCAAATACTTATTTATTTCCTTTTTTAATAATCTGCCCTTCAAAGGCATTTACAAAATAACTCGTATCTCCATTTACAACAATGTGCCAAGTTGGTGCTAAAACTTGAGAATTTAATAACGGCAGATCAAACGTATAGTATCCAAACTCTACGTCTGTCACTTTATCTTTCTTTTTCAATTCATCCTTCAAAAACAAATTTTCTAATGCTTTTAAAGGAGACAAAACATCCTGCTCATCATCCAACGTTTTCACAGAACCTAGCATCGTTTGTTCATATGAAACAATTTCACCTTTATCATTTAAATGAGCAATAATCATGCCATTTTCATTGTCATAGATTTTGTGCTTCTTATATTGTTGAAAGAATGTAACTGTTTTTTTCTCTTTATTAACATTCCATAGCTCATAATCTTCACCCGAGAGCACATATCGTTTTAGAAATTGACTTAGCTTTGCTTTTGTATTTTTTTCAGGCACTGAAAAAGGTTTGTCTAATACGCTTCGAATTGTTTTTTCCTCAAGCAGCGCTGCTTTTTGTTCTTTAAGCTTTTTTAAATCTTCATCTTTAAACAGTTTGCTTTTGGCATTTAACGACGAAGCTTCCTTCACATCTGTAGGTAAATGTTTATATTCAATGCCTTCACTCGTTAATTGTTCTTCAACGCTCGACTCTACAAATAGAGAGTACTGATCTTCTTGGTGAGTTTTAAAAATCTGATAGCCTAAGTAAATATTAAGAATCAAGAAAGTGAAAATAAAGATGGTTTTTGTTCTATTCCAATCCATCGTTATCGCCTCCTTCGGTCGGCGGTGCAATTCGATACCATTTGCTATTATAATAATAGAACCAAGAAGGAACGAGTTTGACAGAATTAGAATTAAACTCAACCGTCTTTTCACCGGTTTTCGGCTGCTGTGACACTTCTTCTAGCTGATAGCCTATTGAAATATCTTTTAACAGATTCGGGTCAAAGTTTTGGTGTTTTTCAATTAATTGAATCACCTTTTGAGATGACTGCAGCTTTTCTACACTCGAATCCTGTACTCTTACAAAACGATAAAGAGGACGACGGTAATTTAAAATCTCCGCATTTCCCCATCTCTGATATATTTCAGTCATTCCCTGATTGCTGTAAACTGGATAGTTATCTTTATAATAACGATAGCTAATTTCTTTTGTAATACGATTCCAGCTGTTGAACCTGTAATTAGATTCCGTCCAGCCGCCGTGGTCATTAACGAAGCTAAAGCTGCGATTTATTAAATTATAATCTTCCATTACTTCGGTTGTGGAATTTACAAGATTCACATATTCCATCACGTCTGTCTTCGTATTAACATTAATCACTTTTGTACCTTCGGTGTAGACATCTCGGTTTGTAGACGTTTCCTTCCGTGCATAGTCTGGGTTGTTAAAAAGCGCTTCTTTATATTTTTCAATATCTAAATGCCTCATGCTCGTATAGTAGACTTCACTATTCATCGTGATATTATTTTCCGGAAGGAAGATATACCGATTTTTGTTTTCTTTATATACAAAGCTCGGGGCATACGTACGTTTCATTTTATCTTCTAATTCTTTGATATCATCTTTGGCCAAATTCTTAACTGTAACCGAATAAATCTTTTTTTGCTCATAATTCACAAGATACACGCTCACGAAAAAGGAAGGTGTACGCTTAATTTTAATGAGTACACGGTCAAATGTTTGATTAGGCAAAGACGTTTGAGAAAATGAAAAAAGCTGTTGAAATGTTTTCAAAGGTAGCGCGTCTGGATACAACACTTCAATAGAATTACTTCCATGGACATAATTTAAAAATCCATCAGGAGAAATAGCATCCGAAACGTCCGTCACATTCGAAAATTTCCACTTTTTCATTTCATTTACCCATTTGTTTACATCATCTTCGTCGTGAGACATGTAGTGATTATCGTTTCGATGATAGAGAACTTCTGTTGGAAGAATATGATCTTCTATTTTACTTTTTGAACTCACTTCAACTTCCTGCAAATGTTGATTTTTTGAAATGACCTTATAAGAAGGCTGATACGTCCATATATGATACGTCATAATTAAACTGGAAGCGACGAGAACAACTAAGATAGCCGTTTTGATATGTTCATATCTCATTCCCATTCGTCATCATTCTCACTTTCAATCGGAAGAGTAAAGTAAATCGTTGTTCCTTTTCCTTCCTGACTATCTGCCCAAATACGTCCATCATGTGCTTCAATAATTTCCTTGGCAATAGCAAGCCCTAATCCTGTTCCACCTAATTTACGCGTTCGTGCTTTATCTACACGATAGAAGCGTTCGAAAATTTTAGCTAAATTTGATTTTGGAATTCCCATACCTTGGTCTTTAATGCTCACAACAATTTCATGCGTATGCTGAGCAATTGAAAATGTAATGGTTCCGCCTTCAGGCGAATATTTTATTGCATTGGAAATAATGTTATCTAATACTTGTGTAATTTTATCTTGATCGATAGCGACATAGATTGCTTCATTTGGCAAGTCGCGCACGAACGAAATACCTTGTTCAATTGTCATTTCAAAGCGATCAATGATGTAATGATAGAACTTCACAAAATTGATTGGGTCACGACTAAATCGGTAGTCTTGGCTATCTAGCTTAGATAATTGAAGCAAGTCGTTAACGAGACGAATCATTCGTTCTGTTTCCGTTTGCGTTACATTTAAAAATGTTGGAGCTAATTCCTTATCTTTCCACGCTCCTTCTGCAAGCGCATCTAAATAACTGCGCATCGTTGTTAACGGCGTACGCAATTCATGTGAAACATTCGCTACAAATTCTCGGCGATCTTGATCAATTTTCTCCTGCTCTGTAATATCATGCAAGACAATGATAATCCCATTAATAAAACCGGTCTCTTTTTGAATAGCGGAAATGGTAGCTCTTAAAATAAAGGGATCCGATTTTGTACTAAAGTCCAAAATTAATGACTCTTGATTAGCGAGCAAGCTTTCAAACGTATGCGTTTCTTCAAGATCTAATAGGGAAACAACTGGATCAGACAAAACCGTTTCACGTGAAACATTTAGCATAGCTGCAGCTGGATCATTAATTAAAATTACTCTTCCCTTTCGATCCGTGGCAATAACGCCGTCCGTCATGTGAGCTAATACCGAACTAAGCTTACGGCGCTCCCCTTCTGTAGTTGCCTGTGCTTCTTGAAGCTTTCTTGTTAAGTTGTTGAATGTGAGAGCTAGCTGACCAATTTCATCATACCCGTATACCTTAGCTTTTCTCGTAAAATTCCCTTTGGCCATCTCAAGTGCTTGTTTTCTCATTTCAGACATTGGACGAGTAATCGTCTGAGCTAAAAACACGCCTAAAATAGCTGTAATAAAAAGAGCAATCACCGTACCTGCCTTAAAGATCTGATTGATATTACTCATTTGATCGTAAACAGGCTCCATGGAAGCTGTTAAGTAAATAGCACCTAAGATTTCTTCGCTAGACTGAACTTTTCCATTTTTATTAGTTGAATTTGATTGACTGGCACCTACTTTATCCTGTAAACGAATAGGCTGTATCATAACTCTGATTCGCTGTCCGCTTTGATCAACAAATACATTATCAGAGTTCGTTCCTGCTAACAACGCATTTGTAATCGCTAAATCATTAGTTTTTTTACCTATGATCTGTTGAGGATTTGAGTTCGATGTAGCAATGATTCTTCTATTTTGGTCAATGACTCTTACTTCAGAGATGTCATTCATATCATTTGAAGCTAAATTGGGTCTTGAAGCAAAATCTCGTAAAATAGTCTTTAAGTCTTCCTCAAGAGTAGGTGAATCATCATCGCGATTTTTCACCATTTCTTGTCCAATATTATACGTCAGCAAGTCTGTCCGCTCTTGAAGAGACGTTCGAAAGTTGTTAACTAATTCTTTTTCTAATTGTCGTGCAAAATAGACCCCAATAATTTGCATCGCAATTAAAATGAGCAGCACATAAATCAATACAAACTTTAAATGAATAGATTGCAGGAGCCTTACTTTCTTCATCTAAAATTACTCCTGCTCTGGGCTGCGTAAATAATAGCCTACTCCACGTCTTGTTACAATCCACATTGGATGGCTTGGATTATCTTCAATTTTTTCACGTAATCTTCGAACTGTTACATCTACCGTACGCACATCACCAAAGTAGTCATAACCCCATACTGTTTGAAGCAAGTGTTCACGCGTCATGACTTGTCCAATGTGCTTCGCTAAATAATGCAGCAGCTCAAATTCACGGTGAGTCAGTTCAATCGTTTCCCCGCGCTTAGACACGATATAAGCATCTGGGTGAATAACAAGTGCTCCAATCGTAATTTCATTCGTTTCGCTTTCTTCTGTTGGAACAGCTACTTGCTGATGTCTACGTAAATTAGCTTTTACACGTGCTAATAATTCACGCGTACTGAACGGCTTAGTTACATAATCATCTGCACCTAATTCTAGACCTAAAACTTTGTCAATTTCAGAATCTTTTGCTGTTAACATGATAATTGGCATATCATATTTTTTGCGCACTTCTCGGCAAACTTCCATTCCATCTTTTTGAGGAAGCATAATATCTAATAAAATCATTTCAGGCTGTACTTCTTCCACTTTTTCAAGTGCTTCTACGCCATCATAAGCACAAAATACTTCGTAACCTTCTTTTTGCAAATTGAACTTTAAAATATCTGCAATCGGCTTTTCGTCATCTACGACTAAAATACGTTTATCCATGATCATCGTTCTCCTTTATTAGTTGAAGCAAAATATAAAAGATAGTATTCATACTGTTTGAATACCGTAGTTTTATTATACTTGATAACCCTTGAAACGTCACAAGTTCATCCTCTACTATACATGAAGATATATGATTTTCAACCATCTCTAAATACAAAAGTAATATATTACCACAAAAGAGATACAAAGCAAATAACGTTTTCTTTTAAATGTAAATAAAAGAAAAAAGCATGACTTTAAATAAAGTCATGCTTTTTGATGGCTCGGGACGGAATCGAACCGCCGACACAAGGATTTTCAGTCCTTTGCTCTACCAACTGAGCTACCGAGCCAAAATGGCGGTCCCGACGGGAATCGAACCCGCGATCTCCTGCGTGACAGGCAGGCATGTTAACCGCTACACCACGGGACCTCAGTCTATATGCTATGTATTAAAAATATTAAAAATGACCCGTACGGGATTCGAACCCGTGTTACCGCCGTGAAAGGGCGGTGTCTTAACCGCTTGACCAACGGGCCACGTTGTAACAAAAGTGAGCCATGAAGGACTCGAACCTTCGACCCTCTGATTAAAAGTCAGATGCTCTACCAACTGAGCTAATGGCTCATGTTATATCTCTTAGCGACGCTTATTATAATAACATGATATTTCATATGAATGCAATAGTTTTTTAAAACTTTCTTTTTATTATTGAGCTTTTTTAAAAAATCTTGTTAACAAAGCACCAATTATAAATAAAAAAGGTTAGCTCACGAGGAGCTAACCTTTTTTATTTAGCTATATACACCACGTAATACATTTGTTTGTGTACGATCTGGACCTACAGAGAAAATAGATAAAGGAATACCTGTTAATTGAGACACGCGCTCTAAGTAGTGGCGAGCGTTATCAGGTAACTCATCTAATGTTTTCACACCCGTAATATCTTCTGTCCAACCTGGAAGCTCTTCATATACAGGTTCGCATTTTGCAAGTGTTTTTAAGCTAGCAGGGAATTCTTCCATGATTTCCCCTTTATAACGGTAAGCTACACAAATCTTTAATGTCTCAATTCCCGTTAATACATCAATTGAGTTTAAAGATAAATCTGTGATTCCACTAACGCGACGAGCATGACGTACAACTACACTGTCGAACCAACCTACACGGCGAGGACGACCAGTTGTTGTACCATATTCACGTCCTACTTCACGGATTTGATCACCGATTTCGTTTGTTAATTCAGTTGGGAAAGGACCGTCACCAACACGAGTTGTATACGCTTTTGATACACCTACAACATGTTTGATTTTAGATGGACCTACACCAGAGCCAATTGTTACTCCACCCGCTACTGGGTTTGAAGATGTAACAAATGGATATGTTCCTTGGTCGATATCTAACATAACACCTTGTGCGCCTTCAAATAGTACACGACGTCCTTCGTCTAACGCATCATTTAATACTACTGATGTATCAACAACATATTTTGCAACTTGTTGACCATACTCATAGTACTCATCTAAAATTTCTTCTAATGTAAAGCCTTCTACTTCATACATTTTTTCAAGAAGGCGGTTCTTTTCAGCTAAGTTTTGTGTTAATTTTGCTTCAAATACTTCACGGTCTAGTAAATCGGCAATTCGAATACCAACACGTGCTGCTTTATCCATATAAGCTGGTCCAATACCTTTTTTCGTTGTACCAATCTTATTTTCACCTTTGCGTTCTTCTTCAACTTCATCTAATTTTAAATGATATGGAAGAATCACATGAGCTCGGTTACTAATACGTAAGTTTTCTGTTGTTACACCGCGATCATGTAAGTATTTTAATTCTTGAACAAGCGCTTTTGGATCGACAACCATACCGTTTCCAATTACACATGTTTTGTCATTATAAAAAATACCTGAAGGAATTAAATGTAACTTATAAGTTTCACCATTAAACTTAATTGTGTGACCTGCATTGTTCCCACCTTGGTAACGTGCAATCACTTCTGCATTTTCTGATAGGAAGTCTGTAATCTTCCCTTTTCCTTCATCTCCCCATTGTGTTCCTACTACAACGACTGAAGACATATCTTAAGCACCTCCGCTTAGTAAGCAACAGCTCACTACGACATAATTTAACCATGGATAAGTGTATCAATTTATCACGCTAAAGTCAATTAAATCCGAACGATTTAACAAAAGTTATTGCAAATATATCGTATTTTGCGGAACGAATGCGATAACAATAAAATAAAACCTCTCATACTGAGAGGTTTTATGCACCAGGCGGCACTCCTGCGTCATCAAAGCGCCGCTCGAGATTAACGAATTTATTGTACTCTTTTACAAAGGCAAGCTGTACGGTTCCAACTGGACCGTTACGCTGCTTGGCTATAATAATCTCGATAATATTTTGATTTTCTGTATCTTTTTCGTAATAGTCTTCACGATATAAGAAAGCTACAATATCGGCATCCTGCTCAATACTTCCGGATTCACGGATATCAGACATCATTGGCCGCTTATCTTGTCTTTGCTCTACTCCACGGGAAAGCTGTGATAAGGCGATAACAGGAACTTCTAATTCACGAGCTAAAGCTTTTAACGCACGAGAAATTTCAGATACTTCCTGCTGTCGGTTTTCTCCGCTTCGTCCATTTCCTTGAATGAGCTGTAAGTAGTCAATTAAAATCATCCCAAGCCCGCCTTCTTGTTTCAAGCGACGACACTTAGAACGAATTTCACCTACACGAATACCCGGTGTATCATCAATATAAATCCCTGCATTGGACAAAGATCCCATTGCCATAGTGAGCTTTCCCCAGTCATCAGCTGTAAGCGAACCTGTACGCAGCCTTTGTGCATCAATATTTCCTTCCGCACACAGCATCCTCATAACAAGCTGCTGAGCACCCATCTCTAAACTGAAGATGGCTACGTTCTCATCCGTTTTCGTTGCAACGTTTTGCGCAATATTTAAGGCAAAAGCCGTTTTACCTACAGATGGTCGAGCCGCTACAATGATTAAATCATTTCGCTGGAACCCTGCCGTCATTCTATCTAAATCACTAAACCCAGTTGGGATACCTGTAATGTCACCTTTTCGATTGTGAAGAACTTCGATATCATCGTACGTTTGTACAAGTACATCTTTGATATTTTGAAACACACCGCTGTTTTTACGCTGTGCTACTTCTAAAATGTTTTTTTCCGCTTCATTTAATAAAACTTCCACTTCGTCTTCCCTTGCATATCCTTCTGAAGCAATATGCGTTGCAGTACGAATTAAACGGCGTAAAATCGACTTTTCTTCTACGATTTTACCGTAATACTCTACGTTTGCAGCCGTTGGAACAGAGTTAGCTAAATCACTTAAATACGATACGCCGCCAACTTCTTCTAGGATTTTTTGGTCAGCTAATTCAGACGTTACCGTTACCAAATCAACCGGTTCACCTTGGTCAGAAAGTTTCAGCATACATGTAAAGATTTTCTGGTGCGATGCCCGGTAAAAATCTTCAGGTATTAGCAGTTCAGATGCTAAGGTTAAAGAAGAAGGCTCTAAGAAAATGGCCCCTAATAGCGCTTGCTCTGCTTCAATATTCTGAGGCGGAAGACGATCAGCAAAAAGATCACTCATATTTCTATGCCCCTCTTATATTCTTTCAGTATTTTCTTTCATCATAAATGTTGGCGCGAACAAATACAAGTCCGCGCCAACCCTTTATATTATTTACTTATTTCTCAATCTTACGTTTATTTTTGTTCAGTCACGTGTACCTTTACCGTAGCCGTTACTTCCGGATGTAATTTAACCGGTACATTTGTGTAGCCTAATGCGCGAATTGCATCATTTAATTCAATTTTACGCTTATCTACTTTAATTTTGTGCTTTTTCTTTAATTCTTCAGCAATTTGTTTGCTTGTGATAGAACCGAATAAACGGCCGCCTTCACCAGATTTTGCTGTTAATTCAACTGTTAGTTCTTCAAGAGTTGCTTTTAACTCTTTGTTTGCTTGAAGTTCTGCAGCTGCATCTTTTTGCTCTCTATTTTTTTGTGCTTCTAATACTTTCACATTACCGCCTGTAGCTTCAACAGCATAACCATTTTTTAACAAGAAGTTATGTGCATAACCGTCTGAAACATTTTTCACTTCACCTTTTTTGCCTTTTCCTTTTACATCTTTTAAGAAAATTACTTTCATGATTTTTTACCTCCATCTAAGTACTCATCAATTGCTTGTTTAAGCCGTTCTTCAGCTTCATCCAAACTAATGTCTTGAAGCTGAGTAGCAGCATTCGTTAAATGGCCTCCGCCTTGGAGACTTTCCATAATAACTTGTACATTGATATCTCCAAGCGATCTAGCACTAATGCCAATTAGATTATCCCGTCGCTTAGAAATAACAAACGAAGCAACCACTCCGCTGATTGAAAGCAGCGTATCTGCAGCCTGCGCAATTAACACTTGATCATACATTTTGTTTGGTTCAGCTCGTGAAATGGCAATACCTGCTGTATAAATCTCTGCATGTTCAATAAAGCGTGCTCGCTGTACATATTGCGTGATATCTTCTTTTAAAAACTTTTGAACAAGAACCGTATCTGCGCCTTGAGAACGTAAAAAGGACGCTGCATCAAACGTACGAGATCCCGTGCGTAATGTAAAGCTTTTTGTATCGACAATAATACCGGCTAAAAGTGCTGTTGCTTCTAGCATATCAATTTTAAATCGTTTTGGCTGGTATTCAAGAAGCTCAGTAACGAGTTCTGCTGTCGAGGAAGCATATGGCTCCATATAGACAAGAAGAGGATCTTCGATAAAGTCTTCTCCTCGTCTATGATGATCAATGACCACGACATTTTCAATACGATTTAATAACCTTTCTTCAATAACGAGCGACGGCTTATGCGTATCTACTACTACTAAAAGAGTATCATCACTAACAAGATTTAAGGCTTCTTCAGGCGTAATAAATCGTTCCCACAAGCCTTCTTTCTTTTTAATCTCTTCTAGCATTCGCTGAACACCTGTATCAATATGATCAGGATCTAATACGATAAAACCGTCTTTCTGATTGACTTGCGCTACTTTTAATATCCCAATAGCAGCTCCTACAGCATCCATATCCGGATACTTATGACCCATGATAATCACTTTTCCACTTTCTGTAATGAGCTCTTTTAACGCGTGAGAAATAACTCTTGCACGCACGCGCGTCCGTTTTTCCATTGGGTTTGTCTTGCCCCCAAAGAATTTTACTTTTCCATTCGGCTGTTTAATCGCTACTTGATCTCCACCTCGACCTAAGGCCAAATCCAAACTAGATTGAGCTAAAGCACCCAGCTCAGGTAAATCAGCAGCACCAGCTCCGATACCAATGCTCAATGTAAGCGGTATATTTTGTTTAGACGTCTCTTCTCGAACTTGGTCTAAGATAGAAAATTTGCTTCGCTCTAAATGAATTAAGATTTGTTCATTCATAATCGCAATAAATTTCTCGGAAGACGTACGTTTAATAAAAATACCGTATTCTTGAGCCCAACTATTTAACATAGAGGTTACTTGGCTATTCAAGTTACTTTTAACTTGATCATCCATTCCTTGCGTTAGTTCATCATAATTATCTAAAAAGATAATACCTAAACTTGTTCGTTCTTCTTCATACAATTTTTCGATTTCTATTTGCTCTGTAATATCAAAGAAGTACAGTAAGCGCTCGTCTCGTTTAATCACCACTTTAAATTTCCGATCATGCAACGTGACAACTTCTGTTTCCACTTCTTGTTTGATCAGTGGAATAATACTTTCGGCTACATCGTATAATGATCTTCCCACTAGTGTGTCTTCACCGAGACAAGATGCTAGAAAAGGATTGGTCCATTCAATTTGATATTCATCATTAAACAGCATAATCCCAATCGGCATTTCCATTAATGCCTCTTCGCCTACTTTTTTCAGCCGATGAGACAGCATTGAAATATAGGTTTCAAACTCATCGGACAGCATTCGCTCCATTCTCATGTATAGAAAAAGACAGGCTAATAGTAATATAAAGCCTATCATTCCTATGATCCAATTATGATAGGTCACGATACCTACTAAAATCAGAGCTATACTATACAATGAGTAAAATGGATAGCGAATGACGTTCTTTTTTGTAAAGACAGGCATCCATTTCAGCTCCTACTTTTTTAAGTTCCACAATATCTACTTTTTTGTGTCTAATTGTTTTCTTAAATTAAATCCTAAATCAATTATACCTAAGATGCGCACAATTTGAAGGATAATCGGAATAATTAATGCTAAAATTGTTACAACAATTGGAATTGCTTTGGCATACCCTTTTTGATGTGAGAAATAGAAAATAAAAGAGATCCCTTGTAACACTACTAGCATTTGCAGTCCCATCACGATGTTGATAATAGCTACGTACATAAATGTACCTTGTTCAATATTAAAAGATGGGAAGGATAAAATTAATGCAATCAAATAATACCATAGAATACTTTTAGGAAGTTTAAATTCACGAAAAGGCGGGAATGCTTGCACCTCATAACCTGTTCTTTTAAGAATAGGCGTAGCAATAAGCTGAGAGAAAAAGGCCAGAATAACTCCGCCCATAACAATTAATAGAGGCAACAGATTTTTAAACATATCAAATGCATCTCTCATTTGGTCAATTTGAGATTCCTTAACGTCTTGTCCTAAACTTTTCATCATTTCAATACTTTGATTAATCGATTGATCTAAAGCATTATTTATTTGCTCCATTAGATTAACATTAAAAACGATATTTGCTCCTACGAACAATAAAAGTAAACCTAAACTAAATGCAACCGTGCCGCCTAGTAAAATGGTATACCTTTTTTGTTTTTGTCGGTAAAGCATTCCTATTGCTAATCCACCAATACCAAATACAAATGTAAAAGGAAGAGTCAACACATTTCCAAATAACAAAGTCAATAACAACCCTACTACTAAAAATAATGTTGCCTTTTTCCATCCATGACGAACGGTATACACAATAAATGGAACAGCTAGCGCTAGTTGAAAAATGGTTCCCACAACAGGTATGTATAGTGAAAAAAGCAACAGCGCCACAAACAGCGCTAAAAGAGCTGCTCCTTCTGTAATATATCGAATTCCTTTCACAACTTCACCTCGTTGATATAGACTATTATTTATTTTATCGATTCAATTCATAAGAAGCAACTATTTGGCAAAAGAGCACCTATGTAATGTAAAAAGAGGCAGTAAGGGAATCCTTACTGCCTCTTTTTATACCGTTCATTATTCACCAGAAACATATGGTAATAATGCCATTTGACGAGCGCGTTTGATAGCGATCGTTAATTTACGTTGGTATTTAGCGCTTGTTCCAGTTACACGACGAGGTAAAATTTTACCACGCTCTGAAACGAATTTTTTAAGCATATCTACATCTTTGTAATCGATGTGAGTGATGCCGTTTGCTGTGAAGAAACAAACTTTACGACGTCTGTTGCGTCCACCTTTACGTCCACCTGCCATTTTGATACGCCTCCTTCCGCTTAAAAGTTTCTATAAAATTTTATACTCCGGATAATCTACTGCGAATTAAAACGGTAAATCGTCATCTGAAATGTCAATTGTCTCGCCATTATTTGCAAATGGATCATCATCAACGCGAGTATAACCTTGATTACCTGAGTTACGGTTCTGATTATCTCCAAATGGAGAGCCTTGTCCAGATCCTCCAGTGTTAGCAAAGTTACTGCGTTGCGTATCCCCACCGCCACTTTTCGGCTCTAAAAATTGCACACTTTCCGCTACAACTTCCGTTACGTATACGCGACGACCGTCTTGTCCTTCGTAACTGCGAGATTGTAGTCGACCATCAACACCAGCTAAACTTCCTTTTTTAAGGAAATTGGCTGCATTTTCAGCCTGACGACGCCATACAACACAGTTGATGAAGTCAGCTTCACGTTCACCTTGCTGATTTGTAAATGTGCGGTTTACCGCTAAAGTGAATGTTGCAACCGCTGCTCCACTCGGGGTATAACGTAATTCAGGATCTTTGGTTAAGCGTCCTACGAGAATTACGCGATTCATCATCAGAACCACTCCTTAAGGAAATAAAACCCAATTTATTTAAACGTTTAATTATGCTTCTTGTTTAACAACGATATGACGGATAATGTCTTCGTTGATTTTCGCAAGACGATCAAATTCAGAAACTGCTTCTGAAGTAGCCGCCACGTCAAGAATCATGTAGTAACCGTCACGGAAATCATTGATTTCGTATGCTAAACGACGTTTACCCCATTCTTTAACATTTGCGATTTCAGCACCATTATCAGTTAATACGCCGTTAAAGCGCTCAACTAATGCTTTCTTTGCTTCGTCATCAATGCTTGGACGGATGATGTACATTACTTCATACTTTCTCATCACTGTCACCTCCTTTTGGTCTAACGGCCCGAAACGGGCAAGGAGCAATAAAATATTACTCACGAATTAAAATTATAGCACACTACCATAGGCAAAGCAATACGCATTGCGGGCTGTTTCGTAAATATATGCTAATATTTTCGCCAACGACAAAAGCCGAAAGAAGATATCTTCTTTCGGCTTTTAATCTTATACGTTAAAGCGGAAATGCATAACGTCTCCGTCTTTTACGATGTATTCTTTTCCTTCTAAACGTACTTTTCCAGCTTCACGAGCTGCTCCCATTGTTTTGGCAGCTAATAAATCCTCATATGACACCGTTTCTGCGCGAATAAATCCGCGTTCAAAATCTGTATGAATAATACCTGCACACTCAGGAGCTTTCATACCTTGTGTAAACGTCCATGCGCGTACTTCTTGCTCACCAGCTGTAAAGTACGTAGCTAATCCAAGTAAGTCGTACGCTGCACGTACAAGCTGATCTAGACCTGACTGTTCAATGCCTAGTTCTTCAAGGAACATTGCTTTTTCTTCTCCTTCAAGCTCAGCAATTTCAGATTCAATGCGTGCGCAAACAACAATCACTTCTGCACCTTCACTTGCCGCATACTCGCGCACTTTTGCTACATATTCGTTAGCAGATGCATCGGCTACTTCATCTTCAGAAACGTTTGCTACATAAAGAATAGGTTTGATTGTTAGCAAATGAAATTGTTTTACTAGTTTCATTTGTTCTTCTGTAAATGATACAGCACGAGCTGGCTGATCACTTTCAAATGCATTCTTTAGTTTCTCTAGAATTTCGTATTCATACATTGCTTCTTTATCTTTTTGTTTAGCCATTTTTTGAACACGGCCAATACGCTTCTCTACCGTTTCTAAATCTGCTAAAATCAACTCTAAATTAATTGTTTCAATATCTGAAATAGGATCTACTTTTCCTGAAACGTGCGTGATGTTTTCATCTTCAAAACAACGCACAACGTGACAAATTGCATCTACTTCTCGAATATGAGATAAGAATTTATTTCCCAGTCCTTCACCTTTACTAGCACCCTTTACGATTCCAGCGATATCTGTGAATTCAAATGCTGTTGGAATTGTTTTTTTAGGTTTTACAAGCTCTGTAAGTTTTTGAAGACGATGATCAGGTACTTCTACAATACCTACGTTAGGATCAATCGTACAGAAAGGATAGTTCGCAGATTCTGCGCCCGCTTGTGTAATTGCATTAAATAATGTTGATTTTCCAACGTTAGGAAGACCAACAATTCCAGCTGTTAAAGCCATATATTTATTCACTCCTCTTTATATATCCGAAACAAGTTAACCTGTCACAATTATAGTGAGTCAACTTTTGAAATACAAGTTTGATAAAGAACCTTTAACCGCATGGCGTTCAGGTACCTCATTTTGTCCCACCTTACAGTATAAGGCATAAACATAGAAAATGCATGAGGTTATTCCTCATGCTTTACAAGAATTTTTTTCATTTTACGTGCAAAATCACGTCTTGGAATCATTACGCTGTGGCCGCAGCCTTCACATTTGATACGGATATCCATTCCCATTCGAATGATTTTCCATTCATTTGTACCGCAAGGATGAGGTTTTTTCATTTCCACAACGTCATTTAAACCAAATTCTTTTTCCGTCATCAGCTCTCTCCTCCTTATTTCCCTTTCAACGTCGACGAATGCTGTGCTTCTTCTGTACGATTATACATAACCATACGAGGAAATGGAACTTCAATGCCATGTTCATTTAGCCTTGTACGCACTTCTTTACGAATCATACGAGAAATATGGAAATGTCTCATTGGTTTTACTTCGCTTGTAATCCTCATTGTGACTTCAGTTGCATGGATATTTTGAACCCCCAGCAATTCAGGCGTTTTAACCATATCTTCATAGCGGCTTGGCAATTCTTCTAAGAGCTCTAAAATCACTTGTTCTGCTTTTTGTATGTTTTCTTCATAAGAAATGCTTACATCAACGAAAGCTACGCTGTTATGTAACGAAAAATTAGTGACCTCCACAATACTGCCATTGGGCAAGATATTAATCTCGCCTGTCCAACTCTTAATCTTTGTTGTTCGCAGACCAATTTCTTCTACAGTTCCCTCAAATGTTCCTACTCGAACATAATCGCCAACGGAAAACTGATCTTCAAAGATAATAAAAAATCCCGTGATGATGTCTTTCACTAAGTTTTGAGCACCAAACCCTACCGCGAGCCCTACGATTCCAGCCCCCGCTAGCAATCCTCGAACGTCTACTGATAATGTTTCTAAAATCATAACTCCCGCAACGAAATAAATAGCATAAGAAAAAACGTTCTGAAGCAAACGGACCATCGTAGCTTCTCGTCGCTCAGAAATACGCAGAGGGCTATTTGTGCGAACCTCTACAAATTTATTTAACGCTTGCTTTCCAATTCGAATTAAAAACATGGAAATAAGCAGAATCAACAGAATTTTTATGAAGCCTTCTCCAATATGTGCCCACGTTTCTTCTTGAAAAAATGGCTCAAATACGTTCTTAAAAACTGACGTCAACGAATTCATACTACATGTAGCTCCTATCGTAACATACTCTACGTACGAGAAAGTTTTAATCTATTGTAGCAAGTTTCTACGAACTTTTGTAGCGATTTCGAAATGGATATAATAGAACGGCTGTTACTAAAAATAAATTGACGATTCCATACATTGGATACAAAACGGCAATCAAAGTAGAAAAACCTAACTTTGTAAAGGGAATCATTAAAAGTAGCCAGCAGGCTGCCAATTTCCAAAGAGATTTCACCTTTTCAGTATGAAAACGCGCGGTCAGTCCTAAGATTCCCGATACGGCTGTTGTATAAATTGCAATGAGCAAAACAATGCTCATTAAAAACAGCATCGTATAAGGAAAGTCTTTAAGAATAGCGAATAATGGAATTTCATAAGAGGAAAGAAGGCCTGAAACTTGAATAAGCGATTCATTATAAATAAAGGAGAGCCCCCCTAATAAAAAACCACTGCCAACACTTGCAATATAAATCTCTTTTTTGCTTTTAATTTCCTTTCCAATTGTAGATAATACCGCAACAAGAGGAAGAATATTTAAAGCCGTAAAGGTAAAAGCAGCAGGCCAATTATGCTGAAGATGCCAATCAGTTACTCCAGGATGACGTAAAACAAATGTAAGAAGTACGCCAGCTAGTCCAATCATTAAAATTGGCATAACGAAAGAATTGATAGAAAGAAGCCCATTTAATCCTCTTGAAAAAACAAAGACGATAAACGCACTAAGAGCGCCAATTCCCCACCAGTAAGGAACATGCCACATTTCCAATGTCGCCCCGCCGCCCGCGATCATAATCACCGTTGTCGTAAACAAATAAAAAACGATTAAAACATCGTAGGCTGCAGCCCATCTCTTTCCTATTAATTCAATTAGCACTGGGTAAAATTGATTGGTTCGGTAACGATAGCTGATTTGCATAATCACATTGCAAGAAATCGCAAAAATAATAGAAAATAGAAAAATAGCAAGTCCGCTTTCTTCCCCAAAAAACTGCCATAGCTCTCTCCCTGAAGCATACCCGGCGCCTATCATGGTTCCCATAATTAAGAATATCCATTTACATCCTGCTCTCCACATCGATTTTCCCCCAATCCATGAAATATATGTATAGAATCTTCAAAATCTTCGTATACTGTTACTATTATGTATAAGGAGTGGACCCTATGAATTTAAAATCTCCCTTCTTTGAGAAGACACAACATTCAACCCGCGTATTTCATGATGAAGAATCTGCTACAAAGAAGCTGAGTACACAGTTACTATCTTTACTTCCAGCACAGAAAGACAGACCAATTGTTTTTGTATGTATTGGAACGGACCGTTCAACTGGGGACTCATTGGGTCCATTAGTCGGAACGAAACTGAATGAAAAAAAGGTTTCATCTTTTCACATTTTTGGAACGTTAGAAGAGCCTGTTCATGCTGTTAATTTGAAAGAAACGTTAAAACATATTCAAAAGCTTTTCCCGAATCCTTTTATTATTGGAATTGATGCTTGTTTAGGTCGTATGAAAAGCGTAGGCTCTGCATCACTTGGAATAGGACCCGTTAAACCAGGAGCAGGAGTTAATAAAGAATTGCCGCCAGTCGGGGATATTCATATAACAGGGGTTGTCAACGTGAGCGGATTTATGGAATTTTTCGTCTTGCAAAATACGAGGCTTCACCTCGTTATGTGCATTGCCGATTTAATTGCGAAAAGTATTGAGACTGCGCACAACGAACGAGAGAAAGAGTTTAATAATTCTTCGGTTTACCAACCTGTAAGACATTATAAACAATAAAAAAGGTTGTCCTAAAACTAGGACAACCTTTTTTATACAGAAGATTTGTTAGTCTGAGAAAGATCGTTAAATAATTCAAGAAGACGGTTTAAATCTTCTTTAGAGAAAAATTCGATTTCAATTTTTCCTTTTTTCTTGCTTTGTGTAATGTGAACGGAGGTACCAAAACGCTCACGAAGCTGTGTTTCACTTTGTTTTATAAATAAATCTTTATCTTTTTTAGTTTTTGATGTTTCACGTGGAACGGCTTTATTTAAGTGGGCAATATAAGCCTCTAGCTGTCTGACATTCAATTGTTCCTTGCGTATTTTTTCAACGACTTTAGGTAGAAGAGCTTTATTTTTCAAACCGACTAGCGTACGCCCGTGGCCCATAGACAATTCATTAGTAGAAATGAGGGTTTGAATTTCCTCAGGCAGTTGCAAGAGGCGAACATAGTTCGCAATATGAGGTCGGCTTTTTCCCAGTCGTGTAGCAAGTTGCTCCTGTGTCATATCGAGCTTATCCATAAGCAATTGATAAGCGGTTGCTTCTTCAATTGGCGTCAAATCCTCACGCTGTAAATTCTCTAACAAAGCTAGTTCCATCATTTGCTTCTCTGAAAAGTCTTTTATAATGACAGGAACAGTAGCAAGGTCGGCTTCTTTAGCAGCTCTAAATCGTCTTTCACCCGCTAAGATTTCATAGCCTTTAATGCTTTTGCGAGCTACAATAGGCTGTAAGATGCCATGATGTAAAATGGATTGCTTTAACTCATTAATTGCTTCTTTATTAAACGTTTTACGTGGTTGATAGGGGTTGGGTCTGAGTTCGTGAATAGCAACTTCCTGAATTGAATCATCAGCCTGTGCATCTAAGCCTGAAAATAAGGCATTAATTCCTTTCCCTAATCCTTTCGCCATTATAAATCACTTCCTTTGCAAGTTCCGTATAAACTGCGGCCCCTCTAGATCTTGCATCATATAAGATAATTGGTTCACCATGACTAGGTGCTTCGCTCAAACGAACATTTCGAGGAATAATCGTTTGATAAACACGATCCTGAAAGTACTTCTTCACTTCTGCTGTTACCTGCAGTCCTAAATTTGTGCGTGCGTCAAGCATAGTCAGCAATACACCTTCGATACGCAGTTGATTATTCAAATGTTTTTGGACTAATCTAACGGTATTTAGCAATTGACTTAACCCTTCAAGCGCATAATATTCACACTGTACAGGTATTAAAACAGAATCAGCTGCCGTTAACGCATTTAATGTCAGTAAACCAAGAGAAGGGGGACAATCAATAATAACATAATCAAAGTGATCTTTCACCGTTTCTAAAGCTCTCTTAAGTCGAACTTCACGTGAAATAGTCGACACTAATTCAATTTCTGCACCAGCTAATTGAATGGTCGCGGGAATAATTGATAAATTTTCGACGGCTGTTGAACGAACAACGTTTTTGGCTTCCATATCTTCCACGATTACATTATAAATACATTCATCTACATCTGCTTTATCTATGCCAACTCCACTCGTAGCGTTACCCTGGGGATCTCCGTCTACAAGTAGAACCTTTTTTCCTTGTTCAGCTAAACAAGCTCCTAAATTAACAGCGGTTGTGGTTTTTCCAACTCCGCCTTTTTGATTCGCAACTGCCACAATTTTCCCCATGTTGTCACCTACTTTCATTTCCATCCCATTTGTCCAGACAGTTTAATTGTTCATTGAATTTTCTGACGAAAAACTTTGATAAAAAAGCCTCATCAAAAAAAGATGAGGGCTATTTCTTTATTTTTTCGGAATCTTAATAGTAAACTGAAAATATTCATCAAACTCTTCTTCTTCCGTGTTTAATGAAATACCGCTGTCACTAACCATTGTCAAGGATTGACGAATTGTATTCATTGCGATACGCGTATCTTTACTAAACGCTTTTCTTTTTGCTTTTGGCTTTTTAACCTGCGTTTCTAACAATTTAACTACTCGATCTTCCGTTTGTTTTACATTTAATTGTTTTTCAATAATCTCAGCTAATACTTGAAGTTGTTTTTCTTGATTTTTGAGGGGAATGAGCGCTCTTGCATGTCGCTCTGTAATCAATTTTTGTTTGATTGCTTCTTGTATTTCAACAGGAAGCTTTAACAAACGAAGCTTGTTTGCAATTGTGGATTGGCCTTTTCCTAAACGTTGAGCTAATGCCTCTTGGGTAAGATTATGTAACTCAATTAACTTTGCGTAGGCTAGTGCTTCTTCGACAGCCGTTAGCTCTTCACGTTGTAAGTTTTCTATTAAAGCCACAGAGGCCGTTTCTGTATCGTTAAAATGTTTCACAATTGCAGGAACCGTATCCCATCCTAAGCTTTGTACAGCTCTCCACCGGCGTTCTCCAGCAATTAATTCGTATTCTTCGCCCTCAGTCGGTCGAACCACAATAGGTTGAATAATACCGTGTGTATGAATAGTAAGAGCTAGCTCTTCAATTTTTGCTTCATTAAACACAGTACGCGGCTGATAACGATTCGGAATAATACTTGAAACCCTAATTTGTTTTACTTCATCTCTTAAAACTTTTTCGACATTTTCATCTTGGACAGTTTCAATCTCTACATGAATATCCTCATCTTTTTCTTTTAAATTAAAGAAACGTGAAAAAGCAGATTTCATAGTCCCACACCACCTTCAGGAAAATCCCGCCTTAAACTAATTCGATGTTTTTTAATCATATCCTGCTTTCTAAACAGAAAATATAGAGAAGAAAATGTTTCATATGAAACATTCTCTTCTCTATCTATTTAATGCCTACTCTAGTGGAAGCTTAACTGGGGTACCAGGTTTTCTAGGATATTTTTTAGGCGTTTTCTTTATTTTGTCTATTAAAATAATGTAACGTTCACTTTGCTCCAAAGGCAATTGGAAATGTTCAATCGACTTTACTTTTCCACCTAATACTTGGAATGATTTTTCTCCATTTTTTAATTCCTCAGGGGCAGAAGCACCTTTCATTGCTAAAAAGCGTCCTTGTTCTTTAACAAGCGGTAAGCAAAATTCATTAAGAACCGAGATACGTGCCACGGCTCTTGCCGTTACAAGATCGAATGACTCGCGACTCGTTTCTTTTTTACCAAATGTTTCAGCTCGATCATGACATAGTGTGACATTGTCTAGTTCAAGCTCATTTACAAGATGCGTTAAAAACGTAATACGCTTTTGTAACGAATCAACGATTGTTACATGCAAATGCGGGAAACAAATTTTGATCGGAATACTTGGAAATCCTGCTCCTGCACCTACATCACACATGGATTCAATTTCTGTAAAGTCTTGAAAAAAAGCAGCTGAAATAGAATCGTAAAAATGCTTTTCATACACTTCACCGTGATCAGTGATAGCAGTTAAATTCATTTTTTCATTCCATTCCACTAAAACTTGATAATACTTTTCAAATTGATTCAGCTGTTTAGAAGAAAGAGAAATTCCCTTTTCCTCTAATAGCTGTTGAAACTGTTGAATATTCATTGAGTTTCCCTTTCTTCGCGCCTAAGAGTTTTAATCATTTGATACTTTGGCGATGCGCCCTTGTTCAATATAAACAAGCAAGATTGAAATATCAGCTGGGTTGACTCCAGAAATACGTGAAGCTTGCGCTACCGTTAGTGGACGCACTTGGTTTAATTTTTGACGTGCTTCTGTAGCTAAACCGTTAATTGCATCATAATCGATATAATCAGGAATCTTTTTGTTTTCTAACTTCTTCAAGCGTTCAACTTGCTGAAGTGATTTCTGAATATATCCTTCGTATTTCACCTGAATTTCTACTTGTTCAGCTACTTCAGAATCTACCGTTTCATCAGCTGGTGCTAATTGATGAATATGAGTATATGTCATTTCAGGGCGGCGAAGTAAATCTGTCGCACGAATGCCATCTTTTAATTCGCTGCCACCAGCTTCTTTAATCAGTTGTTGAACAGCTTCATTCGGCTTAATAATAAAGGAGAAAAGACGTTTCTTCTCTTGCTCGATTTCCGCTTTCTTCTGTTCAAATTTAGCATAGCGCTCATCGCTGATTAATCCTAGTTCACGACCAATTTCAGTGAGACGTAAATCAGCGTTATCATGACGAAGCAATAAACGATATTCTGCACGAGACGTTAGCAGACGATACGGTTCATTTGTTCCTTTTGTTACTAAATCATCCACCAATACACCAATGTAAGCATCAGAACGTCCTAAGATGACTTCTTCTTGTTCCAGCGCTCTTCTTCCCGCGTTAATTCCAGCAAGAAGACCTTGGCCTGCAGCTTCTTCATAACCAGATGTTCCGTTAATTTGTCCAGCCGTATAAAGATTTTTAATTTTCTTCGTTTCAAGCGTTGGCCATAACTGAGTCGGAACAATTGCATCATATTCAATAGCATAGCCCGCACGCATCATTTGGACTTTTTCAAGACCAGGAATTGTCGCAAGCATTTGACGCTGTACGTGCTCAGGAAGGCTTGTTGATAGTCCTTGAACATATACTTCTTGCGTATTTCGTCCTTCTGGCTCTAAGAAAATTTGGTGGCGCGGTTTATCATTAAAGCGCACAACCTTATCTTCAATAGATGGACAGTAGCGTGGTCCAGTACCTTTGATCATCCCAGAATACATAGGAGATAAGTGGAGGTTGTCATCAATAATTTGATGAGTTTGTTCACTTGTATATGTTAACCAGCAAGGCAGTTGATCTGTAATGTACTGTGTTGTTTCGTATGAGAAAGCACGAGGCACATCATCCCCAGGCTGAATCTCCGTTTTGCTATAATCAATAGTTGAGCTATTAACACGAGGTGGAGTTCCTGTTTTAAAACGGACCATGTCCAGTCCTAACTCCTCTAAGTGTTCAGAAAGCTTAATAGCCGGTTGTTGATTATTAGGACCGCTTGAATATTTTAGTTCACCTAAAATAATTTCCCCGCGTAAGAATGTCCCTGTCGTAATAACAACTGTTTTAGCTTTATACACAGCTCCCGTTTGAGTGACAACGCCCGTACATACACCGTCTTCTACGATTAACTGTTCTACCATGCCTTGCATAAGCGTTAGATTTTCTTCATTTTCTAACGTTTTTTTCATTTCATGCTGATAAGCAAATTTATCTGCTTGAGCTCTAAGCGCTCGAACAGCCGGACCTTTTCCTGTGTTTAACATTCTCATTTGAATATGAGTTTTATCGATATTTCTACCCATTTCTCCGCCAAGAGCATCAATTTCACGTACGACAATACCTTTTGCAGGACCTCCTACAGAAGGGTTGCAGGGCATAAACGCCACCATGTCTAAGTTGATGGTCAACGTTAACGTTTTAGCACCCATACGCGCAGAAGCAAGTGCCGCTTCACAACCTGCATGGCCTGCTCCAATGACAATAACATCATATTGTCCACCTTCATATTGCATAATAGTAGCCTCCTTTAATAATCTATTTTCCTAAACAGAATTGAGAGAACAACTGATCAATTAAGCTTTCGTGAACAGCATCACCAATAATTTCACCTAATAGTTCCCACGTTCTTGTTAAATCAATCTGGACAATATCGATTGGAATACCACTTTCAATGCCTGTGATAGCCTCATCGATAGCTCCTCTTGCTTGCGTTAAAAGCGCAATATGTCTTGTATTAGATAAATATGTTAAATCTTGAGATTCAATTGTTCCTCCAAAGAAAAGAGCTGCGATTGCTTCTTCAAGCTGATCTACTCCTTGTTCTTGAAGAAGCGAAGTCGTCACTATTGGATGATCACCAGCAAATTGCTGCACTTCCTCTAGATTAATTTTTTGCTCAAGATCTGTTTTATTCACAATCACGATAACGTCCATGCCTTTTACAGCTTCAAATAGCTTTTTATCTTCGTCCGTTAGTTCTTCATTAAAATTCAACACAAGCAAAATTAAATCTGCTTCTTTCAAATACTGACGGGAGCGTTCCACACCAATTCGTTCTACAATATCTTCTGTTTCACGAATTCCAGCTGTATCAACTAATCGCAGAGGAACTCCTCGCACATTGACGTACTCTTCGATTACATCTCGCGTCGTTCCAGGAATGTCTGTGACAATGGCCTTTGCATCTTGCACTAAACTATTTAGAAGAGAAGATTTCCCTACATTAGGACGTCCAATAATAACCGTAGCCAATCCTTCTCTTAAAATTTTCCCTTGATGAGAGGTTTGAAGAAGCTTATCAATTTCTTGGCGTACATTTGAAGCTTTTTCGATCAATACTTGGTGAGTCATTTCCTCTACATCGTCATATTCTGGGTAGTCAATGTTTACTTCTACATGGGCAAGTGTTTCGAGAATTTCCTGCCGTAAATGACGTACTAGCTTGGATAAACGCCCTTCCATTTGGCCAATCGCCATATTCATCGCTTTATCTGTTTTGGCACGAATTAAATCCATTACAGCTTCTGCTTGCGATAAGTCTACTCGACCATTTAAAAATGCTCGTTTTGTAAACTCACCCGGCTCAGCTAAACGGGCACCATTTGCAATAACTAACTGCAGCACACGATTAACGGATACAATTCCTCCGTGACAGTTAATTTCAATAATGTCTTCTCTAGTAAATGTCTTGGGACCTTTCATAATAGAAAGCATCACTTCTTCAACGACTTGCTCTGTCTTGGGATCTACGATATGACCGTAGTGAATGGTATGAGAAGCTACGTCTGTTAATCGTTTGTTCGAAACGCTTTTAAAGATACGATCTGCAATCGTAATTGCTTCTTCACCACTCAGGCGGACGATGGCAATAGCTCCTTCTCCCATTGGTGTAGAAATGGCTGCAATTGTATCAAAATCTAGCACCAACTTCACCTCATTTCATTTTATAAACCTTTTATTTTAAACGATGTTATATACTATCATCGTTAACAATTTTCCACGAACAAAAACATCTATTTTAAGGCCCGTGATTTGTATGAACCAAATAAATAGAATACCACAATTCACCGATTTGGAACATCTCTAACGTTCTTCTGTTATGCACAGCAAGAAAAACAGGCAGTATGTACTATTTTAACTTATCCACATGTGAATAACAACGTATGTATCTTGATTTTTTTGAGCGCTAGACCGGTAAAAATAAGCACATAAAAAAGCACTAGCTTATTTTGCTAGTGCTTTTTGGCAACTGGCTGAACCAAAATACTTCTTTTGGGTTCTTTTCCAACGGATTGTGTCTCAACTAAAGAATTTTTAGCTAACGCTTGGTGAATCATTTTTCTTTCATGAGAAGGCATTGGTTCTAGTTGAACAGATCGATTCGTTTTGATCGCCTGATTAGCTATTTTTAATGCCAGTTTTTCGACCATTTCTTTTCGTTTTTCTCGGTAGCCTTCTGGATTTAATACAACATTTAAAAATTGCTGACTGTATCGATTAGCTACCAATTGTGTGAGAAGCTGGAGCGCATTGAGGGTTTGTCCATGTTTTCCAATCAGCATTCCCGCTGAATCGCTACTAATCTCAATTATGCAATTTCTCGAGGTTTTTTTGACGTTCGTATGAATCGAAATCCCCATTTCACGGCTAACATTTGTAATAAAATGAACCGCTTCCTCTACAGGGTCAACTATTTTTGTAACTTTTACAACTGCGGGTTTTCCCTTAAAGATTCCTAAAAATCCTTTTTTGCCTGGTTCAATTATTTCTACATTTGTTTGATTTCGCTCTACTTCTAAAGCATCTAATGCTTCTTGAACAGCAGCTTCAATCGTCTGGGCCGTAATTGTGATTTCGTTCATTTTTTAACCCCTTCAATATTCGCTTGTTTTAAGTCTGGCCCTTTAATGAAGTAGGTTTGAATAATCATAAATAGATTTCCCACTACCCAATAAAGAGATAAGGCGGCTGGAAAATTGATTGCAAAAACGACAATCATGATCGGCATAACCCAAAGCATCATAGCCATTTGAGGATTTTGATTTGCATTTCCGGCCATCATCATCTTTTGCTGAATAAACGTTGTGATTCCTGCGACAACTGGTAAGATAAATAGCGGGTCACGCGCACCTAAATCAAACCATAAAAAGCTGTTGTTTGCGATTTCTGACGTTCGTGTAATCGCATGGAAAATCCCAATAAGAATTGGCATTTGAATTAGAATTGGGAAGCACCCAGCTAAAGGATTTACTCCGTAAGTTTGGAATAATGCCATCGTTTCTTTCTGCAATTGCTGCTGCGTCTGGGCATCTTTTGAACTGTACTTCTCCTTTAACTTCTGCATTTCGGGCTGAAGCGTCTGCATTGCTTTCGTGTTTCTCATCTGTTTAATCATAAGCGGTAGAATAAGTAAGCGAATCAGGATTGTGACAACGATGATCGCAACTCCATAGCTTTTAAATACCTCCGCCAGATACGTAATGACTAATGACAGCGGATACACAACATACTCATTCCAAAAACCTTTACTATCATCTGTAATAGGTTGGTTAATTTCCGTACAACCCGCTAAAACAGTTAATAGAAAGATAAGCGTTATCCCTAAAAACAACTTCTTCTTCACCTGTTTTTCCTCCTTCTACATGTTCACCTTTCAATTCTGAAAGTGCGTCAAAATCCATTATATAAGGATGCGGTAGAAAAACAACAGCTATTAAAGGCTTTTCTTCTATTGTTTATTAATCGTTTTGTCTATGTGTAAGTAATTTGCCACGCTTAAAGACATGCTGCAAGCTGCTTTTAATTTCTTCATAGCTCATTGTTGCAGCAGGCTGCCTTGCAATTACAATATAATCTTTGTCTTGCTTCAAATACGGTGTGAATTCAAACATAATTTGTTTAGCAAGGCGCTTAACTCGATTACGAGTCACGGCATTTCCAATCTTTTTGCCCACGGAGAATCCTACGCGGAAATGTTCTTGATCCGGTTTGTCTAGAACATACAAGACAAATTGGCGATTCGCTACGGACTTGCCCTTTTTAAAAACTGTTTGAAATTCATCATTCTTTTTTATACGATATCTTTTTTTCATTTTTAACAACTCCTGCCCTTTTTCAGGTCATGCTTTTATGTAGTCCCTACAGGAACAGAGGTGATTTTAGCCTTATAAAGCGAAAAAAGACCACTGGCGTCAGTGGTCTATTATGCTGATAATACTTTTCTTCCTTTACGACGACGACGAGCTAAAACTTTACGTCCATTCGCTGAGCTCATACGAGCGCGGAAACCGTGTACTTTACTGTGCTTACGTTTGTTTGGTTGGTAAGTTCTTTTCATCTATAAACACCTCCTCGAGGAATAACTGAAAAAGACAGTCCTTGCAATTATAATGAAAAGACTAAGAAGATGTCAATGTTATTTAAAAAATAATATTTTCAATCTCTTGGTTTCATTATCTGTTTTACTCAATCTTCTTCATTCTAATATCTTTATAACCCAATTGTCTATACCTAATCAATAAAATTCATTGATTTATTAAAGAAAAAATTTTTCCTTTTCATCTCTTTTTCTTTCTCTAACAGCTGCGATCGCATCCTTACTGAACAAAACTACAACAATACAGGTTATAAAAAGCCTCTTTTTTATTCAAATTCTTCTCTTAAACCTTTGTGGATAAGTTTTTTCGACATTTTTCTACTTTTCCATTTTTTATCGACAACTCATGCACACTATCTTGTGTTGTGGAAAACTTTTCTCCACAAGGTGTAGTGATTGTGGATAAGTTTCGAAAATTCATTGCATCATGCCGAATTCTTTGATATTATATTTTTGTTTTCACTCTTAATTACTTTTCCACAGTTGGTTTTTATCCACAAACTGTGGACAACTTGTGGACATCATTTCCACTATCACTGTATAAAGTTATCCACACCATGTGGAATCTGTCGAATAGTCGGCTTTCTTCTATAATATATATTTACCCACATAATAGCAATTGTATAAATATAAATTTTTTATGCATAAGGTTTTGTACAGGTTGTACAAGAGTTGTACAAAGTGCATAAAAGCTAGAAAAAGGAGGGATTGCTCGTTGGAAAACATTCATGATTTATGGAATAGAGCTTTAGATCAAATTGAAAAAAAATTAAGCAAACCTAGTTTTGAAACCTGGCTCAAATCGACAAAAGCTCATGCTTTACAAGGAGACACGCTCATTATTACTGCTCCTAATGATTTTGCACGGGACTGGTTAGAATCTAGGTATTCTAATTTAATTGCTGAAACACTTTACGATCTTACGGGGGAAGAGTTAGATGTGAAATTTATTATTCCTCCTAACCAGGCCGAGGAAGAATTCGATATTCAAACTCCTAAAAAGAAAGTCAATAAAGACGACGGAGCAGAATTTCCTCAAAGCATGCTAAATTCGAAGTATACCTTTGATACATTTGTTATCGGATCTGGAAATCGGTTTGCGCATGCAGCTTCTTTAGCAGTAGCAGAAGCGCCGGCTAAAGCGTATAATCCGCTTTTTATTTACGGGGGAGTAGGATTAGGCAAAACACACTTAATGCACGCAATAGGCCACTATGTGTTAGATCATAATCCTGCCGCTAAAGTCGTATACTTATCATCTGAAAAATTCACAAATGAGTTTATTAACTCTATTCGTGATAATAAAGCAGTAGAATTCCGCAACAAATACCGTAATGTAGATGTTTTACTGATTGATGATATTCAATTCTTAGCAGGTAAAGAGCAGACACAAGAAGAATTTTTCCATACGTTTAATACGCTTCACGAAGAAAGCAAGCAGATTGTCATCTCAAGTGATCGACCGCCGAAAGAAATTCCTACACTTGAAGACCGACTTCGCTCTCGCTTTGAATGGGGCCTTATTACAGACATCACACCACCAGATTTGGAAACACGAATTGCTATTTTGCGTAAAAAAGCAAAAGCGGACGGCTTAGTTATTCCAAATGAAGTTATGCTTTATATCGCCAATCAGATTGATTCCAATATCAGAGAATTAGAAGGAGCACTTATTCGTGTAGTAGCTTATTCTTCACTAATTAATAAAGATATAAACGCTGATTTAGCAGCAGAAGCATTAAAAGATATCATTCCTAGTTCAAAACCTAGGGTTATTACAATTCAAGACATCCAACAGATTGTTGGACAAGAATTTAATATAAAATTAGATGATTTCAAAGCGAAGAAACGTACAAAGTCAGTAGCGTTTCCTAGACAAATTGCCATGTACCTTTCTCGCGAACTAACGGATTTTTCGCTGCCTAAAATTGGAGAAGAGTTTGGCGGGCGAGACCATACTACCGTCATCCATGCGCATGAAAAAATCTCAAAACTTGTTCAAACAGATACTGACCTACAAAAACAAATTAAAGAAATAAGTGAATCACTAAAAATATAGGCTTTTTTTACTTGTATTTTGTGTATAAGTAAGTTAGGATTGTACACAGTCTGTCCACATGTGGATGGGCTGTGTTCTCGCGTTTTTGGGGGTTATCCACATTTCCACAGCCCCTATTACTACTACTATCTTAAAATATAATAAATAATAAGCTTTTAAACCTACTTTTAAGGAGGATTAATTATTATGAAATTCATCATACAGAAAGACTATCTAGTTCAAAGCGTTCAAGATGTTATGAAAGCTGTATCTTCTAGAACAACAATTCCAATTTTAACGGGGATTAAAATTGTAGCGACTGAAGAAGGTGTTACCTTAACCGGAAGTGATTCCGATATCTCAATTGAATCGTTTATTCCAAACGAAGAAGAAGGAAAAGAGATTGTTGATATCCAAAAACCAGGAAGCGTTGTTCTCCCAGCTCGTTTCTTTAGTGAAATCGTCAAAAAGCTTCCTAAAGACATTGTAGAATTAGACGTCCAAAGTCACTTTTTAACAATCATTCGTTCAGGAAAAGCTGAATTTAACTTAAATGGTTTAGATGCAGAAGAGTATCCTCATTTGCCACAGATCGAAGAAAACAACATGTTTAGATTACCGACAGACTTATTAAAAAACATGATTCGACAAACTGTCTTTGCAGTGTCCACCTCAGAAACACGACCTATCTTGACAGGTGTAAACTGGAAAGTCGATGGCAAAGAATTAACGTGTATTGCCACTGACAGTCACCGTCTAGCTTTGAGAAAAGCGACCATTGAAACTGGAAATGAAGCAACGTATAATGTGGTTATTCCAGGTAAAAGTTTAAGTGAATTCAGTAAGATCCTTGATGATTCTCATGAATTAGTAGACATTGTTATTACGGAAAATCAAGTATTATTCAAAACAAAACATTTACTATTTTTCTCAAGATTATTGGACGGAAATTATCCTGATACATCAAGATTGATTCCAGCCGATAGTAAAACGGATGTTATATTGAACGTAAAAGAATTCTTACAATCGATTGACCGCGCTTCTTTATTAGCTCGTGAAGGAAGAAACAACGTAGTAAAACTATCTACGCTGGATGAAGGAATTGTTGAAATTTCTTCTAACTCTCCTGAAATCGGAAAAGTAATTGAAGAGGTACAAAGTCAGTCTATCTCGGGAGAAGAATTAAAAATTTCTTTTAGCGCAAAATATATGTTAGACGCATTAAAAGCGCTCGAAGGAACAGATATCAAAATTAACTTCACTGGTGCGATGCGTCCATTTGTCATTCGAACATTAGAGGATGATTCAATGCTGCAGCTGATTTTACCAGTACGAACATATTAAATCTCAGAAAGCTACTAGCATGCCGTACTAGTAGCTTTCTTTTCTCAAGGAGAATTATTTAGTAAAATAGAGATACATCATTAGAAAGTGAGAGAGTCGCATGAAAACAGAGGTTAAAATTTCAACTGAATACATTACGCTTGGCCAGTTTTTAAAACTAGCAGACGTCATTCAAACAGGTGGAATGGTAAAATGGTTTTTAAGTGAGCACGAAGTATATGTAAACGGGGAGCTAGAAGAGCGCCGCGGACGCAAATTATATGCAAATGACGAAGTCGATATACCGGCTGCAGGATCATTTGTTGTTATTACTTAAAGTTGGTGAAACGTTTGTATATTAAAGAAATTACTTTAACAAATTACCGAAACTATACGAAGACAACGATTCCTTTTGAAAATAAAGTAAACGTCATTTTGGGTGAAAACGCACAGGGTAAAACAAACGTGATGGAATCGATCTTCGTATTATCTATGGCTAAATCTCATCGTACATCCAACGATAAAGAATTAATTAAATGGGACTGTGAGTATGCAAAGCTATCGGGCATTGTAGAAAAGCATAGAGGGCCTGTTACACTAGATTTAGTCATCTCAGCAAAAGGGAAAAAAGCAAAATATAATCACATTGAGCAGAAAAAACTCAGTCAATATATAGGATCAATTAACACTGTCATGTTTGCTCCGGAGGATTTGAACCTAGTTAAAGGGAGTCCGCAAGTAAGGCGCAAATTTATCGATATGGAAATTGGTCAAGTTTCGCCTGTTTACATGCATGATTTAAGCAGGTATCAAAAGATTTTGCAGCAAAGAAATCAATATTTGAAGCAGCTGCAGACAAAAAAACAGACGGATCTTTCACTTTTAGACGTACTTACGTTACAGTTAAGTGAAATGGCGGCGAAAATATTAAAAAAACGTTTTGAGTTTTTACAGTTACTCCAACAGTGGGCAGAGCCTATTCATAAAGGGATCAGTCGAGACTTGGAAACATTAAAAATTGAGTATAAGAATTCAATTGATGTATCAGAAGATGCAGATTTGTCGAAAATGTTAGAAGCATATCATCAAAAGTTTGATAAAATAAAAAGTAGAGAAATTGATAGAGGTGTCACCTTAGCAGGACCACACCGTGATGATCTTCTTTTCTACGTTAATGAAAAAGACGTTCAAACATTTGGTTCACAAGGGCAACAGCGGACGACTGCTTTATCGTTAAAGCTTGCTGAAATTGAGTTAATTCATCAAGAAGTAGGTGAATATCCAATCTTGCTTTTAGACGACGTATTGTCTGAATTAGATGATTTTCGTCAATCACACTTGCTAAATACCATTCAAGGAAAAGTTCAGACGTTTGTAACGACAACGAGCATTGAAGGAATTCATCACGAGACCTTAGAAAAAGCCGCTACATATCACGTAGAAGCTGGCCGAATTCAAAAGGTCAAATAGCAATTGATCTGTTTAAAAACTTTTCGTAAGGCAATCTAACTGAAATATGATATCATTATAGTTTTAAGTCTATATATTTCAACTCGTACCCTCGATTATGAAAATTTTGTGCATAAGTAAACAAATTGCAAATACATTAAAGGCTCCGTATTATTTCCACATAATATTCGAAAAACATAATACAAAATGATAAATACAGCAGTTTGCTGTTAAAAAAAAGTGTAGGTGATACATTTGACGATGGAACAAAAAGAAGTACAAGCATATGAAGCTGATCAGATACAAGTATTAGAAGGATTAGAAGCTGTTCGTAAACGTCCGGGGATGTATATCGGATCGACGAGTGCAAAGGGTTTACATCATCTTGTATGGGAAATTGTAGATAATAGTATTGATGAAGCGCTGGCCGGCTATTGCGATGAAATTAATGTTATTATCGAAAAGGACAATAGTATTACAGTCAAAGACAACGGTCGTGGAATTCCGGTTGGTATTCAAGAAAAAATGGGCAGACCTGCCGTTGAAGTTATCTTAACGGTTCTTCATGCCGGAGGTAAATTTGGCGGCGGCGGCTATAAAGTATCTGGTGGATTACACGGTGTAGGTGCCTCAGTTGTTAATGCACTTTCTACCTCTTTGGAAGTGCACGTACATCGTGACGGTAAAGTTCACTATCAAAAATATGAACGAGGTGTACCTGCTGCTGACTTGAAAGTAGTTGGAGAAACAGATAAAACAGGTACTGTTATTCAATTCCATCCAGACGGTGAAATTTTTACAGAAACGCTTGAATACGATTTTGATACGTTAGCTAATCGTCTGCGTGAGTTAGCTTTCTTAAATCGCGGCATTAAAATTACGATTGAAGACAAACGTGAAGAAGATAAAAGACGTGAATATCACTATGAAGGCGGAATTAAGTCTTACGTTGAACACTTAAATCGTTCGAAAGAAGTGATTCACGAAGAGCCGATCTATATTGAAGGTAATCGAGACAACATTTCTGTAGAAATTGCTATTCAATATAACGATAGCTATACAAGTAATTTATATTCTTTTGCAAACAACATTCACACATATGAAGGTGGAACGCACGAAGCAGGATTTAAAACAGCGTTAACACGTGTAATTAACGACTATGCACGTAAAAACAACGTATTTAAAGACAGTGACGCCAATCTAACGGGTGAAGATGTTCGTGAAGGAATTACAGCTATCATCTCTATTAAGCACCCAGATCCGCAGTTCGAAGGACAAACAAAAACAAAGCTGGGAAATAGTGAAGCAAGAACAATTACTGACTCTGTGTTTGCAGAACACTTAGAAACTTACTTGCTAGAGAACCCTATTGTGGCGAAAAAGGTAATTGAAAAAGGTTTAATGGCTGCAAGAGCAAGAATGGCAGCTAAAAAAGCTCGTGAGCTTACAAGACGTAAAAGCGCGCTTGAAATTTCAAACTTACCGGGTAAATTAGCAGATTGTTCATCCAAAGATCCTTCTATTAGCGAACTCTATGTAGTAGAGGGTGACTCTGCCGGAGGTTCAGCTAAGCAGGGAAGAAGCCGTCATTTCCAAGCTATTTTGCCTTTACGTGGTAAAATTATCAACGTAGAGAAAGCACGTTTAGATAAGATTTTATCTAATAACGAAATTCGTACAATCATTACCGCTCTAGGAACGGGTATTGGTGACGATTTTGATATTTCGAAAGCCCGCTATCATAAAATTGTGATTATGACAGATGCAGACGTAGACGGTGCGCATATTCGTACGCTTCTTCTAACGTTCTTCTATCGCTATATGAGACAGATTATTGAGCATGGATATGTGTACATTGCCCAGCCGCCTCTTTACAAAGTTTCACAAGGTAAAAAAGTGGAGTACGCGTACAACGATCGTCAATTAGAAGAGGTATTAGCTTCTTTCCCTGAAGGCGCAAAACCAAATCTTCAGCGTTACAAAGGTTTAGGAGAGATGAATCCTGAACAATTATGGGAAACAACAATGGATCCAGAGTTCCGTACCCTTCTTCAGGTGAACCTGCAAGATGCAATTGAAGCTGATGAGACATTTGAAATTTTAATGGGCGACAAAGTAGAACCACGCCGTAATTTCATTGAAGAAAATGCTCAGTACGTAAAAAATCTCGATATTTAAATGAACGGTAATACCCTTTATATTTTTTATAAAGGGTATATAAACGTCAGGATAGAGATAGGTTCTATCCTGCGTTTACATATATATGAATTACTATACTGAACTTCGCGAAGGAGGTTCTTATCGATGTCAGATAAACCAAACTCTCAAATAAGAGAAGTAAATATTAGTCAAGAAATGCGCGCATCCTTTTTAGATTATGCAATGAGCGTAATTGTATCGCGTGCTTTACCAGATGTAAGAGACGGACTTAAGCCTGTGCACCGTCGTATTTTATATGCAATGAATGATTTAGGTATGGGATCGGATAAGCCATATAAAAAATCAGCTCGTATCGTAGGAGAAGTAATTGGTAAGTATCACCCACACGGTGACTCAGCTGTATATGAAACAATGGTTCGTATGGCACAAGATTTTAGCTATCGTTATATGCTAATTGACGGTCATGGAAACTTTGGATCTGTTGATGGAGATGCAGCAGCAGCTATGCGTTATACAGAAGCAAGAATGTCAAAAGTTTCGATGGAACTGTTACGTGACATCAATAAAGATACAATTGATTACCAAGATAACTATGACGGTTCTGAACGTGAACCAATGGTATTACCTGCTAGATTTCCTAATTTACTTGTAAACGGTTCAGCCGGAATTGCGGTAGGTATGGCGACAAATATTCCACCGCATCAGTTAGGGGAAGTCATTGACGGCGTTTTAGCGGTAAGTCAAGACCCTGATATCACAATTGCAGAGTTAATGGAGATTATTCCAGGACCGGATTTCCCAACTGCAGGACAAATTCTTGGCCGCAGCGGAATTCGTAAAGCTTATGAAACTGGAAAAGGTTCTATTATTGTTCGCGCAAAAGTAGAAATTGAAGAACAAAGCAATGGTAAACAAACTATTATTGTTCATGAACTACCATACCAAGTAAATAAAGCAAAGCTCATTGAAAAAATTGCCGAGCTAGCTCGTGATAAGAAGATTGATGGGATTACGGATTTACGAGATGAGTCTGACCGTTCGGGTATGCGTATTGTTATTGAAGTAAGACGTGATGCAAATGCAAATGTTTTATTAAACAACTTATATAAGCAGACATCTCTTCAAACAAGTTTTGGTATTAATACCCTTGCATTAGTAGATGGACAGCCAAAAGTATTGAACTTGAAGCAATGTCTACAGTACTACTTAGACCATCAGGTAGTGGTTATTCGTCGTCGTACTGAATTTGAACTTCGAAAAGCAGAAGCACGTGCGCATATTTTAGAAGGTTTAAAGATTGCTCTTGATAATTTAGATGCTGTTATTGCTTTAATTAGAGGTTCTCAAACAACAGATATTGCACGTGAAGGATTAATGACGCAGTTTTCGTTATCTGAAAAACAAGCGCAAGCTATTTTGGATATGCGCCTACAGCGTTTAACAGGATTAGAGCGGGAGAAGATTGAAGCGGAATATCAATCTTTATTAGCGCTAATTGCTGAATTAAAAGCTATTTTAGCAGATGAAGAAAAAGTATTAGAAATTATTAGAGAAGAACTAATAGAAGTAAAAGAAAGATTCAATGACGGACGTCGAACAGAAATCGTAAGCGGAGGAGCTGAAATTATCGAAGACGAGGATCTGATTCCTCGCCAAGATATTGTTATTAGCTTAACGCACAACGGCTATATTAAACGTTTGCCTGTTTCTACGTATAAGAGTCAGCGAAGAGGCGGACGAGGTATTCAAGGAATGAATACAAACGAAGATGATTTCGTTGAACATCTTCTAACAACATCTACTCATGATACGATTCTCTTCTTTACAAATAAGGGAAAAGTCTATCGGACAAAAGGATACGAAATTCCAGAGTACGGAAGAACGGCTAAAGGGATACCTATTATTAACTTGTTAGAAGTAGACAAAGGTGAGTGGGTAAATGCCATCATTCGCGTCGATGAATTTGTAGACGATTGGTATCTATTCTTTACTACAAAACAAGGAATTTCTAAGCGTACACCTTTATCTTCTTTTGAGAACATTCGAAATAGCGGACTTATCGCCTTGAATTTAAGAGAAGAAGATGAATTGATTTCTGTTAAATTGACAGATGGTAAGCGCGATATGGTTATTGGAACGAAGAAGGGTATGTTAATTCGTTTTAATGAAAATGATGTTCGTTCAATGGGACGTACAGCTACTGGAGTTAAAGGGATCACTCTCGATTCAGAAGATGAAGTAATCGGTATGGAGATTCTCGAAGAACAATCAGATGTCTTGATCATTACGAAAAATGGTTACGGAAAACGTACGCCGATTGAAGAATATCGTGTACAAACAAGAGGCGGTAAAGGTTTAAGAACATGTAATATCACTGATAAAAATGGTGATGTTGTCGCACTGAAATGCGTATCTCAAGAAGAAGATATTATGCTTATCACAGTAAGCGGCGTTCTTATCCGTGTTTCTGTTTCAGATATTTCACAAATGGGCCGTAACACACAAGGTGTCAAAGTCATCCGTTTAGGAGACGAAGAGTTTGTTTCAACGGTTGCAAAAGTACAAACTTCAGAAGATGAAGACGAAGTATTAGATGAATTAGATGAACATGAAGAGACAGATATAATAATTGAAGCTGAAGAAACGGAAGAGTAAAAAAAAGCCCCTGAAAAAGCAGGGGCTTTTTTTATGTAAAAAAACCTTGCCATAGGCTTTTCATTTTGGTAATATATAAAAAGTCAGCAAAACATATATGAGGTTTTTAATAGTTTTAAAAAAGTTATATAAAAGTGTTGACAACGATCCTTATAAAGTGTTATTATATAGGAGTCGCTTTAAGACAAGAGTTCTTTGAAAACTGAACGAAATAGTAAACGTCAACGTTAATTTTTATTTTTTAAATGAGCAAGTCAAACATTTCTTCGGAGAGTTTGATCCTGGCTCAGGATGAACGCTGGCGGCGTGCCTAATACATGCAAGTCGAGCGAACTGATTAGAAGCTTGCTTCTATGACGTTAGCGGCGGACG
>NZ_JBLZXA010000010.1:0-15825 GCF_056099005.1 Priestia sp. 53B2
GCAATCTCTTGTCTGGTGGCGATAGCGAAGAGGTCACACCCGTTCCCATACCGAACACGGAAGTTAAGCTCTTTAGCGCCAATGGTAGTTGGGACTTTGTCCCTGTGAGAGTAGGACGTTGCCAGGCCCTTGAAAAAAGACTAGCTATTTTAGCTAGTCTTTTTTTGTATGTTCATTTAAGTAACAAGAAATTAAGTAAGGAATCTTTTGAGCCGTAACTTCAAGGAATCTCAAGATAAATGGGTAATCTTTCGAAGAGTATGTATGCAATAATTCATACCACCACTCTGTTTCATAACGTGAAATCATACTTAAATTATAAAGTAATAAGTAATGTGCCAACATCTCAGGGAAATATAAGCAGCTATCTTTTTCCAACGGTGCATGTAGCGTGTTATCTTGGAAATTGTACATAAAAGGTGAACAATTATATAAACAGCTTGAAGGGTCAAGAATACATACCTGATCTTCTGACAGAGACAATGAAAGGCGGGAACGCTCTTTTAAAAAAGAGTAGAGCCTTTCATGATTCATATGATAACAACGTGTAACTTGTTCAGGAATAGGCAGAGAGGTAGCTGGAAGCGATCCAATAGTTGTTAAATGGGACAATGACCTAGTACCCAAATTTGAAAATAATGTATCTAATTCAGGTACGCACGACAACAGGTAATTCATTGTATATTTACTACCTTCCAGTTGTTTCACATGAAACAATTCTTCTCCTACTTGTGAAAATAAACCGCTTTTTTGGATCTTAACTTCATCATCTAAAAAATCATAACTTTGTTTTTTTCTTTTTCGTGTTGATACTCCATGTGCTAACACCGCCGTATTTTCTGGATATACTGGGTTTTGTGTTAACAAACAGGCTTTTAACAGCTGTGACATTCCATAAAATAATAAAACTGGTTGTACTGATACGGGAGATTGTGCCGCAACTTGATAATAATTTTTACTGTGTTCCAAATAATAAATAAAGGGGTAACTGTTTTTAAAGCTATGTTGCTCTGCATCGCTATAATTCAATTTTTGATAGCGCTTTTTTAAAAACTCTTGTACAAAAGGAACAGAGAAAAATAAATTGTAGGACGTCCAAACATCATTAAATTTATGCAACTAAATCACCTTTTCTTTTTATTAGAATTATCTGATATCTAGTGAAGTTATTGACAGGTACATATCTGCTTGTTAATCTACTAATAATATTCTGTCGTTTAAAGGAGGATTCTATAATGTGGGAAAGCAAATTTTCTAAAGAAGGCTTAACATTTGATGACGTTTTACTGGTGCCAGCAAAATCTGAGGTACTACCTAAAGACGTTGATATGAGTGTTGAACTAACAAAAACATTAAAATTAAAGGTGCCGTTCATCAGTGCAGGAATGGATACAGTTACAGAAGCTGAAATGGCTATTGCGATGGCTAGACAAGGTGGTTTAGGTATCATTCACAAAAACATGTCGATTGAACAGCAAGCAGAACAAGTTGATAAAGTAAAACGTTCTGAAAGTGGTGTTATCACGGATCCTTTCTTTTTAACTCCTGAAAACCAAGTATTTGCTGCTGAACATTTAATGGGCAAATATCGTATCTCAGGTGTGCCGATTGTCAACAATGAAGAAGAACAAAAACTAGTTGGAATCCTTACAAACCGCGACTTGCGTTTCATCCAAGATTATTCAATGCAAATTGCTGATGTAATGACAAAAGAAGAATTAGTTACTGCTCCAGTAGGAACGACTTTAGAAGAAGCAGAGAAAATTCTACAGCAATACAAAATTGAAAAGTTACCTCTTGTAGATGACAATGGCGTATTAAAAGGTCTTATCACAATTAAAGACATTGAAAAAGTAATTGAGTTTCCAAATGCAGCTAAAGATCAACAAGGTCGATTGTTAGTTGGAGCAGCTGTTGGCGTAACAGCTGATTCAAACGTTCGTATCGAAAAATTAGTACAAGCTGGTGTTGATGTTATCGTTATTGATACAGCGCATGGACATTCACAAGGCGTTTTAGATACGGTACGCAGCATTCGCGAGGCATATCCAGAGTTAAATATTATTGCTGGTAATGTAGCAACTGCTGAAGGTACAAAAGCATTAATTGAAGCGGGAGCAAACGTAGTAAAAGTAGGAATTGGACCTGGTTCAATTTGTACAACTCGTGTTGTAGCTGGTGTAGGTGTTCCACAAATTACAGCAGTATATGACTGTGCAACTGAAGCTCGTAAGCACGGTGTAGCTATTATCGCAGATGGCGGTATTAAATACTCTGGAGATATTGTAAAAGCACTTGCAGCTGGTGGACATACAGTAATGCTAGGAAGCCTTCTAGCAGGAACAACAGAAAGTCCTGGAGAAACAGAAATCTACCAAGGTAGACGCTTTAAAGTGTACCGTGGAATGGGTTCTGTAGGAGCTATGGAAAAAGGAAGTAAAGATCGATACTTCCAAGAAGATAATAAAAAATTAGTTCCAGAAGGTATCGAAGGCCGTTTGCCTTACAAAGGACCTGTAGCAGATACTTTATATCAAATGATTGGCGGTTTACGCGCAGGAATGGGTTACTGTGGTTCAGCTAACTTAGAAGCGTTACGTGAACAGGCACAATTCATTCGTATGACTGGAGCAGGTTTAAGAGAAAGCCACCCACATGATGTACAAATCACAAAAGAATCTCCTAACTATTCTATGAGATAATCATGAATGTTTAAAAAACACGTTTCCCTATTAGGGAAACGTGTTTTTTATGTCATTGATCATGAATGTAACAGTACTTCTTTATCTATTTTTTTAAATTTTAGTATGATAAAATTACATTTATGTGAGTTTACGTTTGGAGGGTATAGAGTGAGAAACGCAGTACAGAAACGATTAATTTGTGTCATTGCTGTTATGTTAATGGCCAGCGTATTTTTTGTCTCTACACAAGCATCAGCTGCTCCTAAAACAGATGATATTGGCGTTGAAGCAGATGCAGCGATCTTAGTAGAGGCAAGTACGGGGAAAGTATTATACGGGAAAAATACGGATGCTTTATTAGGTATTGCAAGCATGACAAAAATGATGACGGAATACTTAGTATTAGAATCCATAAAAGATAAGAAATTATCTTGGGATCAACGTGTGCCAGTTAGTAAATATGCAGCTAAAATTTCTCAGGATTATGGATTATCAAATGTACCGTTAATTGAAAACCAAAAATACACGGTGAAAGAATTATATGATGCCATGGCTATTTATTCAGCTAATGGAGCTGCAATTGCTTTAGCTGAAGCTGTCAGTGATTCTGAAGAAGGTTTTATTAAGTTAATGAATGAAACGGCAAAAAGATTAAATATGGGTGAATCAAAATTTGTCAATTCTACAGGTCTTTCTAATTCTTTGCTAAAAGGAATGTATCCAAAAGGAACGAAGGAAGAAGATGAGAACCTTCTATCGGCTCGGGCAGTTGCTACCCTTGCTTATCATTTAATTCATGATTATCCAGAATCTTTAGAAGTAGCTAAAACTCCTTCTAAGATGTTTAGACAAGGGCAACAAGGCGAAACAAAAATGAACAATTGGAATAAGATGCTTCCAGGTTTTTCAGCTGCCTACAGCGGCGTAGACGGCTTAAAAACTGGTCATACAGATTTTGCAGGTCAATGTTTCACTGGGACGGCAGAGCGTAACGGGGTAAGATACATAACAGTTGTAATGAATGCCAAGGAAAACGGCAAGTCTACGGAAGCTGCTCGTTTTTCCCAAACGAAAAAGATATTGGATTATGCTTTTAGTCATTTTCAGTTAAAAGAAGTAGTGCCTGCTAACGGCGAGATTAAAGGGCATGAAACAATTGATGTTGCTAAAGGAAAATCAAAAGAAGCTTCCGTTTCTCCAAAGAATTCGGTAAAGATTATTACCGAAAAAGGTCAAAAAGATCGTACTAAAATCAACTTTAAGTTAAACGATAAAGTTATGAACGATCAAAAAGTTGTTGCTCCTATTAAAAAAGGAGAAACAGTTGCTTATGTGAGTGCAACAAACAGCAATCTCAAAGATCTAGGCTATGTAGGAGGTCAAACTACAGATAGCATGACGCCGGTTGTGACAAACGAATCTGTTGAAAAGGCTGGATGGTTCTCTCTGGCTATCCGCAGTATTGGCAACTTCTTCAGCGATATTTGGATGAATGCTGCAAATACAGTGAATAACTGGTTTTAATGATAACTCAAGAGAAAGAAGAGATACTACAAGAGAGTATCTCTTCTTTTTATTTTTAGATTTGTTTGTATATAATCTATAAATTAGATAGGAATTTTCCGAAAAATGCGGTAGAATAGACACTAAGTTTTGAATTTTGTATATACACTAAAAATTATTGTGAAACACTTGATACAGGAGGAAGACAAACATGAATAACATTACAGGTACTGATCGTGTAAAACGAGGAATGGCGGAAATGCAAAAAGGTGGCGTCATCATGGACGTTATCAATGCAGAGCAAGCAAAAATTGCAGAAGCAGCAGGCGCTGTTGCCGTTATGGCATTAGAGCGTGTCCCAGCTGATATCCGTGCAGCAGGCGGCGTGTCTCGTATGGCAGACCCAACAATTGTTGAAGAAGTGATGAATGCTGTGTCCATTCCAGTTATGGCAAAAGCTCGTATTGGCCATATTGTTGAAGCACGCGTGCTAGAAGCGATGGGTGTAGACTACATCGATGAAAGTGAAGTGTTGACTCCAGCTGATGAGGAGTTTCATTTAAATAAAAATACATTTACGGTTCCATTTGTGTGCGGTTGCCGTGATCTTGGCGAAGCATCTCGTCGTATTGCTGAAGGAGCTGCAATGCTTCGTACAAAGGGCGAACCAGGGACAGGAAACATTGTGGAAGCAGTGCGTCATATGCGTCAAGTAAACGCTCAAGTACGTAAAGTTGTGGGCATGGACGAAGATGAGTTAATGACAGAAGCAAAACTATTAGGCGCACCTTATGAGTTATTACTGCAAATTAAACGTGAAGGCCGCTTACCGGTTGTAAACTTTGCAGCAGGCGGTGTAGCAACACCAGCAGACGCAGCGTTAATGATGCAACTTGGAGCGGACGGCGTGTTCGTTGGATCAGGAATCTTCAAATCAGACAACCCTGAAAAGTTTGCACGTGCAATCGTGGAAGCAACAACACATTATCAAGACTATGAACTGATTGCAAACTTGTCAAAAGGATTAGGAAGTGCAATGAAAGGGATTGAAATTTCATCATTATTACCAGAAAACCGCATGCAAGAGCGTGGATGGTAATTTAAAGGGAGTTTTGACAAAATGGTAAAAGTAGGCGTGTTAGGGTTACAAGGTGCCTTTCGCGAGCATGCACAAGCATTAGAAGCAGCAGGCGCCGAAGCCATTATCATTAAAAAAGTTGAACAGCTAGACGAAGTAGATGGTTTAATCCTACCGGGCGGTGAAAGCACAGCAATGCGTCGTCTGATCGACAAGTATGATTTTATGGAACCTCTTCGCCAGTTTGCACAAGCAGGTAAACCGGTGTTTGGTACGTGTGCGGGTTTAATTTTACTCGCAGGACAAGTCGTGGACCGTGAAGAGCCTCATTTAGGTGTTATGGATATTACGGTAGCTCGAAACTCGTTTGGACGTCAACGGGATAGCTTTGAAGCTGCCCTAAATATTAAAGATATCGGTGAAGATTTTATAGGCGTATTTATCCGTGCTCCGCATATTGTAGAAGTAGGAGAAAACGTTGAAGTCTTAGCAATGCATAATGATCGAATTGTGGCAGCAAGACAAGGTCAATTCTTGGGATGTTCGTTTCATCCGGAATTAACAGATGATGCTCGCATGGCGCAGTATTTTGTAGCAATGGTTGAAGAAGCTTCAAAAAAACCTGTATAAATGAATTGCATCTTGTAAAGACTTGTAGTACATTATGATTAATAAAAATGATATTGGTATAAAGCGTTGATAGGAAATAGTAATAAGATTTTTGATTTCAAGAGAGTCGATGGCTGGTGTGAATCGATAATCAATTCTTATGAATCCGTCCTGGAGTAAGCTGTCGAAAAAGTAGTAGGCAGTTTCGGTTCATCCGTTATCTGGTTTAAGAGGAAGGCTTATTTTAGCTTTCAATTAGGGTGGCAACGCGGGTAAACTCTCGTCCCTTTCATGGGGATGAGAGTTTTTATTTTGCCCTTTTATACTAAAGGAGGTACTAAGTATGTTAGATTTAAAATTTTTACGTGCTAATTTTAAAGAAGTAAAAGAAAAGCTCAAGTTTCGTGGTGAGGACTTAACGGACTTAGGTCGCTTTGAAGAGTTAGATGCAAAACGCCGTGAGCTAATTGCTCAAACAGAAGAGTTAAAAAGCAAGCGAAATGAAGTATCACAGCAAATTGCACAATTGAAGCGTGAAAAACAAGATGCTGATCATTTAATCATTGAAATGCGTGAAGTAGGAGACCGCGTAAAGCAATTGGATGAAGAGCTTCGCAGCGTTGAAGAAGAATTAGAACTATTGCTGCTTTCAATTCCTAACGTTCCACATGAAAGTACGCCTGTAGGTGAAACTGAAGATGATAACGTAGAAGTTCGCAAATGGGGAGAAATTAAACAATTTGATTTTGAACCAAAACCGCATTGGGATTTAGGAACAGATTTAAATATTTTAGATTTTGAAAGAGCTTCGAAAGTAACGGGAAGCCGCTTTGTATTTTATAAAGGGTTAGGTGCAAGGTTAGAACGCGCTCTTATTAACTTTATGATGGATTTACATATGGATGAGCATGGTTATGAAGAAATTCTTCCTCCATATATGGTAAATCGTACAAGCATGACAGGAACAGGGCAGCTTCCTAAATTTGAAGAAGATGCATTCAAGATTAAAGAAGAAGATTATTTCTTAATTCCTACAGCTGAAGTACCAGTTACAAATTTACACCGTGATGAAATCTTAAGCGGAGATCAGCTTCCAATTGCTTATACAGCGTATAGTGCTTGCTTCCGCTCAGAAGCAGGCTCTGCAGGAAGAGATACACGTGGTCTTATTCGTCAGCATCAATTTAATAAAGTAGAACTTGTTCGCTTTGTTAAGCCAGAAGATTCTTATGATGAATTAGAAAAATTAACGGGCCATGCTGAAAAGGTTCTTCAACTATTAGGTTTACCTTACCGAGTTCTAAGCATGTGTACAGCTGACCTAGGTTTCACAGCAGCCAAAAAGTATGATATTGAAGTTTGGATTCCAAGTTATGAAACGTATCGTGAAATTTCTTCTTGTTCAAACTTTGAAAGCTTCCAAGCTCGTCGTGCTAATATTCGCTTCCGCCGTGATACAAAAGCAAAACCAGAGCATGTTCATACACTAAACGGTTCTGGCTTAGCGATTGGCCGTACGGTAGCTGCAATTTTAGAAAACTACCAGCAGGAAGATGGATCAATTCAAATTCCAGAAGTGCTGCGTCCATATATGGGAAATAAAGAATTTATTTCTAAATAAAAGTAAAAGATGTTCATTAAGAATTAATTCTTAATGAACATCTTTTTTAAAAAAATCAATAAAAGAGTTGACTTCATTATTTGTATATGATAAATTAATACTTGTCGATACGGAGGAATACCCAAGTCCGGCTGAAGGGATCGGTCTTGAAAACCGACAGGGGTGTTAAAGCCCGCGGGGGTTCGAATCCCTCTTCCTCCGCCATATTTGACTTATAATGCAATTAACATAGCGCGATAAATTGGAGATTGGAAAACCGTTACTTATAAGTAACGGTTTTTTATTTGTTAAAAATGCCGCTTTATCTATTAAAGCGGCATTTTTTTATAGATGACGACGTTTTAGCTTTTCATTATGTTGTAAAAAGCGAGCCACTTTTTCAACAATTGATTCAATTGAATCAGGATCCTTGATAAGGTCGTATTCTCTAATATCTAAACGAAGAATAGGGCAAGCCGTAAAGTTATTAATCCAGTCTTCGTATCGGGCGTGCATCTCTTTCCAATAATCAAGAGGCGTTTGTTGTTCCATTGGTCGCCCTCTTTCTTGAATGCGATCTACAATATCTTCGAAGCTGCCTTCCAAATAAATGAGCAGGTCCGGATGAGGGAAATATGGAGTCATAACCATTGCATCGAACAAGCTTGTATATGTTTCATAGTCTACTTTAGACATCGTTCCTTTTTCAAAATGCATCTTAGCAAAGATACCGGTATCTTCGTAAATGGATCTGTCTTGAATGAAGCCGCCGCCATACTCGAAAATTTTCTTTTGTTCTTTAAAGCGTTCCGCTAGAAAGTATACTTGTAGGTGAAAGCTCCAACGTTCAAAATCCCCATAAAATTTGTCCAGGTAAGGGTTGGAATCTACTTTTTCAAACGATGTGCGAAATTGGAGAGCATCAGCCAATGATTGAGTCATTGTAGATTTCCCAACTCCAACTGTACCCGCTATCGTCAACACAGCATCATTAGGAATGTTGTATTTCGATCGTAAGTTTACCATTACATACTCCTTTTTAACATACTCTCTTGAACCTCTGATAAGATTCTATTTAAGTGTTGTTTATTTTGTACAAAATCTATTTCATCACCGTCATAACGTAAAATGGTTACATCAGGGTTATTTTGTTCAAACGCCGTCATAGCCTTTTCATAATCATCACTTAGCCTTGCAAGGTAGTGAGGATCGATGTTTCGTTCAATTTCTCTTCCGCGCATTTTAATACGCTTTAACAAGGTATCTAAACTGGCATTTAAATAAATAATAATGTTCGGAGCTGGCATATCAGCCGTTAAGATGTGGAAGATTTGTACATATTTTTTATACTGTTCATCTTTTAACGTTTGCTCAGCAAAAATCATATTTTTCATAATATGATAATCTGCTACAACAGGTTTTTTATAAGATAAGAACCCTTTTTGAATATCCTCCAACTGCTTATATCGATTACATAGAAAAAACATTTCGGTTTGAAAACTCCACTCGTTGATATTTTCATAAAATTTCCCGAGAAATGGATTTTCATCTACGATTTCTTTTAAAATTTCGAATTGAAATGCTTGTGCAATCTCTTTAGCTAGAGAGGTTTTTCCGACACCGATGGGTCCTTCTACTGAAATAAAAGGTGTGCCTTGCATTCATTTGCCTCCTTCATGACCACTCGTTCAAAAAAAACAGACAAAAAATATTTTAACATAGAGAAGGAGAATAAGGGGAAAAGAAATTTCTTTCAGTAAGAAGAATAACAAAAAGCCTACTGTTAACAGTAAGCTTTCCCTATTTATGGCTGTGCCACTCTTTTTGTAATTTTGAAGTTGTCTTCAATCAAGAGCCAGTTTTGCGGGAAATCTAAGCCTAGTTTCCAGTAGGCCATTCCTCTAAGTTTTAATTCTTTGATTAAATCAAACTTTGCCTGAATAGACCTAGCGTCTTCAAACCATACTTCGTGGGTACGCTGCTGTTCATCTTTATACCGGAAGAAAGGAGCTTGTGCTTTATTGTCGTATTGAATAGCTACTTTATAGCGAGCTGCCAACTCAATAGCTCGTTGAGGACTAATGGCTTTGGCATATTCTCCTCCTGGTTTGTAAGGAAGTGTCCAATCGTAACCGTATAGGTTTTGACCCATGATAATTTTTGAACTAGGTATTTCAGATACTGCATATTCTAAAACATCACGTACGGGACCAATAGGAGAGACGGCCATAGGAGGCCCACCGCTATATCCCCATTCATATGTCATCGGAACAACGAAGTTAGCAATCTCTCCAATGGCTTTATAATCATGTGCTTCATACCATTTGCCTTTTTGATCTCGACTTGTCTTCGGAGCTAAAGCGACAGACATAAGAAGTTGCTCATCTTGAAGACGCTTTTTTGCTTTCTGTAAAAATGCAATATAGGCTTCTTTATCTGCGGGACGCAAAAATTCGAAGTCAAAATGAATGTCTCTGAAATTTTGTTCTTTCGCTGTTTTTACAATATTATTTAAGAGCGTATCTTGAACATCTTTATTATTTAAAATTGCTCGGCCGACTTCGTCACTGAATGCACCGTTTTCAATATTAGCCAATACCATTAAGAAAATGACGTCATTTTCTTTAGCAATAGAACTTAAATTGTTAAGTGGAGGTGCCTTTAGAGAACCGTCTTTTTGCACTTCGAAGTTCGCTGGCCCGAGATAAGTAAGGTATTTTGCATTTTGATTAATCATTTTCTCTGTTTGAGGAGTGATTTTTCGGTTGCTTGTTTCAACATACCCTAAAAACTCACCGTTTCTTTTGTTTGGGGAAGGGGGAATTAAGATGCGGCGGCCAGGTGTTAAGGGTGCTGTAACTGAAACATTGTTCGCATTGGCAATAGCCTGATAGCTAACGCCTAATTTTCTTCCTATTTTCCATATAGTGTCCCCAGCTTTTACTGTGTAGTAAGTACCGTTGATTGGAATAACCATAGATTGCCCGATGACGAGTTGATTTGGATTAGGTAATTCATTTGCTCTTATAATTTTCCCTGCGTCAATGCGGAACTGTTTTGCAATACTATATATACTGTCACCTGCTTTAACAGTGTAAATTTGCATAATAAAAAGCCTCCATTTTATATGACTTACTTCCATCATATGAGAAGGCTTTTTACTTAATTCATCAACTCGTTATGTTTGCAAATTCGAGCATTTAATACGTTATGCATCATTCTCAAAGCAAAGGTATTGTCTTCATCTGCGTTTGAAGCAATACAATCTTCAGGCACAATTAAGTTATACTCACGCATATAAGCATCGTTGGCTGAAAAAAGCACGCATATATTTCCCGCAATTCCTGTTAAAATAAGTGTATGCACATCGAGCTGTGATAGCAAAATATTTAAAGCTGTCCCATAGAAGATAGAATGCTTTGGTTTAATTAAAAAGTAATCAGCGTTTTGTGGTGAAATGTGATGTAGAATGGGTGAGCTTATCTCATTTGTGCAGTGTGTTAAAATGGTTTCTAAGTTTGCTTGCCATAGCTTATAGTGGTCATTGACATAAATGATAGGGATATGTTGAGACGAGGCATATTGTTTTAATTTGGAAATGTTTTGAGCAATTGTTAAAGATTTTTCAGCAAGTATTTTGCCGTTTTTAAATTGAAAATCGTTTAGCATATCAATAATAATTAAAGCAGTTTTAGCGTTCTTCACATAAGGTCTCTCCTTTTCCTGATGTACATAGTAAATAGTTTGACTCAGAAAAAATATAATATGTAAGGTTGGATAAAAAGTGTTAAATGATGAAAAGTATATGAGGTTGGCAATTGATGAAGCATTAAAAGCTCAAGATAAATTAGAGGTTCCCATTGGAGCAGTTATTGTTCAAAATGATGAGGTAATTGCTTCAGCTTATAACTTACGAGAAACAGAACAGCGATCAGTTGCTCATGCGGAACTTTTAGCAATTGATGAAGCATGTAAGAAACTAGGAACATGGAGATTGGAAGACGCTACGTTATATGTCACCTTAGAACCATGTCCGATGTGTGCAGGTGCTATTGTATTATCAAGAGTAAAAAGAGTTGTGTTTGGCGCTTATGATCCTAAAGGTGGCTGTGCGGGAACATTGTTAAACTTATTAGAGTTTGAAAAGTTTAATCATCAAGCAGAAGTAGTAGGAGGTATGCTAGAAGAAGAATGCGGGAGCCTCTTAACGACCTTTTTTCGTGAGTTGCGTCAACGAAAAAAGGCTGGAAAATAGCGCTAAAAAAGTAAGTTTTCTATAGCGGTTGCATTTTTTAATGAAAAGACGTATACTTGTAAATGCATCAACTTGATGCCCAAACTATTGGTTTCAACTTTGCCGTGCTAAGCGGGGAGGTAGCGGTGCCCTGTACTCGCAATCCGCTCTAGCGAGGCCGAATTCCTTCTTGAGGTTAGCTCATCTTAGGGCCTGCCTTAAGTAAGTGGTGTTGACGTTTGGGTCCTATGCAATGGGAATCTGTGAACCCTGTCAGGTCCGGAAGGAAGCAGCAGTAAGCAGAACCTCTCATGTGCCATGGGGTCGCCTGAACCGAGCTAACTGCTTAAGTAACGCCTGGGGTGGCTAATCGACGGAAGGTGCACGGCAGTTATATACATAAGTTTAGTCTACTCTGTTGGAGTAGGCTTTTTATTTTATCTCTCACTATTTTGAAAAAAAACCTTATAATACGCTATAATGATAACTAATGAATTATATTAAAAGGAGAGGATGTAGTGGCATATCAGGCTCTGTACCGTGTATACCGTCCTCAAAGCTTTAACGACGTAGTCGGTCAACAACATATTATCAAAACACTTCAAAATGCCCTTGTCCAAGAGAAATTTTCGCATGCGTATTTATTTTCTGGGCCTCGAGGGACAGGAAAGACAACAGCTGCTAAAATTTTAGCGAAAGCCGTTAACTGTGAAAAAGCACCCATTGCTGAACCCTGTAATGAATGTGCAACTTGTCGGGGAATTACTGATGGTTCCATTTCTGATGTAATTGAAATTGATGCAGCCTCTAATAATGGAGTCGATGAAATTCGAGATATCCGTGATAAAGTAAAATATGCACCTAGTGCTGTTCGATACAAAGTGTACATTATTGATGAAGTTCATATGCTTTCAATTGGAGCTTTTAACGCTTTGTTAAAAACGTTAGAAGAACCTCCTGCACATGTTATCTTTATTTTAGCTACAACAGAGCCGCATAAAATTCCATTAACGATTATCTCTAGATGTCAGCGCTTTGATTTCAAGCGCATTTCGCCAGAAGATATCGTATATCGAATGAAGGAAGTATTAGGTTCTGAAGAGCTAGAAGTAAGCGAGGATGCTCTTTACGAAATTGCAAAAGCTTCAGAAGGCGGCATGCGTGATGCACTTAGTCTTTTAGACCAAGCCATCTCGTATAGTACGGAGAAGGTGAGCTTAGAGGATGTTCTATCTATAACAGGAGCAGTATCACAGGCTTTTATTGTGAAGATCGTCCAAGCTATCTTTAACGAAAACATTGTAGAAGCGCTAGACTCTGTTGAAAGTTTGATCAAAAACGGAAAAGATCCAGCGAGGTTTGTAGAGGACCTTATCTTCTATTATCGTGATGTTCTGCTTTATCAAGCTTCTGAAGAAAATGCATATTTACTTGAAAAAGCAGCGGTTAACGAAGAGTTTAAAGAACTCAGTTCAAAAATGGATAGTGCCTTTATTTATAAAGTCATTGCTGAATTGAACCAAACTCAGCAAGAGATGAAATGGAGCAATCATCCTCGAGTGCTACTTGAAGTAGCTTTAGTAAAATTAGCTCAAAGTTCTACAAATCAAGAGGGTGCTCTTCCATATCAAGACATTTTGCAAAAAATGAATCAAATGGAAGCAGAACTGCAGCAGTTAAAAGAAAAAGGCATTCAAGTTGATCATACAGCTCAGGCAGCGCAAACAGAGAAAAAGCAGACAAGACAGTCAAGAAGTCAGTATAAAACGCCTGTTGGGAAGGTAAATGAAGTTTTAAAAAATGCCACTCGGCAGAATTTAGAAACGATTAAGCGATCTTGGGCGCAGGTGTTAGACACATTGAAACAACAAAATAAAGCTTCACATGCAGCGTTGTTATCTAACAGTGAACCGGTTGCGTCTTCAGATCAATCATTTATACTTAAATTTAAATATGAAATTCATTGCAAAATGGCTTCTGAAAATAACAACAATGTACGTGATAATTTAGAGAATATCTTATATACTTTAATTGGCAGCAAGCGTGAAATGGTTGCAATTCCAGAAAGCGAATGGGATAAAGTAAGAGAAGAGTTTCTTCAAGGACAGCAAAGTGATGGGTCATCAGGTCAACCACAGGAGGAAGACCCTGTGGTTGCAGAAGCGAAAAAGCTATTTGGAGAAGACCTAATCGAAATTCAAGAGTAAATTTAGGAGGAATGTTCATATGATGAAAGGCATGGGCAATATGCAAAAAATGATGAAACAAATGCAAAAAATGCAAAAAGATATGCAAAAAGCGCAGGAAGAGTTAGCTGAAAAAACTGTCGAAGGTACAGCTGGCGGCGGAATGGTAACAGTTGTGGTTAACGGTCAGAAACAAGTAATTGATGTAAATATTAAAGAGGATGTAGTAGATCCTGAAGATATTGAAATGCTACAAGATTTAGTACTAGCAGCAACAAATGACGCATTAAAACAAATGGACGATTTAACAAATAATACAATGGGTCAATTTACAAAAGGTTTAAATATTCCAGGACTTTAATAAGGTGGTTGCCACGTGCATTATCCAGAACCAATATCAAAGCTTATAGATAGTTTTATGAAGTTACCCGGCATTGGTCCAAAAACAGCTGTTCGCTTAGCATTCTTTGTTTTATCTATGAAAGAAGATACAGTATTAGATTTTGCAAAAGCATTAGTCAATGCGAAGCGAAATTTAACCTATTGTTCAGTTTGCGGGCATATCACAGATCAAGATCCTTGCTACATTTGTCAAGATCAGCGTAGAGAGCGAAGTGTGGTGTGTGTCGTGCAAGACCCTAAGGATGTCATTGCAATGGAAAAAATGAAAGAATATAACGGCTTGTATCATGTCCTGCATGGCGCAATCTCACCTATGGAAGGAATAGGGCCTGAAGATATCAAAGTACCAGAGTTATTAAAAAGACTTCAAAATGATGAGATTCAAGAAGTGATTTTAGCTACTAACCCGAATATAGAGGGCGAAGCTACGGCTATGTATATCTCTAGGCTCTTAAAGCCGACAGGAATTAAAATTACTAGAATTGCTCATGGGTTACCCGTTGGAGGAGATCTTGAGTACGCAGATGAAGTAACATTATCTAAAGCCCTAGAAGGTAGAAGAGAAGTATAACGAGGTACTTGCAAATGTTTTTTAAAAGAAAAGGTTGGTTACGCAAAGAGTATGATGATGAATTTGTGAAGACTTTTATGCAAGTAAAGCAGGAATGGAGTCACAAAACTTCAATGGTAGAAAGAAGTGTAGATCCTTCAGAAGAGGTAATGGTAGATATTCGATTAGCCAAAATGAAGTATCTTTTTCTATTAAAAGAAGCCAAGCATCGAAATATTTCAATTAACAGGATGTCATAGAGGCATCCTGTTTTGTTGTCTTTATAAAATAAGGATTTCCCTCCGTGAAATAGTGCTTTTTTTGAATGCTTGGACATACATATAAGATAACTTATCTGCTTTAAGAAGGAGGCAACATGCTAAATCATCCCATTGTAGTTGTGTCTTTTTTAATAGGACTAATCATTCTACTATTAGTAACAGGTGGTGTTGAAAAAATGCTTCGAGTCATTGGAAATTTATCGATTAAGCTTATTATTGGCGTTCTGCTGCTTTTCTTTATTAACATCTTTGGCGTACAGTTTGGTATTCATATTCCTATTAATTTCCCCACAGCCATTGTTTCAGCTATTTTAGGTATTCCAGGAATAGCTGCCTTACTTGTTATTAATAATTTCATATTATAATTTGGAGGAATATACAAAATAAAAGTTTTCTGGAATCTTTTCGAGAAAACTTTTATTTTTTTTGAAAAAGTTATTGACCAACAAGTTAACAGATGTTATATTTATATACGTCGCTAAGACAACAACAAAAAATAACTCGAAAATAACTTGATGAAAAAGTTGTTGACAAGTTATTCTTAAGGTGGTAAGATAAGAAAGTCGCCTTGAGACAAGAGTTCTTTGAAAACTGAACGAAATAGTAAACGTCAACGTTAATTTTTATTTTTTAAATGAGCAAGTCAAACATTTCTTCGGAGAGTTTGATCCTGGCTCAGGATGAACGCTGGCGGCGTG
>NZ_JBLZXA010000011.1:0-49590 GCF_056099005.1 Priestia sp. 53B2
TCTCTTGTCTGGTGGCGATAGCGAAGAGGTCACACCCGTTCCCATACCGAACACGGAAGTTAAGCTCTTTAGCGCCAATGGTAGTTGGGACTTTGTCCCTGTGAGAGTAGGACGTTGCCAGGCACCTAAAAAGGACTAGCTATTTTAGCTAGTCCTTTTTTATTGTTCACAGAGTATAAGCTATCTACATAAAATGGGGTAAATGAACTGCATAAAGAAGTTACATCTTGTCGATACTTATTTAGTGGAGGTGGAGAGTAATGGAAAAACAAATTAAAACATGTTCCGTTTGTCATGAACAGCATAAAAAGGGTATTGAGGTGTTTTCCAGCTTTATATGCCAACACTGCGAGGTGGAGATTGTAGAGGTGGATTCATCTCATTTTCGTTATCAATTGTTAGTAGATCAATTAAAGAGAATATCAGGAGCGTTTTCTTACTAAAAGCCCTTTTTTATAAGGGCTTCTTTATATGGTTCAAAAAAATCATCTAAGTTTGTTATAATGAAAGAAAAATGAATTTTGATAGGAAGAATACTTACATATTCTTTTATCAAGTTAACAATGTTATATTTACAAAAAGTAAGGAATGGATATATGGATACATATTTACCTTTATATAACCGTTTAGTAAGGCACAGCGAAAAGAGGTCACTCTCTTATCACGTGCCCGGCCATAAAAATGGTCAAATTCTACCTTCACATATTCAGTCTTCTTACGCAGACTTTTTGCAATACGATCTAACAGAAATTAGTGGATTAGATGATTTACATGAAGCAGAATCTGTTATTAAAGAAGCACAAGAGTTAACGGCAAAGTTGTATGGAGTAGATGAAAGCTTTTTTTTAGTTAATGGTTCTACTGTAGGCAATCTTGCCGCGATTTTATCTCTTTGCCAAGAAGGAGATAAAATTGCTGTCCAAAGAGATTCTCATAAATCTATTTTTAATGCTATTGCTTTATCAAAGGCATCACCTATTTTTTTAGCTCCTGAAATAGACTCTAAAACACATCTTAGTACAGGTGTATCCATTAAAACAATTAAAGCGGCTTTAGAGCATTCTGAGGATATAAAAGCATTTGTATTAACAAATCCTACTTACTACGGGGTGGCGCGAGATTTAAAGGAGACTATTGACTTTCTTCATGGCTACAATATTCCTATAATTATTGATGAAGCTCATGGAACCCATTTTATTTTAGGCAATCCTTTTCCTTCTTCAGCTGTTACGTATGGAGCCGACCTTGTCGTTCAGTCAGCACATAAAACGCTGCCAGCTATGACAATGGGTTCTTATTTACATATGCAAGGAACATTGGTAAATAAGCAAGCCGTGCGGCATTACCTACAAGTACTGCAGTCAAGCAGTCCTTCATATCCTATTATGGCTTCTCTCGATTTGGCACGGTATTATCTGCAGCAGTTTACACAGCATGATATCGATAGAATGACTGACAATATTCATTCATTTGCTGAAAAGATTAATGAGATTGATACACTTTCAACTATCGAGGTGGAAACAGATCAAACTGCTACCGACCTTTTGAAAATGACATTGACTTGTTCGGCGGCAACAGGATATCATTTGCAAAAGGAACTGGAAAAGCAAAATATTTATACAGAACTAGCTGACGTTAACTATGTATTGTTTGTTCTACCGTTAAGCAGCAGTTGGGATTTTAATGATACAATTAAGCGGGTTAGACAAGCAGTAGAGAATATACAGCGTAAGTCATATGAAAAACCACTAATCAAACCATTTCGTTTTTCAAGAGCAACCGTTCTCCTGTCTATGGAAGAAAGAAAACTAAGATCAAAGCATATGTGTTCGTTTGAAGAAGCGATTGGGTGTGTAAGCGCACAATCTGTTATTCCATATCCTCCTGGAATTCCTATTTTAATGGAGGGAGAAACGATTACGAGCAATCATATTGATTATATTTTGCATATTCAAAGGTTAAACGGTCATATTCAAGGCGGCTCTTGTATGGAAAAAGGAAAGATAGAAGTATTTAAATAGAGAAAGGAATTTATACATGTCAGGAACGTTTATTACATTCGAAGGGCCAGAGGGTGCTGGTAAGACGACCATCATCCATATGGTTCAACAAAAATTAATACAAGAGGGCTATACCATTGTATTAACAAGAGAGCCTGGAGGCATACGAATTGCTGAACAAATTCGTGAAATCATCTTAAATCCATCTAACACGGAAATGGATGCCAGAACCGAAGCACTTCTTTACGCTGCGGCTAGAAGACAACATCTTGTGGAAAAAGTGATTCCTGAGCTAAATAAAGGGAATATAGTGTTATGTGACCGTTTTATTGATAGCTCACTTGCTTATCAAGGAAATGCGCGGGGTATAGGCGTAGAAGATATTTTTGCTATCAATCAATTTGCTATTGAGCAAACGATGCCACAGGCCACTTTATATTTTGATATTGAGCCTGAGGTAGGATTAGAAAGAATTAATAAAGGTCGAAAAAATGAGATTAATCGATTAGATTTAGAATCCTTAGACTTTCATTACAAAGTACGAGATGGATATTTATCTCTTTTGAGTGAATTTCCAGAGCGTATTCGACGAATTGATGCAAATCAATCCGTTGAAAAAGTCTGTGAAGAAGCTTATAAACAAATAAAATTGATTTTAAAATAAATACAGATGATCGTTATTCTTGCTATACTATTCTTAACAAAAAAGTAAAATGAGGTGTTATTCATGAAATTAGTAATGGCCGTTATTCAAGATTCAGATAGCTCAAAGCTTTTAAATGCACTTGTAGAAAGAGGGTTTCGTTCAACCAAATTATCAAGTACGGGCGGATTTTTAAAATCAGGGAATACAACAATTATGATTGGTACAGATGATCATAAAGTAGATGAAGTACTTGATATTATCAAGGGCCAATGTGAAAACCGCAGACAGATGATTTCTCCTGTGGCACCGATGGGCGGTAATGCAGATTCATACATTCCGTATCCTGTTGAAGTTGAAGTGGGCGGAGCTACAGTATTCGTACTACCAGTAGATCAATTTCATCAATTTTGAGAGAGAAGATTTTAAATAGAAAGTGATGATTGAATGGGAAATACATGGGAACAGCTTGAAGCTCTTCAGCCGAACGTATTAAAGATTTTACAAAACAGCTTACTTAAAGAGCGAGTTGCTCATGCTTATTTATTTGAAGGAAGCAAAGGAACAGGTAAAAAACAAATTAGTTTTTTGTTTGCTAAAGCGCTGTTTTGCCAAAATCCAGTTAATCATAGGCCATGTCATGAGTGCAGTAACTGCCGGCGAATTGATTCAGGTAATCATCCAGATATTCACTTGATTGAGCCAGCTGGGCTATCGATTAAAAAAGAGCAAATTCAATTCTTGCAATCAGAATTCACAAAAACTGGTGTTGAATCTAATAAAAAGTTATATATTGTGAATCATGTTGATAAAATGACAGTAAGCGCAGCAAATAGTTTACTGAAATTTTTAGAAGAGCCTGGCAACGGAACTTATGCAATTTTATTAACAGAAAATATACAGCGCTTATTAGATACGATTATCTCACGTTGCCAAGTAATATCATTTCGATCTCTTACACCAGAACAGTTAGCTGAAAAACTAGTAGAAAATGGCCTTTCGGCAGTAGATGCGTCCATCTTGTCTAATTTAACAAACAGCATTGATGAAGCAATTGAATTAAGTAAAGATGAATGGTTTGGACTTGCAATAAAGTTAGTGATACAATTATATGAAGTGTTAACAACGAGACCTCAACAAGCTCTTCTTTTTATTCATGAAAAGTGGGTAACACATTTTAAAGAAAAAGAACAAGCTCATATTGGTTTAACTTTATTGATGCTTCTTTATCGTGATTTGTTGACGCTGCAAGTTGGACAAGAGTCTAAAATCGTCTATCGTCATAAAATAGAAGAATTAAAACAGCAAGCTCTTCAGACAACGCAGGAAAAAGCGATTTATCGCTTAGGGGTTATCTTGAAGGCCAAAAATAAATTAAATTCAAATATGAATCTACAGTTATTAATGGAACAGCTGGTGTTGGATTTGCAGGAGGGATAAAAGCTTGTATGATGTAGTAGGCGTTCGCTTTAAAAAAGCGGGAAAAATATATTATTTTGACCCTGGAGAACTTACAATTCCAGATGGTGAGTTTGTTATTGTAGAAACAGTTCGTGGTGTTGAATTTGGCAGAGTGGTTATTAATAAAAAGCAAGTAAGTGAACACGATGTCGTACTTCCTTTGAAAAAAGTAATCCGCATTGCCGAACAAAAAGACAGGCTGATTGTGGATGAAAATAAACAAGCTGCTAGAGAAGCATATGACGTATGCGTGCAAAAAATTCAATCACACGATTTAGATATGAAGTTAGTAGATGTAGAATATACGTTTGATCGTAATAAAGTCATTTTTTATTTTACAGCAGACGGCCGTATTGATTTTAGAGAGTTAGTTAAAGATTTAGCTGCTATTTTCCGTACGCGAATTGAGCTTCGTCAAATCGGTGTACGAGACGAGGCAAAGCTGTTGGGCGGGATAGGTCCTTGTGGACGTATGCTATGTTGCTCAACGTTTTTAGGTGATTTTGAGCCGGTTTCTATTAAGATGGCCAAAGACCAAAACCTATCGCTTAATCCAACGAAAATTTCTGGTTTATGCGGACGTTTGATGTGTTGTTTAAAATATGAAAATGATGAGTATGAAACGGCAAAAGAACAGCTTCCTGATATAGGCTCAACAATTAAAACTTCAGATGGTTCAGGACGTGTAGTGGGTTTGAATATTTTGGAAAGAATTATTCAAGTGGAACTGTCAGATCACGAACAAATTTTAGAGTATACTCTGGATGAGATCAATAATGAAGGTGCTGTTTCGTTTCAAGCCACAGATTAACGAGGTGGGCAAAGGTGGATAAAAAAGAGATTTTTGATTCGGTGACAAACATGGAGGAACAAATTGGTCATTTATATAAGCAGTTAGGTGAGTTGAAAGAGCATCTTGCTGAGCTAATTGAAGAAAATCATCACCTGCAAATAGAAAATGATCATTTGCGCCGTCGCCTTGACCAGACAAACTTCGAAACGAAGCTGAAAAATAGACATTCAAAAGCAAGCTCTCAAACAAAAGAGCAAAAACAAATTGATATCGGAGAAGGATATGACAATTTGGCTCGCCTTTACCAAGAGGGTTTTCATATTTGTAACATTCATTATGGAAGTGTGCGTAAAGATGGAGACTGTTTGTTTTGCTTGTCATTTTTAAATAAAAAGTAACAACACCTCTCCCTTTTGGAGAGGTTCTTTTTATGAGTAAAAGATATAAATAATAGATGTACAAGGAGAAGAACGACTATGATTAAGTTATATGGAGATGAACGTTTAGATTATCTATTAGCCGATGAGGAGATGCGCATTATTCAAAGTCCGTCTGTCTTTTCCTTTTCATTGGATGCTGTGCTTTTATCTCACTTTGCTTATGTCCCAATTCGTAAAGGTAACTTGGTTGATTTATGTTCAGGAAACGGTGTAATCCCACTGTTTTTATCTAAACGAACAAAGGGAAAAATCATTGGTGTAGAAATTCAAGAGCGGCTACACAGTATGGCGCAAAGAAGTATTGCGTATAATCAGCTGGATGGCCAGATTAAAATGATACATGGTGATTTAAAAAATGCGCCTCAAGAACTGGGTTATGGAAAATATGATGTTGTAACATGTAATCCTCCTTATTTCACCACATCCAATAAAGAAGAGATAAATGAAAACGAACACTTTGCAATCGCTCGCCACGAGATTCATTGTTCGTTGGAAGATGTGATTAGAGCCAGCAGTCAACTAGTGAAGCAAGGCGGAAAAGTGGCATTAGTTCACCGTCCAGGAAGACTATTAGATATCGTTACGTTAATGAGGCAGTACCGTTTAGAGCCAAAGAGACTTCAGTTTGTCTATCCTAAAGATGGGAAAGAAGCAAATACACTTTTAATTGAAGGTACGAAGGATGGAAGCCCAGATTTAAAGATTCTTCCTCCGCTGGTGGTCTACCAAGATAATGATGAATACACGGAAGAATTAAAAAGGATTTTATATGGAACAAAATAATCATTATTTTTATGTAGTTGAATGCAAGGACTGTACGTATTACGCTGGTTACACGAATAATTTGCAAAAACGTATTTCTGTCCATAATGAAGGAAAAGGGGCAAAATATACGAGAGCAAGAAGGCCTGTTTCATTAATTTGGCATGAGGTGTTTACTTCTAAAACAGAAGCTATGCAAAAAGAATATTGGTTCAAACAGTTAAGCAGAGTGCAAAAACAGGCTTACATTCGAAGGGAGCAAGAAAAGCAGAATGAAATCACAAAAAAGTTATGATGTATCGAATGAACGAGGCGTTTTATATTTAGTTCCCACTCCTATTGGAAACTTAGAGGATATGACATTTCGTGCGATTCGAATTTTAAAAGAAGTTGATTATATTGCCGCAGAAGATACGAGACAAACGAAAAAACTATGTAACCACTTTGAAATCGATACGCCTATTACAAGTTATCATGAACATAATAAACATACAAAAAGTGAACAGCTGTTAAGCGACTTAGACGGTGAAAAAAATATTGCTTTAGTAAGCGACGCGGGCATGCCTTGTATTTCAGATCCTGGTTATGAGTTAGTGGTAGCTGCCGTTAAAGAAGGGTATACGGTTGTTCCGCTGCCGGGGCCTAACGCAGCATTAACAGCTTTAATTGCTTCGGGACTACCTACGGGGCAGTTTTATTTTTATGGATTTTTAAACAGAAATAAAAAACAGCGTAAAGAACAGCTTCAAGAGCTTCAGTATATTAAGGAAAGCATGATATTTTATGAAGCCCCTCATCGATTAAAAGAAACACTAAAGAGTATAGAAGAAATTTTAGGAAACCGATCTATTGTGTTATGTAGAGAGTTAACAAAACGCTATGAAGAATTTTTAAGAGGAAGTGTATTAGAAGCAATTAAATGGACAAATGCCACAGATATTAGAGGCGAATTCTGCTTAATTCTTGAAGGGACAAATGAAGAAGCGCCAGATGAAAGTAATCTATGGTGGGAACAGCTCACCATTATCGAGCATGTTGATCACTATGTAGAAGAAGGACTTTCAAACAAAGAAGCTATTAAGCAAGTGGCAAAAGACCGAGATGTGTCAAAGCGAGACATTTATAGTGAATATCACGTACATTAAAAAAAGCTGTCTATCATAGACAGCTTTTCGTTTTATTTAGAAGCTTGTAAAGAATCTTGAAGTTCTTTCATGATTTGTTCTGCACCTTCACGGCTTAGAATTAATTTGCCGCTAGCAAGTTGAATGTTATCATCAGATACTTCACCTGTTACTTGGCAAGTCATGTTTGGTTTGTATTTTTTTAAGATGATGCGCTCTTCATCTACATAGATTTCTAGAGCATCTTTCTCTGCAATTCCTAATGTACGACGTAATTCAATTGGAATTACTACGCGTCCTAATTCATCAACTTTACGAACAATACCTGTAGATTTCATGTTAATCGTTCTCCTCTCAGTAATCATTTTTCTATGTTATTACTTTCGTCATTATTCGACAATTTCAACGTACTTTCATAATACCAGCGTTTCCAAAACTAGTCAATCATTTTATATGTAAAAAAATGTAGCTGGGAAAAATTTTTTTTCTCGACTTGTTTACAAGCTAATTGTGACCGTCAGTCAAGGAATGACAAGGGGTTTCATTGGAAAAAAGATTAATCGTCTAAATAGCTTGATATTAACTATTTTGAAGATAGGGTAAATGTAATTCGACATAAAACGACAAAATTAGACCTATTTGTCGTTTTCATCAAAGTGACTTTTTGAATGAGGGTATATTTTATATAAAAATAGGGCGAAGCTGATACAATTAACAGGATTATTTTTTGGAAAAATAACGATTATTTAAAAATGAAGTGAATCCGTCATATTCCCGTGTATATAGGAAGAGAATGTTTTGAAATTATCATGTAAAATAGTATGATAGATAGTAGAATAAGAAGACAGGGTTTATATGATTACATACATATAAATCAAAATGTTGAAATGGAATGTTGGAGGTTATGAACATGGCAGATGGAAATAATACATTTTATATTACTACGCCGATTTATTATCCGAGTGGTAAATTACATATAGGGCATGCATACACGACGGTAGCGGGAGATGCAATGGCTCGTTATAAACGTTTGAGAGGGTTTGACGTACGTTATTTAACAGGTACAGATGAACATGGTCAAAAAATTCAGCGAAAAGCAGAAGAGAAAAACGTGACACCTCAGCAATACGTAGATGATATTGTATCTGGAATCAAAGAGCTGTGGGATAAGATGGATATTTCGTATGATGATTTTATCCGTACAACAGAACCAAGACATAAAGAAATCGTGGAAAAGATTTTCGCGCGCCTTTTAGAACAAGGTGATATTTATCTTGATGAGTATGAAGGTTGGTATTCAGTTCCCGATGAGACGTACTATACAGAGCATCAACTAGTAGATCCAATCGTTGAAAATGGAAAAGTTGTAGGCGGAAAAAGCCCGGATAGCGGACACCCTGTAGAGCTCGTTCGAGAAGAGTCCTATTTCTTTAAAATGGGGAAATACGTAGATCGTTTACTAGCTTTTTATGAAGAAAACCCTTCATTTATTCAACCAGAGTCCCGTAAAAACGAAATGATCAATAATTTTATTAAGCCTGGCCTTGAAGACTTAGCTGTCTCTCGTACGACGTTTGATTGGGGGGTAAAAGTTCCAGGTAACCCAAAACACGTTATTTACGTATGGATTGATGCGCTTTCTAACTATATCACCTCTCTTGGGTATGATACAGAGAACGATGAAAATTATCGAAAATATTGGCCGGCTAACGTACATTTAGTAGGAAAAGAAATCGTACGTTTCCATACTATTTATTGGCCAATCATGTTGATGGCACTTGATTTGCCACTTCCTAAGAAAGTATTTGCTCACGGCTGGTTATTAATGAAAGATGGAAAGATGTCGAAGTCAAAAGGGAATGTAGTAGACCCAGTGACATTGATTGACCGCTATGGACTAGATGCCCTTCGTTACTACTTGCTTCGTGAAGTTCCATTCGGTTCAGACGGTGTATTCACACCAGAAGCGTTTGTTGAACGTATTAACTTTGACTTAGCAAATGACCTTGGCAACTTAGTTAATCGTACAGTGGCGATGATTAATAAGTATTTTGATGGTGTTATTCCGACTTATGAAGGCAATGTAACAGAGTTTGATGCACTTATCGTCCAAGCTCAAAAAGATACAGTAAATAAATATGAAGAAGCGATGGAAGATATGGAGTTTTCAGTGGCTCTTGCTTCTATCTGGCAATATGTAAGCCGCACGAATAAATACATTGATGAAACGCAGCCTTGGGCGTTAGCAAAAGATGAGAATAAGCGTGCAGAACTTGCTTCCGTTATGACACATCTAGCTGAATCAATTCGTCACATTGCGGTATTACTGCAGCCATTCTTAACGCGTACACCTGAGAAAATTTTTGCTCAGATTGGTGTAAAAGAAGATGTATTAAAAACGTGGGAAAGCACGACGCGTTTTAATATGCTTAAAGAAGGCACAAAAGTAGAAAAAGGTGAGCCAATGTTCCCTCGTCTAGATCGAGAAGAAGAGGTAGCGTTTATTAAAGAGCAGATGCAAGGGAGTGCTCCAAAGGAAGAAAAACCTGTTGTGAAGGAAGAGCCTTCTGAAGAGATTATGATTGATGATTTCATGAAAGTAGAGCTTCGTGTAGCGCAAGTTACGCAAGTAGAACCAGTTAAAAAGGCAGATAAACTATTAAAGCTGCAGCTTGATCTTGGCTATGAAAAACGCCAGGTTGTATCAGGTATTGCCAAGTTTTATAAGCCTGAAGAATTAGTAGGTCGAAAAGTAATTTGTGTAACCAACTTAAAACCTGTGAAACTGCGCGGTGAACTATCACAAGGAATGATTTTAGCGGGGGAAGATGAGAATGGTCTTTCACTAGCAAGCGTAGATCAAAACTTAGCAAACGGCACGAAGATAAAATAAGTACACGAAGATAAAATAAGTATAGGTAAAAGGGGTGTTTCACGTGTAACATGCGAGGACCCCCTTTTATTCATGGAAAGGATCGATTAGATGTTATTTGATACACATGTTCACTTAAACGCAGAACAGTATGAAGATGATTTGCAAGAAGTAATTAATCGTGCGTTAGAAAAAGGTGTTCAAAACATGGTAGTTGTTGGATTCGATGAACCTACCATCAAAAAGGCTATTCAAATAGCTGAAACGTATGACTTTATCTATGCTAGTGTAGGATGGCATCCAGTAGATGCAGTTGATATGACGGATGAGCACTTAGCTTGGATTGAAGAGTTAGCTCAGCATCCGAAAGTTGTTGCTTTAGGAGAAATGGGATTAGACTACCATTGGGATAAATCCCCTAAAGAAGTTCAAAAAGACGTATTTCGCCGTCAAATTCGCTTAGCTCGCAAAGTGAATTTACCTATCATTATTCATAATCGTGATGCAACGGAAGACGTGGTAACCATTTTAAAAGAAGAGCACGTAGAAGAAGTAGGCGGGATTATGCATTGCTTCACGGGCAGTATTGAAGTAGCGAAGCAGTGTATGGATATGAATATGTATATTTCTTTTGGCGGACCTGTTACTTTTAAAAATGCGAAAAAGCCAAAAGAAGTTGCTACAGAGCTTCCTTTAGATAAACTATTAATTGAAACAGACTGTCCTTATCTGACGCCTCATCCATTCCGCGGCAAGCGCAATGAACCTGGTTATGTTTCATACGTAGCAGAGCAAATTGCAGAGTTAAAAGGTATAACGTATGAAGAATTAGCTGATATTACAACAGCTAACGCCAAAAAGCTATTTGGCATTAATGATTAAAACTTTTTCTCATATAACAATCATTTTCGTGTTAAAGTAAAGATAGGCGCAGAGGAGAATGTTATCCTCTGCCTTTTTCAGTTAAAATAACAGGTAAATGCTTTTTAATTTAGTTGATAATAAGATAAAACGTTGATTTCATAGAAGAAAAATGATGTGTGTAACGATCATTTCATTTTTACTGAAAAGCAAATGAACAAAACTGAATGTTTTGGAGGAAGCAATGAAGATTAAAGAAATTATTGTAGTAGAAGGCCGAGATGACACTGTAGCGATTAAACGTGCAGTGGATGCGGATACCATCGAGACAAATGGATCAGCTGTAAATGAAGAAACCATTGAGAAAGTAAAGTTAGCTCAAAAAACAAGAGGCGTGATTATTTTTACAGATCCAGATTATCCAGGACAGCGAATTCGAAATATTGTTTCAGAACGTGTTCCCGGATGTAAACATGCATTCTTAGATAAAGAAGAGGCTCGCCCTAAAAATGGCAAAGGTATTGGAGTTGAACATGCTTCTATTGCGTCTATTCAAAAAGCACTAAAAGATGTGAAGCAAGAGTGGATGGGGGCAGCTATCGAGATTTCTCAAGAGGATTTAATCGTAGCTCGTTTGATAGGAGATAGTAAAGCTAAGTCTCGACGTGAAAGAATAGGGAAGTTATTAAAAGTTGGCTATGCCAACGGAAAACAGCTCCATAAACGATTACAGATGTTCCAAATTTCAAAAGAGGACTTTATCAGAGCTGTTGAGCAGATAAATAAGGAGGAAAAGGGATCGTGTTAAAAGATATTGCAACGCCTAATCGAACCAAGGAAATTTTAAAGAAATACGGTTTTACATTTAAAAAGAGTTTGGGACAAAATTTTTTAATTGATACGAACATTTTACATCGTATTGTTGATCATGCGGAAATAACAGAAGAAACGGGAGCTATTGAAATTGGACCTGGTATCGGGGCCTTAACTGAACAGCTAGCAAAGCGCGCAAAAAAAGTACTGGCATTTGAAATCGACCAGCGTTTGCTTCCGATTTTAGCTGATACTCTTTCTCCTTACTCAAATGCAAAAGTTATTCATCAAGATGTGTTAAAAGCGGATTTAAAAGGGACGCTCGAACAAGAATTCGAAAACATAGAAGATTTAATGGTCGTTGCGAATTTACCCTATTACGTGACGACACCCATTTTGATGAAATTATTAGAAGAGCAAATTCCGGTACGTGGAATCGTCGTTATGCTTCAAAAAGAAGTTGCCGACCGTATAGCAGCTAAACCGGGAACAAAAGAGTACGGTTCACTTTCTATTGCGATTCAATACTATACAGAGGCTGAGACGGTTATGATTGTGCCTAAAACAGTATTTAATCCGCAGCCTAATGTAGATTCAGCTGTTATTCGATTGTTGAGAAGACCAAAGCCAGCGGTAGAAGTACAAGATGAAGCATTCTTCTTTCAAGTTGTACGAGCAAGTTTTGGACAGCGTCGAAAAACAATTTTAAACAATCTAGTGAACAACTTGCCAAATGGGAAGCAGAAAAAAGCGAACATTGAGCAAGCACTTTCAACTGCTGAAATTGATCCGAAACGAAGAGGCGAAACGTTATCTATTCAAGAATTTGGAAAGCTAAGTGATCAACTTTTAAAATCATTTCGCTAAATCATCACATTTTTATCATGAAGTCATAGGCTATGAAGAGAATTTATTTTTGAAGTAGCAAAGACGGAGTGAAGCATATGAACATCAAAATTGGTGATATAGTTACACGACCTTCTTATCAAAGAGATTTGCTTTTTCGTGTTATAGCTATTAATGACAGCGAAGCGGGGAAATATGCGACTTTGATAGGAGAAGACGTTCGGTTGATTGCCGACGCTCCTTGTACAGATTTAGAGGTTGTGGATGCTAAAGAACAGGATCAAAGAAAAAAACAAGAAGAAGAACTTTTAGAAAGATCCTTGGAGCTTATTCAACAGGATTATCGGCTCGTTCGAGAGAAAACTGAATATAGCATGACAAATGGATACAGCCATTCACATCGCTTATTTCAAATTCCAGGAAAGGTCCTGCACGTAGACGGAGACCCTAATTATTTACGTAAATGTTTGTTGGTTTACGAAAAAATTGGTGTTCCTGTTTATGGTGTTCATTGCGTCGAGTCAGAAATGCCGGAGAAAGTTGGAAAGCTAATTGAGGATGTAAGACCCGATATTCTGGTGCTGACAGGCCATGATGCCTATTCCAAAGGAAAAGGAAATAAAGATGATCTCCTTGCTTATAGACATTCCAAGCACTATATTCAAACAGTCCAAGAAGCAAGAAAAAGAGTTGGTAATTTAGATCAGCTGGTGATCTTTGCAGGTGCCTGTCAATCGCATTTTGAATTATTGATTCAAGCTGGAGCAAACTTTGCTAGTTCACCTTCACGTGTAAATATTCATGCGCTTGACCCTGTGTATGTAGTAGCAAAACTAAGTTTTACTCCTTTCACGGATCGTATTAATGTATGGGACGTCTTACGTAATACATTAACGGGTGCTAAAGGTTTAGGAGGAGTAGAAACAAAAGGGCTGCTTCGCACGGGCATGCCTTATGAAAGCGATGAGTAGAAATAAAAACAACTGGTTACAGCATGTACACGCATGATGTGCAACCAGTTGTTTTTTCGTATGAAGCCAAAGTATACGCTTAATTACACAAAATCATTTTCAATATTTGCTAAAGATATACATATTTCGTTGAAAAACGAGCATAATAACAGCGAAATGTAGATTCATGTTGAAAATTATTTATTGACACAATTAGAGATAGATTGTTATAATTTTATGTTTTTGACTATTTTTCTAACATGTGTTACACTATACATAGTGAGGTGGACCAATATGGCGAAAACTTTGTCTGATATTAAGCAAGCGCTGGATTTGCACCTAGGCCAACGATTAACTTTAAAAGCAAACGGTGGTCGTAGAAAAACAGTAGAACGTTCAGGTGTATTAACAGAAACGTACCCATCTGTTTTTATCGTTGAATTAGATCAAGAGGAAAACTCTTTGGAGCGCGTTTCGTATAGTTACGCAGATGTGTTAACGGAAACAGTGCAACTAAAATTTTTCTAAGAATGACATAGGCAATATAGCAAGTGGTGATGAGCAGTGGACATTGGTTTACTGCTTTTTTATTGGTCTTTTTTTCAAATTATATATGCATTATTTTTTATACATACTATACATATCGTCCTCGCGTTTCTTATGTAAAAGAGCGAGGAGATTCAGGTTGAAATTTCATTTTATACGTAAAGGAGCCATGTGCAATGTCAAGGCGTAGAGGGGTTATGTCATCGAAGCTGAAAGAAGAACTGGCTAAAGAACTTGGTTTTTACGATACTGTACAAGCAGAAGGCTGGGGCGCTATTCGGGCAAAAGACGCAGGCAATATGGTGAAGCGAGCTGTAGAGCTTGCACAGCAGCAGCTAAAGCAATAGCATAGTGAAAATCAATGCTTATACGACTATTTAAAGTGAAATGAGGAAAACCGAAGTGTATAACCGCTTCGGTTTTTTTGTCCCAAAATGAAAGATAAAACAGAGGATTAAACAAAGATGTTTAAATGAACAGCTATATCTTGTTCATTTTATGATAAAATAGCGTTAAACTCGATAAGATGAAGTAGGTGAAGTAAGTTGAAATTAATGGTGAAAGCACCGGCTAAAATAAATTTGTCACTTGATGTGTTACATAAACGTCCAGATGGTTACCATGAAGTTAAGATGATTATGACAACAATTGATTTAGCGGACAGAATTGAACTTTCTGAACGTGAAGATGGACGAATTGTTATCTATTCTCATAATCGCTTTGTTCCAGATGACCAGCGAAATCTCGCTTATCAGGCAGCGCAGATTTTGAAGCGACGTTATAACATTTCAAAAGGTGTAAATATATTAATTGATAAACATATTCCAGTAGCTGCTGGATTAGCTGGAGGCAGCAGTGACGCGGCTGCTACATTACGCGGTTTAAATACGTTATGGGAATTAGGGTTATCATTAGACACACTTGCAGAAATAGGGGCTGAGATTGGCTCTGACGTATCTTTTTGCGTGTACGGAGGGACAGCTCTTGCCACAGGGCGCGGAGAGATTGTAGAGCATATTGAGGCACCTCCAAGCTGCTGGGTGATTTTGGCTAAGCCTGAAATAGGTGTTTCTACAGCAGATGTATATCGACACTTAAAAATTGAAGAGATGGATCATCCTAAAGTAGATGAGATGGTTCACGCCATACAATCAGGAAATTATGATCAAATGTGTAGCCTTGTAGGAAATGTATTGGAAGCAGTAACGCTGAAAATGCATCCGGAAGTAGCTCTCATTAAAGAACAAATAAAGCGTTTTGGCGCCGATGCTGTGCTCATGAGCGGCAGTGGGCCAACTGTATTTGGACTTGTACAGCATGATTCACGTATGCATCGCATTTATAATGGATTACGTGGCTTTTGTGATAAAGTTTATGCAGTTAGGCTACTAGGTGAACGAATAACGCTTGAATAAATCCGTATGTTAATGTTATATTTACATTACAATATTCGGATTTTCAGGAGGATGTTATGAAGTTTCGACGTAGTGGACGATTAATTGATATGACCAACTATTTCATTCAAAACCCTCAGCGCCTTATCCCTCTTACGTATTTTGCAGATAAATATGATTCCGCAAAATCATCTATTAGCGAAGATATGGCGATTATTAAACAAACTTTTGAACAGCAGGGTATCGGAACTTTGGTTACGCTACCAGGGGCTGCCGGCGGAGTTAAATTCATTCCAAAGATGACGAATGAAGAAGCCGGTCAGCTTGTTCAAGAATTATGTGGGTTGATTGAAAAACCTGAGCGTTTACTGCCAGGTGGATATTTATATTTAACTGATATTTTAGGGAACCCCCGCGTTGTGAATAAAATCGGTCGCTTGTATGCATCTCTTTTTGCTAACCGCAAAATCGATGTGGTGATGACTGTAGCAACAAAAGGTATTCCTATTGCGTATGCGGTTGCTCAGTATTTAGACGTGCCCGTTGTTATTGTGCGCAGAGACAGTAAAGTAACTGAAGGATCGACCGTTAGTATTAACTACGTGTCGGGTTCATCTAAGCGCATTCAAACGATGCTGTTAGCTAAAAGAAGTTTAGCGGTGGGGTCAAATGTACTCATCATTGATGATTTCATGAAAGCTGGCGGTACTGTAAATGGAATGGTTAGCTTGCTTGAAGAGTTCGATGCAACTGTTGCTGGCATTGGAGTTTTAGTAGAATCAGAAGATATTGAAGAACGTTTAGTGGATGAGTATGTGTCCCTTGTACAATTAACAGATGTAAATATCAAAGATAAACAAATTCGTGTACAAGAAGGCAATTACTTAAAATATATTTGATCAAGTAAGGGAGAGGAACATATGTTACAGGTTCAAACAAAAAATGCACCGCAAGCTATTGGTCCATATTCACAGGGAATTGTTGTGAATAACTTGTTTTACAGTTCAGGTCAAATTCCACTTCGTCCAGATGGTACGTTGGTCGAAGGAGATGTTCAAGTACAAGCTACGCAAGTATTTGAAAATCTAAAAGCAGTTCTTGAAGAAGCTGGAGCTTCTCTAAATACAGTTGTAAAGGCAACCGTGTTCATTAAAGATATGAACGACTTCGCAGCGTTAAATGAAGTCTATGGCGACTACTTTGGCGACCATAAGCCGGCACGTTCATGTGTAGAAGTAGCGAGACTACCTAAAGATGTACTTGTTGAAATTGAAGTTATTGCGCTCGTTAAAGGGGAATTAAATTAACAAATTTCTAACAAAAAGCAAGTAACTTCCAATTGTTCACTTTTTTTGCGAAAATTTTCTAAATTTTTTTTCTGAATAGCAGGAAAACACAAAATTCTGTGGAATTAAGTATGTAAAGCTTCGCATAGAAAAAGGTGGTGAACAAGATGGAAGTAACTGACGTAAGATTACGCCGCGTGAACACTGAAGGACGTATGAGAGCGATTGCTTCAATCACATTAGATGGTGAATTTGTTGTTCATGATATTCGTGTGATTGATGGTAATAATGGCTTATTTGTAGCCATGCCAAGTAAACGTACACCGGATGGTGAGTTCCGTGATATTGCACATCCAATCAATTCAAATACTCGCGGAAAGATTCAAGATGCTGTTCTAGCAGAATATCATCGTTTAGGTGAGGTAGAAGTTGAATTCGAAGAAGCGGGTGCTTCGTAAACATATGATACATTAAGAGTCTACTGAAAAGTAGGCTCTTTTCTTTTTGATTACCACTTATATAATTTCACACCTTTGTAAAACTTTAACATTACCAAAAAATAAAATTCATGACTTATAAATGATTCCTTGAAATGCTGTCATTTTTGATATAATATTCTTAATGGATAAAAAGGTAAAATTGGAGGCCTGTTATGTCAAAAAGATATGCAGTCATATTGGCAGCTGGTCAGGGTACACGTATGAAGTCATCTTTATATAAAGTGTTACACCCTGTGTGTGGCAAACCGATGGTGCAACACGTAATTGATCAGTTATCACGTTTGGATTTAACAAATTTAATTACAGTTGTAGGTCACGGTGCCGAAAAAGTGAAATCACATGTTGGAGATAAAAGCTTATTTGCTTTACAAGAAGAGCAGTTAGGAACAGCTCATGCAGTAATGCAAGCAGAATCTTTACTTGCACATGAAAAAGGTACGACAATTGTTGTATGTGGAGATACTCCGCTTATTACAGCTGAAACAATTGAATCTTTATTAAAGCATCATGAAGCAACAAATGCAATGGCAACTATTTTAACAGCTCATGCAGAAGATCCAACAGGATATGGACGCATCATTCGAAATGAACAAGGGTCTGTTGAAAAGATTGTTGAGCATAAAGATGCCACGGAACAAGAGCGTCTTGTACAGGAAATTAATACTGGTACGTATTGTTTTGATAATGAGAAATTATTTGAGACACTTTCAAAAGTTTCAAATGATAATGTACAGGGAGAGTATTATTTACCTGATGTTATCGAAATTCTAAAAAATGAAGGTCAAATTATTTCTGCATATCAAACATCCGATTTTGCTGAAACATTGGGCGTTAATGATCGATTTGCTCTGTCTCAAGCAGAAGAAACAATGAAAAAGCGTATCAACAAGCAGCATATGTTAAATGGAGTGACGATTGTAGATCCTTCTAACACGTACATTTCAGCAGATGCTGTCATTGGCAGAGATACGGTTATTTATCCTGGTACGGTTATTCAAGGAACAGTTGTAATTGGGGAGAATTGTGAAGTAGGACCTAACAGTGAAATTAAAGACTGCAAAATAGGTAATAATACTTCTATTCGCCATTCTGTTGCTCACGATAGTGAAATTGGTCACGAAGTCACAATTGGCCCATTTGCACATATTCGTCCTCAATCATTAATTGGAGATGAAGTGCGCGTAGGAAACTTTGTAGAAATTAAAAAAGCATCTTTTGGCAAAGGTAGCAAAGCTTCTCATTTGAGTTATATTGGAGACGCAGAGGTCGGAAAAGGTGTAAACTTAGGGTGCGGATCTATTACAGTTAACTACGATGGGAAAAATAAATTTTTAACAAAGATTGAAGATGGGGCATTCGTAGGATGTAACTCAAACTTAATTGCACCTGTAACAATTGGTGAAGGCGCCTATGTTGCAGCTGGTTCAACCGTAACGGATGATGTGCCAGGAAAAGCATTATCAATTGCTCGTGCGAAACAAGTAAATAAAGAAAACTATGCTGAAAAGCTTGATATTAATAAAAAATCCTGACGGAGGTTTCACAATAAAATGTCAAATGTATATGCTGATGAAAATTTAAAGTTATTTACGCTAAATTCAAACAAGGCTTTAGCTGAAGAGATCGCAAAAGTAATTGGTGTGGAATTAGGTAAATGTTCGGTTGATCGTTTCAGTGACGGTGAAATTCAAATTAACATTGAAGAAAGTATCCGTGGTTGTGATGTATTTATCATTCAATCAACAAGTGCTCCAGTTAACGAACACTTAATGGAATTATTAATTATGATTGATGCATTAAAACGTGCATCAGCTAAAACAATTAACATCGTTATGCCTTACTATGGCTATGCTCGTCAGGATCGTAAAGCTCGTGCACGTGAACCAATCACTGCCAAATTAGCAGCAAATATCATTGAAAAAGCGGGAGCTACTCGTATTATCACATTAGATTTACATGCTCCTCAAATTCAAGGTTTCTTCGATATTCCAATTGACCATTTAGTAGGTGTTCCAATTTTAGGTGAATACTTCAAGAGTAAAAACCTTGATGACGTTGTTGTTGTATCTCCGGACCACGGTGGCGTAACGCGTGCTCGCCGTTTAGCGGAACGTCTAAAAGCGCCGATCGCTATCATTGACAAACGTCGCCCACGTCCAAACGTAGCAGAAGTTATGAACATTGTTGGACAAGTGGAAGGAAAAACAGCAATCTTGATTGATGACATGATTGATACAGCTGGTACAATTACAATTGGTGCAAGTGCATTAATTGAAGCAGGTGCAAAAGAAGTATATGCTTGTTGTACACACCCAGTGCTTTCAGGCCCTGCGATTGAGCGTATTCAAAACTCTACAATCAAAGAGTTAGCTGTAACAAACTCTATTGCTTTAACAGAAGATAAGAAAATTGATAAAGTAACAGAACTTTCAGTAGCTCCGTTAATCGGTGAAGCGATTATTCGTGTTCACGAAGAGCAATCAGTTAGTACATTATTTGATTGATAAACAGAACCTCTTTCCAAATGGAAAGAGGTTTTTTTGAAAAAAAGTCAAGTGTGCTAACCCTTGATTTTAAAGCGCTTTGGACGGAATGAACAAAGATATATTACTGTTCAAACTGGGTTTCATGTTTAGCAACCTTCTAAAAAGGGTACATTTTAAGTAGAAAACATACTGGAAGGTGAATAAAATGAGTATTTCAATTCAAGCAAATAAAAGAACGGATTTAAAAAATTCTACAAATAGAAAGATTCGCGACGAAGGAAACTTCCCAGCGGTTGTTTACGGAAATAAAACAGAATCCACACCTATTTACTTAAACAGTGCTGATTTTATTAAGACTATTCGTGAAGCAGGACGCAATGGAGTGTTAACATTACAAGTGGATAAGCAAAAATATTCCGTAATGTTACATGACATTCAAACTGATCCAATAAAAAACGAAATTGTCCACGCCGATTTCCAAGTGGTCGACATGAAGAAAGAAATTGATACTGAAGTTTCTTTATCTCTAGTAGGAGAAGCAAAAGGAACAAAAGAAGGCGGCGTATTACAGCAGTCTCTATATGAAATTTCATTAAAAGGCTTGCCGCAAGATATCCCATCATCTATTGATATAGATGTATCAGATTTAGGAATTAATGATACAATCACAGTAGCGGATATTAAGGTAGATAAAAAGCTAGAAATTACGCATGATGCAGAAGATACAGTTGCTTCTGTGCTACCTCCTCAACAGGAAGAAGAGCCGGACAGCGGCGAAGTTCAGGATGCTGCAGGCGATGTTGAAGCAACAAAAGAAAAAGATAACGAAGAATAATATAAAAAGACGTAACCAAAAGGTTACGTCTTTTTGTGTGAATTGATTATAATAAAAGTGATACTATATAGTAATGTAAAACATTAAAGACATTTACCTATTATGTACAACTTACATAGAGTGGAAAGGAGTATCTATTTTGAAATTAATCGTTGGTTTAGGAAATCCTGGAAAAGAATATGACCGTACTCGTCATAACATAGGATTTATGGCAATTGATAAAATTGCTGAACAGTTTATGATTTCATTAGATAAAACAAAGTTTAACGGAATATATGGAACAGGTATAATAAAAGGAGAAAAAGTCATATTATTAAAGCCGCTAACATATATGAATTTATCAGGAGAAAGTATTCGCCCGTTAATGGACTATTTTGATATAGACGTCGAAGACTTGCTTGTTATTTACGATGACTTAGATTTACCGTGCGGAAAAGTAAGATTGCGTACAAAAGGAAGTCCAGGCGGCCATAACGGAATAAAATCAATTATTCAACATTTAAAAACCCAAGAGTTTAACCGAATTCGTATTGGAATTGATCGTCCGCAAAACGGTATGAAAGTAGTTGATTACGTACTAGGGCGCTTTACAGAAGATGAAATGGTTCATATGGAAGAAGCGATGAAAACGTCTGTACACGCGAGTGAAGATTTTTTAGGTAAACCGTTCTTAGAAGTAATGAATCGCTATAATTAAGTAGAATAAAATTTCTCTCAATCGTCCATACTAACACTAAAAGATTTGGGAGGATTTGTATGTCTATTCATTATTTCTGTAGACATTGTGGCGCAAAAGTCGGTATGATAGAAAAGACAGCTCACAATACAGAAGCACTGGGTTTTAATCACCTGACCGCAGATGAACGAAAAGACTTTATTCACTATCATAATAGTGGAGATATCGTGGTTAAAATTATTTGTGAAGACTGTCAAGAAGCGCTAGAACGAAATCCAGACTATCATCAGTACGAAACATTTATACAATAAAAAGCTTTGGTCTCAAACCAAAGCGTTTTTCTGTTTAGTTTAGACATATCATGGGAGGAGGGAATTCCTTTGCGAGGGATTAGACAGCAATTTGAAGAAAATAAAGAAATTGGAGCTGTTGTCAGCAGTTTAGAAGAAGGTTTGAAAGAACAGTTAGTAACGGGAATTTCCGGTTCAGCTCGATCTGTATTAATGGCACTCTTAAATGAGGATAAAAAATACCCCTTATTAGTAGTGACTCATAATTTATATCAAGCTCAAAAAGTGTATGAAGACCTTTTGCATCTTTTACCGGAAAAAGACGTTTTCTTATACCCTGTTAACGATTTAGTTGCTACAGAAGTGGGGATTGCAAGTCCAGAATTAAAGGCTCAGCGAATTGAAGTACTCAATTATTGGAGTCAACATACATGTGGAGTAGTTGTAACACCGCTTGCAGGAATTCGAAAGCTGCTGCCTCCTAAAGCAAGATGGGAGCAAACACAGCTGCCGTTTCAAATGGGAATTGACATCGACGTTGATCATTATTTAAAAAGGTTAGTTGAGTTGGGCTATGAGCGGGCATCGATGGTTTCAGCTCCGGGTGAGTTTAGTGTGCGCGGAGGAATCATTGACATTTATCCGTTAACAGAAGAGCTACCTGTCCGAATTGAACTATTTGATACGGAGATTGATTCCATTCGTACTTTTACAATCGAGGATCAACGCTCTCAAGAGCAGTTAAAAGAAATTTCAATCGGCCCTGCTACGGAAATCATTGTGAACCAAAATGAAGTGGCCCAAGGAATTGAAGAACTAGAAGCACAGCTGGCTTCGACACTGCAACAAGTGAAAAACGCAGCGCTAAAAGCTACCTTAACAGAAAATATTAAAGGTGAAATCGAACAGCTGCGTCAAGGTCAACTTCTTGAAAATATGTTCAAGTATTTATCATTCTTCTACGAATCGCCTGCTAGTTTACTAGATTATTTACCAGAAGGCGGCCTTGTCATCTTTGATGAGACCACTCGAATTCAAGAAACGTCTGATCAGCTTGAAACAGAGGAAGCTGAATGGATAACCGAATTATTAGGACAGGGGCAAATTGTTCGAGACGTTCAATTATCTCATAAGCTCCCATCTCTTATTCAGCGAGCAAAACACCAGTTTTTATACTTATCGTTATTTTTGAAGCACGTATCGTATACGAGTCCGCAAAATATTATTAATATTTCATGTAAGCAGATGCAGCAGTTTTACGGCCAAATGAACTTATTAAAAAGTGAAATTGAACGTTGGAAAAATGCTAATTATACGGTAGTCCTCTTAGGAGCAGATAAAGAGCGCGTGAAAAAGCTTGAAGGTGTGCTAGCAGATTATGATATTGATTCATCTATTTTAGATGGAAATGGTCAGCTTGTGCCAGGTCTTGTTCAAATTATTGAAGGCGATTTACAAATGGGCTTTGAACTGCCGATGCAAAAATTAGCTGTTTTAACCGAGGAAGAATTGTTTAAAAAACGGGTAAAGAAATCAAAGCGTCGTCAAAAGCTTTCCAATGCAGAGCGTATTAAAAGCTATTCAGAGTTAAACGTAGGTGACTATGTCGTTCACGTGAACCACGGTATTGGCCGTTATTTAGGAATGGAAACGTTGGAGATTAACGGTAATCATAAAGATTATATCCATATCAAATATGAAGGCTCTGACAAGCTGTACGTTCCTGTTGAACAGATTGATCAAGTACAAAAATATGTAGGCTCTGAAGGGAAAGAGCCAAAAGTATATAAACTTGGCGGAAATGACTGGAAGAAAGTGAAACGAAAAGTTGAGTCTTCTGTTCAAGACATCGCTGATGACTTAATTAAACTGTATGCAGAGCGTGAAGCAAGTAAAGGTTATGCATTTTCCCCGGATGGCGATTTACAGAGAGAATTTGAAACAGCTTTCCCTTATCAAGAAACCGAAGATCAGCTTCGTTCTGTACAAGAAATTAAAAAGGATATGGAACATGAAAGACCAATGGATCGTCTGCTATGTGGAGACGTTGGATATGGAAAAACAGAAGTAGCCATTCGTGCTGCATTTAAAGCTGTGACAGATGGAAAACAAGTGGCTATTTTAGTGCCAACCACTATTTTAGCTCAGCAGCACTATGAAACCATCCGTGAGCGTTTTCAAGACTATCCAATCAACATTGGGCTATTGAGCCGCTTTCGCAGCCGTAAACAGCAGCAAGAAACAATTAAAGGGTTAAAAAACGGGACCGTAGATGTAGTGATTGGTACACATCGTTTACTATCTAAAGACGTGATTTATAAAGATTTAGGGTTGTTAGTTATCGATGAAGAGCAGCGTTTTGGTGTAACGCACAAGGAAAAAATCAAGCAAATGAAAGCAAATGTTGATGTCCTTACACTTACAGCAACACCTATTCCACGAACATTACATATGTCTATGTTGGGCGTAAGGGATTTGTCTGTTATTGAAACGCCGCCTGAAAATCGTTTTCCGGTTCAAACATATGTAGTGGAGTATAATCCGGTTTTAGTTCGTGAAGCGATTGAGCGTGAGTTAGCGCGTGATGGCCAAGTTTACTTTTTATATAATCGCGTAGAAGATATTGAACGAAAAGCAGAAGAAATTTCGATGCTCGTGCCTGATGCTAGGGTAACGTATGCCCACGGAAAAATGAATGAAACCGAACTCGAAGCGGTTATCTTAAGCTTTTTAGAAGGCGAATATGATGTGATTGTGAGTACAACCATTATCGAAACAGGAGTAGATATTCCCAATGTAAATACGCTTATTGTCAATAATGCTGATAAGATGGGATTATCACAACTGTATCAATTAAGAGGGCGTGTAGGTCGTTCAAATCGCGTGGCATATGCGTACTTTACGTATCACAAAGACAAAGTACTGACAGAAGTAGCTGAAAAGCGTCTGCAAGCTATTAAAGAATTCACCGAATTAGGTTCTGGTTTTAAAATTGCTATGCGTGATCTTTCAATACGTGGTGCCGGAAACTTACTGGGTGCTCAGCAACATGGATTTATCGATTCTGTCGGTTTCGATCTCTACTCACAAATGCTTAAAGAAGCGATAGAGGAAAGACGCGGGTCTGACGGAGAAAGTGTGAAATTTAATGTGGAAATGAATCTGGACTTAGACGCTTATATTCCTGATCAGTACATTACAGACGGCCGCTTGAAAATTGAGATGTATAAGCGCTTTAGAGGAATTGAAGCACTAGAAGATATTCAAGAATTGCAGGATGAAATGATTGATCGTTTTGGAGAGTATCCGGCTGAGGTTGAGTATTTGTTTAAAGTAGCTGAAACAAAAGTATATGCAACGCAGAACTTAGTAGAATCTATTCTTCAGTCAAAACAAGAAATTTCTATTCTGCTGTCTGAAGAAGCGAGCTCAACAGTAGACGGCCAAAAATTATTCATGCTAGGTGATCAATTTGGCAGAATGGTCAGCTTAGGTATGGAAGGCAAGAAAGTAAAATTAGTGGTTAATGTAAAAGGACTTGCTCAAAAAGAATGGCTCAATATTGTGTATCAGTTAGTAAAAGGAGTAGCCACTGTTAAAAAAGAACAAGTTACGAATTAAAACAGGCAAGACAAAAGTATTTTAGTTAAAGGAAAATCCGAACGATGAATTGAGGTTCTTGATAAAGAATCCAACTCGTTCGGATTTTTTTATTGATATGGTGATCACCGGCCGCCCGCGGAAAGCGAAGTCTTGCACGGAAATCAGCAGCGGTGTCTCAAGCGGTTCGCCTCATTTCTCTATTTATTCGTCTTTAGGCGAGATAGGTTTAGTTATGTCCCAGCCTCTTTTGTATAGTCAAAATAAAAATATCTAAATCCCCATGTTTTGGCGGTTTTTTGGACATTTTTTTAATAAAAGCACACTTTTTAACAAAAAAAGAGATGGTTGGTGAATAGAAGTTGTAGAGTGAAGAATACTAACCTCAACAAAGGTGAACCTTTTATCATATAGCCATCAGTGATATTCACCAACTATTTTAATCATCATATGAAAGAGAGGCTTCAATGAATGAAAGCAACAGGTATTGTTCGTCGTATTGATGATTTGGGTCGCGTTGTGATTCCAAAAGAAATTAGAAGAACGCTTCGCATCCGAGAGGGAGATCCGCTAGAGATTTTCGTCGATCGCGATGGAGAAGTTATTTTAAAGAAATATTCGCCAATTAGTGAATTGGGAGACTTTGCAAAAGAGTATGGCGAAGCGCTATACGATAGCTTAGGTCATCCTGTACTTATTTGTGACCGCGATGTATTTATTGCGGTAGCAGGAAGTTCTAAAAAAGAATACTTAAATAAAAACATTAGTTCGTTAGTGGAATCTGTTATGGAAAGCCGCAGTTCTTCTTTAGTAACTGATGGGAAAAACCTTGAATTTGTCGATGGATACGAAGAAAATATTTCTTCTTACACAATCGGTCCGATTATTGCAAATGGAGATCCGATTGGAGCTGTTGTCATTTTCTCAAAAGATAAGTCTCTTGGTGAAGTAGAGCATAAAGCAGCCGAAACAGCAGCTAGCTTCTTATCTCGTCAAATGGAGCAGTAAGCGTAATTATCTTTATTTTACATTATTTACTGAAAAGGTAGCAGTTTCTGCTGCCTTTTTTCATGCTGTCTTACCTTAGAAATAAAGAGAACATGATATAATGGTACGGTATTTTATTTATTGGAAAGTGCAGGATGTTTTATAAGAACAAAGCTCTATTCTATTGTGGTTAGCGGCTAATAAAAAGAGTTGTTCATATCATTACAAGCTGCAGGTGAAAGGTGTAGGAATGCAGAAACAATCAAAGCTCTATTCTATTTTTAACGGCGCCGTTATTTTAACGCTCGCAGGTTTATTTACGAAAATCTTAAGTGCCACTTATCGTATTCCATATCACCATATCGCGGGAGATATAGGGTTTTATATCTATCAGCAAGTTTATCCGCTATATGGAATTGCGCTACAGCTAGGTACATATGGTTTCCCTGTAATTATTTCAAAGTTAGTAGCTGAGTATGCGGTAACAAATCGGAGAAAGGAAATACGGGGAATACTTCAAGTTTCGTTTGCTTTTTTGTTTGTAGTAGGCTGCACGATATTTGCGTTCGAATATATTTTCGCAGAAACGATTGCCGAGTGGATGGGAGATCGTAAGTTAACGATTCTCATTCAAATTATTTCATTTTCCTTTTTACTTATTCCGTTTATTGCTGTTATTCGTGGTTATTATCAAGGATTACATAATATGTTTCCTACAGCGCTGTCTCAAATTGCAGAACAAGTTGTACGGGTAGGGACTATTTTGTATCTGTCTATTCTCTTGATCCAACATGGTTATGATTTATATACTGCAGGGGCGGGAGCTATTTTTGGTTCTATAACAGGCGGTATAACATCCCTTATTATTTTATTTTTATTTGTTTTTAGAACAAAGATAAATTCTAAGGGAGTATTTCAACGCATAAAAAAAGCAGACATCAAGAGAATATTTAAAATCCTTGTTATTCAAGGCTTATTAATTTGTATTAGCGGTATGGGTCTGCTGTTTATCCAGCTTATTGACTCCTTTACTTTATATTCTAGTCTAACGGCGCACGGCATGGCTGAAGAAGCAGCACAAATTTTAAAAGGTATTTACGACCGCGGTCTTCCGTTAATTCAATTAGGTACAGTAGTAGGTACAGCTTTTTCGCTTTCGCTTGTACCTGTTATTTCTTCAGCCATTGCGAAAAAGAAACTGTCATTTGTGGTTGGAAAAGTTCAGCTGTCTCTCCGTCTATCGCTTGTAGTCGGAGTTGGAGCAGCTTTTGGCTTGATTGCGCTGATGGAACCCATTAATATGCTTTTATACGGTGACTCCCACGGAACGGACGTTTTACAAATTTTGAGCTTGTTAGTTATATTTACAACAGTAGCAGCAACTGCTGGAGCTGTGCTGCAGGGGATGGGCGCTGTTTTCGCGCCTGTAATAGCCGTCATCGCTGGCATGGCAGTCAAACTGATATTGAATCTTTGGCTAATACCAGATTTTCAAACCATAGGAGCAGCCATTGCTTCCTCAACTGGCTTCGCTATCGTTGCAGCAATCAATCTATTTTGTCTGTATAAAAAGGTAGCTGTACCTCTTGTTCCGAAAAAGGCGAGTGGAGGTATTTTTATAACGGGCATAGCAATGGTCGTTCTTTTGCAAAGCTATTTATTTTGTTTACATCACTTTGTATGGTCTAATGGTTTAGATACAAGCAAACAAGTGGTTGAAACAGGAGCGGGTGTTTTAATAGGCGGTTTGTTTTATTTGTTTATCATTATGAAACAACATATTTTTACCGAAGAGGAATTACGTTTACTTCCAATGGGAAGTGTTTTAGCTAAATACGTATTAAAAAATAAATAAGAAGGTGAAGCAATGACAGGTAAAGTAACAGTTATTGGTTTAGGAGCAGGCGATTTAGAACAGCTACCTGTAGGCATTTATCGCTTGCTACAGCAGGAAAAGCATATTTATATGCGCACAAAAGAACATCCTGTAATCAAAGAATTAGAAAGTGAAGGCTTGACGTATGTATCCTATGATGACGTATACGAATCTTATGATGCATTTGAAGAGGTATATGAACATATATCAAATGATTTAATCGATAAAGCTTCAATAGAAGAAGTGGTGTATGCCGTTCCGGGGCACCCTTTAGTGGCAGAACGTACGGTTCAATTACTTTTACAAAAAGGAAAAGAACGAGGCATTCCTGTTGAAATTAAAGGAGGACAAAGCTTCTTAGACCCAATTTTTGGTGCGCTAAAGATCGATCCTATCGAAGGGTTTCAGCTGCTAGACGGAACAGATTTAAAGCGAAGCGAAATAGAGTTAACCGGTCATGTTCTAATTGCTCAAGTATACGATCAGTTCGTTGCCTCAGAGGTAAAGCTAACGCTGATGGAACACGTTCCTGATGATTACCTCGTTTACATTGTAACAGCAGCGGGAAGCAGTGAAGAAAAAATCCAGCCGGTCAAGCTGTATGAATTGGATAGAGAAATGTCGCTCAATAACTTAACGACTATTTATGTTCCTCCAGTAGCAGATGAAACAATTTTATACCATCAATTTGACGCATTCAGAAGGATTATTGCCACGCTCAGAGGACCAAACGGATGTCCTTGGGATCAAAAACAAACGCATGAATCGCTCAAGCGCTATTTGTTAGAAGAGTCTTATGAGTTATTAGATGCAATTGACCGTCAAGATGACGATAATATGATTGAAGAGCTTGGTGATGTATTGCTGCAGGTATTGCTTCATGCACAAATCGGTGAAGATGAAGGAATGTTTTCCATTGATGATGTCATTCGCAGTGTTGCAGAGAAAATGGTAAGGCGCCATCCGCATGTATTTGGTGAAGTAAGCGTAAATGATGCAGACGAGGTCTTAAAAAATTGGGATGAAATCAAAAAAGAAGAAAAAGGAGAGGAACCTTCTTCTCTGTTAGCTTCTGTACCTGGGGCTATGCCTTCTTTAATGAAAGCGCATGGATACCAAAAACAAGCTGCAAAAGTTGGTTTCGATTGGTCAGAAGTTGAACCTATGTGGGAAAAAGTACAGGAAGAACTTGCTGAATTCCAAGAGGAAGTACAGCATGCTGATAAAGAAAAAATGAGCGATGAATTTGGAGATATTTTATTTGCTTTAGTGAATATTGCAAGATTCTATAAAATCGACTCTGAAGCTGCATTAGCTAAAACGAATACAAAATTTTTAAATCGATTTCAATATATTGAAGAAAAAGTGAAAGCTTCTGAAAAACCATTTGAATCTTTTTCGTTAGAAGAGTTAGATGAATTTTGGGAAGAAGCCAAAAAAACAGGTTTGTAAAACAGAAAGGTGAGGGAATTATGAGGTTAGATAAATTTTTAAAAGTATCACGTTTAATTAAGCGCCGTACATTAGCAAAAGAAGTATCAGACAAGGGCCGTATTACCATTAATGGTATCGTTGCAAAAGCAAGCACAAATGTGAAAGTAGGAGATGAATTAGCGATCACATTTGGCACGAAGAAAATTACCGTTAAAATAGAGGCTCTTCAAGAAGCAGCTAAAAAAGAAGAAGCAGCTAATTTGTACTCAATTGTCAAAGAAGAGCGTATTTCATCTGAAGTATAACTGATGAAGGCTTGTTCTAAATCACCTTTCTCATTCATATGTTTTAAACAACAGATAACAAGAGCGAATGCTCTTAATGAATGAGGTGGGGATGAAGATATGAGCCAATTTTACGAAACAAGCAATTCAAACAAAGACCATACTCCAAATCATGATTTAGTGATGAAGGGTCGGCGTCTCTTAGATATCACGGGTGTGAAGCAGGTAGAGAGCTTTGACAATGAGGAATTTTTACTTGAAACAGTGATGGGTTTCTTGTCAGTTAGAGGGCAAAATCTGCAAATGAAAAATTTAGACGTTGATCAAGGAATTGTATCGATAAAAGGAAAAATCTTTGATATAGTTTACTTAGATGAGAACCAATCGGAGAAGGCTAAAGGATTCTTTAGTAAGTTGTTTCGATGAGTTTAAACATTCAGCTCTATACAATGCTTGCGATGGTATCGATGGGAAGCGGTTTAGGTGCTTCTCTCGATACTTATCGTTACTTTGTTAATCGCTCTAAATCACGCCCATGGTTTGTATTTGTGAATGACGTATTGTTTTGGATGGTGCAAGCTCTTCTCATTTTTTATGTGTTGTTTTTAGTGAATGAAGGAGAACTGCGTTTGTATGCGTTTCTTGCTTTGTTTTGCGGCTTTGCCGCGTATCAAAGCTTATTTCAATCACTGTATTTAAAAGTATTAACATTTACTGTCTCGAGCGTATTAAGTTTATATCGAGGTGTTTTAACGCTTAGTAATATTTTTTTGGTCAAGCCTATCCGCTTCTTTATTCATATTTTAGTTGTAGTCGCTTTAGGGATTTACCGAGCTGTTCATAAGCTGTTCGTATTCTGTCTAAAGCTTATTTACGTACCGGCCAGGTGGGTTCTTTTCGTATTTTGGAGAATGATGCCTAAACCTGTAAAACGATTTTTACATATGGGTTTTCGGTATATAGAAGGAATTTACAATCGTGCAAAGAATATGATAATGAGAATCGTTGCATGGGTGAACACTTTAAAAAACAAGGGGGACGACTAATTCAATGAGTGCGGTACGAAAAAAAAAGGTCGCGAAGTTAAATACTGATTATAGCCATAAACAAGAGCAAATTAAACAAAATACAGATCGAAAGCGTATCGGTTTAATTAGGCGTTTGACTGTTTTCGGAGTGTTGGCCTTAATCATTGGTGGATTGATGGTATCAGCTTTAATTACGCAAACCTCAGCTATTGAGAACAAAAAAGCTGAGAAGGTGAAATTAGAACAACAGCTGACAAAATTACAAAGCAAGCAAAAACAGTTAAAAGGTGAAATCGTTAAGTTAAATGACGATGATTATATTAAAAAGATTGCCCGCAGAGATTATTTTTTATCAGAAGACGGGGAAATTATCTTTAATGTAAAAAAAGACTAAACGTATGGTTCGTTGACAGTGTATTTTTGCTTTTTGTATAATATAATAAATTGATTTCTTTTATCATTTAAGGAGGAGCATTTTTTTTATGTCAATCGAAGTAGGCAGCAAGTTACAGGGAAAGGTAACAGGTATTACGAACTTTGGAGCTTTTGTTGAGTTACCAGGAGGTTCAACAGGCTTGGTTCATATCAGTGAAGTAGCTGATAATTACGTAAAGGACATTAACGACCATTTAAAAGTGGGCGACGAAGTTGAAGTCAAAGTAATTAACGTTGAGAAAGATGGTAAAATTGGTCTTTCAATTAAGAAAGCGGTAGACAAACCAGAACGTCCAGAAAGACCAGATCGTCCTGCAAGAGCGCCACGCTCAGACCGTCCACGTGATTCACGCCCACAACGTAATAACAATCGTGGTGGCGGTAATGATTTCCGTACAAAAGAAACATTCGAACAAAAAATGAATCGTTTCTTAAAAGACAGTGAAGAACGTTTATCTTCCCTAAAACGCCATACCGAATCAAAACGCGGTGGACGCGGTGCAAAACGCGGTTAACTTGCTGCTTATATCAAATAGATAGCGAGTTTTTGGAAAGTACCTTTTATCTAAAAGGTGCTTTTTTTATATATATAAAAGAGTAGAAAAAAAGCATGTACTGTTGTACATGCTTTTTGATGACCCGTACGGGATTCGAACCCGTGTTACCGCCGTGAAAGGGCGGTGTCTTAACCGCTTGACCAACGGGCCGTTATTCGAGTAGCGGCGGAGGGGATCGAACCCCCGACCTCACGGGTATGAACCGTACGCTCTAGCCAGCTGAGCTACACCGCCATTATACGTTCTCTAAAAGACATTTATAATAATATAAAAAAGTAGGGTTATTGTCAATAACTTTTTTGTTATTTTTATAGACTTTTATTTGCTTTTAAAAAAGAATGATGAGCATAGGCTTTCTCTGAGGCAAACAGTATCTCTGATATTTTTTAAATTGCCATGTAAGATTGTACATCTTTTTGTATAGTTTTCAATATAATACTAGAAAATAGTCGAACGATTATAGGTATTTTACTAGTCCGTTTGACAAAATTTCACCTTTCGCCGCGATATAATAACGAATAAGTATAATTAGCGGGTGGTGGGAGAATGCAAAAGACGGAAAGAGATTTTGCAAGTCCAACAACAGAGGCGGTATTTAACCGAACTAGATTAGAAATGTCCCGTGTGTTTACAAAGGCGGGTATGAAAACGGAAAAGGTGTTATTTCAATGGGGATTGTTGCTGCTAGTCGTAGGTTTTTTATTAGGACGAGCGTTAATTTTAATGAAAATCATGCCATTTGCTTTGCCATTCTTTGCAGCTGTAATGGCTATAAAGAAAGAAAAAGCACCACTAGCAAGTTTAGCCGTATTGGCAGGGGCATTTAGTGTTTCCATTCAAAATGGAGGTACCGTATTTGCTACACTATTTGTTTTCTTACTAATTCATCGATTTAGCGGCATACTGACAATGGATCCGTTAAAGAAGCTGCCGTTCACTGTATTTAGCGCGATGTTACTTACAAAACTAACTATTTTTTATGTGTTTACCAAGGAATTCACCATGTATGATTTTACATTTGTGGCAGTAGAAGCAGGGTTGAGCTTTATCTTAACCATGATTTTCTTACAAAGCGTGCCTTTAATTTCATACCGAAAGCGAAAACAATCATTAAAAACAGAAGAAGTGATTTCTCTAATTATTTTGTTGGCATCTGTTATGACGGGGACAATAGGGTGGATGATTTACGGGCTTTCGGCTGAACATATATTATCTCGTTACTTAGTATTAGTTTTTGCGTTTGTATCTGGTCCCACCATAGGAGCTACGGTAGGGGTTGTAACCGGTTTAATTTTAAGTTTCGCGAATGTTTCTAGTTTGTACGAAATGAGTTTACTCGCTTTTTCCGGCTTGCTTGGAGGACTTTTAAAAGACGGTAAAAAGCTAGGGGCAGCTCTTGGGCTGGTTGTTGGTTCATTGCTAATTGGCCTATATGCTCAGGCAGATCAAGGATTGACAACTAATTTGTATGAATCACTGACGGCCGTTGTTCTATTTTTATTAACCCCATCTTTTGTTTTGAAAAACTTAAGTAAATTAGTACCAGGGACATCTGAAAATATGCTTGAACAACAGCAGTACGTACGTAAGATCCGAGATGTAACAGCGAATCGCGTAGAGCAGTTCTCAAATGTTTTTCAAGCACTTTCCAAAAGCTTTACGCAAAATGGGTTTTATGATGAAAAGCCAAGCGCGGATAAAGAAGTTGATTATTTCTTAAGCAGCGTTACCGAAAGGACGTGCCAATTTTGTTTTAAAAAAGAACAATGTTGGGCACAGCAGTTTGATACAACCTATGAATATATGAAGGAAATTATGCTTGAAGTTGATAATGGCACTCTTGAACAAAATCCAAGACTAATTCGAGAAATGGACAAACATTGTGTGAAATCGAAAAAAGTCATCGATGTGATTGAGCATGAACTTACGTATTTTAAAGCCAATCAGCACTTAAAAGCCCAAATTCAAGAAAGTAGAAGGATTGTAGCAGAACAGCTTCACGGTGTTTCTGAAGTCATGGGGAATTTTGCAAAAGAAATTAAGCGAGAGCGCGAAAATTTAAATGTACAAGAAGAACAGATTTTAGAAGCTCTTCGTAACTTTGGGATGGAAATTAATCAAATTGAAATTTATAGCTTAGAACCCGGAAATGTAGATATTGAAATGTGGGTGCCATATTGTCACGGAAGAGGAGAATGCGAGAAGATTATTGCGCCAATGCTTACAGATATTTTAGGTGAAAGTATTGTAGTAAAGAACGAAGAATGTGCTAAATATCCTCAAGGCTATTGCCACGTTTCATTCGGCTGTACAAAAGCGTACGTTGTTGATACAGGCGTAGCACATGCTGCTAAAGGCGGAGGGTTTGTATCCGGTGACAGCTACTCCATGATTGAGCTAAACGCCGGTAAGTATGCACTAGCTATTAGCGATGGTATGGGGAATGGAGAGCGTGCCCACTATGAAAGCAGCGAAACGCTTCAGCTGTTAAAACAAATTTTACAAACAGGAATAGAAGAGACAATTGCAATTAAATCGATTAACTCTATTTTATCGCTTCGTACAAACGATGAGATCTTTTCTACGTTAGATTTAGCGATGATCGACTTACAAGATGCCAATGTAAACTTCTTGAAAATCGGTTCTACGCCAAGCTTCATCAAACGTGGAGATAAGGTTATTAAAATACAGGCAAGCAATTTGCCAATGGGCATTATTGAAGAATTTGAAGTGGATGTTGTGAATGAACAAATGAAGGCGGAAGACTTATTAATTATGATGAGTGACGGCGTATTTGAAGGACCGAAACACGTTGAGAACTACGAAATGTGGATGAAGCGAAAAATTGGCGAGCTTCAAACAAACGATCCACAAGAAATTGCAGACTTAATTATGGAAGAAGTTATTCGAACAAAATCAGGTTTAATTGAAGATGATATGACGGTAGTTGTGGCAAAACTTCAGCACAATACCCCGAAATGGTCATCGATCCCTTCTTACGCTTATCGTAAAAAAGCACAATAGTTAGATAGAAGTATATTTTATCTTCTCCTCGTCTATCATGTTAATACTGATAATGAGGAGGGGATTTTTTTATGAAAAAAGGTACATTGAAACAGATGTTGGTCATTACGGACGGTGGTTCGAATACAGGTGAAGATCCGGTAGCAATGGCAGCGCTAGCTAAAGAACAAGGGATTAGTGTAAACGTTATTGGTGTGATGGAAGAGGATACAATTGATGAGCAAAGCACGAATGAAATAGAAGGCATTGCCATGTCAGGCGGTGGCGTGAGTCAAATTGTTTACGTAAAACAGCTGTCTCAAACTGTTCAAATGGTTACAAGGCAGGCAATGACGCAAACACTTCAAGGCGTTGTAAATAAAGAACTTCAGCAAATTCTAGGTTCGTCTAATTCAAGATTAGAAGAGTTATCTCCTGAGAAGCGAGGAGAAATCATGGAAGTTGTTGATGAACTTGGGGAAACGGTTGACTTAGAGATTCTTATTTTAGTTGACATGAGCGGAAGTATGAAAAATAAGCTTCCTACTGTAAAGGAGTCGCTGTTAGATTTATCGTTAAGCTTGAATGCTCGCATGGGGCATAATCAATTTTCAATCTTTTTATTTCCTGGGAAAAAGAAAGATGTAGAGAAGCTAATGGACTGGAATCCAAGATTAGAGTCGCTTTCAACGATTTTTCCGAAACTAACAGCAGGAGGTATTACGCCTACTGGACCGGCTATCAAAGAGGCTACTCATTATTTCACCAAAAAGCGCTCATTGAGAGGGTTGTTAAAAAATAATGAACAATACATTGAAGAATCAGGTATGTAACCTATCTCCGGGAACAGAAATTCAAGGAAAATGGCATCACGTCCATTATAAAATTCTTGAGAAATTAGGCGTGGGGGCAACTGGAGTTGTCTATTTAGTTCAATTAGTAAACGGAACGCTAGCGGCGTTAAAAATAAGCTTTTCCAACATGTCCGTTACAGCAGAAGTGAATGTATTAAAAAAGCTCTCTCAAGTCAAAGACAAAGTGCTAGGACCGCGCTTACTTGATGTAGATGATTGGAGCTATGGTTCTCACGCTCTTTCTTTCTATGTAATGGAGTATGTGAAAGGGCAGCCTCTCCTTTCCTTTATCTCCACAAGAGGGACAGAATGGCTGCAAGTATTTGCAAGTCAGCTCTTAACAGACTTAGAAAACCTTCATGAAGAAGGGTGGGTATTTGGTGATTTAAAACCAGAAAACCTGGTCGTAACATCTAACCCTGTAAAAGTTCGGTGGATTGACGTCGGAGGAACAACTCTGCAAGGGCGGTCAATAAAAGAATTTACCGACTTTTATGATCGAGCGCACTGGGGGCTTGGCTCCCGAAAAGCAGAACCAACCTATGATTTGTTTGCTGTATCTATGGTTTTGATTCACGCAGCTTATGGCAAGCGAATTAATAAAACAGACAAACCGGCTGAACAATTAAAACAATTTATATTAACAACAAAGCAGTTGGAACCTTTCGGGGACGTTTTGTATCAAGCGGTTACGGGAAAGTATAAGTCAGCTAAAGAAATGAAAACAGAGGTGTTATCGGTCGAAAAAAGAAGAGGGGCAAAAAGTAAAGGAACAAAGCCTCAAAACGTTCGTCAACCGTCTGCCCCTCGTGTTAAAGTAAAGAAGAAGCGTTCTCACGTTTTAGAGACGCTACTACTTTGTACGTCTGTAATGTTGATTTATATTTTGTATCTATTTATTCAAGTGCTATAAAGTTTGGAGAAATTGTGAAACTTTCCTTATAGTCATTCGTATAAAGTAAATTAATGATACATTATTGCGTGTACATTATAAGGATGAGTCATTCCTATGGAAAAGCAAGTGAACAATTTTATGACAAAACATCAGTTATTATCCGCAGGCTCTACGGTGGTTGTAGGTATTTCTGGTGGTCCTGATTCTTTAGCACTGCTGCATTTCTTATGGAGTCTGAAAGAGCAAAAATCTCTCACGATTATTGCTGCTCATGTTGATCATATGTTCCGGGGCAAAGAGTCACAGCAGGATATGGAATATGTGCAGAACTACTGCAAACAATTGAATATTAAATGTGAGGCGAAGCAGATTGATGTTACTGCCTATCAGAAGGAAAGAAAGTTATCTTCTCAAGTAGCAGCCAGAGAATGCCGCTATACATTTTTTACTCATGTTATGAAGAAGCACAAAGCAAATCTTCTTGCATTAGGACATCACGGAGATGATCAGATTGAAACGATGTTAATGCGAATGGTTCGAGGCAGTACGATGAATGGATACGCAGGGATGCAGCCCAAGCGGCCATATGGGGATGGATTTATTATTAGGCCGTTCCTAGCCGTAACGAAAGAAGAAATCAATCGCTACTGTAAGCTACATGGGCTTACCCCTCGGATTGACCCGAGTAATGAGAAAGATTCGTACACGAGAAATCGGTTTCGTCATTACGTTTTGCCATTTTTAAAGCAAGAAAACGCCGCTGTACATGAAAAATTTCAACAATTTAGCGAGAACTTGCATGAAGATCAAGCATACTTAGAGGAATTAACGACCGATGTGATGAATAAAGTAATGAGAAAGAAATTGCAAAATGAAATTCTCATTGATAGAGATTGTTTTCTAAGGATACGCAAGCCTTTACAAAGGCGTGGTATTCAACTAATATTAAACTATCTCTATAAAGAAATTCCTCCAACCCTTTCCTCAGCGCATGTTGACATGTTAGTAGGATTTTGTGAAAGTAAAAAACCGTCTGGTACGCTTGACTTTCCAAATGGTTTGCGCATTATCCGATCTTACAACGACTGTCTTTTCACCTTTAATGAGGGGAACATCGAGCCATATGAATTTATTGTTCCGATTCCAGGGGTCGTCGAGCTTCCAAATGGTCACCAGCTTATTTGTGAAATACATAATAAAGTCGAAGATATAAAAGGAAACGATGTTTTTCTTTTAGATGAAGCTCACGATTTACAATCATTAAAGGTAAGGACACGAAAAAATGGCGATAAAATGCGAGTAAAGGGCATGAAGGGACATAAAAAAGTAAAGGATATTTTTATCGATGAAAAAATCCCTTTGCAATTCAGAGATCATTGGCCGGTAGTGGAAGATAGCCAAGGAACTATTTTGTGGCTACCTGGTTTGAAAAAATCTGCTTATGAACTGCATACACATAAGTCCAGATATGTTATTTTATACTATAAGTAGCGAAAACTTCTAGGAGGCAAGTAAGGAATGAAGCAGGATATTCAAGAAATTTTGATTTCAGAAGAAGAAATACAACAGAAAGTAAAAGAATTGGGTAAGCTATTATCTGAGGAATACGCTGACCGTTTTCCTTTGGTAATCGGTGTATTAAAAGGCGCTATGCCTTTTATGTCTGATCTAATTAAGCGTGTTGATACATATTTAGAAATGGATTTTATGGATGTATCAAGTTATGGCAATGCGATGGTTTCTTCTGGTGAAGTAAAAATCCTAAAAGATTTAGATACATCAGTTGAAGGTCGAGACATTCTTATCTTAGAGGATATTATCGACAGCGGCTTAACGCTTAGCTATCTTGTAGAGTTATTCAAGTACCGTAAAGCTAAGTCAATTAAGATTGTCACACTCTTAGACAAACCAACAGGTCGTAAAGCATCTATTAAAGCAGATTACGTTGGATTTGAAGTACCTGATGCATTCGTAGTAGGGTATGGATTGGATTATCAAGAAAAATATCGTAACCTGCCGTATATTGGGGTTCTTAAACCGCAAGTATACAGCAATTAATAAGCACATATCCAAGTGCAATTTATTGGATAGGATAAATGTTCTATGTTAGTATTGAATACAGTATTTGTTTATCGTGGGAGGAGGTAAGAAATGAATCGGATCTTCCGTAATACCATCTTTTATTTACTTATATTTTTAGTCATTATTGGCGTGGTAAGCTTCTTTAGTGGCTCTAATCAAAAAGCAGAACCAATGAGATACGATACATTTGTTCAACACTTAGACAAAGGTGATGTGAAATCACTCTCTATGAAGCCTGAAAGAGGCGTGTATGTTGTGCAAGGGAAGTTGGATTCTTATAAAAAGGATCAAACGTTCCAAACTTACATCGTAGATGGTGACAAAGCACTTGATCGTATTGACGCTGCTTCAGAAAATAATCAAGTAGAAGTTGATTTTAAACCTGCTGATGAAACAAGCGGCTGGGTAACGTTCTTTACGTCAATCATTCCGTTTGTTATTATTTTCATCCTATTCTTCTTCTTACTGAACCAAGCTCAAGGTGGCGGAAGCCGCGTTATGAACTTCGGTAAAAGTAAGGCTAAGCTTTACAGTGAAGAAAAGAAAAAGGTTAAATTTAAAGACGTAGCTGGTGCAGACGAAGAAAAGCAAGAACTTGTGGAAGTTGTTGAGTTCTTAAAAGATCCTCGTAAATTCGCAGAGCTAGGTGCAAGAATTCCGAAGGGTGTCTTACTTGTGGGACCTCCTGGTACTGGTAAAACATTATTAGCAAGAGCTGTTGCTGGTGAAGCAGGCGTTCCTTTCTTCTCTATCAGTGGTTCAGACTTTGTTGAAATGTTTGTTGGGGTCGGTGCTTCTCGTGTTCGTGATTTATTCGAAAATGCGAAGAAGAATGCTCCATGTATTATCTTTATTGATGAAATCGATGCTGTAGGTCGTCAACGTGGTGCAGGTCTTGGTGGCGGACACGATGAGCGTGAACAAACATTGAACCAATTGCTTGTTGAGATGGATGGTTTTGGTGCTAACGAAGGTATCATTATCATTGCAGCAACAAACCGCCCGGATATCTTAGATCCAGCGTTATTACGTCCAGGCCGCTTCGACCGTCAAATTACGGTAGATCGTCCAGATGTAAATGGCCGTGAAGCAGTGCTTAAAGTACATGCTCGCAATAAGCCTTTAGATGAATCAGTAAACTTAAAAGCAATTGCTATGCGTACGCCAGGTTTCTCAGGTGCAGATCTTGAAAACTTGTTAAACGAAGCTGCCTTAGTAGCTGCTAGACAGGACAAAAAGAAAATTGAAATGGTTGACATTGACGAAGCAACAGACCGCGTAATTGCAGGTCCAGCTAAGAAAAGTCGAGTTATTTCTAAAAAAGAACGCAATATTGTTGCTTATCATGAAGCAGGACATACAATTATCGGTGTCGTATTAGACGAAGCTGATATGGTACATAAAGTAACCATTGTTCCACGTGGGCAAGCTGGTGGATATGCTGTTATGTTACCAAAAGAAGATCGCTACTTTATGACGAAGCCAGAGCTGCTGGATAAAATTGTTGGATTGCTTGGTGGTCGCGTAGCTGAGGAAATTATTTTCGGCGAAGTGAGTACAGGTGCTCACAATGACTTCCAGCGTGCAACAAGCATCGCTCGTAAAATGGTAACAGAATACGGTATGAGTGAAAAGTTAGGACCAATGCAATTCGGTCAATCACAACAAGGCCAAGTATTCTTAGGTCGTGATTTACACAGTGAACAAAACTACAGTGATGCGATTGCTCATGAAATTGATAATGAAATCCAACGTTTCATTAAAGAAAGCTATGAGCGTGCGAAGCAGATCTTAACGGAAAACCGTGACAAGTTAGAGCTTGTAGCTCAAACATTGTTAGAAGTAGAAACGTTAGACGCTGAGCAAATCAACCACTTAGTAGATCATGGAACTCTTCCAGATCGTTCTAGTCACGTAACAGATGAAGATGTTAAAGTAAACATCCAAACAAAGACAGACGATGAAGAGCCAAAAGCATAAGACAATAAAAATCAGTGGAGATATTCTCCACTGATTTTTTAATGGGCAAAAATTAGGTTTGGTAAAAGGTTTTCGTATATATGGTGGATAAGTAGGATATCCACTAGAGAATCGTGTCATTATATTCCTATTTTATCTAGAATATACACGTCTATTTACCAGTTATGGTATGATGGTTTCAGTGTGAATACTGAATTTATATAAAGTGGTGATTGAAATGATTTTTGTATTAGATGTTGGAAATACGAATACGGTATTAGGTGTATACGATGGAGATGAATTAAAGTATCACTGGCGTGTAGAAACAAGCCGTAATAAAACAGAAGACGAGTATGGCATGACAATCAAAGCCTTGCTTGAGCACGTTAGTTTATCTTTTAAAGATATTCATGGTATTATTATTTCCTCTGTTGTTCCTCCTATTATGTTTGCATTGGAGAGAATGTGTCAAAAGTATTTTCATTTAAAGCCGCTTGTTGTTGGTCCTGGAATTAAGACGGGTTTAAATATTAAATATGAAAATCCGCGTGAAGTGGGAGCAGACCGTATTGTAAATGCTGTTGCTGGAATTCAGCTATACGGAAGCCCTTTAATTATCGTTGATTTTGGTACCGCAACCACGTATTGCTATATTGATGAAAATAAGCAATATATGGGTGGTGCGATTGCCCCTGGTATTAATATTTCGACAGAAGCTCTTTATTCAAGAGCATCTAAGCTTCCGCGAATTGAAATTGCGCGACCAAATAGCATTGTGGGAAAAAATACAGTATCTGCGATGCAAGCAGGTATTTTATATGGATACGTTGGACAAGTAGAAGGAATTGTAGCAAGAATGAAAGAGCAAGCAACAGTAAATCCTAAAGTTATTGCTACTGGAGGACTCGCAACATTGATTGCTAAAGAGTCGGATATTATTGATATTGTGGATCCATTTTTGACTTTAAAAGGATTGCAAATAATTTATACAAAAAATATGGAGTAAGAGGTGTATATTATGGGTGACTATTTAGTAAAAGCACTAGCTTACAATAGTCAAGTTCGCGCTTATGCAGTAAAAACAACGGATACAGTTGGAGAAGCGCAGCGCCGTCACTATACATGGCCTACAGCCTCTGCAGCATTGGGACGTTCAATGACTGCGGGAGTCATGATGGGGGCTATGCTAAAGGGTGAGCAAAAGCTAACAATTAAAATTGAAGGCCGCGGCCCAATTGGCGTTATTTTAGTAGACAGCAATGCTAAAGGGGAAGTGCGTGGATATGTAACGAATCCACAAACGCACTTCGATTTAAATCAGCATGGGAAATTAGATGTAGCACGTGCTGTAGGTACAGATGGCACGCTAAGTGTCGTAAAAGATATCGGAATGCGTGATCAATTTAACGGACAAGTACCTATTGTATCGGGAGAATTAGGAGAGGATTTCACGTATTATTTTGTGACATCTGAACAAGTCCCATCTTCAGTAGGTGTAGGTGTACTTGTTAACCCTGATAACACGATCTTAGCTGCGGGCGGATTTATCATTCAGCTTCTGCCAGGAACAGATGATAAAACGATTACAGCTATTGAACAACGCTTACAGACGATTGAGCCAATTTCAAAACTGATTCAAAAAGGTCTTTCTCCTGAGGAAATCTTAGAAGAAGTTCTTGGAAAAGAAAATGTAAAGTTTCTGGAGACAATGCCTGTAGAGTTCAAATGTCAGTGCTCAGAAGAAAGAATTGCCAATGCTATTATCAGCTTAGGACAAGAAGAGATTCAATCGATGATTGAGGAAGACGGCCAAGCTGAAGCCCAGTGTCATTTCTGTAATGAGACATATCGTTTTGATAAAAAGCAGCTTGAAGAAATGAAAGAACAAGCAATCTAAATGAAATAAAAGATTCTTAAAAGGCGTCATTTTATAAATGAGCGCCTTTTTTTATAGATATTAAGTTCTATTTCTGTATATATTGATCTAAAAATATAACAAAATTAGGTAAATGAAAAGACAAAATGATTGACAATTTAGAAAACATCTGATAAATTGTATACAAAATCAATAAAATTAGTTGGTATTAGGAGTGGTCATATGGCACGTATTGCAAATTCAATTACAGAATTAATTGGTCAAACACCAATCGTAAAACTAAACCGTCTAGTTGAAGAAGATATGGCGGATGTATATTTAAAATTAGAATTTATGAACCCAGGAAGCAGCGTAAAAGATCGTATCGCATTAGCAATGATTGAAGATGCGGAAGCAAAAGGTGTGTTAAAACCTGGCGACACAATCATTGAACCAACAAGTGGTAACACAGGGATTGGCTTAGCAATGGTAGCTGCAGCAAAAGGATACCGTGCTATTTTAACAATGCCTGAAACGATGAGTATTGAGCGTCGTAATCTGCTTCGTGCGTACGGTGCAGAGTTAGTGTTAACACCGGGTCCAGAAGGGATGAAAGGGGCGGTTAATAAAGCAACTGAGCTTGCAAAAGAGCACGGCTACTTTATTCCTCAGCAGTTTCAAAATGAGGCGAACCCAGAAGTGCACCGTCAAACAACGGCTAAAGAAATTATCGAGCAGTTTGGCGATCAGCTAGATGGATTTGTGGCAGGTATCGGTACTGGCGGTACTATTACAGGTGCTGGTGAAGTGTTAAAAGAAAAGTACCCAAATATCAAAATTTATGCGGTAGAGCCAGCTGATTCTCCGATTTTAAGCGGTGGTCAACCAGGACCTCATAAAATTCAAGGAATTGGTGCAAACTTTGTTCCGGATACGCTTAACACGGAAGTATATGACGAAGTTGTCGCTGTTCAAAATGACCAAGCTTTTGAATATGCCCGTAAAGTAGCAAAAACAGAAGGTGTCCTAGTAGGTATCTCTTCTGGGGCTGCGATTTATGCTGCGTTAAAAGCTGCAAAACAGCTTGGAAAAGGTAAAAAAGTGTTAGTGATTATTCCAAGTAACGGTGAGCGTTACTTAAGTACTCCATTGTTCCAATTCGAGGAACAAACACAAGCATAAAAACGATAAAAAAACAGCTTCTATATGAAGCTGTTTTTTTTCATCTGAGAATCATGTAAAATGAAAGCAGGTGATTTATTTTTAGGAGAGTGAACAAATGCAGCAAAGAATGACTTGGGGCGAATCTATTTCTATCTCTAAAAACCAATGGTTCAAAAAATATCAAGAGTTGTCAAAAGAGGAACCGAATCATATCCTGCTTGAAAGCGGTCGAGGCGGAAAGTTTCAAATGATGGGATTAAAACCTGTAGCCATTTTGCGAGGCGAACAAAACGAGCTTCATATCAAAACGGATGGCCAAGCTACTGTTCAAAAAGGTAATCCGCTTCATCTTATGCGAGACTGGGTGAAGAAGTTTGAAGCAGAGGTGAATCCAGATCTTCCTCCTTTTCAAGGTGGAGCAATTGGCTTTATTAGCTATGATTATATCCGCTATGTAGAAACCATACCTGACCTTGCTGAAGATTCATTGAAAACGCCGGACGTTTATTTCCTTATTTTCGATGACGTATTTGTATACGATCAAGAAAAGGAAAAGCTCTGGATTATCGTTAACGATGAAGCAGATTGTAAAGAGCAGGCACATAAGCGTATTGATCGATACAAAAAGGACTGGATGGAGGCAAGTGCTGAAGGACTCTCATATGAGCGGATTCATCGTGTTGCCGAAAAGAGTGAGGTTTCGATGTCTCAAGCTGCTTTTTCAGATGCCACAACTCGGGTACATGAGTACATCGGGCAAGGCGATGTGTTTCAAGTGAACTTATCTGTTCGACAGTCTCAACGGCTTCAAACTCATCCTATGCATATCTACGAACAGGTACGAAAAATCAACCCGTCTCCTTACATGTCTTATATGCAGACAGAAGAATTTCACATTGTGAGCTGTTCACCAGAACTATTAGTGAAAAAAGCCGGTGATGAAATCAGTACGAGACCGATTGCGGGAACGCGCTCTCGAGGTAAGGATGATCAAGAAGATCAACAGTTAGCGGATGAGCTTATTCATAACGAAAAAGAGCGTGCAGAGCACGTGATGCTTGTTGACTTGGAGCGTAATGATCTTGGTAGAGTAAGTGAATATGGTACCGTGCATGTTGACGAGTTTATGGTTATTGAAAAATATTCACATGTCATGCATATTGTGTCTAATGTAAAAGGCAAGCTCGCGCGCAACAAAGATTTTGTAGATATCGTAGATGCGGTTTTTCCTGGAGGAACGATTACTGGAGCACCTAAAGTTCGTACAATGGAAATCATTGAAGAACTTGAACCAGTTCGACGAGGAATTTATACAGGATCGATTGGTTGGATTGGGTTTAATGGAGATATGGAATTAAATATTGCGATTCGCACTATGGTTATTCAAGACGGCCAAGCTTATGTGCAGGCTGGTGCGGGTGTTGTGATTGATTCAAATCCAAAACACGAATACAAAGAATCACTGAAAAAAGCAATTGCACTATGGAAAGCAAAAGAGCAGAGCGAAAATGAGCTGAGTGAGGGTGAGTAAAGATGATATTAATGATTGATAATTATGATTCTTTTACGTTTAATTTAGTACAGTATTTAGGTGAGCTAGGGCATGAGCTTCTTGTGAAAAGAAATGATGAAATTACACTTTCTGAAATTGAAGTGCTAAATCCAGATTTCTTGATGATCTCCCCGGGACCATGCAGTCCTAACGAAGCGGGAATCAGTCTAGAAGCCATCGAATATTTTGCAGGTAAGATTCCAATATTCGGCGTATGCTTAGGGCATCAGTCGATTGGGCAAGCTTTTGGAGGGAATGTGATTCGTGCGGATAAATTAATGCACGGTAAAACATCTGAAATGCGTCATGATGGCCGTACTATCTTTAAAGGTCTTGATAATCCGTTCACGGCAACGCGATATCATTCTTTGATTGTAGAAAAAAGTTCACTGCCGGATTGCTTTGAGATTTCAGCGTGGACAGCAGAAGATGAAATTATGGCGATTCGCCATAAATCATTACCTATTGAAGGAGTACAGTTCCATCCTGAATCTATCATGACTTCTTACGGTAAAGAAATGCTGAAGAATTTTATTGAAACTTACGAAAAAAAGCGAGTGTAATGATATGTATATATACGTAAATGGCGAAGTAAAGCCTGCGTCTGAAGCCACTATTTCTCCGTTTGATCACGGATATATGTACGGCCTAGGGCTGTTTGAAACGTTACGAGTTTATGAAGGTCATCCATTTTTAGTGGAAGACCATCTGGATCGACTGCGTAGCAGCTTACGTGAATTAAATATTGTATGGGACTACTCTACCCAGGACGTATTGGGAATCATTAATAGTCTGTTAATGAAAAACAATGAGAGAAATGCGTATGTTCGATTAAATGTCTCCGCAGGAAATGGCGGAATTGGCTTGCAGGTGGAAGAATACGACAAGCCATCTACAATCGTATATATGAAATCAATGCCTCATCCATCGAGCCCCCTTGTAAAAGAGGGGCTTATTCTTGAGACGAAACGAAATACGCCTGAAGGAACCATGAGGTTAAAGTCTCATCATTATTTAAATAATGTACTAGCTAAGCGAGAAGTTGGTTCAGACTTAAATAAAGAGGGTATCTTTTTAACAAAAGAAGGGTTCTTAGCCGAAGGCATTGTGTCAAATTTATTTTTTGTAAAAGATGATTGTGTATATACGCCGTCTCTTGAAACAGGTATCTTAAATGGAATTACGAGACAGTTTATCTTTACGCTTTTACAAAAGAAAAACATAGAGGTTGTAGAAGGCTTATTTACGTTAGAACAGCTCTTGGAGGGTGATGAAGTTTTCGTTACAAATTCCATTCAAGAAATCGTACCTCTTCGAAGCATAAAGGATAAGCAGTTTTCAGTAGGAGACCATACGTTGACAGCTCAGTTGCAAAAAGAGTATGGCTCTTACACGATGTCGCTAATGAGTCGACACGAGCTACATGTATAAAAGCGAAAGGAGAGGCTAAAGATGGATAAAATTTATGTGAATGATATGCGTTTCTATGGATATCATGGAGTATTTCCAGAAGAAAATAAATTAGGGCAGCGTTTTCACGTGGATTTAGCTGTAGAACTGGATTTAAAACAAGCTGGTACTACGGACAATTTAGAATACTCGGTGAGCTATGCAGATTTATACCAAACATGCCAGGAAGTTGTAGAGAAGCGCACGTTCAAGTTAGTTGAAACGGTGGCCGAAACGATTGCATCTGAATTGCTTGCTAATTACGAACTCGTGCAGGCTTGTACAGTAAAGGTATATAAGCCCGATCCGCCAATTCCCGGTTATTATCAATCGGTAGCTATTGAAATTAAAAGGAGCCGTTGAATGACAACAGAAGCATATATTGCATTAGGATCAAATATTGAAAATCGAATGGAACATTTGAAGTCAGGAGTTACTGGCTTGATGAAACACTCTGAGATTAAGGTAGTGGCTGTTTCATCTATTTATGAAACGGCCCCGGTCGGGTATACGAATCAAGCAAGCTTTTTAAACATGGTAGTAAAAATACAAACAACGTATTCGTCAGAGCACCTTTTAGATTGTTTGCAAGCCATTGAACAAGCGGCAGGTCGAAAAAGAGAGATTGTATGGGGACCTAGAACCCTTGATTTAGATATCTTACTTTATAGTAATGAAATCATTCATACGGATAGACTGAGCGTCCCTCATCCCCGAATGTTTGAACGAGCGTTTGTGATGGTTCCTCTAAACGAACTAGCTCCATCTCTTATTCTCCCTGTAGCAGAAGAAAAAGTTGAAATCATCACAACACGTTTATCGGATTTAAAAGATGTAAAATTATTTCGAAAGCAAACAACCGGTATACTAGATATGTTCGAAAATAATAGTAATGATTTACATAAGTGAAAATGAATCTTATTAGTTGATTCATTTTTATATTGGCGTAAAGTAGAGTTCATAGTGAAAACTTTGAGATTTGGGTTCGCAGGTTGTTGGTTTATTCGGTAGCTTGTTAGAGAAATCGAAGAAAAAGAGAAGCGCAGCAAGAATAAAGCGATTTGACATAGAGAAACGACTGAACCTATAATAATTTTAAAGAAACGTAGTAGTTGCCAGTAAACATGCTGGCCTTTTTTCTGTTTCGGAAAACTTAATTATACGATGGAGATGAGTAAACGATGAGTCATGAAGAATTAAATGATCAATTTCTCGTTCGTCGCGAAAAAATGAGCAACCTACGAGATCAAGGTATTGATCCGTTTGGTCAACGTTTTGAACGTACACATACATCACAGCAATTAATTAGTGAGTATGACGAGTTAACAAAAGAACAGTTAGAAGAAAATGAAGTGCCTGTGTCATTAGCTGGTCGTATTATGACAAAGCGTGGAAAAGGAAAAGCAGGTTTCGCTCACGTTCAAGATTTAACAGGACAAATTCAGCTTTATGTACGTAAAGATGCAATTGGCGAAGAACAGTACGAAATCTTCAGCAGCGTAGATATCGGTGACTTGGTAGGGGTTGAAGGTGTTTTATTCAAAACAAAAGTTGGCGAACTTTCTATTAAAGTAAAAGATTTTACGTTACTAACAAAAGCGCTTCGTCCACTTCCAGATAAATATCATGGTTTAAAAGATATTGAACAGCGCTACCGTCAACGTTACTTAGATCTAATTACAAACCCAGAAAGTAAACAAACATTTATCTCAAGAAGCCGTATTATTCAATCAATGCGCCGTTACTTAGATAATCATGGATATTTAGAAGTTGAAACACCGATGATGCATTCAATCGCAGGTGGAGCAGCAGCTCGTCCGTTTGTGACACACCACAATGCGCTTGATATGGAACTTTATATGCGTATTGCGATTGAACTTCATTTAAAACGTTTAATCGTAGGTGGATTAGAAAAAGTATATGAAATTGGCCGTGTATTCCGTAATGAAGGTGTATCTACACGTCACAATCCTGAATTTACAATGATCGAATTGTACGAAGCGTATGCAGACTACAAAGATATCATGGCTTTAACAGAGAACTTAATTGCACACATCGCGCAAGAAGTACTTGGCACAACAAAGATTCAGTATGGCGATCAAGAGGTAGATTTAACTCCAGAGTGGACAAGACTTCATATGGTGGATGCTATTAAACAATATACGGGCGTAGACTTCTGGGGAGAAACATCTGTTGAAGAAGCTCGTGCTTTAGCGAAAGAACACGGGGTAGAAATCACTGAACATATGCAATATGGACATATTGTAAATGAATTCTTTGAACAAAAAGTAGAAGAGCAGTTAATTCAACCAACGTTCATTTACGGACATCCTGTAGAAATCTCTCCATTGGCTAAGAAAAATGCGGAAGATCCGCGTTTTACTGACCGTTTTGAGCTGTTTATCGTTGCGCGTGAACACGCGAATGCATTTACAGAGCTAAATGATCCAATTGACCAACGTGAGCGCTTTGAAGCTCAGTTGAAAGAGAAAGAACAAGGAAACGATGAAGCACATGAGATGGATGATGACTTCATTGAGGCATTAGAATATGGTATGCCACCTACAGGTGGTCTAGGAATCGGTATTGACCGTCTTGTTATGTTACTAACAAATGCACCGTCAATCCGTGATGTACTATTATTCCCACATATGCGTCAACGCTAAAAAAGAGATGGCTACGGCCATCTTTTTTTAGTTAATAATATTAGAAAATTTAAACTTTTAATTTACCTCTTGTTTTTATGAAAATGATTTGGTATATTTATATCTGTCGCTAACGCAGACGAGCGAAAACAACAAAAAGAAATAAAAAAGTTGTTGACATTACGTTAATAACTTGATAAGATAGTAAAGTCGCTCGAGAGCGGCAGTTGAACTTTGAAAACTGAACAAAGCGACAAACGTCAACGTTAATTTTTTTATTTTATATGAGCAAGTCAAACATTTCTTCGGAGAGTTTGATCCTGGCTCAGGATGAACGCTGGCGGCGTGCCTAA
>NZ_JBLZXA010000012.1:0-59508 GCF_056099005.1 Priestia sp. 53B2
GGTCCCTATCCGTCGTGGGCGTAGGAAATTTGAGAGGAGCTGTCCTTAGTACGAGAGGACCGGGATGGACACACCGCTGGTGTACCAGTTGTCTTGCCAAAGGCATCGCTGGGTAGCTATGTGTGGACGGGATAAGTGCTGAAAGCATCTAAGCATGAAGCCCCCCTCAAGATGAGATTTCCCATAGCGCAAGCTAGTAAGATCCCTGAAAGATGATCAGGTTGATAGGTCAGAGGTGGAAGCGTGGCGACACGTGTAGCTGACTGATACTAATCGATCGAGGACTTAACCAAAACTTTAAAAGCGTAAGCTTTACTCAGCAAACTGTTACCTAGTTTTGAGAGAGCAATCTCTTGTCTGGTGGCGATAGCGAAGAGGTCACACCCGTTCCCATACCGAACACGGAAGTTAAGCTCTTTAGCGCCAATGGTAGTTGGGACTTTGTCCCTGTGAGAGTAGGACGTTGCCAGGCACCTGAAAAAGGACTAGCTATTTTAGCTAGTCCTTTTTTGTTTACAATTTATTTGTTTTATGAAAAAGTATAGTAAGAACAATAAAATTCACGATTTGCAGGTTTTGAAATAAATTTTAGTGGCAACGATAAAAGTAAAGAATAAACTTTAATAGTACATAGTTGAAAATTTTTTCGTTTCCTTTTATATTTAAATTAAGGTCAAATATAGTCAAAGTCAGAAGGAGGGGGCAACGTGCCAAATATCTCTGACATTATCGAACAGTATTTAAAACAAGTACTTGAATTAAGTGAAAGAGAAATTGTTGAAATAAGGCGCAGTGAGATTGCTGATAAATTTCAATGCGTTCCGTCGCAAATTAATTACGTTATCAATACCCGTTTTACAGTTGAGAGAGGTTATCTTGTAGAAAGTAAGCGAGGCGGCGGCGGATTTATTCGTATTGCAAAAGTAAAAATGCATGATGCAGCGGATTTGTTTCAGCAAGTAATTGAGATGATTCAAAATGAAATTTCACAAGTAAGTGCTGAAAACGTCATTATTAGGTTAGTTGAAGAAAAAGTCATCACAGAACGAGAAGCAAAAATCATGTTGAGTGTTATCAATCGTTCAGTTATTAATATTGAACTTCCTTATCGTGATGAGCTAAGGGCTAATCTTTTAAAAGCAATGCTTAATTCATTACGCTACCGATAAGCTCATGATCTATTTTATTTAGAACAGGGAGTGATGACAGGATGATTTGTCAGCAATGTGAAACGAGACCTGCAACTCTTCACTTCACAAAAATTATTAATGGTGAAAAGACGGAGATGCATGTATGTGAACAATGCGCTTCAGAAAATGGAGATACATTTTCTTTTTCAAATCAGCAAGGTTTTTCAATCAATAACTTACTAGCTGGCCTACTTAACCTAGATCCAGCAGTAACTGAAAATTATAAGCAACAAAGTCAGGAGGTTCTTTCTTGTCCTACTTGTGGCATGACATATCAAAAATTTGCTAAAATAGGCAGGTTTGGATGTGCAGATTGCTACAAAACATTTGAGCGACCTCTTATTCCTTTCTTGAAGAGGCTGCATGGAGGTAATTATCTGCATCATGGAAAAATACCAGCAAGAATTGCAAGTAATCTTCATTTAAAAAAGGAATTACAGGCATTAAGATTGAACTTAAAAGAGTATATCGAAAAAGAGGAGTTTGAGAAAGCAGCCGAACTCCGAGATCACATTCGATTACTAGAAAAGAAGATGAACGAATCGAGAGAGGAGGAAGCGTAATTCATGTCCCAGGATTTGTTCTTTTCCCAGCCTGTTAGCTCTTGGATGCGCCAAGAAGCTTCGAATTCAGATATTGTTTTAAGCAGTCGAATCAGGCTGGCTCGAAATTTAAATCATTATCTTTTTCCAACTCTCTTTTCTAAAGAACAAGCAGTTGAAGTGGTTCGAGTATTCGAGCAAGTTTTTCAAAAAAGTGAGAACACCAATCAGTGGAATTTGCATTTACTAAAGATGAACGAATTACAGCCTCTTCAAAAGCAAGTGTTGGTTGAAAAGCATCTTATCAGTCCTAACTTGGCTGAAGGAGATAACAACGGAGCTTGTTTTTTATCAGAAAAAGAAGATTTGAGTATTATGGTTAATGAAGAAGATCATTTACGCATACAATGTTTATTTCCAGGCCTTCAATTATCTGAAGCTTTAAGCACAGCGAATAAAGTAGATAATTGGATTGAGAAATACGTAGATTATGCGTTTGATGAAAATAGAGGGTATTTAACCAGCTGTCCCACAAATGTGGGTACTGGGCTACGTGCATCTGTTATGATGCATCTGCCGGCTTTAGTGATGACCCGTCAAATTCATCGTATTATTCCCGCTATTAACCAGCTCGGCTTAGTGGTGAGAGGAATTTATGGAGAAGGTAGCGAAGCTTTAGGGAATATCTTTCAAATCTCTAATCAGATAACCTTAGGGAAATCTGAAGAAGATATTGTGGCAGATTTAAATAGTGTCGTACAGCAGTTAATTACACAAGAGCACTCTGCAAGAGATGCGCTGTTTAAAACATCTCATGTAGAGTTAGAAGATCGAGTGTATCGTTCATATGGAGTATTGGCCAATAGCCGTATTATTGAGTCAAAAGAAGCTTCACAATGTTTATCAGATGTTCGATTAGGAATCGATTTAGGGTATATAAAAGGACTGAGTCAAAATATATTGAATGAACTTATCATTATGACGCAGCCAGGCTTTTTACAAAAGTATTCGGGAGGGCCCCTAAAGCCTCAAGAACGTGACATTAAAAGAGCCACCTTAATTCGAGAACGTCTCACTATAAATAAAAACACAAATTAAACGTGGAGGGTGACGATTATATGATGTTTGGTAGATTTACAGAGCGCGCACAAAAAGTATTAGCTTTAGCACAGGAAGAAGCACTACGCCTAGGTCACAACAACATTGGAACGGAGCATATTTTATTAGGTATCGTTCGTGAAGGTGAAGGAATTGCAGCAAAAGCTCTTTCTGCTCTAGGCCTAAGCACTGAAAAAATTCAAAAAGAAGTGGAAGCATTAATTGGCAGAGGCCAAGAATTAACGCAGACCATTCATTATACACCTCGAGCGAAAAAAGTCATTGAACTTTCAATGGATGAAGCCCGAAAGCTTGGTCATTCTTATGTAGGAACAGAACATATCTTACTAGGCTTAATTCGTGAAGGTGAAGGCGTTGCAGCACGCGTTTTAAATAATCTAGGTGTCAGCCTAAATAAAGCTCGTCAGCAAGTACTTCATTTATTAGGTAGCAATGAAGCTGCTTCAAGCCATCAAGGCGGAGGCTCTTCAAATGCCAATACACCTACGCTAGACAGCTTAGCACGCGATTTAACAGTTGTAGCGCGCGAAGGAAGCTTAGACCCTGTTATCGGACGTGGGAAAGAAATTCAGCGTGTTATTGAAGTGTTAAGCCGACGTACAAAAAACAACCCTGTATTAATTGGGGAGCCAGGTGTCGGTAAAACGGCAATCGCGGAAGGTTTGGCTCAGCAAATCGTCAACAATGAAGTTCCAGAAATTTTACGTGACAAACGCGTTATGACTTTGGATATGGGAACGGTTGTTGCTGGTACAAAATACCGCGGAGAATTTGAAGATCGCCTGAAGAAAGTAATGGATGAAATTCGTCAAGCAGGTAATATCATTCTCTTTATCGATGAGTTACACACATTAATTGGCGCTGGTGGCGCAGAAGGTGCTATCGATGCTTCTAATATTTTAAAACCGTCTCTTGCTCGTGGAGAACTTCAGTGTATCGGTGCTACGACTTTAGATGAATACAGAAAATACATTGAAAAAGATGCAGCGTTAGAGCGTCGCTTCCAGCCAATTCAAGTGGATGAACCAACGTTGGAAGAGTCTATTCAAATCTTAAAAGGGCTTCGTGACCGTTATGAAGCGCATCACCGAGTATCTATTTCTGATGAGGCAATCGAGCAAGCGGTGAAACTATCAGATCGCTACATTTCAGATCGTTTCTTACCGGATAAAGCAATCGATTTAATTGATGAAGCTGGTTCAAAAGTGCGTTTACGTTCGTTTACAACGCCGCCAAATTTAAAGGAATTAGAGCAAAAATTAGAATCAGTACGCAATGAAAAAGATGCGTCTGTTCAAAGTCAAGAATTTGAAAAAGCAGCATCTTTACGCGATACAGAGCAACGCCTACGCGAAGAATTAGAAGACACAAAGAAAATTTGGAAAGAGCAGCAAGGTAAAGAAAACTCAGCTGTAACCGTAGAAGATATTGCGATGGTGGTATCTAGCTGGACGGGTGTACCGGTCTCTAAACTGGCACAGGAAGAGACAGAAAGACTGCTGAACATGGAAGAGATTCTTCACTCTCGTGTAATTGGGCAAGAAGAAGCGGTAAAAGCAGTTGCAAAAGCTGTGCGCCGTGCTAGAGCAGGCTTGAAAGATCCAAAACGTCCAATTGGTTCATTCATTTTCTTAGGACCAACAGGGGTTGGTAAAACAGAGCTTGCACGTGCATTAGCGGAGTCAATCTTCGGCGATGAAGATGCAATGATTCGTATCGATATGTCTGAGTACATGGAGAAACATTCTACTTCACGCTTAGTAGGTTCACCTCCAGGGTATGTTGGATACGAAGAAGGCGGCCAGTTAACGGAAAAAGTAAGAAGAAAACCTTACTCAGTTGTTCTTTTAGACGAAATTGAAAAAGCGCATCCGGATGTATTTAACATTTTATTACAAGTGTTAGAAGATGGACGCTTAACAGATTCAAAAGGCCGTACAGTTGATTTCCGTAATACGATTTTAATTATGACATCAAACGTAGGTGCTGATACATTAAAACGAAGCAAGCACTTAGGGTTCACAGTAGAAGCAGAAGGGCAAGACTACAAAGATATGAAAGGAAAAGTAATGGCGGAAATGAAGCGCGCGTTCCGTCCGGAGTTCCTAAACCGTATCGATGAAATTATCGTCTTCCATTCATTAGAGAAACCTCACTTAGCTGAAATTGTTAAATTAATGGCGGATCAGTTAACAAAACGCTTAAAAGAGCAAGAAATTGATCTTGAATTAACAAAAGAGGCAATTGATAAGATTGCAGAGGAAGGTTTTGATCCAGAATACGGTGCTCGTCCACTTCGTAGAGCAATTCAAAAACATATTGAAGACCGTTTATCTGAAGAGCTGCTAAAAGGGGTTGTTCAAAAAGGTCAGAAAGTGACGCTAGATGTAGATAAAGGAGAATTTGTTGTTAAATCCTCCGCTCCAAGCAGCATCAGCTAAATTTACTCAAACCAAGACGAGGCATACGAAAAAACACGTATGCCTCCCTTTTTATTTTAGCTTAGGAAATAGTGTACAATAGAGATAGAAATCGATTGAATGAACGGAGAGATTGATAACATAATGGCGAAACGAAAAACAAAATTTGCATGTCAGCATTGCGGATATGAATCAGCAAAATGGATGGGGAAATGTCCCGGATGTGGAAGCTGGAATTCTATGGTAGAAGAAATGGAAGAAACGAAATCATCACGCCGAGGAGCTTTTTCCGGAGCTACTGCTTCTAAAGTTCAAAAACCTCAGTCAATTACAGCGATTGAATCTACAACAGAACCACGAATTTTTACACCTTCTGCAGAGTTAAATCGTGTATTAGGAGGAGGTATTGTCAGAGGGTCACTCGTTTTAATAGGGGGAGATCCGGGTATCGGAAAGTCTACTTTACTTTTACAAACCTCCGCGCAGTTAGCAATGAAACAAAATAAAGTACTATATATTTCGGGAGAGGAATCAACCAAACAAACGAAGTTAAGAGCGGACAGGCTAGGTGTAAAAGCTGAAGAGCTTTATGTTCACGCAGAAACAAACTTAGAATTAATACTAGAGGCCATCTCAAGCATGCAGCCTGATTTTGTGGTGATTGATTCAATTCAAACCATTTACCATGCTGATGTGACATCAGCGCCAGGAAGCGTCTCACAGGTGCGAGAGTGTACGGCTGAACTAATGCGTGTTGCTAAAACAAATGGAATTGCCATCTTTATTGTGGGTCATGTAACGAAAGAAGGGGCCATTGCAGGTCCAAGACTTCTTGAACATATGGTGGATACGGTTCTTTATTTTGAAGGAGAGCGCCATCATACGTATCGTATATTAAGAGCGGTTAAGAACCGATTTGGATCCACAAATGAAATGGGCATTTTTGAAATGAAAGAAAGTGGGCTAGAAGAAGTATTGAATCCATCTGAAATCTTTCTAGAAGAACGATCTCAGGGAGCAGCAGGGTCGGTTGTTGTCGCTTCAATGGAAGGGACAAGGCCTGTATTAGTAGAGCTGCAGGCGCTAATCAGTCCAACGAGCTTTGGAAACCCTAGAAGAATGGCGACGGGAGTAGATCATAATCGCGTTTCGCTTATCATGGCTGTCTTAGAAAAGCGTGTAGGAATGCTGCTGCAGAATCAAGATGCTTATTTAAAAGTAGCAGGTGGAGTGAAATTAGATGAACCAGCAATCGATTTAGCTGTAGCCGTTAGCATTGCTTCAAGCTTCAGAGATGCTGCTTCTAGCGCTACAGATGTTATTGTAGGAGAAGTAGGATTAACAGGTGAAGTACGCCGAGTATCTAGAATTGAACAGCGCGTTCAAGAAGCGGTAAAATTAGGGTTCCAACGAATTATTATCCCGGAGAAAAATTTAGGAGGATGGAAAGTCCCAGATGGTATTGATGTGATTGGGGTATCAACAGTAGCGGAGGCTCTGCAATATACATTAGGAGGATAAGCAGTGGAAGGAGAAAAAACAACAGTTAGTCAAAAACAAATATCAGAAATTCTGCAGTTTGTAGCACCAGGAACCCCTATTCGTGACGGTATCGATAACGTCTTGCGGGCAAAGACGGGTGGCTTAATTGTTATGGGCTACAATGAACAAGTCAAAAAGATGGTAGATGGAGGATTTTCGATTAATTGTGCATTTACACCTGCGCATTTATACGAGTTAGCCAAAATGGATGGAGCGCTTATTTTAAACGACAGCGGAAGCAAGATATTATTTGCTAATGCTCAGCTCATGCCAGACCCCTCTACTCCTTCTTCACAGACAGGAATGCGACACCGTACAGCAGAGCGCGTAGCTAAGCAGTCAGGTGTATTGGTGATAGCCATTTCACAAAGAAGAAATGTGATTACGCTTTACAAAGGGTCTCTGCAGTATGTATTGAAAGACATTAGCGTTATTTTAGCAAAAGCGAATCAAGCGCTTGGAACACTTGAAAAGTACAAGGCGGTATTAGACGAATCGATTACAAGTCTCAGTGCATTAGAGTTTGAAGAGCAAGTAACTCATACAGACGTGCTGCAGTCGCTTCATCGTACAGAAATGGTTCTGCGTATTAAAAATGAAATTTTGAGCTATATTAGCGAGTTAGGAACAGAAGGAAGACTAATCCGTCTCCAAATGAATGAACTACTTTCCCACTTAGAGGAAGAAGCAACTTTATTAATCAAAGATTATATGTATGACCTCAGCTTTGACCCTTACCGAGTAATTGAACGCATGCAGCAGCCGTCAAATAATGTTCTTCTCGATGACCAAACGCTCCTTCGCTTAATGGGATATCCCATGTATACAAGCTTTGAAGACAGCGTTATTCCTAGAGGGTATCGAATGCTTCATAAAATTCCAAGACTTCCATCGATTATTATTGAAAATCTCATTGATGAATTAGGGGATTTAAAAACGATAGCAGATGCGTCGGTAGAAGAATTGGATGAGGTAGAAGGCATCGGTGAAATTCGAGCAAGGAAAATCAGAGAAGGCCTAAAAAGACTAAAAGAGCAACATCTTACAAACCGTCAGCTATAGGATATTAATTGACATTAAATGTTTGATTCATTAAGATATTGTGAAAATACAAAAAAAGTGACAGTTTGTTTACAAATTCTGTTTTTTGGTTAAATAACAGGTTTCAATCATTGTAAACTGTTTATAATGATAAAGGGAGGTGAAGGCGTGTTAAAACGTTTTGTACAGTTATTTTTTATTATTACAGGTGGTACATTGGGCGTCTTTTTTATACCTGAACTTATTCAATTATTAAATCTGCAAGATGTAGCATTTCTAGAAAAGCCTTACGTCGATGCAATACTGGGAGCCATTTTGTTTTTCCTTGTCACGTTTTGGATTGTTGATTATATAGTTGAATTAATTCGCCGAGTGGAAGAGGCGTTACTGAAGGCGCCTGTAACGGATGTGCTTTTTGGGAGCTTAGGATTGATTTTAGGGCTTATTGTGGCCTACTTGGTCGGAGCTTTTTTAGGCAGAATTCAACTTCAAGTAGTAAGTACCATTTTACCAATCTTTCTAAGTATTCTTTTAGGTTACTTAGGGTTTCAAGTCGGGTTTAAAAAACGTGATGAACTTGTAAGCGTGTTTTCGATGCCGGCTCGAATTGGGAAGAAAAAAGGACAAGAAGAAGAAACAGATAACGAAGAATCATTAAAGTCTCTTAAGATTTTAGATACAAGCGTTATTATTGACGGCCGTATCGCAGATATTTGTCAAACAGGATTTTTAGACGGAACGATTGTTATTCCGCGCTTTGTGCTTGAGGAACTTCAGCATATTGCTGATTCGTCGGATGTTCTAAAACGAAACAGAGGTAGACGAGGTCTAGATATTCTCAACCGGATTCAAAAAGAACTGGCAATGAAGGTAGAAATTTATGAAGGCGATTTCGAAGACATTCAAGAAGTAGACAGCAAGCTGGTTAAATTGGCAAAGCTGACTTCGGGTTTGGTCGTGACAAACGATTTTAATTTAAATAAAGTATGTGAACTTCAAAATGTTGGCGTTTTAAATATCAATGACTTAGCAAATGCTGTTAAGCCAATTGTGCTTCCAGGAGAAGAAATGAACGTGTTAGTTATAAAAGACGGTAAAGAGCATAATCAAGGTATTGCCTATCTTGATGACGGTACAATGATCGTGGTAGAAGAAGGAAGAAATTATATTGGAAAGCAAATTGATGTACTGGTGACGAGCGTACTCCAAACCTCAGCAGGCCGTATGATTTTTGCGAAACCCAAGTTATTAGAAAAAGCACTGTGACGTAACAGGTAAAGGGAGTATACCTATGAAGTATGAAATTATCGTGTTAGCTGCAGGTCAGGGGAAGCGAATGAAAGCGGGGCGGAACAAACAATTTTTAACCATTCAAAACGTTCCGCTGATCATTCATACGCTGCAAAAATTCGAGCAAGATCCTTGGTGCAGTGGAATTGTACTAGTCGTAAATAAAAAAGAAGTGGAGATTTTTGAAGAGTTATTAATCGAATATCCAACTCAAAAGGTTCAATCATTGACAGTTGGAGGCGATGAACGTCAACATAGCGTTTATAACGGCCTTAAAAGTTTAAAGCAGGCTCAGATGGTATTAATTCATGATGGCGCTCGTCCATTTGTTCAACAAAACACAATCCATGAGTTAGTAGAAAAAGCTGCTAGTGATAAGGCTGCTGTGCTGGCTGTTCCAGTAAAAGACACAATTAAGCGTGTGGAACAGGGTACTGTCATTGAAACAGTTGAGCGCTCTAGCTTGTGGGCTATTCAAACGCCGCAGGCTTTTCTTTTTGATGTAGTAATGGATGCACACGAAAAAGCAAAAACAAATGAATACTTAGGCACCGATGATGCAAGTTTAGTAGAAAAAGCGGGGCAAAAAGTATCGATTGTAGAGGGAAATTACGATAATATAAAACTAACAACACCAGAAGATTTGTTATATGCAGAAGCTATATTAACAAAGCTAAACAGGACTGAAGGAGTGGAAAAATGAACATTCGAGTAGGACAAGGTTTCGACGTACATGAATTTGCAGAAGGAAGACCTTTAATCATCGGCGGTTTAGAAATTCCGTATGAAAAAGGATTATTAGGCCATTCAGATGCAGATGTGCTGTTGCATACAATCGCAGATGCCTTATTAGGAGCGGCGGCTAAAGGAGATATCGGAAAGCATTTTCCGGATACAGACCCTGAATTTAAAGATGCTGATTCAGCAAAGCTTCTTCAACACGTATGGAAACTACTAAAAGATGAAGGCTATGAATTAAGCAATGTAGATTGCACAATTATCGCGCAAAAACCTAAAATGGCTCCTTACATTGAACCAATGAGAGAGCGCATTGCGCAGCTGTTAGAAGCAAGCATTTCTCAAATTAACGTCAAGGCAACAACAACAGAAAAGTTAGGTTTTACGGGACGTGAAGAAGGAATTGCCGCCCAAGCAGCCGTTTTAGTTTATCAAAAATAAAAACAGTTGACTTTGACAGATACCTATTTGGTGATAAAATTAGAACATGTCTAAAACATATAAATACATACTATAAGTAATATTAAATTGGAGGTCATCTTAGTTATGTCAAGCGAAGTAAGAGTTCGTTATGCCCCGAGTCCAACTGGACATCTTCATATAGGGAATGCAAGAACAGCACTATTTAATTATTTATTTGCACGAAATCAAAACGGTAAATTTATTATCCGTATTGAAGATACAGATCAAAAGCGTAATATCGAAGGCGGAGAAGAAAGTCAGCTGCGCTATTTAAAATGGTTAGGTATTGAATGGGATGAGAGTATCGACGTAGGCGGCGAGTACGGTCCTTACCGCCAGTCTGAACGTACGGAAATCTATCAAAAATATACGGAAGAACTTCTTGAAAAAGGATTAGCTTATCACTGTTACTGTACGTCAGAAGAGCTTGAAAAAGAGCGTGAAGAACAGCAGGCGAACAGTCAAATGCCGCGCTATTCAGGTAAGTGCCGTAACTTAACAGCTGAACAGCGTGCTGAACTAGAAGCAGAAGGCCGTGAGCCAAGCATTCGCTTCCGTGTTCCTAGTAACACAGAAATTAAATGGAATGATATTGTCAAAGATGAAGTATCATTTGAGTCTGAAGGCATTGGTGACTTCGTTATTGTGAAAAAAGACGGTACACCAACATATAATTACGCTGTAGCCATTGATGATTATCTAATGAAGATGACACATGTTTTACGCGGAGATGACCATATTTCTAATACACCGAAGCAAATTCTTGTGTATGAAGCTTTAGGCTGGACGCCTCCTGTATTTGGTCATATGACATTAATCGTAAATGAAAATCGCCGTAAGCTAAGTAAACGTGATGAGTCAATCATTCAGTTTATTGAGCAATATAAAGAATTAGGCTACTTGCCGGAAGCACTGTTTAATTTTATTACAATGCTGGGCTGGTCACCTGTGGGAGAAGAAGAAATCTTCTCTAAAGAACAGTTCATTGAAATTTTTGACCCAGCTCGTTTATCAAAATCTCCAGCACTATTTGATACAAGCAAATTACGTTGGATGAACAACCAATACATGAAACAATTGGATTTAGACGAGGTAGTAGCTTTATCAGTTCCTCACTTAGTGAAAGCTGGAAAAGTTGAAGAAACGCGCAATGCAGAAACAGAACAATGGGTACGTGACTTAGTCGCTCTATACCAAGAACAAATGAGCTTTGGCGCTGAGATTGTTGAACTTACTGAAATGTTCTTTAAGAAAGAAATTGATTACAGTGAAGAAGCAAAAGCAGTGCTTGCTGAAGAGCAAGTACCGGAAGTGTTAAAAGCATTTGCTGAAGAGATTTCTTCCTTAGAAGAATTCAGCGCTGATGAAATTAAGGCAGCAACAAAGGCTGTACAAAAAGCAACAGGTCAAAAAGGTAAAAAACTATTTATGCCAATTCGTGTAGCAACAACAGGCGAAACACACGGTCCGGAGCTTCCAAAAGCTATTTCTCTTTTAGGGAAAGAAACAGTTTTAGCTCGTTTAGAAAGCATTTATAGTTAACAAATTTCTATTTTGCCCATATGATAAAATAATCAAATATGGATATCGTTGAGAAGGAAGAGTAGGCAAGTTCATTGCATATCAGAGAGGGTTATCACCGGCTGAAAGTAACCTATGACAAAACTTGTTGAAGTGCGCCTTTGAGTCTTTTGTTGAATGCTACTAAGTAAGTAGGCAAAAGCGGGTACTTTCACGTTATGAGAGAAGAGTTGGGATCGTTTGTTGATCCAAACAGAGTGGAACCGCGTATATACGTCTCTGTGTCATTTGACATAGGGGCGTTTTTTTATACAATCAATGAGTAGATAGAGGAATAGCGGAATTGGGGTGAGATGATGCTAAAGTTGTTAAAGGAAGACATTGAGGCCATATTTGAACAAGATCCTGCAGCAAGAAGTTATATTGAAGTGATATTAACCTATTCGGGGTTGCATGCTATTTGGGCACATAGATTAGCTCACGGGCTTTTTAAAAGAAAGTGGTTTTTTCTGGCACGTGTAATCTCACAAATTAGCCGATTCTTCACAGGGATTGAAATTCATCCGGGTGCGAAAATTGGTCGCCGATTTTTTATTGACCACGGAATGGGAATTGTTATTGGGGAAACGTGCGAAATTGGAGATAATGTAACAGTATATCAAGGAGTAACACTCGGAGGAACAGGGAAAGAAAAAGGAAAGCGTCACCCGACGATCGAAGACAATGTCTTAATTGCAACAGGTGCTAAAGTACTAGGGTCGATTACGATTCATGCGCACTCCAAAATTGGAGCAGGCTCAGTTGTGTTAAATGACGTCCCAGAAAACTCAACGGTTGTTGGTATCCCTGGCCGAGTCGTCATTCAAAATGGCGTCCGGATTCTAAAAGATTTGAATCATCAAGATTTGCCAGATCCAGATGCAGAGCGTTTCAAACAGCTAGAGAAAGAAATTTTACACCTGCAAAATCAATTAAAGGAATTAAAAGAAGGGAAGATTCACCATGGCAATTAAGCTATATAACACGTTAACACGTCAAAAAGAGACGTTTGTACCGCTAGAAGAAAACAAAGTCAAAATGTACGTGTGCGGACCGACCGTGTATAACTATATTCATATTGGAAATGCGCGTCCTGCAATCGTATTTGATACGGTGCGCCGCTATTTAGAATTTAGAGGGTACGATGTAGAGTATGTCTCAAACTTCACAGATGTGGATGATAAATTAATTAAGGCAGCAAAAGAGTTAGGAGAAGATGTTCCCACGATCGCAAACCGCTTTATCGATGCCTACTTTGAAGATACGTCAGCTCTTGGATGCAAGCATGCCGATGTGCATCCACGCGTAACTGAAAATATGGATATCATTATTGAGTTCATTGATGAACTGGTAAAAAAAGGATATTCATATGAGTCAGAGGGTGATGTATACTATCGTACACGTAAGTTTGAAGGATACGGAAAATTATCACATCAGTCTATTGATGAATTGCAATCCGGTGCTCGTATCGAAGTTGGAGAAAAGAAAGAAGATCCATTAGACTTTACTCTTTGGAAAGCAACCAAAGATGGAGAGATCGCATGGGATAGCCCTTGGGGTCAAGGAAGACCAGGCTGGCATATCGAGTGCTCTGCGATGGCACGCAAGTATTTAGGTGATACAATTGATATCCACGCAGGCGGTCAGGATTTAGCTTTCCCTCATCACGAAAATGAAATTGCTCAATCAGAAGCGCTCACTGGGAAATCGTTTGCGAAATACTGGCTTCATAACGGATATATCAATATTGATAATGAAAAGATGTCTAAATCACTAGGGAACTTCGTGTTAGTTCATGACATTATTAAAAAGCATGATCCTTCCCTACTTCGATTCTTTATTTTATCTGTTCACTATCGTCACCCAATTAACTATAACGAAGAAATTTTAGAGAATACGCGCAAAGGGTTTGAGCGTCTGCAAACAGCTTACGGCAACTTAACTCACCGTCTAGAGGCAGCAACAAATCTTCAAGAAGATGCTTCAGAATGGTTCGAAAAGCTAAAAGAGCTTCGCGAAACGTTTGTTGAAGAGATGGATGATGATTTTAATACGGCAAATGCCATTTCTGTTCTGTTCGAGCTAGCAAAGCAAGCTAACTTGTATTTGTTAGAACAAACAACGTCTACGGATGTAATTGAAGCCTTTATTAAAGAGTTTAAAGAATTAGGTGCTGCAATAGGCATTACGTTTGGAGAAGCTGAACTTCTAGATGAAGAAATTGATCAATTGATCCAAGATCGTATTCAGGCTCGTAAAGATCGTAATTTCCAATTAGCAGATCAAATTCGAGATGAATTAAAGGCTAAAAATATTATTTTAGAAGATACGGCACAAGGAACAAGATGGAAAAGAGGATAATAGTGTTATGAGCAGCAGTAAATTAGATGTAAAACAGCTAAATAGCTTAGCTCTTGCTTATATGGGTGATGCGGTGTTTGATTTACATGTTCGCCGCCACCTGCTGGTGTTAGGGACAGTGCGCCCTAACCAGCTTCATAATAAAGCTAAAAAATACGTATCAGCAAAAGCACAAGCGCAAATCGTATATTATTTTAAAAATGAAAACTTTTTTACTGAAGAAGAAGAAGGTGTGCTGCGCCGAGGACGCAATGCAAAGTCCGGTACAGTCCCTAAAAACACAGATGTGCAAACGTATCGCTACAGTACGGCATTTGAAGCGGTCGTAGGCTATTTGTATCTCTTAGGTGAAGAAGAAAGAATGATGGAACTTATTACTAAAGCTATCTCTTTCGTCGATGAAGGAGAGGGAGGAATGAATCATGGAACATGAATTTATCATTGGACGTAATCCGGTCCTAGAAGCCCTAAAGTCTGGGCGCGACATTAACAAACTATGGATTGCCGAAGGATCGCAAGGCGGTTCTATGGGGCAAATCACGCAGTTAGCAAAACGTAATGGTGTATTGGTGCAGTTTGTACCGAAAAAGAAAATTGAGCAAATGGTAGGCGGTATTCATCAAGGAGTAGCTGCACAAGTTGCTGCTTATCAGTATGCAGAGTTAGATGATTTATTTAACTTAGCGGAAAAACGTAATGAAAGTCCGTTTTTTCTTCTATTAGATGAGCTTGAAGATCCCCATAATTTAGGTTCTATTATGCGAACAGCCGATGCCGTTGGCGCACACGGTATTATTATTCCAAAGCGCCGTTCAGTTGGATTAACGGCCACTGTAGCTAAGGCCTCTACAGGAGCGATTGAACATGTTCCCGTAGCAAGGGTAACAAACCTATCAAGGACGATTGATGAATTAAAAGATCGAGGCGTATGGATTGTTGGAACAGATGCGAAAGAAAGCGATGATTACCGCAACCTAGATGGAGGTATGCCGCTTACGTTAGTGATTGGAAGCGAAGGAAAAGGCATGAGTCGTTTGATTCGTGAAAAATGCGACTTCCTTGTACAGCTTCCAATGGTTGGGCATGTTACATCGTTAAATGCATCTGTAGCAGCTAGTCTTCTCATGTATGAGGTTTACCGAAAACGCCATCCTCTAGGTGAATAAGAATGGATATTCTACTGGTGGATGGTTATAACATGATAGGTGCGTGGCCCGACCTAAGAAAGCTTAGAGATAATGATTTCGCCGGTGCTCGAGACCTGTTAATCGAAAAGATGGCAGAGTATCAAGCATATATGGGTTATCGTGTCATTATTGTCTTCGATGCTCATATGGTCGAAGGAATTGAAAAGAAGGCAAAAAATCATAAGGTTGACGTTGTATTTACAAGAGAAAATGAAACAGCGGATGAGTACATTGAAAAGCTGGCTCAAGAGCTAAACAATGTAAAGACACAGATTCATGTTGCTACATCTGATTTTACGGAGCAGTGGGCAATCTTTGGACAAGGTGCGCTTAGAATTTCTGCTCGAGAATTGTACAACGAAATTGAGCAAATTGAGAAACATATTAATCTTGATGTGAAGTCTATTCAAAATCAAAAGCCAGCGGCACGCATTCAACTTTCCAATCAAGTAGCCGAAATTTTCGAAAAATGGCGTCGGGGACAGCGGTGAGGTTATTGACGGTACGGAATTAGCTACTGTATAATATTTCTATCTACTGTGCGGTCGGGGGGATCGATATGGGCGATAATTATGGGAGAAAACTGCATGCTCATTTCGAACAACAAGAGGATGAAACAGTTGTCGATCTTGTGCATAAAGGCGATATTGACGCATTAGAGTATTTGATTCATAAATACAAAAACTTTGTGCGAGCAAAGGCGCGGTCATATTTTTTAATTGGGGCAGACCGTGAAGATATTGTACAAGAAGGTATGATAGGGTTATATAAGGCAATTAGAGATTTTAGAGAAGATAAGCTAACTTCGTTTAAAGCTTTTGCTGAACTTTGCATTACCAGGCAAATTATTACCGCTATTAAAACCGCAACAAGGCAAAAACATATTCCATTAAACTCTTATGTATCATTGGACAAGCCAATATATGATGAAGAGTCCGACCGAACCTTAATGGATGTTATTTCGGGGACAAAAGTAGCAAATCCAGAAGAGTTGCTCATTAATCGAGAGAAGTTTGATGATATTGAATTAAAGATGGCTGAACTGTTAAGTGATCTTGAGCGAAAAGTTCTCGTTCTTTATTTAGATGGTCAATCTTATCAAGAGATTTCAGAAGAGTTAAACCGCCACGTCAAATCCATCGATAATGCACTTCAGCGTGTGAAGAGGAAATTAGAGCGCTACCTCGAGATTCGTGAAATCACAATGTAGCCTTCTATCCTCATATTGACATGCTAAGAAAGTCTGTGATACTTTTTTATAGACATTATCACTCATAGGTGGTTGACATTATGCGTAAAAAAGTTGTACTTGCGTGTGTGCAATGCGCTAGTCGTAACTATACGACTATGAAAAACACACAGCAAAACGAAGAGCGTTTAGAAATGAAGAAGTTTTGCAAAACGTGTAACGCACATACGATTCATCGTGAAACAAAGTAGATCAATAATCTGCACAGACTAATACCCCTTTTAATTTATTGGAGGTTACAAACATGAACCGTGTAGGAAATTTCTTGCGTGATGTTGGGCGTGAGATGAAGAAGGTAAGTTGGCCTAAAAAAAATGAGCTAACTCGTTATACAATTACTGTTATTTCTACAGTTGTATTTATGACACTCTTTTTTGTAGTAGTTGATTACGGAATTTCGTCACTTATTCGTTTAATCCCTTGAATAAATTGACTTAAATCATGGTATAATAAAGCTAAATTATGTTTTTTTCAGAAAAGCCCGGAGACGGGTTTTTTAATTTGCTTTAAGAATGATTGTGCTAGGAGTCAACTATTTTCCTAGTGCGTTGTCTGTGCAATAGATTAGGACATCTTATTTTATAGTGAGCTGGGAGGGAAGGACGTATAGTCCTCAGAAATGGAGAAAAATTGGTATGTAGTCCATACTTATTCTGGATATGAAAATAAAGTAAAAACAAATTTAGAAAAGCGCGTAGAAACAATGGGTATGCAAGATAAAATTTTCCGCGTTGTTGTTCCTGAAGAAGAAGAAAGAGAAATTAAGAACAACAAAGAAAAGATTACAAAGAAAAAAGTATTTCCAGGGTACGTGTTAGTTGAAATCATCATGACGGATGATTCATGGTATGTAGTTCGTAATACACCTGGCGTTACGGGCTTTGTAGGTTCAGCAGGTTCTGGATCAAAGCCAACTGCTCTTCTACCAGAAGAAGTAGAAATGATCTTAAAACAAATGGGCATGGACGAGAAGCATGCTGACTTTGACTTTGAACTCAAAGAAACAGTATTGGTTCAAGAAGGTCCGTTTGCAAACTTCGAAGGTACCATTGAAGAAATCGATACAGATAAACGTAAAGTTAAGGTTCATGTGGATATGTTCGGAAGACAAACGCCAGTAGAGCTAGACTTTACACAAATTGAAAAAATATAATCTGTAAGACCTTGCAATTCATGAAGTTTAATGTTAATATTTCATAAGTCAGTATGTCTCAAAACTAGAGACTAAAACAACTATTTCTTTATTTTATATATAAAGAACATTGAGTGGGAGGGCATCGCCCTATTACCACATCACGGACTTAAGGAGGTGTGTCTCGTGGCTAAAAAAGTAATTAAACTTGTTAAGTTACAAATTCCTGCAGGTAAAGCAAATCCAGCGCCACCAGTTGGTCCTGCATTAGGTCAAGCCGGTGTTAACATCATGGGTTTCTGTAAAGAGTTTAACGCTCGCACAGCTGATCAAGCTGGTCTTATCATTCCTGTTGAAATCACGGTATTTGAAGACCGTTCATTTACATTTATTACGAAAACTCCACCTGCTGCTGTACTACTTAAGAAAGCGGCTGGTATCGAGTCTGGTTCTGGTGAACCAAACCGTAATAAAGTTGCAACAGTCAAGCGTGACAAAGTGCGTGAGATTGCTGAAACTAAAATGCCTGACTTAAACGCTGCTAGCGTTGAATCTGCAATGCGCATGGTAGAAGGTACAGCGCGCAGTATGGGAATCGTAGTTGAAGACTAATTCCATTTGATTGGGTGTTAGAAGGTTGCGAGAAATGGAAGTTTTCCTATGCTCGCAACCTTTATTAGTGGGAGGTTATTCCGTTAAAACCACATAAGGAGGAAACAAAAATGGCTAAAAAAGGTAAAAAGTACGTTGAAGCTGCTAAGCTTGTAGATCGTACACAAACTTATTCAGTACAAGAAGCGATTGAATTAGTAAAGAAAACAAACACAACTAAATTTGATGCAACTGTAGAAGTAGCATTCCGTTTAGGAGTTGACCCTAAGAAAGCTGACCAACAAATTCGTGGTGCAGTAGTACTACCAAACGGTACAGGTAAAACTCAACGTGTATTAGTATTCGCTAAAGGCGAAAAAGCTAAAGAAGCTGAAGCTGCAGGCGCTGACTACGTTGGCGATGCTGACTACATCAACAAAATCCAACAAGGTTGGTTCGAGTTCGATGTAATCGTAGCTACTCCAGACATGATGGGTGAAGTTGGTAAACTTGGTCGTGTATTAGGACCTAAAGGTTTAATGCCAAACCCTAAAACTGGTACAGTAACATTTGATGTTCAAAAAGCAGTTAACGAAATCAAAGCTGGTAAAGTAGAATACCGCGTTGATAAAGCTGGTAACATCCACGTACCAATCGGTAAAGTATCTTTCGAAGAGAGCAAGTTAGTTGAAAACTTCACTACAATCTTCGAAACTATGGTAAAAGCTAAGCCGGCAGCAGCAAAAGGCACATACATGAAGAACGTAGCTGTTACTTCAACAATGGGCCCTGGTATCAAAGTTGATACTGCTTCATTCTCTGCTTGATAAATTTGGAAATAAATCGGTGTTGACTTTTTGAAAGTCCCTGATTATAATAGATAATGTTGTTAAAAAGAATAACATTTGTACCGTAGACAGTAGGTGCTGCAAAGCTTAATTTCCTACCGAGGTGTGTGAGATAAATTAGTGAAACGTTATGGTTCGCTTACTACACCTCCATGTCTTTATTGTCATGGAGGTTTTTTATTGCACCTTGTCTGAGTGTACGGAAGGAAATCTACAGGAGGTGTAAAGATGAGCAACGTAATTGAACAAAAGAAACAAGTCGTAGACGAAATTGCTGAAAAACTTCAAGCGAGTAACTCAATAGTTGTCGTTGACTACCGTGGTTTGAATGTTGCTGAAGTTACTGAACTTCGTAAGCAATTACGTGAAGCAGGCATTGAGTTCAAAGTTTACAAAAACACTTTAACTCGCCGTGCTGTAGAAAAACTTGAACTAACAGATCTTAATGATGCGTTAGTAGGTCCAAATGCAATCGCATTTGGTGGAGAAGATGTTGTTGCTCCAGCTAAAATTCTAAACAACTTCGCGAAAGAACACGAAGCGTTAGAAATCAAAGCTGGTGTAATTGAAGGTAATGTTGCATCTGTTGAAGAAATTAAAGCACTTGCAGAACTACCATCTCGCGAAGGCTTACTTTCTATGTTGCTTAGCGTGCTTCAAGCTCCAATTCGCAACCTTGCTCTTGCTACAAAAGCTGTGGCAGATCAAAAAGAAGAACAAGGTGCATAATCTAGTCTGTTATATATAACACAATCACAAGGAGGAAATTAACAATGACTCAAGAACAAATCATTGAAGCAGTTAAAAATATGACTGTTTTAGAACTTAACGATTTAGTAAAAGCAATCGAAGAAGAATTTGGCGTAACTGCTGCTGCTCCTGTAGCTGTAGCTGGCGGTGCTGCTGGTGAAGCTGCTGCTGAGAAAACTGAATTTGACCTAGTACTTGAAAGTGCTGGCGGACAAAAAATCAAAGTTATCAAAGTAGTACGTGAAATCACTGGTCTTGGCTTAAAAGAAGCTAAAGAAATCGTTGATAACGCTCCAAAAGCTCTTAAAGAAGGTATTTCTAAAGAAGAAGCTGAAGAAGCAAAAGCTAAACTTGAAGAAGTTGGCGCTTCTGTAGAAGTTAAGTAATTATTGCTTAACAACTGATATAAAAAAGCTCGCTTGTACAAGCGAGCTTTTTTGCTTCTGTCATCCTTTTCATTTATAGTAAAGAAGAACATATTGATTAGGAGGTTCTATTTTGACAGAACATTATTTTTCTAATACACCATCGTCTGCAAGTAATGAAGAGCGCTTTTCATTTGAATTGAGAGGAACCGCTTTTTCATTTACGAGTGACCGCGGTGTTTTTTCAAAAAAAGAGATCGATTTTGGATCGCGCCTGTTAATTGAAACGTTTCAAATGCCTGAGAGTCCCGGCCCGCTTCTGGATGTTGGATGCGGATATGGCCCAATTGGGTTGGCGCTTGCAAAAGAGGACAGCCAAAGAAACGTTCATATGGTCGATGTTAATGAACGTGCATTAGCACTAGCTCAAAAAAATGCTGAAGTTAATTCAGTATCAAATGTTTCAATCTATCAAAGCTCTTGCTATGAAAATGTGAAGGAAACGAATTTTGCAGCTATTCTTAGTAATCCGCCGATCCGTGCGGGTAAAAAAGTTGTTCATGAAATTCTAGAAAAATCATTAGATCACCTTGCTGACCAAGGAGAACTTTGGATTGTGATTCAGAAAAAGCAAGGAGCGCCATCTGCTCTTGCGAAATTAGAATCTCTATTTAATGAAGTAGAAGTAGTAGAAAAGAAAAAAGGGTATTATATCATATGTGCTAAAAAATGTTGACTAATATTTTTTAGTATGTTAGCATTATAAAATGCCAATATATAAATATTCCATATGAGCTCGGGTTATACATAAAATAAAAGGTATAATTTTGAATTATATGGGAAAAACTAATAAAATCAATAGTACGTTTTATGAAATTGTGGTTTTCTATTTAAAGAGACCATTTTTCTTTTGTTCAATAATAAACATATGGTTTATTATATATTTTGAATAATAACGCTTGATTTGAGGGGTGAATCAGTTGACAGGTCAACTAGTTCAGTATGGACGCCACCGCCAACGCAGAAGTTATGCTCGTATTAGTGAAGTTTTAGAGTTACCGAACTTAATCGAGATTCAAACGGCTTCATACCAATGGTTTTTAGATGAAGGTTTACGAGAAATGTTCCAAGATATTTCTCCAATTGATGATTTTACGGGTAACTTATCACTAGAATTTATTGATTACAGCTTAGGTGAGCCAAAGTATTCAGTAGGAGAGTCTAAAGAACGTGATGTAACTTATGCAGCACCTCTTCGTGTTAAGGTGCGGTTAATTAATAAAGAAACAGGTGAAGTAAAAGACCAAGATGTGTTCATGGGAGATTTCCCATTGATGACCGAAACAGGTACCTTTGTAATTAACGGTGCTGAGCGTGTTATCGTATCACAGTTGGTTCGTTCACCAAGTGTTTACTATAGTGGAAAGCTTGATAAAAACGGTAAAAAAGGATATACAGCAACTGTTATCCCTAACCGTGGTGCATGGCTAGAATATGAAACTGATGCAAAAGATGTAGTATACGTGCGTATTGATCGTACTCGTAAACTGCCAGTAACAGTGCTGTTACGCGCGCTAGGTTTCGGTTCTGACCAAGAGATTATCGATTTAATCGGTGATAATGAATACATCCGTAATACGCTTGAAAAAGATAATACGGAAACAACGGAAAAAGCGCTATTAGAAATCTATGAGCGTTTACGTCCGGGTGAACCACCGACAGTTGAGAATGCGAAGTCTCTATTAGTATCTCGCTTCTTTGATCCAAAACGATATGACTTAGCGAACGTAGGTCGCTATAAAATTAATAAAAAGCTTCATATCAAACATCGCTTATTTAATCAAAAGCTAGCTGAAACATTAGTTGATCCTGAAACAGGTGAAATTATTGCAGAAAAAGGCGCAATGATTGACCGCCGTCTGCTAGATCGCTTGATTCCGATGCTTGAAGGTGGAGTAAACTTCAAAACTTATAGTCCGGTTGGTGGAGTAGTAGAAGACGATGTTACATTACAATCTATTAAGATTTATGCGCCAAATGATCCAGAAGGTGAAAAAATCATCACTGTATCAGGTAACGCGTATGTAACAGAAGAAGTTAAAAATATCACACCTGCTGATATTTTAGCATCAATCAGTTACTTCTTTAACTTGCTTCATCAAGTAGGAGACACAGATGATATCGACCATTTAGGTAACCGTCGTCTGCGTTCTGTAGGTGAATTGTTACAAAACCAATTCCGTATCGGTTTATCTCGTATGGAACGTGTTGTTCGTGAAAGAATGTCAATTCAAGACACGAATACAATTACACCTCAACAATTAATTAATATTCGCCCAGTTATTGCAGCGATTAAAGAGTTCTTTGGAAGTTCTCAATTATCACAGTTCATGGATCAAACGAATCCATTAGGCGAATTGACGCACAAACGTCGTCTTTCAGCTCTAGGACCTGGTGGTTTAACGCGTGAGCGCGCTGGTTTCGAAGTGCGTGACGTTCACTACTCCCACTATGGCCGTATGTGTCCGATTGAAACGCCAGAGGGTCCGAATATCGGGTTAATCAACTCACTATCTTCTTATGCAAAAGTAAACAAATTCGGTTTCATCGAAACACCTTACCGTCGTATCGATCCTGAAACAGGTAAAGTGACAGAGCGAATTGACTACTTAACAGCTGATGAAGAAGATAACTATGTTGTAGCCCAAGCGAACGCTCGTCTAGGTGATGATGGTTCATTCTTAGATGAAAATGTCGTTGCACGTTTCCGTGGAGAAAACACGGTTATCCGTCGCGATCGTTTAGACTATATGGATGTATCACCAAAACAAGTTGTATCTGCCGCTACAGCATGTATTCCATTCTTAGAGAACGATGACTCTAACCGTGCATTAATGGGTGCGAACATGCAACGTCAAGCAGTACCTTTATTAAATCCTGAAGCACCAATCGTAGGTACAGGTATGGAATACGTATCTGGTAAAGACTCTGGTGCAGCCGTGATTTGTAAATATCCTGGCGTTGTAGAGCGCGTAGAAGCAAAACAAATTTTTGTTCGCCGCTATGAAGAAGTAGACGGACAAAAAGTTAAAGGTAACTTAGATCAATACAAATTATTGAAATTTGTTCGTTCTAACCAAGGTACTTGTTACAACCAGCGTCCAATTGTTTCAGTTGGCGACGAAGTAGTAAAAGGTGAGATCTTAGCCGACGGTCCTTCAATGGAAAAAGGTGAGCTTGCTTTAGGACGAAACGTAATGGTTGGTTTCATGACATGGGATGGTTACAACTATGAGGATGCCATCATCATGAGTGAGCGCCTTGTGAAAGACGATGTATATACGTCTGTTCATATTGAAGAATATGAATCTGAGTCTCGTGATACGAAACTTGGACCTGAAGAAATTACGCGTGACATTCCAAACGTAGGTGAAGATGCGCTTCGCAACTTAGATGAGCGTGGAATCATCCGCATTGGTGCAGAAGTAAAAGACGGAGATCTTTTAGTTGGTAAAGTAACGCCAAAAGGTGTAACAGAACTAACAGCTGAAGAACGTCTTCTACACGCTATTTTCGGTGAAAAAGCGCGTGAAGTTCGTGATACTTCTCTTCGTGTACCGCACGGCGGCGGTGGAATCATTCTTGATGTTAAAGTCTTCAACCGTGAAGATGGCGACGAATTACCACCAGGTGTAAACCAATTAGTCCGTGTATACATTGTTCAGAAGCGTAAAATTTCTGAAGGTGACAAAATGGCCGGTCGTCACGGTAACAAAGGTGTAATTTCACGTATTTTACCTGAAGAAGATATGCCTTACCTACCAGACGGTACGCCAATTGACATCATGTTAAACCCATTAGGGGTACCATCTCGTATGAACATCGGTCAGGTGCTAGAGCTTCATTTAGGTATGGCTGCTCGTAAGCTTGGCATTCACGTTGCGTCTCCAGTATTTGATGGTGCGCGTGAGGAAGACGTTTGGGCAACAATCGAAGAAGCTGGCATGTCTCGTGATGCTAAAACAGTTCTATATGATGGTCGAACAGGTGAACCATTCGATAACCGTGTATCAGTAGGAATCATGTACATGATCAAACTTGCTCACATGGTAGACGATAAACTTCACGCTCGTTCTACTGGACCATACTCACTTGTTACACAACAACCACTTGGTGGTAAAGCGCAGTTCGGTGGACAGCGTTTTGGTGAGATGGAGGTATGGGCACTTGAAGCATACGGTGCTGCTTACACATTACAAGAGATTTTAACAGTGAAATCAGATGACGTAGTAGGTCGTGTAAAAACATACGAAGCAATTGTTAAAGGTGAAAACATTCCAGAACCTGGCATACCTGAATCGTTCAAAGTATTAATTAAAGAACTACAAAGTTTAGGTATGGATGTGAAGATGCTTTCTGCTGACGAGCAAGAAATTGATATCATGGACTCAGAAGAGGACCATGAGCAACCAACAGAATCAATTATTGCAGATAACGAAGAAAGCCTTTCTGAAGGACAAAAAGATCCTGTCACAAAAGAGTAAGGAATTACTTTCATATAAACGTTAAGGGAAAAAACCTGTAGATTAAAAGGGAGGTAGGCTCCTTGCTAGATGTAAATAACTTTGAGTATATGAAAATCGGTCTAGCTTCGCCAGATAAAATTCGTTCTTGGTCGTACGGTGAGGTAAAAAAACCTGAAACGATCAACTATCGTACGTTAAAACCTGAAAAAGACGGCTTATTCTGTGAGCGTATTTTTGGTCCACAAAAGGACTGGGAATGTCACTGCGGAAAATATAAGCGCGTTCGTTATAAAGGTGTTGTATGTGATCGTTGTGGCGTAGAAGTTACGCGCGCAAAAGTTCGTCGTGAACGCATGGGTCACATCGAGCTAGCTGCACCTGTTTCTCATATTTGGTACTTTAAAGGTATTCCTAGCCGCATGGGACTTGTCTTAGACATGTCCCCTCGTGCGCTAGAGGAAATCATTTATTTTGCTTCTTATGTAGTAACAGATGCTGGTGATACACCACTTGAAAAGAAACAGCTTTTATCAGAGAAAGAATACCGTGCGTATCGTGAGAAGTACGGACAAACTTTCCATGCAGCAATGGGTGCTGAAGCTGTTAAAAAATTATTGCATGACATCGATCTTGATAAAGAAGTAGATGCTTTGAAAGAAGAATTGAAAACTGCTCAAGGTCAACGTCGTACACGTGCTATCAAACGTTTAGAAGTACTAGAGGCTTTCCGTCATTCTGGTAACGAACCTTCTTGGATGATTTTAGACGTTCTACCGGTTATTCCGCCAGAACTTCGTCCAATGGTTCAATTAGATGGTGGACGCTTTGCTACGTCTGATCTAAATGATTTATATCGCCGTGTAATTAACCGTAACAACCGCTTAAAGCGTTTATTAGACCTTGGAGCTCCTAGCATTATCGTTCAAAACGAAAAGCGTATGCTTCAAGAAGCTGTAGATGCATTAATCGATAATGGTCGTCGCGGCCGTCCGGTAACAGGACCAGGTAACCGTCCATTAAAATCTCTTTCTCACATGTTAAAAGGTAAGCAAGGTCGCTTCCGTCAAAACTTATTAGGTAAACGTGTTGACTACTCTGGCCGTTCGGTAATCGTTGTAGGTCCGAACTTAAAGATGTATCAATGTGGTCTTCCAAAAGAAATGGCGTTAGAGCTTTTCAAACCTTTCGTAATGAAAGAGCTTGTTGAACGCGGTTTAGCTCATAACATCAAGAGTGCAAAACGTAAAATTGAACGTGTGCAACCTGAAGTATGGGACGTATTAGAATCGGTTATTAAAGAGCATCCAGTTCTTTTAAACCGTGCACCAACGCTACACAGACTAGGTATTCAAGCATTTGAACCTACGCTTGTAGAAGGTCGCGCTATCCGTCTTCACCCGCTTGTATGTACAGCATATAACGCTGACTTTGACGGTGACCAAATGGCGGTTCACGTTCCATTATCTGCAGAAGCACAAGCAGAAGCACGTATCTTAATGCTTGCTGCTCAAAATATCTTGAACCCTAAAGATGGTAAACCAGTTGTTACACCTTCACAGGATATGGTATTAGGTAACTACTACTTAACGCTTGAGCGTGAAGAGGCAGTTGGAGAAGGTATGGTGTTCAAGGATACAAATGAAGCACTATTAGCGTACCAAAACGGTTATGTGCATCTTCATACACGTGTAGCAGTGTATGCAGGTTCTTTAAACAACGAAACGTTTACAGAAGCACAAAATCAACAATTGCTTGTTACAACGGTTGGTAAATTAGTTTTCAACGAAATTTTACCAAAATCGTTCCCATACATTAACGAACCAACAAGAGAAAACTTAGAAGTGAAAACTCCTGAGAAGTACTTTGTTGAAAAAGGTGCAGATGTGAAGGAATTCATCAAGAATCAACCGGCTATCGCACCGTTCAAGAAAAAAATCTTAGGTAATATCATCGCTGAAGTATTTAAACGTTTTAAAATTACTGAGACTTCTAAAATGCTTGACCGCATGAAAGACCTAGGTTTCAAATATTCTACTAAAGCCGGTATTACAGTTGGTGTAGCTGATATCGTGGTTTTAGGAGAAAAAGAAGTTATCTTAACAGAAGCGCAAGCTAAAGTAGATAACGTACTAAAACAATTCCGTCGCGGTTTAATTACTGAAGATGAGCGTTATGATCGTGTTATCTCTGTATGGAGTAGTGCGAAAGACGTTATCCAAGGTAAATTAATGGCGTCATTAGACAAACGCAACCCAATCTTCATGATGAGTGACTCTGGTGCCCGTGGTAACGCATCTAACTTCACTCAGCTTGCAGGTATGCGTGGACTAATGGCCAACCCGTCTGGTCGTATCATTGAGTTACCAATCAAATCTAGTTTCCGTGAAGGTTTAACAGTATTAGAGTACTTTATCTCTACCCATGGTGCACGTAAAGGTCTTGCCGATACGGCTCTTAAAACAGCTGACTCAGGTTACCTTACTCGTCGTCTGGTTGACGTGGCACAAGACGTTATCGTACGTGATGACGACTGTGGTACAGACCGCGGTATTCTGGCTGTTGCAATCAAAGAAGGAACAGAAGAAATTGAGAAACTTGATGAGCGTCTGATTGGACGTTATGCAAGAAAAACAGTGCTTCACCCAGGAACAAACGAAGTGTTAGTGAAAGAAAACGAACTAATTACAGAAGACCTAGCTGAAACAATTGTGGATGCTGGTGTTGAAGAAGTATGGATTCGTTCTGCATTCACTTGTAACACTCGCCACGGTGTATGTAAAAAATGTTACGGTCGTAACCTTGCAACTGGTTCAGAAGTTGAAGTGGGTGAAGCAGTTGGTATCATCGCTGCTCAATCTATTGGTGAGCCAGGTACACAGTTAACGATGCGTACATTCCATACAGGTGGGGTTGCTGGAGACGATATCACTCAAGGTTTACCGCGTATCCAAGAGATCTTCGAAGCGCGTAACCCTAAAGGTCAAGCCGTTATTTCTGAAATTGAAGGTACAATTGCCGGCATTTCTGAAGGACGCGATCGTCAACATGAAATTACTGTTCAAGGAGAGATTGAAACTCGTTCTTACACAGCTCCGTACAGTGCACGTCTGAAAGTTATTGAAGGACAGCGCATTGCACGTGGTCAAGAATTAACAGAAGGTTCAATTGATCCTAAAGAATTACTAAAAGTAAAAGACATCACGGCTGTACAAGAGTACTTGCTTCGTGAGGTGCAAAAAGTATACCGTATGCAAGGGGTAGAAATTGGAGATAAACACGTAGAGGTAATGGTTCGCCAAATGCTTCGTAAAGTGCGCGTAATGGATTCAGGAGATACAGATGTATTACCAGGTTCATTACTTGATATTCACCAATTCACTGATGCAAATGAAAAAGTATTACTTGAAGGCAATCGTCCAGCGACAGGCCGTCCTGTATTACTTGGTATTACAAAAGCATCTCTTGAAACTGATTCCTTCTTATCTGCTGCATCATTCCAAGAAACAACGCGTGTTCTTACGGATGCTGCAATCAAAGGAAAACGTGATGAGTTGCTTGGACTTAAAGAGAATGTTATCATTGGTAAGCTAGTTCCGGCTGGTACAGGTATGACGAGATATCGTAATGCTGAACCGATCAAAAACCAAGCTGAAGAAACGGTAACAATCGACTAATTATAAAATCATTACTCTAGAATGGATGTTTTTTAAAAAAACTACAAAACGTTAGTTGACATCCATTCTAGGGAATGATACTATATCAAAGGTGCTCCTATAAACTACCTGTTACTTTGGAGGATATGATAATGTCTTATGAAAAAGTATTACAGGCTGATCATATTATTGTAGGAACAAAGCAGACGGTGAAAGCATTAAAAAAAGGTACAGTAAAGGAAGTCATCATTGCTGAAGACGCTGATTTTTATGTCACATCCATTGTGGCAAAAACAGCACAGCAAGAAAACGTTCCGTATACGTATGTCCCTTCTATGCGAAAGCTTGGTCAAGCTTGTAGGATAGAAGTTAACGCTGCAACTGTTGCAATTATTAGTTAACACGTTTTTGAACTTTTAGTTTCAAAGACTTTGTTTTTTGCTAAAAAATGAACCACCTGGATGTGTGGTCTTACAAAAGGCGAAAGGAGGAAAATTTAAATGCCTACTATTAACCAATTAATCCGTAATGGTCGTGTGAGTAAAGGTAAAAAATCTGACTCACCTGCTTTAAACAGAGGTTACAACAGCTTCAAAAAAGCTCAAACTAACCAATCTTCTCCACAAAAACGTGGTGTATGTACACGTGTGGGTACTATGACACCGAAGAAACCGAACTCGGCTCTTCGTAAATATGCTCGTGTACGTTTAACAAACGGTATCGAGGTAACAGCTTATATCCCAGGTATTGGTCACAACTTACAAGAACACAGCGTGGTACTTATCCGCGGTGGACGTGTAAAAGATTTACCAGGGGTACGTTACCATATCGTACGTGGTGCACTTGATACTGCTGGTGTGGATGGCCGTATGCAAGGTCGTTCTAAATATGGTACTAAGCGACCAAAAGCAGCTAAAAAATAATAGCTTAACAATTAATAGATAAACTTTTAAAAGTGAAAGGAGGAAGTAGAATGCCACGTAAGGGACCTGTTGCAAAAAGAGACGTATTACCAGATCCGATTTACAATTCTAAGCTTGTATCTCGCTTAATCAACAAAATGATGCTTGATGGAAAGCGCGGTAAGTCACAAGCTATTCTTTATAGAGCATTCGATTTAGTACAAGAGCGCAGTGGTAAAGAAGCTATGGAAGTATTCGACCAAGCTCTTAAAAACATCATGCCTGTACTAGAAGTTAGAGCACGCCGTGTAGGGGGTTCTAACTACCAAGTTCCTGTAGAAGTACGTCCAGAGCGTCGTACTACTTTAGGTCTTCGTTGGTTAGTAAACTATGCTCGTCTTCGTGGAGAAAAAACGATGGAAGAGCGTTTAGCTAACGAAATCCTTGATGCAGCTAACAACACTGGTGCTGCAGTTAAGAAACGTGAAGATACTCACAAAATGGCAGAAGCTAACAAAGCGTTTGCTCATTACCGTTGGTAATCTTTTAACGAAACTTTTTAAAAAACAAATTATAATATGGAAGGAGAAATACCTAAGATGGCAAGAGAGTTCTCCTTAGAAAACACTCGTAATATTGGGATCATGGCTCACATTGATGCTGGTAAAACAACAACAACTGAGCGTGTTCTTTATTATACTGGCCGTATCCATAAAATTGGTGAAACTCATGAAGGAGCTTCACAAATGGACTGGATGGAGCAAGAGCAAGAACGTGGTATCACTATCACGTCTGCTGCGACAACTGCTTCTTGGAAAGGTCACCGCGTTAACATCATTGATACTCCTGGACACGTAGACTTCACTGTTGAAGTTGAGCGTTCATTACGTGTACTTGATGGCGCTGTGGCAGTTCTTGATGCTCAATCTGGTGTTGAGCCTCAAACAGAAACAGTATGGCGTCAAGCGACTACGTACGGCGTTCCCCGTGTCGTATTCGTTAACAAAATGGATAAAATTGGTGCTGACTTCTTGTACTCTGTAAAAACGATCCACGATCGTTTAGGTGCAAATGCTCACCCAATTCAGTTGCCAATTGGTGCTGAAGATGATTTCGAAGCAATCATTGACCTAGTAGAAATGAAAGCATACTTCTACGAAGATGACTTAGGTACTCGTTCAGAGTCTCGTGAAATTCCTGAGGAATACAAAGAGCAAGCTGAAGAATACCGTGCAAGCTTAGTAGAAGCTGTTGCAGAACTTGATGAAGAATTAATGATGAAGTACTTAGACGAAGGCGAGCTTACAGTTGAAGAACTAAAAGCTGGTATCCGTAAAGGTACTTGTGACGTTGAATTCTACCCAGTTATCTGTGGTTCAGCATTCAAAAACAAAGGTGTACAATTAATGCTAGATGCAGTAATTGACTACTTACCATCTCCAGTTGATGTACCAGCAATCCAAGGTATCGTACCTGACACAGAAGAAGAAGTTACGCGTGAGTCTAGCGACAACGCTCCTTTCTCAGCATTAGCGTTCAAAGTTATGACGGACCCTTATGTTGGTAAATTAACGTTCTTCCGTGTGTACTCTGGTGTACTAAGCTCTGGTTCATACATCAAAAACTCTACAAAAGGTAAGCGTGAGCGTGTAGGTCGTATCCTACAAATGCATGCTAACTCTCGTGAAGAGATTTCTGAAGTATACGCTGGAGATATCGCGGCAGCTGTAGGATTAAAAGATACTTCTACTGGTGATACTCTATGTGACGAAAAGAGTCTTGTAATTCTTGAGTCTATGGAATTCCCAGAGCCAGTTATCTCTTTATCTGTTGAGCCAAAATCAAAAGCTGACCAAGATAAAATGACTACAGCTCTTCAAAAGTTACAAGAAGAAGATCCAACTTTCCGTGCGGAAACTAATACAGAGACTGGTCAAATCATCATCTCTGGTATGGGTGAGCTTCACCTTGACATCATCGTTGACCGTATGCGTCGCGAATTCAAAGTAGAAGCAAACGTTGGTGCTCCTCAAGTAGCTTACCGTGAAACTTTCCGCGCTGGTGCGAAAGTTGAAGGTAAATTCGCTCGTCAATCTGGTGGTCGTGGACAATTCGGTCACGTTTGGATTGAGTTCGAGCCTAACGAAGAAGGAAAAGGCTTTGAATTTGAGAACAAAATCGTTGGTGGTGTAGTTCCACGTGAATACATCCCTGCAGTTCAAGCTGGTCTTGAAGATGCATTACAAAACGGTGTTGTTGCTGGTTATCCATTAATCGATATCAAAGCTGCTTTAGTTGATGGATCTTACCATGACGTTGACTCAAGTGAGATGGCGTTTAAAATTGCCGCTTCTATGGCTCTTAAAAACGCAGTATCAAAATGTAGCCCAGCTATCCTTGAACCAATGATGAAGGTTGAAGTTGTTATCCCTGACGAATACTTAGGAGATATCATGGGTGACATTACGTCTCGTCGTGGACGTGTAGAAGGTATGGAAGCACGCGGTAACGCTCAAGTTGTACGTGCATTCGTTCCACTTTCTGAAATGTTTGGTTATGCAACTGCATTACGTTCAAACACTCAAGGTCGCGGAACATATTCTATGCACTTCGATCACTACGAAGAAGTTCCTAAATCAATTTCAGAAGAAATTATTAAAAAAAATAAAGGTGAATAATTGATTTTCACTCTTTATTGAAGTATAACTACTTATGTACGCTGTGAAAGTGGAGCTCGTTCCCTTTCACGGCCTCATAAAACATAAACTACATGAATTTTAAGGAGGATTTTCGAATGGCTAAGGAAAAATTCGACCGTTCAAAAACACATGCCAATATCGGTACAATTGGTCACGTTGACCATGGTAAAACAACTTTAACAGCTGCTATCACTACTGTTCTTGCTAAGAAAAGTGGTAAAGGTGCAGCAATGGCTTACGACATGATCGACGCTGCTCCAGAAGAGCGCGAGCGTGGAATCACAATCTCAACTGCACACGTTGAGTACGAAACTGACACTCGTCACTATGCACACGTTGACTGCCCAGGACATGCTGACTATGTTAAAAACATGATCACTGGTGCTGCTCAAATGGATGGCGGTATCTTAGTAGTATCTGCTGCTGATGGTCCAATGCCACAAACTCGTGAGCACATCCTTCTTTCTCGTCAAGTAGGTGTACCTTACCTAGTTGTATTCTTAAACAAATGTGACATGGTAGACGACGAAGAGCTACTTGAATTAGTAGAAATGGAAGTACGTGACCTTCTTTCTGAATACGACTTCCCTGGTGACGATGTACCAGTAATCAAAGGTTCTGCTCTTAAAGCTCTTGAAGGCGAAGCTGATTGGGAAGCTAAAATCATCGAGCTTATGGACGCTGTTGATGAGTACATCCCAACTCCAGAACGTGACACTGAAAAACCATTCATGATGCCAGTTGAGGACGTATTCTCAATCACTGGTCGTGGTACAGTTGCTACAGGTCGTGTAGAGCGTGGACAAGTTAAAGTTGGTGACGTTATCGACATCATCGGTTTAACTGAAGAGCCAAAATCTACTACTGTAACAGGTGTAGAAATGTTCCGTAAGCTTCTTGACTATGCTGAAGCTGGCGACAACATCGGTGCTTTACTTCGTGGTGTAGCACGTGAAGAAATCCAACGTGGACAAGTATTAGCTAAACCAGGCTCAATCACTCCACACACTAAATTTACTGCTGAAGTATACGTTCTTTCTAAAGACGAAGGTGGACGTCACACTCCATTCTTCACAAACTACCGTCCACAGTTCTACTTCCGTACAACTGATGTAACTGGTATTTGTAACTTACCTGAAGGCGTAGAAATGGTAATGCCTGGCGACAACATCGAAATGACTGTTGAACTTATCGCTCCAATCGCGATTGAAGAAGGTACTAAATTCTCAATCCGTGAAGGTGGACGTACAGTAGGCGCTGGCGTTGTAGCTAAAATCAGCGAGTAATTTCTCGTTTCAGTAAAGGGAGTAGGGTAACCTACTCCTTTTTTATTTGGTGATAAAAGGTAAAGATAGTTTTTACTATTACACTTGCAAAATGATCTCCTTTTATATATAATGAGAAAAGTGTGCGACACATAAAAAGTTTTTTAACTTTATTGTTGCAATATGAACCCATTTTTAGTATAATAAAAATGTTGGTCTTTGACTGCGATGATGCGGAAGGTTGCCGACACACCCGGCCGCTTTGCCATGGCGAGTGTGGGGAAATTTCCGCGGAGAATGTCTATTGTAAAATAGGCGAAAAAGGAGGGAAAATAATGGCAAAAGAAAAAATTCGCATTCGTTTAAAAGCATATGATCACAGAATTCTTGATCAATCTGCTGAGAAAATCGTAGAAACTGCAAAACGTTCTGGTGCGGCTGTATCTGGTCCGATTCCATTACCGACTGAAAAATCAATTTATACAATTCTACGTGCAGTACACAAATATAAAGATTCTCGTGAGCAGTTCGAAATGCGCACGCATAAACGCTTAATTGATATCGTGAATCCAACACCACAAACTGTTGATTCATTAATGCGTTTAGACTTACCATCTGGTGTAGATATCGAAATTAAACTTTAATTTAAAATAAAGAATGAAAAGATACTTAGGAGGTGTGACTAATGGCCAAAGGAATCTTAGGAAGAAAGATCGGTATGACTCAAGTATTTGCTGAAAATGGTGACTTGATCCCAGTAACAGTAATTGAAGCTTCTGCTAACGTAGTTCTTCAAGTTAAAAACGCTGAGACAGACGGTTACGAAGCAATCCAATTAGGTTTCGAAGATATCCGTGAAAAACTATCTAACAAACCTGCAAAAGGACATGCTACTAAAGCTAATACTGCTCCTAAGCGCTTCATCCGTGAGTTACGCGGTGTGGACGCTTCAGCATATGAAGTTGGTCAAGAAGTCAAGGTTGATATTTTCGCAGAAGGCGATGTAATTGATGTAACAGGAATCTCGAAAGGTAAAGGTTTCCAAGGTGCTATTAAACGCCACGGACAATCTCGCGGACCTATGTCTCATGGTTCTCGCTACCACCGTCGCCCAGGTTCAATGGGTCCTGTAGCTCCAAACCGCGTATTCAAAGGTAAATTATTACCAGGACGCATGGGTGGAGAGCGCATCACTGTGCAAAACTTATCAATCGTTAAAGTTGACGCAGAACGCAATCTTTTATTAGTAAAAGGTAACGTGCCAGGAGCTAGAAAATCTCTAGTTACTGTTAAATCTGCAGTTAAATCTAAATAATAATTCTTCGAGAAAGGAGGAATAACCAATGCCAAAAGTAGCATTGTTTAACCAAAACGGTGAAAACGTTGGAGAAATCGAACTTCAAGATGCCGTTTTCGGTATCGAACCAAACAACAAAGTACTTTTCGACGCGATCGTAATGCAACGCGCATCTCAACGTCAAGGTACTTCTAAAGTTAAAAATCGTTCTGAAGTAAGAGGCGGTGGCCGTAAGCCATGGCGTCAAAAAGGTACTGGTCGTGCTCGTCAAGGATCTATCCGTTCTCCACAATGGCGTGGTGGTGGCGTAGTATTTGGTCCAGTTCCAAGAAGCTATAGCTACAAATTACCTAAAAAAGTTCGTCGTTTAGCAATTAAGTCTGCATTATCAACTAAAGTTCAAGATAACAGCATCGTTGTTCTTGAAGCTCTTTCTTTTGATGCTCCAAAAACAAAAGAAATGGTAGCAGTTCTTAAAAACCTAACAGTAGAACGCAAAGCATTAGTAGTAACTGCTGATCTTAACGAAAACGTTGCACTTTCAGCACGTAATATTCCTGGTGTAACAGTTGTTGCAGCTAATGGTTTAAGCGTATTAGACGTTATGAACCATGATAAGCTTGTAATCACTAAAGACGCAGTTGAAAAAGTAGAGGAGGTGCTTGCATAATGAAAGATCCTCGTGATATTATTAAGCGCCCCGTAATTACAGAACGTTCAACAGACTTAATGGCTGAGAAAAAATATACGTTTGATGTTGATGTAAGAGCTAATAAAACTGAGGTTAAAGATGCTATCGAAAAAATCTTTGACGTAAAAGTTGAAAAAGTAAACATCATGAACTACAAAGGTAAATTCAAGCGTGTAGGTCGCTACAGTGGTCTTACTAACCGTCGTCGTAAAGCGGTAGTAACACTAACTCAAGAGAGCAACGAAATCGAATTCTTCGAAGCTTAAGATTACTAGAGAAGGAGGGAAATTGAGATGGCGATTAAAAAGTATAAACCAACCTCAAATGGTCGTCGTGGCATGTCAGTTTCTGATTTCGCTGAAATTACTACTGACAAACCAGAAAAATCGTTACTTGCACCTGTCAAGAGAAAAGGTGGTCGTAACAACCAAGGTAAATTGACTGTTCGTCACCAAGGTGGTGGGCACAAGCGTCAATACCGTATCATCGATTTTAAACGCGATAAAGATGGAATACCTGGACGCGTTGCTACAATCGAATATGATCCAAACCGTTCAGCTAACATCGCATTAATTCATTATGCTGATGGTGAAAAACGTTACATCCTTGCTCCTAAAAACCTAAAAGTAGGTTTAGAAGTTATGTCAGGTCCTGAAGCTGACATTAAAGTAGGTAACGCGCTTCCTTTAGCTAACATTCCTGTTGGTACAGTAGTACACAACATCGAATTGAAACCTGGTAAAGGTGGACAATTAGTTCGTTCTGCAGGTACATCTGCTCAAGTACTTGGTAAAGAAGGTAAATACGTATTAGTACGTTTAACTTCTGGTGAAGTACGCATGATTCTTGCAACTTGTCGTGCAACTGTAGGTCAAGTTGGTAACGAACAACACGAGTTAATCAACATCGGTAAAGCCGGTCGTTCTCGTTGGTTAGGTATCCGTCCAACTGTACGTGGTTCTGTAATGAACCCTAACGATCACCCACACGGTGGTGGTGAAGGACGTGCTCCAATCGGACGTAAGTCTCCAATGAGTCCATGGGGTAAACCAACACTTGGTTACAAAACTCGTAAGAAGAAAAACAAATCCGATAAATTTATCGTTCGTCGTCGTAAAAAATAACGGGATTGAGCTACGGTTCAAACGAACCGTAGGACAATCACGAAGGGAGGTTCATTTATGGGTCGCAGCTTAAAGAAAGGACCTTTTGTAGATGACCATTTAATCAACAAAATTGAGAAGTTAAACGAAACTGACAGCAAGCAAGTAGTAAAAACTTGGTCTCGTCGTTCAACTATCTTCCCTCAGTTCATTGGTCATACAATTGCTGTATATGACGGTCGTAAACATGTACCAGTTTATGTTACTGAAGACATGGTAGGTCACAAACTTGGTGAATTCGCACCATCTCGTACTTACAAAGGTCACGCAAGTGATGATAAGAAAACAAGACGCTAATATGAGAGGAGGCTTTTAAATGCAAGCTAAAGCTGTCGCGAGAACAGTACGTATTGCTCCTCGTAAAGTTCGTTTAGTTGTAGATTTAATTCGAGGTAAGCAAGTGGGTGAAGCGCTAGCAGTGCTACTTCACACGCCAAAGGCTGCTTCTCCAGTCGTTGAGAAAGTATTAAAATCTGCTATTGCCAATGCAGAACACAATTATGAAATGGACGCTAACAATTTAGTTATTACTGACGCTTTTGTTAACGAAGGTCCAACTTTAAAACGTTTCCGTCCACGCGCTATGGGACGTGCAAGCCAAATTAACAAGCGCACAAGCCACATCACAATCGTGGTATCAGAAAAGAAGGAGGGATAATTCATGGGTCAAAAGGTAAATCCGGTCGGTCTTCGCGTCGGTGTCATCCGTGATTGGGAATCAAGATGGTTCGCTGGCAAAGACTACGCTGACTTATTACATGAAGACTTAAAAGTACGTGAATATATCGCTAAACGTTTAAACGATGCAGCTGTTTCTAAAGTTGAAATCGAACGCGCTGCTAACCGCTTAAACGTAACGATCCACACTGCAAAACCTGGTATGGTAATTGGTAAAGGTGGTACTGAAGTAGAATCACTTCGTAAAGCTCTTAACCAATTAACAGGCAAGCGTGTACACATTAACATCCTTGAAATTAAACGAGCAGATTTAGATGCTAAACTAGTAGCAGAAAACATCGCTCGCCAACTTGAGAACCGTGTATCATTCCGTCGTGCTCAAAAGCAAGCTATCCAACGTAGCATGCGTGCTGGCGCACAAGGTATCAAAACAATGGTATCTGGTCGTTTAGGCGGAGCTGATATTGCTCGTTCTGAATATTACAGTGAAGGTACAGTTCCACTTCATACACTTCGCGCTGATATTGACTATGCTCACGCTGAAGCAGATACTACTTATGGTAAACTTGGTGTGAAAGTATGGATCTATCGTGGAGAGGTTCTTCCTACTAAAAAGAAAACTGAGGAAGGAGGAAAATAATTATGTTATTACCAAAACGCGTTAAATATCGTCGTGAACACCGCGGAAAAATGCGTGGACGCGCTAAAGGTGGTACGGAAGTACATTTCGGTGAATTCGGTTTACAAGCTACTGAAGCTTCTTGGATTACAAACCGTCAAATCGAAGCTGCTCGTATCGCAATGACTCGTTACATGAAACGTGGCGGTAAAGTATGGATTAAAATTTTCCCTTCTAAACCTTATACTGCTAAGCCTCTAGAAGTCCGAATGGGTTCTGGTAAAGGTGCTCCTGAAGGTTGGGTAGCAGTTGTTAAACCTGGAAAAGTAATGTTTGAAATTTCAGGTGTATCTGAAGAGGTTGCACGTGAAGCTTTACGTTTAGCTGCACACAAGCTACCTGTAAAATGTAAGTTTGTAAAACGTGAAGAAATTGGTGGTGATTCTAATGAAAGCTAATGAAATTCGTGACCTTACCACTGCTGAAATTGAACAAAAAGTTAAGGCTTTAAAAGAAGAGTTGTTTAACCTTCGTTTCCAATTAGCGACTGGACAATTAGAGAATACTACTCGTATTCGCGAAGTGCGCAAATCGATCGCTCGTATGAAAACTGTAGTTCGTGAAAGAGAGATTGCTGCTAATAAATAATTAAGTCTGAGAGGAGGCTTTCAGAATGAGTGAACGCAACCAACGTAAAGTTTACACTGGCCGCGTAGTTTCTGACAAAATGGATAAGACTGTTACTGTTCTTGTTGAAACTTACAAAAAGCATTCGCTTTATGGCAAGCGTGTAAAATACTCAAAGAAATTCAAAGCTCACGATGAAAACAATACAGCTCAACTAGGCGATATCGTGAAGATCATGGAAACTCGTCCGTTATCAGCTACTAAACGTTTCCGTCTAGTAGAAGTTGTAGAAAAAGCTGTTATCATCTAATAGTTAAGATAGATCGGATAAGAATGATTCATCCGAAGGGAGGTTTCGTACATGATTCAACAAGAATCTCGTTTAAAAGTTGCAGACAACTCTGGTGCACGTGAGGTACTTACTATTAAAGTACTTGGTGGTTCAGGTCGCAAGACAGCAAACATTGGTGATGTTATCGTTTGTACGGTGAAACAAGCAACACCAGGAGGCGTTGTTAAAAAAGGTGACGTTGTTAAAGCTGTTGTTGTACGTACAAAAAGTGGTGTTCGCCGTACTGACGGTTCTTACATCCGTTTCGACGAAAATGCTTGCGTAATCATCCGTGACGACAAAGGACCACGTGGTACTCGTATCTTCGGACCAGTTGCTCGTGAATTACGTGATAACAACTTCATGAAGATCGTATCATTAGCTCCAGAAGTTATCTAATTGATATATAGAACAAATACAAAATGCCTTTTAAGGAGGTGCGAATAGGATGCATGTTAAAAAGGGCGACAAAGTAGTGGTTATCTCTGGTAAAGACAAAGGTAAGCAAGGTGAAGTACTTGCAGCTTTCCCAAAGAAAGACCGTGTACTTGTTGAAGGCGTGAACGTTGTGAAAAAACACTCTAAACCTTCTCAAGTAAATCCACAAGGTGGAATCGTTAGCCAAGAGGCACCTATCCACGTATCAAACGTAATGCCGTTGGATCCTAAATCTGGTGAGCCAACTCGTGTTGGGTACCAAGTTATCGATGGCAAAAAGGTACGTGTAGCAAAAAAATCTGGTGAAACTTTAGATAAATAATTAATGAAATGTGAAGGGAGGTTTAGTTCACATGAACCGTCTTAAAGAGAAATTTACAAAAGAGATTACTCCTGCTCTAGTTAGCAAGTTTAATTATGAATCTGTAATGCAAGTGCCAAAAATCGACAAGATCGTAATCAACATGGGTATCGGTGATGCTGTTTCTAACTCAAAAGCTTTAGATAACGCTGTTGAAGAACTAGCTGAAATCACTGGTCAAAAACCTGTTGTAACTCGTGCGAAAAAATCTATCGCTGGTTTCCGTCTTCGTGAAGGTATGCCAATCGGTGCGAAAGTTACTTTACGCGGCGAGCGTATGTACGAATTCTTCGATAAACTAGTATCAGTATCACTTCCACGTGTGCGCGATTTCCGTGGTGTATCTAAAAAAGCATTTGATGGTCGTGGAAACTACACGTTAGGTGTTAAAGAACAATTGATCTTCCCAGAGATCGATTATGATAAAGTAACTAAAGTTCGTGGTATGGATATCGTTATTGTTACAACAGCAAACACTGATGAAGAAGCTCGTGAGCTTTTAACTCAGTTCGGTATGCCATTCCAGAAGTAATAACTGCCAACGTTAAGCAGAGGAGGCGAAAATGTGGCTAAAAAATCAATGATTGCGAAGCAAAAACGCCAGCAAAAATTCCAAGTACAAGAGTATACACGTTGCGAACGTTGTGGACGTCCACACTCAGTACTACGTAAATTCAAGCTTTGCCGTATTTGTTTCCGTGAGCTTGCTTATAAAGGTCAAATTCCTGGTGTTAAAAAAGCTAGTTGGTAAAACCCAAGTTTGGGAAGGAGGTAAATTAATATGGTAATGACTGATCCTATTGCAGATTTACTAACTCGTATCCGCAATGCGAACATGGTTCGTCATGAGAAAATTGAAGTTCCTGCTTCTAACATTAAGAAGCAAATTGCAGAAATCCTTAAGCGTGAGGGTTTCGTACGTGATGTAGAATACATCGAAGACAACAAACAAGGTATTATCCGTATCTTCTTAAAATACGGTTCAAATAACGAACGTGTAATTACAGGCTTAAAACGTATCAGTAAACCTGGTCTACGTGTTTATGCAAAAACTAACGAAGTACCACGTGTACTTAACGGTTTAGGTATCGCAATCGTTTCTACTTCTCAAGGTGTTTTAACTGACAAAGAAGCTCGTCAAAAGCAAACTGGTGGAGAAGTATTAGCGTACGTTTGGTAATAAGTTTTAAATGTGAATGGAGGTGTAACTATGTCACGTGTTGGTAAAAAGCCTTTAGAACTTCCAGCAGGTGTTACAGTTACGAACGAGAGCAACACTGTAACTGTAAAAGGACCAAAGGGTGAATTAACTCGTACATTCCACCCTGAAATCGAAATTAAAGTTGAAGACAACGTATTAGTTGTTAATCGTCCTAGCGACAATAAAGAGCACCGCGCTCTTCACGGAACTACTCGTAGCCTTTTAGGTAACATGGTTGAAGGTGTTACTAAAGGATTCGAACGTGGTTTAGAATTAGTCGGTGTAGGTTACCGTGCACAAAAATCTGGTAGCAAATTAGTATTGAGCGTTGGATACTCTCACCCAGTTGAGATTACTCCTGAAACAGGAATCGAAATCGAAGTTCCTTCTCAAACTAAGATCGTTATTAAAGGTATTGATAAAGAACGCGTAGGTGCATTAGCTGCAAATATTCGTGACGTTCGTCCACCAGAGCCTTACAAAGGTAAAGGTATTCGTTACGAAGGCGAATATGTACGTCGTAAAGAAGGTAAAACTGCTAAGAAGTAATGCCGGTTAGGTAAAAGAAAGGAGTGCCCGAAATGATCACGAAGCTTGATAAAAACAAAGTTCGTAAAAAAAGACATGCTCGTGTTCGTGCGAAGTTATCTGGAACTGCAACTCGTCCGCGTTTAAACGTGTTCCGTTCTAATCAACATATTTACGCACAAGTTATCGACGATTTAAATTCAGTAACAATCGCAAGTGCTTCAACGTTAGATAAAGACCTGACTTTAGAAAGCACTGGTAACACTGAAGCTGCTATCAAAGTTGGCGAATTAGTCGCTAAACGCGCAGTAGAAAAAGGTGTAAACGAAGTAGTATTCGACCGTGGCGGTTATTTATATCATGGCCGTGTTAAAGCATTAGCTGACGCTGCTCGTGAAGCTGGATTACAATTCTAATTGTAAAAGGAGGGAAAATCATGCGTCGTATTGATCCAAATAAATTAGAGCTTGAAGAACGTGTTGTTACCGTTAACCGCGTAGCTAAAGTTGTGAAAGGTGGACGTCGTTTCCGCTTCGCTGCATTAGTTGTAGTTGGTGACAAAAACGGTCACGTTGGATTCGGTACTGGTAAAGCACAAGAGGTACCAGATGCAATCCGTAAAGCAATTGAAGATGCGAAGAAAAACTTAATTACTGTACCTATGGTTGGTACATCTATTCCACACGAAATCCTTGGACAATTTGGTGCAGGTCAAATTTTCTTAAAACCTGCTTCTGAAGGTACAGGAGTTATCGCTGGTGGTCCAGTTCGTGCGGTATTAGAATTGGCTGGCGTAAGTGATATTCTATCTAAATCTTTAGGTTCAAATACTCCAATCAACATGGTACGTGCAACTCTTAACGGTTTAGCTAACCTAAAACGTGCTGAAGATGTTGCAAAACTACGTGGCAAGACTGTAGAAGAACTGTTAGGATAAGGGAGGGATATAGAATGGCAAACAAACTAGCAATTACCCTTACTCGTAGCGTAATTGGTCGTCCAGAAGATCAACGTGTAACTGTTCGTACACTTGGCCTACGTAAGTTAAATCAAACTGTCGTTCAAGACGATAATCCTGCAATTCGCGGAATGATTAACAAAGTAGCTCACCTTGTTACAGTAAAAGAGCAATAAGTATAAATTGTCACTCTAAGGAGGTGCTCCGGAATGAAACTTCATGAATTGAAACCAGCTGAAGGTTCACGTAAAGTACGTAACCGTGTAGGTCGTGGTACTGGTTCAGGTAACGGAAAGACTTCAGGTAAAGGTCACAAAGGGCAAAACGCTCGCTCTGGCGGTGGCGTAAGACCTGGCTTCGAAGGTGGTCAAACTCCTTTATTCCGTCGTCTTCCAAAACGTGGGTTCACTAATATCAATCGCAAAGAATACGCGATCGTTAATTTAGAAGCTCTTAACCGTTTTGAAGATGGAACTGAAGTAACACCAGAATTATTAATCGAAACTGGTTTAGTAAGCAAAGCAAAAGCTGGCGTTAAAGTACTAGGAAACGGTACATTAAACTCTAAGCTAACTGTTAAAGCTGCTAAATTCTCTTCAACTGCTAAAGAAGCTATCGAAGCTGCTGGCGGTACAGTTGAGGTGATCTAATGTTTCAAACAATCTCCAATTTAATGCGCGTGCGTGAAATAAGACAAAAAATCTTTTTCACTTTGTTAATGTTAATTGTCTTCCGAATTGGTACATTTATTCCTGTACCAAGTGTTAATACGGATGTACTAAAATTGCAAGATGGGTTAAATGTATTCGGAGTTCTGAATACATTTGGCGGCGGCGCGTTAAAAAACTTCTCCATTCTTGCTATGGGCATTATGCCTTATATTACAGCATCCATCATCGTCCAATTATTGCAGATGGATGTTGTACCTAAGTTTACAGAATGGTCAAAGCAGGGAGATGTTGGGCGCCGTAAATTAGCTCAAGTAACTCGTTATGGAACAATTGTGCTTGGATTTATCCAGGCTTTAGGTATGTCTATAGGATTCAACAATATTTCGGGCGGACAATTGATCGCTAATCCAGGAATTTCTACGTATCTTCTAATTGCTACAGTGTTAACGGCAGGTACTGCCTTCTTAATGTGGTTAGGAGAGCAGATTACTGCAAAAGGCGTAGGTAATGGTATTTCTATCATTATCTTTGCTGGGATTGCAGCTGGTATTCCGACAACATTAAATCAAATTTATGCACAGCAATTTGAAGACGTTGGGGATCAATTATTCATTCGTATCGTAACGGTAGTTTTAATTGCGATTGCAGTTTTAGCTATTATTGTTGGGGTTATTTACTTCCAACAAGCGCTACGAAAAATTCCTATTCAATATGCAAAGGGTTCAGCTGGTCGTAATCCTGTTGGAGGTCAATCCACTCATTTACCGTTAAAAGTAAATGCTGCTGGGGTTATTCCTGTTATCTTTGCAGTTTCATTTATTATCACACCACCAACAATTGCATCATTTTTCGGTCCAAATGATGTAACGACGTGGATTCAGAATACATTTGACTATACTAAGCCAATTGGTATGATAGTGTATGTAGCGTTAATCATTGCTTTTTGTTACTTCTATACATTTGTTCAGGTTAACCCTGAACAAGTAGCAGAGAACTTGAAAAAGCAAGGTGGCTACATCCCAGGCATCCGTCCTGGTAAAAGCACACAAGCTTATTTAACGAAAGTGTTATATCGTCTGACATTAATCGGTTCGATATTCCTTGCGTTAATTGCTGTGTTGCCGGTTCTGTTCATCAAAATTGCAAACCTACCATCATCTGCTCAGATCGGCGGTACTAGTTTGTTAATTGTTGTCGGTGTAGCTCTTGAGACAATGAAACAGCTTGAGAGTCAATTAGTGAAACGCCATTATAAGGGATTTATTAAGTAAAGCTGTTTAGTGGGAAGCAAGCTGCTTTCCCATTAAACGGATAAGATACTGAGGGGGAAGCAAGAAATGAATTTAGTGTTAATGGGCCTTCCTGGTGCTGGGAAAGGTACTCAAGCAGAAAAAATCGTTGAGCATTACGATATCCCTCATATCTCAACAGGAGATATGTTCCGAGCTGCAATTAAAGAAGGAACGCAACTAGGTTTAAAAGCTAAATCATTTATGGACCAAGGTAACCTTGTTCCTGATGAAGTAACAATTGGAATTGTGCGCGAGCGTTTAAACAAACACGATTGTGAAAACGGCTTTTTACTTGATGGCTTCCCAAGAACAGTAGCCCAAGCAGAAGCTCTTGAAACAATTACAAAAGAACTAAACAAGCAAATTGATTATGTGATTAATATTGATGTAGATCAAAGCATTTTAATGGAGCGTCTTACTGGACGCCGCATTTGTAAAGATTGCGGAGCTACTTACCACTTAGTATTCAATCCTCCTGCGAAAGAAGGAGTTTGTGACAAATGTGGCGGAGAGCTTTACCAACGTGCAGATGACAATGCTGAGACGGTTTCAACTAGACTTTCAGTTAATGTTAAACAATCTCAACCTCTACTTGATTTCTATCAAGAAAAAGGTTATCTACGCAATATTAATGGTAATCAAGATATTAACATTGTGTTTGAGGATGTTCGTCAATTACTTGCTGGGGTTAAGCAATGATCATTTGCAAGACACCAGAGGAAATTGAGGTCATGCGTGAAGCTGGACGAATCGTGGCTTTAACTCATCAAGAGTTAAAAAAGCATATCGCTCCAGGTATTACGACTATAGAATTGGATGCAATTGCTGAAAATTTTATTCGTCAACATGATGCAATTCCGTCTTTTAAAGGGTATAATGGTTTTCGCGGCAGTGTATGTGCTTCTGTGAATGAAGAATTAGTTCATGGTATTCCGGGTGAACGCAAGCTTAATGAAGGAGATATCATCAGTTTAGACATCGGAGCTAAATTCGGTGGCTATCACGGTGATTCAGCTTGGACATATGGAGTAGGAAAGATTTCATTAGAAAATCAAGAGCTGCTTGATGTGACTGAGCAATCTCTCTACAAGGGATTAGCAGAAGCTAAGCCGGGTGAGCGTTTGTCGAATATTTCACATGCTATTCAACAGTACGCAGAATCACGTAACTTTTCGATTGTAAGAGAATATGTTGGCCATGGGGTCGGCAAAGACTTACATGAAGATCCGCAAGTACCTCATTATGGTCCACCGAATAAAGGACCGCGTCTACGTCCAGGCATGGTATTGGCAGTTGAGCCAATGGTGAATGCTGGTATGCGATATGTAAAAACATTACCTGATAACTGGACAGTTGTCACAGTAGATGGTAAAATGTGTGCGCACTTCGAACATACTATTGCAATTACTGAGACGGGATATGAAATTCTGACAGCATTGTAATGTTAAAGGATGTTATCTCTATCCATTCCTCGCTAGATGCACTGGACAGTAAACAGTAATTATCTAAATTCACGATGATCGTTTTTCGTCTGAATTGCTGTTAAAATGGTAAAGATGTATATTAGCGTCAATCATCTTGAATTTAATGATTACGATCTCCGGATGTTCAGAACAGGTTCTTTTTAAGTCGTTTAATGATAGCTTGTTACTGTTTCAAAGAAAGGAGAGCACTTTAATGGCAAAAGACGATGTAATTGAAGTTGAAGGTACAGTTGCTGAAACTTTACCTAACGCTATGTTCAAGGTAGAATTAGAAAATGGTCATACAGTACTTGCTCACGTATCAGGAAAAATTCGCATGCATTTCATTCGAATCTTACCTGGTGATAAAGTAACTGTAGAATTGTCACCATACGATTTAACTCGCGGTAGAATTACGTACCGTTTCAAATAAAACCTATGCACTCCGTACTATCAAGGAGGTATGAAACATGAAAGTCAGACCATCAGTTAAACCAATCTGCGAAAAATGTAAAGTTATCCGTAGAAAAGGTAAAGTAATGGTAATTTGTGAAAACCCTAAGCATAAACAAAAACAAGGTTAATCAATAAGGAGGTGCACTATTCATATGGCACGTATTGCTGGTGTTGATATTCCTCGTGACAAGCGTGTAGTAATTTCATTAACATACATTTTCGGTATTGGTCGTCCAACTGCTGAAAAAGTTCTAGCTGAAGCTGGAGTTTCTGAAGATACTCGCGTTCGTGACTTAACAGAAGAAGAATTAGGTAAAATTCGTGATATTTTAGATAGCTATAAAGTAGAAGGCGATCTTCGTCGTGAAGTTTCTTTAAACATCAAACGTTTAATTGAGATTGGTTCATACCGTGGTATCCGCCACCGTCGTAGTTTACCAGTTCGTGGTCAAAACAGTAAAAACAATGCTCGTACACGTAAAGGCCCACGCCGTACTGTAGCGAACAAGAAGAAATAATTAGTAAGGGAGGTCATTAACAGATGGCACGTAAAACTAATACACGTAAACGTCGCGTGAAAAAGAATATTGAAGCTGGTGTAGCTCATATTCGCTCAACGTTTAACAACACTATTGTAACAATTACAGATGTTCACGGTAATGCGATTGCTTGGTCTAGTGCAGGCGCACTTGGCTTCAGAGGTTCTCGTAAATCTACTCCATTTGCTGCGCAAATGGCTGCTGAAACTGCTGCTAAAGTTTCTATGGATAACGGAATGAAAACTCTTGAAGTTACAGTTAAAGGCCCTGGTGCTGGTCGTGAAGCAGCTATCCGTGCTCTTCAAGCTGCAGGTTTAGAAGTAACAGCTATTAAAGATGTTACTCCTGTACCTCACAACGGATGCCGCCCACCAAAACGTCGTCGTGTATAATTAATATGTATAGATTCTATTTCGTTGTCTATAATGATGATGGTGTAGAATTTATTCATGCAACGAAATGTTTTCCATTTGTTGTGCACATTCGGGAACTGTCTAATAGGGAATTTCGGTTAGGCATTTGAGAAATCAGCCGTCTAGCCGAGGTTTCGACGTTTTGAAGGAGGGTTTATATTGATAGAGATTGAAAAGCCAAAAATCGAAACGGTAGAAATCAGCGATGATAGAAAGTACGGTAAATTCGTCGTCGAACCACTTGAGCGTGGATATGGTACTACTTTGGGTAACTCCTTACGTCGTATCCTATTATCCTCACTCCCTGGTGCAGCTGTAACATCTATTCAAATTGAAGGTGTATTACATGAATTTTCAACAGTTCCTGGAGTTGTTGAAGATGTAACAAACATCATTTTAAACGTTAAAAAGTTAGCGTTAAAGATTTACTCTGATGAAGAGAAAACACTTGAGATCGATGTTAAAGGTCCTGGTACAGTAACGGCTGCTGACATTCAAGCAGACAGTGATATCGAAGTTCTAAATCCGGATCTTCATATTGCAACACTTGAGTCAGATGCTCATTTCCGTATGAGACTTACTGCTCGCACAGGTCGAGGTTATAATCCTGCCGATGCTAACAAGCGTGAAGACCAACCAATTGGTGTACTTCCAATTGATTCAATCTATACGCCTGTTACTCGCGTATCGTATTATGTAGAGAATACTCGTGTTGGTCAAATGACAAATTACGATAAGTTAACGTTGGATGTTTGGACTGACGGTAGCATCGAGCCAGAAAAAGCTGTTGCTTTAGGTGCAAAGATTCTAACTGAACACTTAAATATCTTCGTTAACTTAACAGATGAAGCTCAAAAAGCAGAGATCATGGTAGAAAAAGAAGAAGACCAGAAAGAAAAAGTTCTAGAGATGACGATCGAGGAACTGGATTTATCTGTTCGTTCTTACAACTGCTTAAAACGAGCAGGCATCAATACTGTACAAGAGCTTGCTAATAAAACAGAAGAAGATATGATGAAAGTTCGTAACTTAGGCCGTAAATCTTTAGAAGAAGTTAAAGCTAAACTTGAAGAATTAGGTTTGGGTCTACGTAAGGACGACTGATTATATCTACCTGTTTAACTACTTAACAAAGGAGGGGACCTCACATGTCTTACCGTAAATTAGGTCGTACAAGCGCACAACGCAAGGCGCTTCTTCGTGATTTAACAACTGATTTAATCATCAGTGAACGCATTGAGACAACTGAAGCTCGTGCAAAAGAATTACGTTCAACTGTTGAAAAAATGATTACTTTAGGTAAACGTGGAGATCTACACGCTCGTCGTCAAGCTGCATCTTACATCCGTAATGAAGTAGCTAACGAAGAAGCTGGTCAAAGCGCTTTACAAAAACTATTCAGCGATATTGCTACTCGCTACGAAGATCGCCAAGGCGGTTACACTCGTATCTTAAAAGTTGGACCTCGCCGTGGTGACGGTGCTCCAATGGTTATCATTGAATTAGTTTAATATTTTTAATACAGATAGAAAAGGGCGAGACAGTGTGTAACTAGTCGTTGCCCTTTTTTTATACCTAAAACCGGGTAAATAGCGTAAAATCAATGTAGGCAATGCCGCAATAGAAAAAGCTGAGAGGAAGATAGCGTTGAAAGAAATGTCTTTAGAGGTAAAAGATTTATGCTTTCGGTACGATCCTGAAGCAGACCTAACATTAGATCACCTTTCTCTCTCTGCTTATAAAGGTGAATGGTTAGCGATAGCTGGACATAATGGATCTGGTAAGTCGACGCTGGCTCGAATTCTAAACGGCCTTTTGCTACCTGAAAAAGGAACGGTTCGAGTGGGCGATACTCTTTTATCTGAAGAAACAATATGGGATGTGCGCAAGCAGATTGGAATGGTGTTTCAAAATCCAGATAATCAATTTGTTGGCTCAACCGTTCAAGACGATATTGCGTTTGGGCTTGAAAACAACGGGATTCCATTTGAGATTATGGAAAAACGTATACCTGAAGCAATCGAAATGGTCAATATGAGTGCTTTTCTGGATCAAGAGCCTCATCAGCTATCAGGTGGACAAAAACAGCGTGTGGCCATTGCGGGTATAATTGCCGTACAGCCATCTGTCATCATTCTAGATGAAGCAACATCTATGTTAGATCCTATTGGACGAACTGAAGTACTTGAAACTGTTAGAAAATTAAAAGAAGAAAAACAACTGACGGTTATTTCAATTACTCACGATTTAGATGAAGTAGCAATGGCTGACAGAGTCGTTGTGATGAACAAAGGGAAGATCTATGCAACAGGTACTCCACGCGAAGTATTTGCATTAGGTTCCAAGTTAACGGATATTGGACTAGACTTGCCGTTTTCCGTTAAACTAAGCCATCGTTTTGCTTCCGTAGGAATTCCTTTATCAAAAATTCATTTAACAGATGAGGACTTGGTGGACGAACTATGGACATTATATTCAAAGAAGTAGAGCATCGTTATCAAGTTAATACACCATTTGAACGAATTGCTCTACATGACTTAAATTTAAACATTCAATCAGGTACATTTTTGGCTGTTATTGGCCATACTGGTTCTGGGAAATCAACAATCATACAGCATCTGAATGCCTTATTGAAGCCAACTGCTGGTGAAATTCAAATCGGTGAACGCACCATTAAAGCCAATCGAAAAGAAAAGAATTTAAAAGCTGTTCGTCAGCAAGTAGGCGTGGTGTTTCAATTTCCAGAACATCAGCTTTTTGAAGAAACGGTGGAAAAAGATATAGCTTTTGGACCAATGAATTATGGCGTTTCGGAAGAAGAAGCAAAGCAAAAAGCAAGAGAGCTTATCAAGTTAGTAGGGTTGCCAGAAGACATTCTCACCAGATCTCCTTTTGATTTGAGTGGTGGACAAATGCGTCGTGTAGCGATAGCAGGCATTCTAGCGATGAATCCTAATGTGCTAATTTTAGATGAACCAACTGCTGGATTGGACCCTAGAGGGCGTCAAGAAATTATGAATATGATTTATCGTCTTCATAAAGAAAAAGGCTTGACGACGATTCTCGTGACTCACAGCATGGAAGATGCAGCTATGTACGCTGATGAGCTAATTGTGATGAATAAGGGAACGATTGCGATGAAAGGGTCACCTAGAGACGTGTTTGGTCAGCATACGCAGCTAAAAGAATATGGATTGGATGTTCCAGAATCGCTTCGCTTTATGCTGAAGCTGCAAGAGAAATTTCAGCTTGAAGCATCGGATACGGTTATTACCTTTTCTGAAGTGGTAGAGAAAGTGCAGCACCTTATGCAGCAAGGTGAACGATTATGATGAACTCAATCATTATTGGTAAGTATGTGCCGGGTCATTCGCTTGTCCATCGAATGGATCCTCGGGCCAAGCTGCTTCTCGTATTTGCGTATGTATTAATTGTGTTTTTAGCAAATAACCCTATCGGCTATGCTTTTTTAGGTGTGTATACCCTTATGATAGTGGCCATGAGTAAAGTGCCCGTTTCGTTTATTTTGAGAGGGTTAAAGCCCGTTATGTTTATTATTATCATCACGTTTCTTTTGCACATTTTTATGACAAAGGAAGGTCCTCTTTTGTTTGAATGGGGATGGTTTTCTGTCTATAAAGGCGGCCTTATTCAAGGTGTTTTAATTTCCTTGCGCTTCTTGTTCTTAATTTTAATTACGACGATGCTAACTTTAACGACTACGCCCATTGAAGTAACAGATGGAATGGAAAGCTTGCTGAATCCATTTAAAAAGCTTAAGCTTCCCGTACACGAATTAGCTTTAATGATGTCCATTTCTCTTCGCTTTATTCCTACATTAATGGAAGAGACAGATAAAATTATTAAAGCGCAGACAGCACGAGGAGTGGACTTTAGCAGCGGTCCCATTACGGATCGTTTGAAAGCTGTGGTTCCTTTGCTTGTTCCTCTATTTATAGGTTCATTTAAGCGTGCTGAAGAGCTAGCTATTGCCATGGAGGCAAGGGGTTATAAAGGCGGAGAAGGGCGTACAAAGTATCGTCAATTGAAATGGGGAAGCATAGATACAATTATGCTTTTACTTCTGCTGGCAGTAGCAGTTGTTTTAGTGCTGATTAGAACGTAAAGATTGTTTGGTGAAAAGATGAAACGTTTAAAATGTATAGTTGCATACGACGGCACACACTTTTCAGGTTATCAAGTTCAGCCCAATAAGCGAACTGTTCAACTGGAGATTGAAGCCGTTTTAGAGAAAATGCATAACAAAAAAGTTCCGATTTACGCCTCTGGACGAACGGACACAAATGTTCATGCACAGGGGCAAGTCATTCATTTTGATACAAACCTAAATATTCCATGTGATAAGTGGAAAAAAGCATTGAATTCAATGCTACCAGATGATATTGTAATGAAGAATGTATGTGAAGTTGATGCACATTTTCACGCCCGGTATGACGTTACTTCAAAAGAGTATCGCTATCATATTTTGCGCGGCGAAGATCGAAATCCTTTCACTCGTTCTTATGCATACCATTACCCTTATCCATTAGACTACTCAAAAATGAAAAAAGCCATCACATATTTACTCGGTACACACGACTTTACAAGCTTTTGTTCAGCGAGGACAGAAGTGGAAGATAAGATTCGTACGATTTACAAGATTGATATGTATGAAGAGAATAGTCAGCTTGTGTTTAGATTCGTTGGAAGTGGCTTTCTGTATAATATGGTTCGTATTCTTGTTGGAACGCTTTTAGAAGTAGGACAAGGCCGTATTGAACCAGATGCTATAAAAGATATTCTAGAAAGCAAATCACGTCCTCGTGCAGGGAAAACTGCGCCTTCGCAAGGACTATATTTATGGCGCGTTTTCTATGACAACTAAACCTGGTGTAACATTTTCTTGACATTAGTAGCTTAAAGATATAATATATCATATGGTATGTATTTTAACCCCACGGTTAGCCCCGGAAATTAATCGTGTTGAAATAGAAGGTTGAAATAATTTTATAATTGATGATGAAAATTAGGAGGGAAACTCATGCGTACAACTTTCATGGCGAAAGCAAACGAAGTAGAGCGTAAATGGTATGTTGTCGATGCTGAAGGTAAAACTTTAGGTCGTTTAGCAAGTGAAGTAGCATCAATCTTACGCGGTAAACATAAACCAACTTTTACACCACATGTTGATACTGGTGATCACGTGATCCTTATCAATGCGTCAAAAATCGAACTAACAGGTAAAAAATTAACTGATAAAATTTATTACCGTCACAGCATGCACCCAGGTGGTTTGAAACAACGTACAGCATTAGAAATGCGTACTAACTACTCTGAGAAAATGCTTGAATTAGGAATCAAAGGCATGCTTCCAAAAGGTAGCCTAGGCCGTCAAATGTTCAAAAAATTACATGTGTATGCTGGTGAAACACATCCACATGAAGCACAAAAACCAGAAGTTTACGAACTTCGCGGATAATTAATAAGAGGAGGTTATTATCTTGGCACAGGTACAATATTACGGAACTGGTCGTCGTAAAAGCTCTGTTGCTCGTGTACGTTTAGTACCAGGTAACGGTCGCGTAACAATCAACGGTCGTGAAATCGAAGAATACATTCCATTTGCTGCACTACGTGAAGTAGTAAAACAACCACTTGCTTTAACTGAAACTGTAGGTAACTATGACGTATTTGTAAACGTTAATGGTGGAGGTTATGCAGGTCAAGCTGGCGCTATTCGTCACGGAATCTCTCGTGCTTTATTAGAAGCAGACCCTGAATACCGTGGAACATTAAAACGTGCTGGTCTATTAACTCGTGACGCTCGTGCGAAAGAACGTAAAAAATACGGTCTTAAAGGCGCTCGTCGTGCACCACAATTCTCAAAACGTTAATTTTATATTACGTTTCAAGCCTTGGTCCAAAGACCAAGGCTTTTTTTATTTGTTGTTTGCGTATGAGACGAAGGCTTATGCAGACAATATGTAAAAAAGGGAGGCGTTATCGTGAACGAGGTTACATATTTAAAAGAAAAACGTTATGAAAAAGAAATGAAATATGAACGCAAAGTCCTAAGAGAACTGTCGTTTGATTTGCTTCAAGAGAGGCTACGCCGTTATTTTCATCCAATGTTTCAGTGGAATATGCTAGGAGACGAACATGTGGAGGAGTACTGTCTTGATATTGCAATCGAATCATTTTTATTAGGTGCCCGGGTGAGTAAACGTGGTAAAGGCTACGAAGACTTTCAGAAGCATAGTAAGCAAGAAGAGTCTCTTTTAATTGATACATTGTACGGAGCCGTCAGCATGTCTGTAACAGATCTTTATCAAGATGGTCTGTATTATTTGTGTCAAGGATATGTGCAAGACTGGTGGAAAGAAGGTTATCGTACCGCAGAAAAAAGACGTCGGTTACGTTTGCATTAAAAAGTACTCATAATTCCCGTTCTTGTCCCATATAGAAATAAATAGGTGAGGCAAGAAGGGAAGGGATAAAATGTCTAAAGTAAAAATAATGAGCACAATTATAGCGCTTCTCGTTCTTTTTGTCATTGTACAATATCAGATAGATCATAGAACATCATCCGGTTCGCTTTCACTTCCTCTTAGCGGGAAAGTTATTGTACTAGATCCTGGACATGGCGGTGTCGATGGAGGAGCCGTAGGAGAGGATGAAGTGCTTGAAAAAGAAATAACTCTTAAAATTTCGTTGATGCTTCGGGACTATCTGCAAGAGCAAGGGGCACTTGTTATTATGACAAGAGAAAAAGACGAAGACCTAGCGGCCAAAGACACAAGAGGATACAGTCGCAGAAAAGTAGAAGACTTAAAAAATCGCTTAACGATGATCAATAAATCCAATGCTGATTTGTACTTAAGTATTCACTTGAATGCTATTCCATCCTCTGCGTGGAGAGGGGCTCAAACTTTCTATTACGGGTCCCTAAAAGAAAACGAGCAAGTGGCCAAACTCATTCAACAAGAGCTAAGAAATAATCTGGATAATACGACCCGTGAAGCAAAAGCTATTCAAACTCTTTACCTTCTTAAGCATTCTAAGCCACCAGGTGCTTTGGTTGAAGTAGGATTCTTATCAAATCCTACAGAACTTAAAATGCTTCAATCGAAACGCTATCAAAAAAAGTTAGCTGAATCCATTTATGAAGGAGTCAGCCGGTATTTTACTGGAGAAAAGCCCAAATAAAAAGCATAGCATCCTTCTATTCAGAAAAATCTAATATGTATGATATACTTGATAGTATAAATAAATAGATTTTAACATGGTGGTGGGAGTATGCTAACGGAAAAGCAAGTAAAAGAAGTAGTAGGGGAAATTACAGATCCATTTTTAAATAAAAAACTATCAGAAACAGATGCGATTAAAGAAATAACAATCAAAGCTGAAAAACAGCATATAAGTCTGAAGATTGCTGTTGCAAAAACAGGTACTAGTGAACAGCTGAGCCTTCAAGGCACGATTGTAGAAGGATTAAAAAAAGCAGGTGTACAGTCGGTTGGACTGCGATTTGTTGAGTTTACGCCTGAAGAACTTCAGCAGTACCGCGCTGAGCAACCGAATACTGGCAACTTACTAACTAGTCCGAATGCACCTGAATTTATTGCTATTGCCAGCGGTAAAGGAGGCGTTGGTAAATCAACAGTCTCTGTTAACTTGGCCGTTTCTCTAGCTCGTTTAGGAAAGAAAGTTGGTTTAATTGATGCTGACATTTATGGATTCAGCGTCCCAGATATGATGGGAATCACACAGCGTCCTGTAGTAGAAGGTGAAAAGATTATTCCAGTTGACCGTTTCGGAGTAAAAGTTATTTCCATGGGCTTCTTTGTAGAAGATAATTCACCCGTTATCTGGCGAGGACCTATGCTTGGAAAAATGTTGACGAGTTTTTTTACAGAAGTTGAATGGGGAGAATTAGATTATCTATTACTAGACTTACCTCCCGGAACAGGTGATGTCGCATTAGACGTTCACTCCATGCTTCCTGCTTGTAAAGAAGTGATTATTACGACACCGCATCCTACAGCGGCATTTGTTGCAGCTAGAGCGGGTGCTATGGCTTTGAAAACTGATCATGAGGTAATTGGAGTTGTAGAAAATATGGCCTACTTTGAAAGCCAGCTAACAGGGGAAAAAGAGTATGTATTTGGTAAAGGCGGAGGTCCAAAACTTGCTGAGGAACTTCAGACAGAGCTTTTAGGACAGCTTCCGTTAAGTCAGCCCGACTGGAATGAAGAAGATTTTGCACCTTCCATTTACGACGAATCGCATCGTTTAGGTCAAATATACGGAGAGATTGCAAGCAAGATTGCATTTATTTGCGAAAATGAAAAAGCAGCAACAGGAAAATAACAAAAAGCACGCGCTTGAACAGCGCGTGCTTTTTGCTATTATACAGAGAGTTCAATCTGCGCCTTTTTTAAATCAAATGCAAGGTTGTGTTTTAAGAGAGCTAAAAATGTTTTTCCAGCTGTACTTACGGTGTGAGACTGATGCTTTAAAATGCCGATTGCAGGCCCCTCATGCAAGTCATGAATCGTTTTAACCACCACTTGATCTGGCGGAAGAGTTGCGCTTATTTGTGGAACAACGGCTATTCCTAAGTTTTCTTTTACAAAATGCTGAAGTGTGCTAATAGTGCCTAACTGGACTTTAACAGGCAGTTGGCCTGTTCGCTCAAAGATTAGCTGCTCAATTTTCTTTTGAACGGAAGATTGCCCAGCTGTAATCAGCGTTTCGTGTATTAAATCTTTTGCAAAGATTGTTTTTCTTTTTGTTAGAGCATGATTGAATGGTAGTAGCAGCGCAAGTTTTTCCGTTAGTAATGCCTCAAATTCTATATCTCTGAACGATTCTGAGACAGTGCCAATCGCGAAATCAATTTCTTGATTGCGTATATGTTGATGAAGGTGCTTTTCGTCTGCAACGAGTAAGCTAATCTCTGTGTTGGGATATCTTTTTTTAAATAATGAGAGAATGGAAGGCAGTCGACTGCTTGCTGTAGGCTCTGCAGCACCTATACGGATAGTGCCGGCTTCGCCTGTTGAATAATCTTTTAAGGTGTTATTTAGATATTCATATTCCTTTAGTAAAATATTTGCCCGCTCGTAAAAGATTTTACCTGCTTCAGTAAGTTTAATGCTTTTTCCTCGTTCTAAAAGCTTAAATCCTAGTTCGGATTCTAACTTTTGAATGTGCAGTGTAATGGTAGGCTGAGAGTACTTTAAATATTCAGCCGCTAATTGAAAGCTTCCTAAACGAACAATGGTTTGAAACGTTTTAATAACGCGAAATTCCATCGAATTCCCTCCTTTTGCTATAAAACGATTGTGTTAATTTCTAATATTTTACCATAAAGCTAAGAATTAAAGTTTACAATTCCAATAAAAATACTAAGTATTAAAAAATATAAAGAAGTCATTTAGGTTTTTTAATAAAAATAAATGACATAATTAAATACGCACCTCATATGAGATGCGTATTTAATCACTGCTGTTGCTGTTCTCCGCCTGAATCAGATCCAGAGGAAGAAGAACCACCATCGTCGCTGCTTTGTTTTTGTCCACCTTGTGTTTCTTCAGCGGCTTTCAAAAGAATGTCTTGAATTTTAGATTGATAAAGAGGGCTATCAAACGTTTCGGTCATAATCTTTTGTAAATAAGTGCGATATTCCTTACTCTTTAAAACAGTCAGTACTTCTTTTTCCATAGCCGGATCCTTTAAAACATCTTGAAGCATTCCTTGATATTCAGGATCTGTCATCAGTTGTTTGATGACCGTCTTATTTTCTTTTTCCAAACTTTTAGCAAAGCTTTCAGCAAACTTCGGATCATCCATGGCTTTTTTCCAAAATTCCACGCCTTTATCTGATACTAGGGTTTGAGAAATTGTATCTTTTATCGCGTTTTGATCCATTAAAATGTCTTGTCTAACAGAAGGGTCTTTCATAATTGCCTCGACTGCTTTTTTTCCTTCATCTGTTTTTAAAATATCAACAACCATTTTCTTTGTTTGATCATAATCCATACCATTGTTCTCTTCATCTTGCGGTGCACAGGCTGTAGCTAAAAGCATACACATTCCTATATAAATGAGGAGCATGAGTCGCTTTTTCATAGTAATGAGCTCCTTTCCTAATATGCTTACGCTTAATATGAGATAATAAAGGTTTTTTATTCATAAAAGAGCTCTAGATTTTTCAAAACGTGATTGGTACAATTTATGAAAAGGTACAAGTTTGTAACTTATGGGGGAGATGGAAGTGAATAGTCGAAATTGGGTTCGTCTATTTCTAACCACGTTAGCTGTCGGGGGGATAAGTACAGCTGTTGTTGGGTTTGCGGTGCGCTGGGGGGAATACGGTCACTTATTTCAACAAGGAAAGATAGGAGAAATTGTTGCTGTTTTAACGTGGCTCGTAGGCGTAGGGTTTATTTTTAGTTTAATTAGCCAAATGGGATTTTTTGCATATTTAACTATTCACCGATTTGGGTTGGGAATTTTTAAATCTGCATCACTTTGGAAATCGGTTCAAATTGTATTTGTTTTATTTGTATTATTTGACGTTGTTTATTTTCGATATAAGTTCTTTCAACAACCGGGAGAAGGCATAGGCAAGTATATTTTGTTAAGCGTTTTCTTGTTAGCGGTGGGGTTGTTAGTGGCGTATGCAAAGAAAAAGCAGACGAATAAAGAGGCTTTTGTACCAGCGCTGTTTTTTATGATTGTTGTAACGACAATTGAATGGTTTCCAGCGCTGCGAACGAACGAAGAAAGCTGGCTTTACCTTATGTTGTTTCCACTTCTAATTTGTAATATGTATCAACTTCTTATTTTGCCGAAACTTCTTACGCACGCAAGAATAGCAAAAGCAGACAAATAGCTTATTTGTCTGCTTTTGCTTTCCCTATACAGTGGAAATAGATCTTAGCGGATATCTTTTACTTGGGTTTTTGAATTTGAAATTAATGTTGAAACACTTACGTTTGAGACTTTTTTATTTTGTAATGAATTCTTGATATATGGAATAGCCTTTGCTGTTTGTTGAGCGGAGTCAGACGCGTGCAGCAATATAATATCTCCCCCGTCTAAAGGCTTTGTAACATTCGAGACAATTTTTTCAACCCCTGGATTTGTCCAGTCTTTAGAATCAATGCTCCAGTGAACAGTAGTATATCCTATATCTGCTGTTAATTTTAAGATGTCTTTATTAAATTGACCGTTAGGAGGACGAAGAAGGTGAACATCTTTAAGGCCTAGGGAATCAAAGACTTTCTTTGATTTTGCAAGATCTTGTCTAATCTCATTAGGTTTTAGGCTTGTATAGGAAGTATAGTCATAGCCCATTGTGCCAATTTCGTGACCTTCTTTCTTAATGCGCTCTACAATATCTGGGTGACGTTCAGCCCATGAAGCAGATAAAAAGAAAGTAGCATGTTCAATATGCTGTCTTTTTAGTTCATTCAGAATGGGAATAGCTCTTTCATCTCCCCAGCTGATGTTAAATGTAAGAGCAACTTCCGGATTTTTATCATCCGCCTTATAAATAGCTCTTGGACCGTTATCTGTTGAAAACACGGGAAAGTGAAACGTCTGCTGAGCATAGAGAAAAAAGCTTGTAAAAAACGCAGCAACTACGATAAGCATTGTTTGTTTGATTCTTTTGGCTCGAATAGTATAAAACATATTCATTTTGTCACCTCATTTAATAAGTAGTACTTGTCTAATTTGTATGCGTTTTGTCTACAATTAATAACAGGTAAGGAAAAGAACAACTGATTTTATTTTGATGTTTGAGAATCCATGTCGCAAAAAGCAGGTGAATCAATGAAAATTTGTTTATTTAATCAGATGGAGTATTTAGAGTTAGAAGCACTACTTAGAGAAGAAATGAAGAGATCAAACGTTGCTTTTCGACAAAGTCTGAATCATGTAGTTCTTGAACGAAACATTCAAGAGAAGTATCAGATCCTTTCAAAGATCTTGCTAAGGTTCAGTGAAAGCAGGGAAGTAAATAAGATTTTTTGATAAAACAAAAAATCTTTTCAAAAAGTGTTGACTTTATATAGTACAGATGTTAAATTATTAAATGTCGCTGATGAGTGATTGGAAAACAATTGCAATTCATCAGAAATAAAATGTTAAAAAGTTGTTGACAAATGAAAGGCAACTTGTTAATATAAAAAAGTCGCTCAAGAGCGGCGGTTGAACTTTGAAAACTGAACAAAGCGACAAACGTCAACGTTAATTTTTATTTTTTAAATTGAGCAAGTCAAACATTTCTTCGGAGAGTTTGATCCTGGCTCAGGATGAACGCTGGCGGCGTGCCTAAT
>NZ_JBLZXA010000013.1:0-52008 GCF_056099005.1 Priestia sp. 53B2
ATATAATATGTCTGGTGGCGATAGCGAAGAGGTCACACCCGTTCCCATACCGAACACGGAAGTTAAGCTCTTTAGCGCCAATGGTAGTTGGGACTTTGTCCCTGTGAGAGTAGGACGTTGCCAGGCTATTATTATTCCACAGTAGCTCAGTGGTAGAGCTATCGGCTGTTAACCGATCGGTCGTAGGTTCGAGTCCTACCTGTGGAGCCAACTGGCCCGTTGGTCAAGCGGTTAAGACACCGCCCTTTCACGGCGGTAACACGGGTTCGAATCCCGTACGGGTCACCATTTATTTTTATCTACATAATAGCGGAGGATTAGCTCAGCTGGGAGAGCACCTGCCTTACAAGCAGGGGGTCGGCGGTTCGATCCCGTCATCCTCCACCACCGTGCCGGTGTAGCTCAACTGGTAGAGCAACTGACTTGTAATCAGTAGGTTGGGGGTTCAAGTCCTCTTGCCGGCACCATTTATATCGGAGGGGTAGCGAAGTGGCTAAACGCGGCGGACTGTAAATCCGCTCCTTCGGGTTCGGCAGTTCGAATCTGCCCCCCTCCACCATTTTTATTGGGCTATCGCCAAGCGGTAAGGCAACGGATTTTGATTCCGTCATGCGTTGGTTCGAATCCAGCTAGCCCAGCCATAGAGAGCCATTAGCTCAGTTGGTAGAGCATCTGACTTTTAATCAGAGGGTCGAAGGTTCGAGTCCTTCATGGCTCATTTTAATAAGCGGAAGTAGTTCAGTGGTAGAACACCACCTTGCCAAGGTGGGGGTCGCGAGTTCGAACCTCGTCTTCCGCTCCATTTCTATATAAAAAAAGAGATATTGGGGCCTTAGCTCAGCTGGGAGAGCGCCTGCCTTGCACGCAGGAGGTCAGCGGTTCGATCCCGCTAGGCTCCACCATACATATAAACGTACAACCTTTAAGCAAATTGCTTAAAGGTTTTTTTATGTAGTTTCTACAAATTAGAATTGTATATATATTCAAAAAAGTGTCGAGTTGAGCCATCGCTCATTTAGCCGTTACAATAGGAGAGTAGCAACATTTGTGATGGGGGGACATATTATGAATAAGCTTTCAATTATTGGAGTACCAATGGATTTAGGTCAAACTCGCCGAGGGGTCGATATGGGGCCAAGTGCGATACGATATGCAGGTGTTATTGAACGCATCGAGAATATTGGATATAGTGTAGAAGATAAAGGGAATATTGAAATTGCCTTAGCTGAACGAGTACATAGCGATGAAAATACCAACTTAAAGAATTTAAAAGCTGTAGCTGATGCTAGCGAGCGGCTTGCTCAGACCGTAAGTGATGTTATCACAAATAAAAGGTTTCCTTTAGTGCTAGGGGGAGATCACAGCATTGCTATCGGAACACTAGCAGGAGTAAGTCGTCATTATAAAAACTTGGGCGTGATTTGGTATGATGCACACGGAGATTTGAATACAGCAGATACGTCTCCTTCAGGAAATATTCACGGTATGCCATTGGCGGCAAGTATAGGTATAGGAGACGAAGCATTGACTCGAATCGGTGGTTATACACCTAAAGTTAAGCCTGAAAATATTGTGATTATCGGAGCACGTTCTTTAGATGAAGGAGAAAAAGAGCTAATAAAGGAAAAAGGGATTAAAGTGTATACGATGCATGAGATAGATCGAATGGGTATGACAAAAGTAATGGAAGAAACAATTTTATATTTGCGTGATAAAACAGATGGCGTTCATCTATCACTCGATTTAGATGGACTGGATCCACATGATGCACCTGGAGTAGGAACGCCAGTTATCGGTGGAATAAGCTATAGAGAAAGTCATTTAGCTATGGAGATGTTGGCAGAATCTCAGCTAATCACTTCTGCCGAGTTTGTGGAAGTGAATCCTATTTTAGATGAACGGAATAAAACAGCTACCGTAGCTGTTGCATTAATGGGCTCACTTTTAGGAGAAAAATTAGTATAAAACATTAGTACCTACCAAAAGGCACATCAAACATATATGAAGATAAAAAAAAGAAGCTCTTAGTTCGGATTCGAGAGCTTCTTTATATAGAGAAAAACTTTTCATATTCATTTAATAAACCATCTAGCTCTGAACTTACTCTCACCACTGTTAGTGATGATAAAGGGTTTTCTGCTGCAAGAGTGACCATGTTATTTCTACATTCTTCAATTTGATTCAAAAGGTTCTCTTTTGTATGAGTCAAGCTTTCCACTCCTCTTCTTTTCATCTATACTAATTACATAACCTACGTACGATCTTTTTAAACGTATTTGACAAATTTTTGTTAAAATAATTAAGCATAAGTGAAACTTTATGATAAAGTACACGTATATATACTATCCCGCAATGGGCGGAGGTAACCGTTACATGGATTTATTATTAAAAAGGAAAATAAAAAAAGTAAAAAAAGGTGACCAGGATGCGTTTGCTGACATAGTAGAATATCACAAGGATAAACTTTTTCATCTATGTTATCGAATGTTAGGAAACCGGGAAGAAGCGCAAGACGCTGCCCAAGAAGCGTTTATTCGAGCCTATGTAAATATTCATAGCTATGACACGAGTAAAAAGTTTTCCACCTGGTTATATCGAATTGCTACAAATCTTTGTATTGATCGAATTCGTAAAAAAAAGCCAGACTATTATTTAGATGCAGAAGTAGCCGGGACCGACGGGTTAAATATGTACTCTCAAATAGCTGCCGATCAGGCCTTACCAGAAGAAGAACTAGAGCAAGTAGAATTGCAAGAATTCATTCAGTCGGAAATATTAAAGCTACCTGAGAAATATCGAACTGTCATTGTCCTAAAATATATAGATGAGCTGTCGTTAAAAGAAATCAGCGATATTTTAGACCTGCCTCTTGGTACGGTAAAGACTAGAATTCACAGAGGACGTGAAGCTTTAAGAAATCGACTTCGCCACTTGTAAGGAGTGAACTAAGAATGAAATGTCCAAAAATGTATGTAAATCTCATTCATGAGCATTTAGATGGAGATATTACAAAAGAAAATGAACTGTTATTAAAAGAGCATTTGCATCAATGCAAAGGTTGTCAGCAGCATATGCATCAGTTAAAAAGAACCATTGCATTTGTGCAAAGCACTTCTCATATAGAATTACCTATGAACTTTACAGCAGGTGTCATGGCTGGGTTACCACGTGAGAAGAATCGAATTCGAATGAATAGATGGTTTACAAACCACCCGATTCTTAGTGCAGCTGCTGTATTTGTGCTGTTAATGTCCGGCACCGTGTTTTCAGCTTGGGAAACGGATGAAGACTTTTCTGTTTCAAAGCAGCCGAACTTGGTCATTCACGATAAAACAGTCGTTGTACCAAAAGGTGAGACCGTCAAAGGTGATATTACTGTGAGAAATGGCGATATTAAAATTGAAGGAAAAGTAGATGGAAACGTTACTGTTATACATGGTGATAAGTATCTAGCTTCTGCAGGAGAAGTGACAGGCAATATTGAAGAGTTAGACAAGATTTTTGACTGGGTATGGTATAACGTCAAAACTCATGCCAAACAAGCTGTTGACTTTTAATAGTTGAAACATAAAACCGTCCGCTTATCTTGTTAGAGAGGAACAGTGGACGGTTTTATTTATTTAAAAAGAAGGCTACATTATATAGGAACAAGGATTTAAAAATAAGATGTAATTTACAGTGTAATTTTGTTTTATGGTATAATAAAACGGTTATGTTATCTTTATTACATATATAGAGGAAGTGAGAAGATGCCTATTGGAGACCTGCCAATCCTCTCATATTTAGGAAAAATTGTTGATGTTCTCCTGGTATGGTTCGTCATATATAAATTAATTATGGTCATAAGAGGTACAAAAGCAGTACAGCTTTTAAAAGGAATCACGGTGATTTTAGTTGTCCGCTTTATAAGTAACTTCCTTGGACTAAATACGCTGCAATGGTTAATGGACCAAGCGTTAACGTATGGGTTTTTAGCTATCATTATTATCTTCCAGCCAGAGCTGCGCCGAGCGCTTGAACAGCTTGGGAGAGGACGTTTGTTTTCACGCAGTAATTTGCCTGAAGAAGATGAACGTACCGTTACGATTGAGGCGATTATAAAAGCAACGCATTATATGGCTAAAAGACGCATAGGTGCATTGATCTCAATCGAAAGAGAGACGGGTATGGGTGATTATATTGAAACAGGTATACCGCTCAACTCTAATATTTCTTCTGAATTATTAATCAACTTATTTATACCAAATACACCACTTCATGATGGAGCGGTTATTTTACAGCGGGATCAAGTAGCCGCTGCAGCATGTTACTTACCTTTATCTGAAAGTCCTTTTATTTCAAAAGAATTAGGTACTCGCCATCGTGCTGCTGTAGGAATAAGTGAAGTAACAGATAGTGTGACTGTTATTGTATCTGAAGAAACTGGAGGCATTTCCGTTACCAAAAATGGTGAATTGTATCGTGAATTGACAATTGATACATTGAGAGAAATGCTAGAAAAAGAATTAGTCACAACTTCTAAAGCAACTTCTTCCACTCGTTGGCAATGGAGGTTGAAGAAGAATGGATAAATTGATGAATCGATCGTGGGTTATGAAAATTATCGCGTTGCTGTTAGCCTTCATGTTATATTTATCTGTTAATTTAGATGATGGTGCCAGTTCATCAAATAAGATTCTGAACCGAAGCAGTTCTGCCAACACTGGAGTAGAAACATTAACAGATGTTCCGGTTCAAGTATCCTATAATGAGAAGAACAGAATTGTAAGAGGTGTTCCGGATACGGTTATTATGACACTGGAAGGTCCTAAAAATATTTTGGCTCAAACAAAGTTACAAAAAGATTATCAAGCTTATATTGACCTTGATAATTTAAGCTTAGGGCAGCATAGAGTCAAGGTTCAGTATCGAAATATCTCTGATAATTTAAACGTAGTGGTTAAGCCTGATATTGTAAACGTAACAATTGAAGAACGCGATTCAAAACAGTTTTCAGTAGAGGCAAGCTATGATAAAAACAAGGTCAAGAATGGATATGAAGCAGGGGAAGCAACCGTTAGTCCAAGAGCCGTCACGGTAACGGGCGCATCAAGTCAATTGGATCAAGTTGCTTATGTGAAAGCTATTATTGATTTAGATAATGCTTCAAAAACAGTGACGAAACAAGCAACTGTTGTCGCACTAGACAAGAATTTAAATAAATTGAATGTAACAGTTCAACCAGAAACGGTCAATGTAACAATCCCAGTGAGAAATATTAGTAAAAAAGTGCCGATCGATGTGATTCAAGAAGGCACGCCAGGCGACGGTGTCAACATTACGAAGCTAGAGCCTAAAACAGATACAGTAAAAATTATCGGTCCATCTGATTCTTTAGAAAAAATCGATAAAATTGATAATATTCCAGTCGATGTTACCGGTATTACGAAATCTAAAGATATTAAGGTGAACGTCCCTGTTCCAGACGGAATAGATAGTGTAAGTCCTAAACAAATTACCGTTCATGTGGAAGTAGACAAACAAGGTGATGAGAAAGACGCAGAAGAAACGGATGCAAGTACAGCTGAGACTAAGTCATTTAAGAATTTACCGGTTTCTTTAACTGGTCAATCCTCAAAGTACACGTATGAACTGCTTTCTCCTACTTCAGTAGATGCGGATGTAAAAGGACCCAAATCTGATTTAGATAAGTTGACGAAAAGCGGCATTAGCTTGTCAGCGAATGTAGGGAATTTATCTGCCGGGGAGCACACGGTTCCTATTATAATAAATAGTCCCGACTCCGTTACATCAACTCTATCGACTAAACAGGCAAAAGTTCGTGTAACAGCGAAAAAACAATCAGGGACAAATGATGAGCAAACAGATAAAGAAACAAGTGGAAGCACGAGCGATAAAGAAACAAAGCCAGACACGGGAACTGGATCAGGAACAAATCCTGGGACGGGAAATTCAGGTGATTCAGGTGATTCAGGTGATTCAGGTGATTCAGGTGATAAACCAAGCGAAGAGACTGATACACCTGAAGACAATACAGATAAACCAACAGATAGTACAGAAACTGGTGACGACAGTAGTAATCAAAGTGATGAAAATTCTACACCCGTAGATGGACAGACAGATAATACATCAGGAAACTAAATGTTTTGACATGAAGGAGAGAAAATTAATGGGTAAGTATTTTGGAACAGACGGAGTACGAGGGGTTGCCAATAGTGAATTAACTCCTGAGCTTGCTTTTAAAATTGGACGCTTAGGTGGTTACGTTCTAACAAAAGATTCAGAGCGACCAAAAGTATTAATCGGACGCGATACACGCGTTTCTGGTCATATGTTAGAAGGAGCGCTTGTTGCAGGATTGCTTTCAATTGGAGCAGAAGTTATGCGACTAGGCGTTATTTCAACTCCAGGGGTAGCGTATTTAACAAAAGCACTTGGCGCACAAGCAGGAGTCATGATCTCTGCTTCGCATAACCCAGTTCAAGATAACGGAATTAAATTCTTTGGTCCAGATGGATTTAAACTTTCAGATGCCCAAGAGAATGAAATTGAAGCGTTAATGGATAGTGACACAGATCAATTACCAAGACCTGTTGGGGGAGACTTAGGTCAGGTAAATGACTACTTCGAAGGTGGACAAAAATATCTTCAATACTTAAAACAAACGGTGGATGAAGACTTCTCAGGTATTCATGTGGCATTAGACTGTGCGCACGGGGCAACGTCATCTTTAGCGGCACATTTATTTGCAGATCTAGATGCAGATATCTCTACAATGGGGGCATCTCCAAACGGATTAAACATCAATGACGGTGTAGGATCTACACATCCGGAAGCATTAAGTGCCTTCTTAAAAGAAAAAGGAGCGGATGTTGGGTTAGCATTTGATGGAGACGGAGATCGTTTAATCGCAATCGATGAAAAAGGCGAGATTGTAGACGGTGATCAAATCATGTTCATTTGTGCAAAATACTTGTATGAACAAGGACGTTTAAAGAAAAACACGCTTGTTTCTACCGTTATGAGTAACTTAGGCTTCTATAAAGCACTAGAAGCTAGCGGGATTGAAAGTGCACAAACTGGTGTAGGCGACCGTTATGTAGTGGAAGAAATGAAAGCTAATCGATATAACCTAGGTGGAGAACAGTCAGGTCATATTATTTTCTTAGATTACAACACAACAGGTGACGGTATGCTTTCAGCTATTCAGCTTGTAAACATTATGCAAGCAACGAAAAAGCCTTTATCAGAATTAGCAGCTGAAATGAAGAAATATCCTCAGCTTCTTGTAAATGTAAAAGTAACAGATAAGCATCATGTTACAGACAACGAGAAGGTAAAAGTGGTTATTGAAGAAGTGGAAAAAGAAATGAACGGTAATGGCCGAGTACTTGTACGCCCTTCAGGAACAGAGCCGTTAGTACGTGTAATGGTTGAAGCACAAACACAAGAAGAATGTGAAACTTATGTAACGCGTATCGTAGAAGTAGTAAAAGAAGAAATGGGCTTAGAGTAATTCATTAATTATATGCATAAGCGGTGACGTTTCAAGCCGTTTATGCATATTTTTATATTGTTGAGAAAAATTCTTGGAAATTATCTGATGCTAAAGGCTGTTTTTGCAGATAGTAAAGAAGATAATTGACGTTTTCTCACTTCTTATTGTAATATTAAATCTGTTCGTCTCTTAATTTATGTAAAGGAGTGAACAATCTAGTTTAAAAGTGAATACAAAGCGCCTGAACTAAGTAAAGGGACGGAAACGACTTAGTTGACGAGGAGGAGGTTTATCGAAGTATCGGCGGATGCCTCCCGGTTGTTGATTATCACGGCCGAAAACTTGATGTGAAAAACAATGAGGTGACTTATTGGACAAAAGCATTGAGATGATAATCATTGATGATGAAAAGAGACTCTCTTTTCATACATGAAGGAGGATTTTATCTATGTGCGGAATTGTAGGATATATTGGAACAGAAGATTCGAAAGAAATTTTATTACGTGGTCTTGAAAAGTTAGAATATCGTGGCTATGACTCAGCAGGTATTGCAGTTGTTAACAATGAAGGCGTACACGTTTTCAAAGAAAAAGGCCGTATTGCAGAATTGCGTCAGGCAGTAGATAACAGTGTTGTAGCACCAGCAGGTATCGGTCATACGCGCTGGGCAACTCATGGTGTACCAAGCCAAGAAAATGCTCATCCGCATCAAAGTACATCTGGACGCTTCACACTTGTGCATAACGGTGTAATTGAAAACTATGCTATTTTGAAACGTGAATATTTACAAGATGTAACGTTCAAAAGCGAAACGGATACAGAAGTAATCGTTCAGTTAATTGAAAAAATCGCAGCAGAAGGCTTAAATGTAGAAGAAGCGTTCCGTAAGACAGTGAGCTTGCTTCACGGTTCTTATGCACTAGCTCTTGTTGATAACGAAGATAAAAATACAATCTACGTAGCTAAAAACAAAAGCCCGCTTCTTGTAGGTGTTGGCGAAGGATTTAACGTTGTAGCGAGCGATGCTATGGCAATGCTTCAAGTAACAGATCAGTACGTAGAATTAATGGATAAAGAAACAGTAATTGTTACAAAAGAAGGCGTAACAATTAAAACGCTTGATGGTGAAGTGGTAGAAAGAGCACCTTATACAGCAGAGCTTGATGCAAGTGATATTGAAAAAGGTACGTACCCTCACTATATGTTAAAAGAAATTGACGAACAGCCTTTAGTTGTTCGTAAAATCATTCAAGAGTATCAAAATGAGAACAATGAACTGCACATTGATGCAGACATTTTAGGAGCAATGGATGAAGCAGACCGCATCTATATCGTAGCATGTGGAACAAGCTATCATGCAGGCCTAGTAGGTAAACAATTCATTGAAACGTGGGCGAAGGTTCCGGTAGAAGTGCACGTAGCAAGTGAATTCTCTTACAACATGCCGCTTTTATCTGAAAAGCCATTGTTTATCTTTATCTCTCAAAGTGGAGAAACAGCTGACAGCCGTGCAGTATTAGTTCAAATTAAAGAACTAGGTTACAAAGCGTTAACAATCACAAACGTTCCGGGATCAACATTATCTCGTGAATCTGATTATACGTTATTACTTCATGCAGGTCCGGAAATTGCTGTAGCATCAACAAAAGCTTATACAGCTCAATTAGCAGTGCTATCAATTCTAGCGGCTGTAACAGCAAAAACACGCGGCATTGAATTAGAATTTGATTTAGTTCAAGAGTTAGCAATCGTAGCAAACACAATGGAAGTACTTTGCGACGACAAAGAAGAAATGGAAAGCATTGCTCTTCAATTCTTAGCAACAACTCGCAACGCATTCTTTATTGGACGTTCTGTCGATTATTATGTAGGTTTAGAAGGTGCGTTAAAACTAAAAGAAATTTCTTACATCCAAGCAGAAGGATTTGCTGGAGGAGAGCTTAAGCACGGAACAATTGCTTTAATTGAAAACAATACGCCAATTATTGCATTAGCAACACAAGAGCATGTAAACTTAAGCATCCGCGGTAACGTAAAAGAAGTAGTAGCACGTGGAGCTAATCCTTGTATCATTTCAATGAAAGGATTAGAAACAGAAGAAGATCGCTACGTGATTCCGAAAGTTCATGAAACACTTTCACCACTAGCAGCGGTTATTCCTTTACAATTAATCTCTTACTACGCTGCATTGCACCGCGATTGCGATGTAGATAAACCACGTAACTTAGCTAAATCAGTTACTGTAGAATAATAAGGCTCTAGACACCCTTCTACTATAGAAGGGTGTTTTTGTATATCCGAGAAAGAGAACAAACACTTTTTTTATCATAAGTTTCATTGAGCTAAAAACATATTTGCTTGCTGCATTTATTTTATATAATGAAATAGGTAAAGGAACGAACCTCAGCTATTAAGAAGGATGTGGAAAGCATTAGTGGATTGGCTCAAAGTATAAAGTACGTGTTGCGAGGCATCTTTTTTGTCTTGTATTTTCCCTTTTATTTTGTATTTCAAGTCTTTTGTAAAGTATGGATATATTTCATCGCTCAGCCCCTCATGTGGATAGGGCAAAGAATCATTCAACCTGTCATTTATTTCATTTGGATATACATCATACGTTTTCTGTTCGTCTACCCTATTTCTTGGCTATGGAATGAGATAATATACCCTTTTATTCTCTTTGTTTGGAAACGATGTTTTTTGCCTATAACTAGATTTATATGGAGATATGCCGTCTATCCTGTTTTGTATCTAATTTGCTACCCCTGTTATCTGTTATGGAAATATCTTGTGCTGCCTTTTTACAATGAAATTATTCTTCCTGTGCTTTCATTCTGTCAGCGTATCTTTTTCTGTTTCTGGAAGGGATTTAAGTGGATTGGAATTCATATAATCTATTACCCTTTACGCTGGTTTTGGGTGACATGTATATATAAACCGCTTAAAAAAGTATATATCAAAATCATTCAGCCTGTTCTCAAATGGTTTTCTCGTTTATTTAGTTAACGAAATATACCAAGAGATTGCTTTTCTTTTTTAAGTATTAAACTCGAAAGATAAGAGGGAATTGATGTATAATAAAAACGGATATATCATTGCCTATTTATTTTATTAGATTCAATTTTGAAAGAGAGTGAAACAATATGGGCCGTAAGTGGAACAATATTAAAGAAAAGAAAGCGTCAAAAGATGCTAATACAAGTCGTATATATGCCAAGTTTGGTCGTGAGATTTATGTGGCTGCGAAACAAGGCGAGCCAGATCCAGAATCAAACCAAGCGTTAAAAGTTGTATTAGAACGCGCGAAAACATACAATGTGCCAAAAGCAATTATTGACCGTGCGATTGAAAAAGCAAAAGGCGGATCAGAAGAAAATTACGATAATCTTCGTTACGAAGGTTTTGGACCAAATGGATCAATGGTTATCGTAGATGCTCTTACGAATAACGTAAACAGAACAGCTTCAGACGTACGTGCTGCCTTTGGTAAAAACGGCGGTAATATGGGAGTGAGCGGATCAGTAGCATATATGTTTGATCCAACAGCTGTTATTGGTGTAGAAGGTAAGGATGAAGAAGAGACGCTAGAACTGTTAATGGAAGCAGATGTAGACGTGCGTGACATTTTAGAAGAAGAAGATTCTGTAATTGTTTATGCTGATCCTGATCAATTCCATGCGGTACAAAAAGCGTTCAACGATGCTGGTATTACGGAATTTACAGTAGCTGAGCAAACGATGCTTGCTCAAAATGATGTAACTCTTCCTGAAGATGCACAAGCTCAGTTTGAAAAAATGATTGATGCATTAGAGGACCTAGAAGATGTGCAGCAAGTATATCACAACGTTGATTTAGGATAATAGTGAAAGAGGCAGACCTATCAAAGAGGTCTGTCTTTTTTTATAGGCCATGTGAAAAGCATCTATTGACCCTTTCCCTTCGTTTGGAATATGGTAAGATAATGAATTAAGAATAGAAAATAGTAGAATTTTATAAGAGATAAATGGAGGGAAAGAAGTTGAAAAAATTAATGGTGGGGATGGCGTTAACAGCTACACTTGCAACGGCTGTAACGCCTGGCTTTGGCTCAATTGGGGGAAATCAAGAAAAGGCATATGCAACGACAGTTACATATAAAGTAACGGCAAGCAAGCTAAATGTGAGAAGCGGAGCAGGAACGACGTACGGGATTATCGGCAGCGTAGTGAAAGGTCAAACGCTATCTGTGGTGAGTAAAAGCGGAAGTTGGTACAAAATTAATTACAGCGGTCGCACGGGCTATGTAAGCAGCGATTATGTACAAGCATCAGGAACAACTCCACCAGCAGAAAGTACAACGTACACAGTAACGGCAAGCAAGCTGAATGTAAGAAGCGGAGCGGGCACTAACTATGCATCTATAGGAAGTGTGACAAAAGGCCAGAAGCTGTCCGTGGTGAGCAAAAGCGGAAGCTGGTACAAAATTAACTATAACGGCCGCATGGGCTACGTAAGCAGCGATTATGTACAAGCATCAGGAGCAACAACTCCACCAGCAGAAAGCACAACGTACACAGTAACGGCAAGCAAGCTGAATGTAAGAAGCGGAGCGGGCACTAGCTATGCATCCATAGGAAGTGTGACAAAAGGCCAGAAGCTGTCCGTGGTGAGCAAAAGCGGAGATTGGTACAAAATTAACTATAACGGCCGCATGGGCTACGTAAGCAGCGATTATGTACAAGCATCAGGAACAACAACGCCACCAGCAGAAAGCACAACGTACACAGTAACGGCAAGCAAGCTGAATGTAAGAAGCGGAGCGGGCACTAACTATGCATCTATAGGAAGTGTGACAAAAGGCCAGAAGCTGTCTGTGGTGAGCAAAAGCGGAAGCTGGTACAAAATTAATTACAACGGACGCACAGGCTATGTAAGCAGTGACTATGTACAGGCTTCAGCTACAGCGTCTCCAAAGCTCGTAGTTGATTCTTTTAAAACGTTAGGTAACGCTCAGCAAGTCATCTTGGTTACAGCAGATAACTACGATACGAAGTCTGCTAAAATTCAAACGTTTGAAAAAGTTGATGGGAAATGGAAGCAAGTTTTAACTGCGAACGGTGTACTTGGGCAAAAAGGATTCGCTTTATCGAAAAAAGAAGGAGATATGGAATCTCCGACAGGGAAATATACAATTGGCACAGCATTCGGACGCTATGCAAATCCTGGAACTAAGCTTCCATATCGAAAGATTACAGCAAATGATGTGTGGGTAGACGATTCAAAAAGCTCTCTATATAATACGTGGCAGCAAAAGCCGGCTAATGGCCGCTGGACGAGCGCTGAGAACATGGACATCCCGGCTTACGACTATGGGTTTGTCATTAATTATAATGAATCTAGAACGCCAGGAAAGGGAAGTGCAATCTTCTTCCACGTAGGAACAAATTATACCGCAGGATGTACGGCTACTTCTAAAGAACAAGTTGTCTCTATTTTAAAATGGTTAAATCCAGAGAAAAATCCGGTTATTATTCAATCTCCTGTAAGTGAATTAGATAAATATTAAGTTAGAAAGCAGCTGAACTTTTACAGTTCAGCTGCTTTTTTATGTAATTAAAAGCTTTGTCTGTCTATGGTACGACAAAGTTAGTTTTCCTATTCATTGAATGAAAGCGTTTAATCTCTTACGATTAAAGTATCATCACGTAGAGAAAGGAAGAGAGCAAATGGCTCAATCTAATATAAAAGTAGCTGTACAAAAGTTTGGGAACTTTCTAAGTTCAATGGTTATGCCAAATATCGGAGCATTTATTGCATGGGGACTTATTACTGCTTTATTTATTCCCACAGGCTTTTTTCCAAATGAAAGCCTTGCCAAACTAGTGGATCCAATGGTCAAGTATTTGCTTCCGCTGCTAATCGGCTACACAGGAGGAAAGCTTGTACACGATCAGCGCGGAGGCGTTGTAGGTGCTATCGCGACCATGGGCGTCATCGTTGGATCTGATATTCCGATGTTTCTAGGCGCTATGATTATGGGACCGCTTGGCGGTTATATCATCAAGAAGTTTGATCGGTTTATTGAAGGTAAAGTCAAAACAGGATTCGAGATGTTAATTAATAATTTCTCAGCAGGTATTCTTGGAGGAATTCTAGCAATTCTAGCCTTTTTAGGAGTTAGTCCAGCCGTGGACGGATTTACAGGTGCGCTTGTAGTGGGTGTAGATTGGATGGTTGCACATGGCCTTCTTCCACTTACAAGTATTCTAATTGAACCAGCTAAAATTTTATTCTTAAACAATGCTATTAATCACGGTATCTTATCTCCGATCGGAGCAGAACAAATTCGAACAAATGGACAGTCCATTCTATTGTTATTAGAAACAAACCCTGGTCCGGGGTTAGGAATTCTGTTAGCGTATTGCTTCTTTGGAAAAGGAACAGCAAAACAGTCAGCGCCGGGAGCGGCCATCATTCATTTTATTGGCGGAATTCACGAAATTTACTTCCCTTACGTTTTAATGCGTCCGCTTCTAATCATTGCGGCTATTTTAGGAGGAATGAGTGGCGTATTTACATTTGTTCTTTTAGGCGGAGGCTTACAAGCAGTTGCCTCACCAGGAAGTATTTTGGCTATTTTAGCTGCTACACCAGGTAATGCAGGCAGCTATGTTGCAAATATCTCAGGTATTCTCGTTGCAGCCGTCGTATCGTTTATTGTAGGTTCGTTAATTTTAAAAACAGGCAAGCAAACAGAAGATTTGGACGAAGCAGCTCGCAAAATGCAAGAGATGAAGGGCAAGAAGAGTTCTGTAGCAGGAAGCTTTACAAAACAGCAAGGCGAAGTACCAGCAAGCGTTCAGAAAATTGTTTTTGCCTGTGACGCAGGTATGGGATCGAGTGCGATGGGCGCCTCTCTTCTTCGCAAGAAAGTTAAACAAGCAGATTTAAATATTTCGGTAACGAATACAGCTATCAGTAATATTCCAAGTGATGCTCAAATCGTTATTACACAGGAAGAACTAACGCCAAGAGCTCAAAACAAAGTTCCAGATGCGTATCATATCTCGGTTGATAATTTTCTATCTAGTCCGGAATATGACAAACTAATTGATCAACTAAAAAATGATCATACTACTTCTAAAGCGGAAGAAGAAAAGAGAGTATCTGCAGAAAATAATACAGATAGTAATGATGGTTTATTAAAAGAAGAAAACGTTTTCTTGAATCAGCACTTTTCTTCTAAGGAAGAAGCAATTCGATTTGCAGGAAGTGTGTTAGTAAAAGGCGGATATGTAGAAGAAAACTACGTTGAAGCGATGATTGAGCGCGACAATATGACTTCTACTTATATGGGAAATGACGTGGCGATTCCGCACGGTACGGAAGAAGCGAAAAAGAACGTTTTAAGATCGGGTTTTACAGTGATTCAAGTGCCAGAAGGCGTTGATTTTGATGGTGAGAAAGTTCGTTTGATTTTTGGAATTGCCGGAAAAGACGGCACCCATTTAGAAATTTTATCTGGTATCGCGATTACATGTTCCGATATGGACAATATTGAAAAGATGGTTCATGCCAAATCAGCTAAAGAACTAATGGCTATTATTCAAAGTAACTAACGGGATAGAAAGGCATGAAGATGCCTTTTTATCCTTTGTTTATAAATAAGAAAAGAGTTGATGTTCTTGTTTATTACTTCAAGAGAAAAATCAATCATTGAGTTAATTATTAAAACGGCAGGAAAGCATACAGCACTTACACTTGCTACTTTTTTGAATGTAAGTGTAAGAACCGTTCACCGAGATTTGAAGTCAATTGAATCAATACTTGAAAAATTTGATTTGAAGCTGATTCGTACACAAGATGAAGGACTAATGATTGAAGGTAAAAATGAACAAATTTTTCGTCTTATCCAAGAGCTGATGAAGATTAAAACGACGGATCAATCTCCACAGGAAAGAAAATTAATTCTTTTAATTCTTCTTCTAGAAGAAGGAGATTCATTTAAATTACAAATGCTGGCTAAAGACTTAGAAGTAAGTATTACTACACTAACTGCTTATTTAGATGAATTAACAGAGTGGTTAACAACATTTGACGTTTTCCTTCATCGAAAGAGAGGGGTGGGAGTAGAGGTTCAAGCTACTGAAGCCAATAAACGAAAAGCATTAGCTAATTATTTTCTTGTTTACTTTAATGAAGAGTTAATTGAGTGCTTGTTTTTAGCAGAAAATCAGCAGCATACGGATGAAACGATTTTGCATTATTTTTATCCGGATTATTTAGCAGAAGTAGACCGAATTGTACATCAAGCGATTAATCAGCATCATTCTAAGCTGGCTGACAGCGATTATATAGGGCTCATTGTTCATATTTGCATTATGATACAGCGAACGAAAAAGCAAATGTATCTAGAAGACGACGGCGGCCAAACGGAAGAACTGGCGAGTGAAATGTTCTTAATGAAGGATATTTGCCGCGAAATTGAACGGGTATTTTCTCTTTCTTTTAGAGAAAAAGATATTCATTTCTTAGCAGTGCGGCTGCGTGCAGCAAAGTTCCAAACTACTAGAGACGTATATTACGACAGCGTAGTGGTTGGGCAGATTATTAAGAATATGATTGCTCACGTTTCTGTTCAGCTTAACACCGACTTAACCGGTGATTTTTCCCTTTACCAAGGGCTGCTTGCTCATATGGAACCGGCAATTTTTCGTCTTAAGCAAAAAATGGAGCTTTTTAATCCATTAACAGAAGAGATTAAGAAAAAGTACCCGGTTTTATTTATGGCTGTGAGAAACAGTATCGATCAAGAGCTACCGGATTTAGTTTTTCCAGATGATGAAGTAGCATATCTTGTTTTGCATTTTGGTTCAACGCTAGTGCTAAAAGAAGAAGTCATGGAAATTCAGGCACTGATTGTCTGTCCAACTGGAATTGGCACCTCGAAAATGTTAGCTAGCCGTATTCGTAAAGAGATTCCGGAGATTAATTCAGTTGTCATTAAATCGGTAAAAGAAATCAAAGAAGCCGCGCTTGAAGGGTATGACGTAGTGATTTCAACAGTAAGACTGCCTTTTTTAAATGTCGATTACATTTTAGTCAATCCACTCTTAACCGAAGAGGATATTCAATCCGTCCAGAATTTTTTACAGAAAAACATTCAAAAGTTAACCAAAGATAAGGACTATCGTTCGTTCCAATATAAAAATAAGACCGTTTCTACAGAAAAACCGTCTTTTGAGGAAACGATGAAGCAAATTAAAGATGTGCATGCAAGTATCGAATCAATTCTTCAAAACCTTAGAATGTATCGATTTTCGGATGCAGTGAGTCACGATCAAGTGATTTCACACGTAGTACGCGCCGCTGAAAAAGAACGTTTAATAACCAATGCCAGCTGCGTTATTCATCAGCTTAAGGAACGAGAAAACAAAGGCGGTTTAGGCATTCCGCAAACGAGTATGGCACTGTTCCATTGCCGTGAACATCACGTGAAAGAGCTGATTTTTCAAGTTTCACATTTAGAACAGCCTTGCACAGTTAAAGGTATGGACGGAACAAACATGCAGGCGCGTAACCTTCTATTAATGCTCGCACCTGAAGAGTTGAGTGAAGCACAGCAAGAAATTTTAAGTTTAATTAGTACCAGTTTAATTGAAGACCATGAAGCAATGATGATTTTTTCGTCTTCGAACGAAGAGATAATTCGCAAAAAGCTAGAGGATACGTTTCATGAGTACCTTCGAAATAATTTGATAAAGGAATGATTTTTGTGAAGCAAGCAGTTCATTTTGGAGCAGGCAATATTGGTCGAGGATTCATTGGGGCATTGTTTTCTCAAAGCAACTATCACGTCACATTCGTCGATATTGCTGAAAAGATTATCAATCAGTTAAACACAGATGAAGGGTATAAGGTAATAACAGCCGCAGAGCACCCCGAGACATTAGCTGTTCAAAACGTATCTGGTTTAAATAATCTGACACAAGAACAAGTAGTCATTAAAGCGATTAAAGAAGCAACATACATTACGACGGCCATCGGACCGAACGTTCTGCCCCGCATTGCTCCTTTAATTGCTAAAGGTTTGGCTGAACGTGTAAAAACAAGCGACGAAAATGTATATGTGATTGCATGTGAAAATCAAATCTCTGCAACAGATTTATTAAAAGGCTATATTTTTGACGCGCTGGATGAAGAGACAAAAGCTCATGTGATAAATAAGGTCTTTTTCTTTAATTCAGCTGTAGATCGTATCGTGCCTATTCAGCATAACCAAGGTTCGCTTGATGTTTTAGTAGAATCCTATTATGAATGGGTAGTAGAGGCACCTGAAGATATTCCTTTTGTAGAAGGAATGACGATTGTGCCTGACCTTGCTCCTTTTATTGAAAGAAAGTTATTTACAGTGAATACGGGGCACGCGGTAATTGCATATTTTGGTTATTTAAAAGGAAAAGAAACGATTGATCAAACGTTAAGAGATTCAGATATTTACGAACAAGTACAGCAAACGCTACAAGAGACAGGAAACTATCTAATTAAAAGATATGACTTAGATAGAGAGGAACACGAAGCCTATATTACTAAAATCATTGAACGCTTTAAAAATCCTCATTTAAATGATTCAGTTAAAAGAGTAGGAAGAGCGCCAATTCGCAAGCTTGGACCTCAGGATCGCTTGATTCGTCCAGCGCTAGAAGCAAAAAAAGCGGGCCTTTCTTACACCTGCTTGGCAAAGGCTATCGCCGCTGCGCTTTTATTTGACCCGCAAGAAGATAAAGAGGCTATGAAGCTTCAAGCGAATATTCATGAGTATGGTATTGAGTACGTGTTAAAAGAGGTTAGTGGGTTAGAGGCAAGTGATGATTTAACAAAAGAAATCATTGCTCAATATAATGCTTTAAAGTCGTGAATGAATTTAGTGCGTGTAAACAGTCCATTTTAAATGAGCTGTTTTTCTTTTAGCAGAAAGGGAATGTTTGTGTATAGGAGGATGATAAAATGGTAGCTATTACACACGTTGGGTTAGCTGTGCCTGATGTAGAAGAAGCCGTGCAGTGGTATGAAAAAGTTTTAGGTTTTAAGCTGATTGCTGGTCCCTATACGTTTAATGCGGAGGAAGAACAAGCTGAAAATATGACTCAAGATTTACTGGGGTCTCATATCAAAAAAATGAAAAATGCTCACATGACAGCTGACAACCAGGTAGGCATTGAACTGTTTGAATTTAATAAGCCGCAAATGCCGCTTGTATTAAAAGCCAGCGATGAGCAGTATCAAAGTTATTTTCACATGTGTTTAATAGCCGATGACGTGGGAAAATTAGCGGATAAAATTGAACAATCAGGCGGTAAAAAGCGCAGCCAAGTATGGAATACAAGACCTGGAAAACCTTATTACTTAATTTATTGCGAAGATCCGTTTGGGAATATTATTGAGCTATATTCACACAGTACGGAGCTGATGTATGGGAATAGAGAAGAATAAAAGCTTATCCAGATTTCTTGGATAAGCTTTTATTCTTTCATGGCTGCCCGTAGCCGTATACCTTCGCCAGCTCTTCGAAGGTTTTTGATGAATAGGTAATAGTTACAGATGTTCCTACTGCCACTTTATCAAATAATTCTTCGACATCCGCATTATGCATTCGTACGCAGCCGTGGCTTACATATTTGCCGATGCTATCTTCTGAGTTATTGCCGTGAATAGCGTATGTGTCGCCGGTTGTGCCGTTTGCATTAAGCCCTAGCCAGCGAGAGCCAAGAGGATTATTAGAAGCGCCTCCTGCAATATGCCCTGTATAGTAAGGGCGATTTTTAATTTTGTTAACAATCTTGAAAAAGCCTACCGGCGTATCGCTCCATGTTTTTCCCGTAGCTACTGAATACGTCTTTTCTAACTTTCTATTATGAAAATAAGCAAGCTGATTTGTTTTTTTATTAATAATAATTAAATCTCCACTTGCTGCGTTTTCACTTGCATTCGCCGCACTTGCTGTATAAGAAATGCTGATAATAGCTGCGAGGCATAAAGCAGCTGCTCGCAGTATAATTTTTCTCACGTTCTAGCCATCTCCTCTATTGTTCGTTTACATATTTGATGAATTACATGCTATTAGTGTATAAAAGGAAAATGGACTGAATATGAATCTTTCCTGAATAAAAACTGAAAATGCATTTTATTTATAAGCGAATATAAAGTAAAAATCTGGGCAGAAATACAACTAAAGGTCTGGTACATATCTCATGAAAAAGAGAAAAGTGAAAATGCACCTTGTATGTTTAATTTAGGATGTATTATCATGAAAGTTTGAAATGAAGGGCAGGAGGTGGAAGAAACAGATGCTTAAAGAATTTAAAGAGTTTGCTTTGCGAGGAAATGTATTGGATTTAGCTGTCGGTGTTATTATTGGAGCGGCATTTGGGAAAATTGTAACGTCTCTTGTAAATGATATTATTATGCCGCTGATTGGTTTGTTGTTAGCAGGGATAGACTTTAAAGATTTATCCTTCACGGTTGGAGATGCTACGGTATTATATGGATCTTTTATTCAAACAATTGTTGATTTCTTAATTGTCGCATTCTCGATTTTCTTATTTGTTCGTTTCTTTAATCGTTTTAAGAGAAAAGAAGAAGAGAAAGTAGAGGAAGAAGTGGCTGTTCTGTCAAAAGAAGAAGAGATTTTAACAGAAATTCGTGATCTGCTAAAAGCAGAAGCAGTGAAAGAGCGTTCATAACAGCAATTTTTACATACGTATCAAACGGCTAAGAGGCCCGTCTTTTCATAAGAAAAGTGGGCTTTTTTCGTGTGAAATTTCTCGGGGAATGTTAGTGGTATAATCATGGGAAAATTAGGCGTGAAAGCGAGAGAGATAGGAATGTTAAAATCATATTAAAAGTGTTAAGATATTGTAAATAGGAGGCTTAAGGTTATGTTTAAACATTTGTATCGTTCTTTGCCAATGCTGGCAGCGTATGGCCTGCTTAGCGTTTTTTTATACAGTGTTGTTATGTTTAATGTATCAAATGACACAAAAATGTTGTTTGACTGGGCCCAAATCCATACAGCTGAGTTCGTAGTATTAATAGGGGGATGCTCACTTGTCTTATGGGCGTTCACTTTCTATTTGCTACTTCGATTTAATCAGATAGAGAGAATACAAGGTTCGCAGTGGTATGCCATTTTTACGGCAATTGTGTTTTCAATTGCGGTAGCAGCCGTTTCTGCTATGGTTTTTGTTATATATCATATTGATATACATAATCCAGGCAAAACAATAGAGTGGATGCAAGCATATCCCGAACGCTATCTTTTTACGGTATTTTTACTTTCGCTGTTAACACTAGCGATCATTATGCTAGTAGGGGAAGCTTATTTAGGGGCTGGGATTACCTTTGTTCTGTATTTTATTTTAGCTCTTGTAAACTATTATAAAAAAATCTTTCGAAATGAACCATTGTTCCCGAACGATTTTATACAGGCCAGTCAGTTAAAAGAAGTTATTCCGATGATTAAAGATTCGATTTCAATTCCTATTGTAATAGGAGTCATTGGATCTATTGTCGTACTGATCGCTCTTTGGTTTTTCTTGCCGAAAATTAAAATTCAATGGTTTCTTCGAATTATTATGATTCTGCCGCTCATCTTTTTAATGAAATCATTTTTATTCTTTGAACACTCGTTTGCTCAAAAATATTATGATCAATATGCTGCGCTGATGCCTTGGAATCAGCAAAATAATTATTACTATAATGGACCTGTTATTGGCATGATTTCAAATGTTAAAACAGATGTGCTGCAAGAGCCGGATGACTACTCACAAGAAGTAATGGCCAAAGTGGCAAAGCGCATTCAGTCAAAGGAAGAGAAAACACAAGAAAGCAAGGCTGAAGTCAAACCAAACGTCGTGTTTGTGATGAACGAAACGTTTTGGGACCCAACAAAGCTTAACGTGACGTTCTCTGAAGATCCAATGAAAAATACAAGAGAACTTCAAAAGAAATATCCTTCTGGGTGGTCTTTAAGCCCTTCATTTGGCGGGGAGACAGCTAATGTGGAGTTTGAAGCGCTGACGAGCTACTCTTTGTCTTTCTTTAACCCTGGAGGCCTTCCTTATCAGCATGTATTAAGTAAAAAAGAATATCCGTCTTTTGTTTCTTATTTAGAAAAACAAGGCTATGCTACAACAGCTATGCATCCAAACAGCGGTATGCTTTATATGAGGCAAAATGTGTATCCAAATTTGGGATTTGATCAAGTGAAGTTTATTGATCAAATGAAGCATACGCAAAAAGATAACAAAGAATTTGTTTCCGATGAAGCGGTAGTTGATGAAGTACTCGATACGCTTAAGCAGTCGAAAAAGCCTGCGTTTGTGCATGCTGTAACGATTGCAAATCATCTTCCTTATTCAGCGGATAAGTATAATGGTCAGGAAACCATTAAAGTAACCGGTAAAGGGTTATCACCGGAAATGCAAAAGGAAATTGAAATTTATGCTGAAGGAATTAAACGTTCAGATGCTGCTTTAAAACGATTGAACGATGAAATTCAAAAGCTGGACGAGCCGACCGTTGTAGTATTTTGGGGAGATCATTTGCCAGCACTTGGACAAAACCTTCAAGCTTACAAAGAAACTGGTTTTGGAAACGAGAAAACGCAGCAAACATCTCAAAAATTTTATGAGACGCCGCTCTTATTTTTATCTAATTACGATACGAAAATAGATAAAAATCTCGGTACGATGAGTCCTATTTATATTGCTCCGACGCTTGTTCAATCTCTTGGTTACAAAAGTAATCTGTTCTACGATCAGTTGAATCAAATGAAAACAGAAGTGCCGGCTTTTCGTTCAAATATGTATATAGATTCAAAAGGAAAGCTAGTGGATGATCCGGCAGCGCTCTCTAAAAAAGCTGCAAAAGACCTTCAAGATTACCATGAAGTTGAGTTTGATACATTATCCGGGAAACAGTACGAAACGCATAAGTTGTATAAATAAAAATAAAAACTCCTTTTAAATAAAAGGAGTTTTTATTTTTTAAGTGTTTAAGGTTGTACTAAAAAATAATTCATGTATAATATTTTAAGGTTAAAAGTAAACTTTAAGTTAAGTAAAACAAAACTTGAGTTTGAAACAGCATGAACAATCATTCATGCTGTTTGCTAATTTTAAATACAGTTGAGGATCGAGAGTATGGAAATAGGAAAGAAAATTAAAAATTTACGATTAAAAAAAGGTTTAACACAAGAAGAGCTAGGAGAACGTACTGATTTAAGCAAAGGCTATATTTCGCAGCTAGAGCGGGATTTAAGTTCGCCGTCTTTAGAAACGTTTTTTAGTATTTTAGAAGTGCTAGGGTGCGAACCGAAAGAATTCTTCGAAATTGATACGCATGTTCAAAAGGTTGTATACAGAGAGGAAGACTACACAAGTTATTGCGAAGATGAAAAAGGTTACCATATTCAGTGGCTTGTACATGAATCAAATGAAAAAGAAATGGAGCCAATTCGTCTTATTCTTCATGAAAAAGGTGCATTTAAGAGATTTGAGCCTTCCCTTTCAGAAACGTTTGGCTACATTTTGCGCGGGTGTGTGAAGGTGAAGCTTGGAGGCAGAATATATGAAGCCAAACAAGGAGAAACCATCTATTTTCAAGCTTCTGAAGAACATCAGATTTTAAATGCTCATGACGGAATAACAGAGTTAATTATCGTGGCGACAGAGTCTTATTTATAGAACAAAAGAGGTGAAGTGAAATGACATCTACGAATACAATTATTCAATTTGAAAATGTGACCAAGCAATATGATAATGATTCAGTTGTATTGGATCATGTAAGCTTTGAAATTGAAAAAGGGAAGTTTTATACTCTCTTAGGTCCATCGGGATGTGGAAAGACAACGATTTTACGATTAATTGCAGGCTTTACGGAAGCCTCAAGCGGAACGATTTATTTTAATGGGAAAAGAATTAATGATGTCCCAGCTAACAAACGTCAAGTTAATACGGTTTTTCAAGACTACGCGCTTTTCCCCCATTTAAATGTATTTGAAAATGTAGCATTTGGTCTTCGAATCAAGAAGATGAAAAATGCTGATATTACAATAAAAGTTAAAGAAGCCCTTCGTTTTGTTAACTTAGAAGGATATGAAAACAGAGAAATAAAGGAAATGTCGGGCGGCCAAAGACAGCGCGTAGCAATTGCACGAGCAATTGTAAACCAGCCCGAAGTCATTTTGCTGGACGAGCCGCTTTCAGCTCTTGATCTAAAATTGCGTACGGAAATGCAATACGAGTTAAGAGAATTACAGCGTCGTCTAGGTATTACGTTCATTTTTGTTACGCACGATCAAGAAGAAGCGCTTGCGATGTCCGATGAAATCTTTGTTTTGAATAAAGGAAGAATTCAGCAGAGCGGGGAACCTACAGATATTTATGATGAGCCAATTAATCGTTTTGTTGCCGATTTTATTGGTGAATCAAATATTGTACCAGGTAAAATGATTGCTGACTTTTTAGTGGAGTTTGGCGGCCAGCAATTTGAATGTGTCGATCAAGGATTAAACCAAAATGAGCAGGTTGAAATTGTCATTCGCCCTGAAGATTTAGCCATTACAAGCTCCGATCAAGGAAAGCTGCAGGTTCGTGTAGATTCACAGCTGTTCAGAGGAGTCCATTATGAAATTTTAGGCTATGACCATGCAGGGAATGAGTGGCTCGTTCACTCTACGAAAAAGGCAACGGTTGGCGAAGAAATTGGTTTATATTTTGAACCTGAAGCTATTCATGTTATGCGATTTAATGAAACGGAAGAAGAATTCGATAAGAGACTCGAAGGTTATGAAGAGGATTACGATGCAAACTAAATCAAGAAATATTTACTTAGTTCCGTACGTGTTGTGGATTTTGCTTTTTGTAGTTGCTCCCATTGTATTAGTTGTCTATTATTCTTTTTTCAGCATCGATAATGAGCTGACGCTTGAAAATTATAAGAAATTTTTTACCCCAGTTTATTTACAGATGACGCTGAGTTCATTTTGGTATGCCTTTTTAATTACGTTATTTTCCTTGGTTTTTTCTTATCCTACAGCTTATTTACTAACGAAGCTTAAGCACAAGCAGCTTTGGCTTCTACTGATTATTTTACCGACGTGGATTAACCTATTATTAAAAGCTTATGCTTTTTTAGGTATATTTGGAACGTATGGTACAGTTAATAAGTTTACTGAATTTCTGGGACTTGGTACTCATCAAATTTTATTTACTGACTTTAGTTTTGTATTTGTATCGGTGTATATTTTTATCCCCTTTATGATTTTGCCGATCTTTAACTCTTTAGAAGAACTTAATCCCTCGCTTATTTACGCTTCGCGAGACTTGGGGGCATCTTCATGGGTGACATTTAAGCGCGTGGTATTTCCGCTAACGCTAGAAGGGGTTAAATCAGGTTGTCAGGCTGTTTTTATTCCAGCACTATCACTCTTTATGATTACGCGTCTAATTGCTGGAAACCGCGTCATTACACTGGGGACAGCTATTGAACAACATTTTTTAGTGACGCAGGATTGGGGCATGGGCGCCACAATAGCCGTCTTTTTAATTATTGCGATGGCCGTTATGATGCTCATAACAGGCACTGGAAAGAGAGGTGTGTAAAATGAAGAGAAAGTGGAAGTTCAGCCACCTTTATTTATTTTTTGTATTTTTCATTTTATACGCGCCCATTTTTTATTTAATGTATTACTCTTTTAACAGCGGAGGAAACATGCGTGAATTTGAAGGGTTTACGTTAGATTGGTACAAAGAAGTGTTTCAAGACACACGTTTGCTTATTATTGTCTTGGATACCCTTATTATTGCTCTATTGTCTTCGGTTATTTCAACTATTATTGGCGTGATAGGGGCACTTGCTATCGTATACGTGAAGCGGAGACGTGTTCAAAATACGCTGCTAACATTTAATAATGTGTTAATTGTGAGTCCAGATGTTATTATTGGCGCATCTTTTTTAATTTTATTTACCATTATCGGTGTAAAGCTCGGATTTATATCGGTATTATTAGCGCATATTGCATTCAGTGTACCGATTGTGGTCATCATGGTTCTGCCTAAGCTGCAGGAAATGAGTCCGACACTGCTCGATGCAGCCCGTGATTTGGGTGCAAGCCGCTTTGAAGTACTTTCGAAAGTGGTATTGCCATTTATTCGTCCGGGTATCTTTGCAGGCTTTTTTATGGCTTTAACTTACTCTTTGGATGACTTTGCGGTTACGTTCTTTGTGACGGGGAACGGTTTTTCCACGCTTTCAGTAGAAATTTATTCGTTAGCAAGAAGAGGGGTCTCGCTAAAAATCAATGCTCTTTCTACTCTTATTTTCATGTTTACCGTGCTGATTGTAATTGGTTATTACTTTATCAGTCAGCGATATAGCAATAAAGTGAAAGGGGTGGCGACTGGAAAATGAAGCAATTAGCAAAGCCGTTTATCTTCATCGTCATCCTTTCTTTCGTTCTTATGTATGTGGTTCATCATTTGAACAATGCCGAAGGATATTCTGGAGGAGATACGCTGACGGTCTATAATTGGGGAGATTATATTGATCCTGATTTAGTGAATCAGTTTGAAAAAGAAACCGGAATTAAAGTTATTTATCAGACCTTTGATTCAAATGAAGCAATGATGACCAAAATTGAACAAGGCGGTACGACATTTGATATTGCTATGCCTTCTGAGTACGCGATTAGCAAGATGCGTGAAGAAAATTTACTATTGCCAATTGATCATTCGAAGCTGCCTAATTTAAAATACATTAATTCGCGTTTTTTAGACTTATCCTTTGATCCTGGCAATAAGTACTCTATTCCTTATTTTTGGGGAACTGTGGGTATTGTGTATAACTCTGATATGATTCATGGTAAGAAGATAAAAAGCTGGAATGATTTATGGGATCCTAAGCTGAAAAATCAAATTTTACTTGCAGATGGCGCTAGAGAAGTGATGGGAATGGGGCTAAACAGCTTAAATTATTCATTAAATGATACGAATAAAGCCCATCTTCAGGAAGCAAAAAGAAAGCTTGATACATTAACACCAAATGTCAAAGCCATTGTAGGAGACGAGATTAAGATGCTCCTAGCAAATGAAGAAGCGGCAATTGGCGTTGTTTGGTCAGGTGATGCTTCTGAAATTATGAGTGAAAACGATAAGCTGAATTACGTTGTTCCAGAAGAAGGTTCGAATTTATGGTTTGATAACATGGTTATTCCCAAAACGGCTAAAAACGTAGAAGGCGCACATAAATTTATGAACTTTATGCTAGATCCTAAACACGCTGCTCAAAATGCGGACTATGTAGGATATTCTACGCCTAATAAACAAGCATTAGATTATTTGCCGAAAGAAGTAGCGGAAGATGAACGGTTTTATCCGGATGAAGAACTAACCAATAAGCTTGAAGTATATAATAACTTAGGCAAACGAATGCTTGCTTATTACAACGAATTATTTTTAGAATTTAAAATGCACCGTAAATAAAAGGTATTTAATTAGGTCTTTGTATTTAAGTTCTTTATTGTTTTTGTAAATTCAGTTGCGTGATAGCAAGAGGAAAGATAAAATACAAACGAGTAAAGCTAATAACATTTATTTTATGTTATTAGCTTTTTTATTTGTAAAACGGGAAAGATAAGAAAAAATTGAATGTTCTATTATTCATCTAGAATTTATATTTCACATTATATAGGAGAGAAAAAGTGAAGCAAAAACAAAAGCAGCATATTCAATCCATTTATTTTTTACGATTATTCGCTATGATGATGGTTGTGCTCGTACATGTAACAGCAGCATATGGAACGGTACTGCCATTTGCAAGCGAAGCTTATCAGAAATATCATTTTCTTAACCGAATTGTTCGAATTGAAGCAGGGATCTTTATTGTGATCACAGGTTTGGTTTTCTTTTATAGTTATATTAACAAGCCTTTAACAAAGACTTTATGGAAATCGTATTATGCTCGAAGAGTGACATATATTTTGGTTCCCTATATTATTTGGGCACTTATTTATGAATTTTATTCGTACTATGTAGGAGCAACAGAATTAAATGCAGCTGATATTGTGAAACGTATTTTACGCGGAGAGTCCTACTATCAGCTTCATTTTATCTTTTTAATTGTACAGGTTTATCTCGTGCTGCCGGTTTTTGTATGGCTAGCACAAAAAGTAACCATTTTTAAAAAATACATGTGGCTGTTTGGCATTATCAGTCAGCTTGGTTATTTAATGCTTAACAATACGTATCATATCACTTCATTTAATTTATTTTTAAATACAATGGCTACGTTTTTACTCGGCGGTTGGATTGGCATTTATTATCGCGAGCAAGTGGATAAAAAGTACAGTCGTTCGAATATTATATTATTTCTAGTGACGCTCGGATCGGGAATAGCTATTTCACTGTTAAATTATCACTTATACACAATGAAGACAATCCACATTTCAGGCTTTACGTATGAGGCTGTTAATACGCTTTATTTGGTCGCTGGAAGTTATTTCTTCTTCCGAATTGCAGAGATATTAGCTGAAAAGCTTTCTGTAAAGTCCGTGACGGTTGTTAAAAATATTGCCATGTACTCGTTTGGATTTTACTTGATTCACCCAATGGTTTTAAACTTTGTGGCAAAAGCAGTACCAATACAAGGCAACTACATGTTTCACGTTGAAATCTTGGCACGCTATATTTTAACATTAGCGGGCTGTTACCTCATCATTTGGGGATGTCATCGTCTTTTACCGTTTGCTAGCTTTTTGTTTGGTAAACTGCCAAAAGAAGCGGTGTTCATTTACCGACGTCCTGATCATAAATAGCGTTTAGTTAAAAGTTATGTCTGCTTGCAGGCATAACTTTTTTTATAAAGTATAAGAGATGAGAACACGCTGGTTTTAAAATATTTTTAAAAGTGACATGCTAAGATAATGCTTACTTAGGTACTCACAAAAGGGGGAATTTGATATGCGTGTACTTGTGGTAGAAGATGATGCTTCATTATTACACGGTATCATAGAAGGCTTAAAAGAAGAAGGATATGAAGTTGATTGTGTGTCTGAAGGAGATGAAGGTTTGTTTTTAGCAGAGCAGAATATTTATGATGCCTTGATTTTAGATATTATGCTGCCGGGTATGACAGAGCTTGACATACTAAAAAAGCTAAGAAAACAAAAGGTGCTGACGAAAGTTATTTTTCTTACTGCAAAAGATAGTGTAGCAGATCGAGTGAAAGGGCTCGATTATGGAGCTGATGATTATTTGGTTAAGCCTTTTGCCATGGCTGAACTTTTTGCAAGGTTAAGGGTGATGCTCAGAGACTTGCAGGCAGAAGAAGGCATGATTTCATATGGCCCCATTTCGATACGAGAAGCCAATCATGAAGTTATGATAAATGGGAGTGCCCTAACGTTAACGATTAAAGAATTTCAGCTTTTGGAATACTTTATTCGAAATAAAGAACAAATCCTTATTCGAGATCAAATTTTTAATCGGGTATGGGGGTTTACATCTGACGTAGGAGTGGGTGTAATAGATGTCTATGTTCACCATTTAAGAAAGAAGCTTCAGCCTTTTAATTGTGACGGTTATGTACGTACAGTGAGAGGCGTACGCTTTATGTTAAAAGGGGAAGAGCATGTTTAAAAAGACGAGAATCAGACTTGTGTTATTTAACACAATCGTGCTGATGGTTATTTTGAGCATTTTTAGTTTAGTTTTATATGTTTATATGCAGCATGTTGTTTTTTAAAATCCAGACAATCGGTTAAGTGAGATGAGGGAGCAAGTAAAAAAAAGAAACTTACATGAAATCCAGGAAAACAATGAGAGAGAAACAGAAAGACGGGTTGCGTTTTTACGTTGGAGCAGTGATAAAAAACTAATCAAAATCACACCTAAAAAAGGGTTATATACAAACGATATTGACGACTTTAAGCCTGCGCTCTCAGAAGGAAAAGCCCAAACGTCGCAAGAGGTAAACGGTCATGCTTATCGAGTGATGAATGTGAAAAACGAAGGGTATATAAAAGACCAAGACGTTTCAACGATTCAACTTGTCTTAAACGTAGATCCAGAAACTCAAACCTTAGAGCGCCTTGCTTTTCTTCTTATCATTTCAGCGTTTATTGGACTGCTTCTTTCGCTTGTAGCTGGCTTGTTTTTAGCTAATCGAGCGCTTGTACCTATACAAAAGTCGTGGAACAAACAGGTCGAATTTATTGCAGATGCTTCCCATGAGTTGAGAACGCCTCTTTCCGTGATGCAAACGCATCTCGAGCTATTGTTTAGACGACCAAATCATACTATTGAGCAAGAAAGCGAAAATATTTATCAAAGCTTAAACGAAGTGAAGTGGATGACGAAGCTGGTGGGTAACTTACTAACACTGGCTAGATCTGATTCAAGTGCACAGCTGCTAAATAAAACGGTCTTTAATATGGGCGAGCTGGTTGATAAAGTAGCTAATCAATTTGAGCCCATATTTGAACTAAAGGAGCTGCACTTCACAAGGGAAATTGAATCGTTAATGTGCGGAGGAGATCGAGAACGACTTCATCAGCTATGTATGATTTTATTAGATAACGCTTTTAAATACACCTCATCTAGAGAAAGCATTCACATCAGTCTAAAGAAACATCATCACTCTATGACGTTAATCGTTAGGGACACAGGCGTTGGAATTGAAGCGAAAGACCTTCCATACGTGTTTGATCGCTTTTATCGAAGTGATAAGAGCCGAGCACGTGCCGAAGGAGGGTCAGGTTTAGGTCTCGCGATTGCCAAATGGATTGTACAAGCTCATGACGGAGAAATTAAGGTTTTTAGCCAAAAAAACGTGGGCACGGAATTTCATGTGAAAATTCCGCTATGAAAAAAGCTGCCTATCATCAGGCAGCTTTTTTTATCACTTTTTTGTTGGCAGTCTTCCACGCTTTCCATGCATTAGCGATTAACAGGCCAATTAATAAATAGGCAAGGCCGCCAAAAGCTAAGTAATCTACGGCGCTAATCGCCCCCGCAAGCAGTCCAAATTTTATTTGGTCTTTATACTTGGCAGGAGAAGTTGGTGGATCCGTCACCATGAAGAAGGCTAAAAATAAAGCGGAATTAACAAAAGGAGCTCGTAAAGCATCCGCTACATCGCCTACTCCTATTAATGACATAAGCGTAAAAATAGCAAAATACACGTCCAAAAAAGCAAATACTTGAGGGAATTTATTTACTTTGCTCGTCACAAGGTACCCCGTCACAAACACGAATACAATGAGCCATACGGGTAGTAAAGGTAAGCTTCCCCACCAGCTTTGGCCGCTTGAAAAGACAATAAGTGAAAAGAGAAGACCAAAAGCGGCAGGGTTAAAAATAGGCTTCTTTTTTACTTTTACTAAGTGCTTCGATAAAATCGCAACAGCTACAGTGCAAAATGTGACCCAAGCCGGTGTAGATGTGCTGAGCACTAAGGCAATAATTAATCCAGTAATAATTCCGCCGTCAGGAAGCTGAATTTTCCTTTTATAAGCAAAAGAAAATCCTAAATCTAAGGCGGCCGTTGAGCATCCGGCAAGCAGTAGGTGTCCTAATCCTTGAAAGGCAGAAGAGTTGAATTCACCTAATAAGGTTAACAGCAGCAGCATAGCCATCACGTATCTTTTAGGTGTTTTAACTAGCTGCGCCCAAGGACTTATTTCTTTTGGTTTGTTTTCATCTACAATAATATAACCTTTTGGTGTACTAATATATTTAACGCCGCTTCTTCGTTCAGAACGTGTGGTCATAATTCATTAATTCCTCCATATCTGATGTAAAAAAAGGAGTGAAACTAGAATCGAAGAGTACGCCGCCTATGTCGGCATCATTCAATAAATTTACTCCTTTTTCCGCTCCTAAAATAAAAGCTGACGTAGATAATGCATCGGCCAGCATGGCAGAAGGAGCAATAGCTGTACAACTCATTAGACTGCTTCGAGTGGATGGAGATAAGGGATTAACCAAATGATGCATGGATGGTTGCGTCTTATTTTTTCTAGCATAATTTCCTGATGTGCAGACAGCCGTATCTGTTACACGTAAAGTCAGTAATGACTGCGTTTGAATCCCAGGGTGCTGAATCCCAACTTTCCATAACTCTCCGTGTTGATTGCGTCCTTTAACTAGGATGTCTCCTCCTGCATTAATCATAAAATGCTGATAAGGAAGGGAGCGGGCAGCCAAATCAATCGCCAACCCTTTGGCGACCGCTCCAAGATCTATAATCATCGGTTTTTGTAAACAAACCGTTTTTTTATGTGTATCCAATACGATATCTTTATAACTTCCAGAATCGACTGCTTCGTCCACTTGTACGGGCTTTCCATATAGGTAGTGTTCGTTAAAACCGTGGTTTTCTAATTGTTTTCCTACCGTTGGGTCAAAGATTCCATTTGTTTCATTTGCTACTAGGACAGTGAAATGAAGTGCTTCAAATAAGAGAGGACTGACAGAAACGGGTTCTTTGACATGTCTAATTAGTTTCATAACTTCGCTTTTTGCATCAAATCGACTGCACGTCGTTTCAACGGTTTTAAAAATAGTAAATGCCTTTGAAATATGGTGAAGGACATTTGCTTCTTCTGATTGCGGAGCAATTACTTGAAGTGACACGGTTGTTCCCATACATAATACAGAGCGGCTATACGTTTTTATGGACATCGTTCGTTTCTCCTTTATGCATTCATTGCTTGCTGAAGTGCGTCATCCACGGCATTTTGAAAATCTTCTGTACTAAGTGTTGCTCCGCTCACGACGTCGACGTCTGAGCTTTGTCTTTGTACGACTTGAGACGGAAGGTCCTCAATGTAACTTTGAGAATAGTGAGTGTCCGCTTCTGTAATTTCAACTGTATCAATTCGGTCGTTTTTAATGGTCACGGATACGTAGACGGTTCCGATACGGTTGCTTCCTTGGCCAGAATACGTTCCATCTTTGTATTTTGTTTTAGGAGCAGAACTTTCGGCACTCGCTGATGACTGTTTCTTATGAGAGGAAGCAATATCTTCTCCCCAGCTGTCATTGACAATCGTTTGATTGTCTGTCTAATCCGTCGTTTTCTTCTGATGATGAGCCGGTGTGACTTGAACAGCTTGTGCATCAGATAGAGTGTTTATATAACCAGTTGCATAAATACTTCCAATGGCTACGCTGCATGCAGCAATCATCTTCTTTCCCATTTTATTCATGTTTGTTGAACCTCCTGATTTGTACCAGAACTATAGTTTCGATTATTGATAGTTGTCTTTAGCATAAATAAACTTTTAAAAAAGATTTAAAATCAAGAAAGTTTTTTCAAAAATAAATGAGCCAAAGGAAAAGATGATTCTAAATAATAAAGGTAGGCGATGGAATTTCTTTCACAAGCCTAGCTATTTTGACATACGTAATAATAGTTAATATTTCTGTTTACTATCTAAACGTGCATGATAAAATAGAAAAGATGAATATGTGTTAGGAGGAACATCAGTGAAAATTAAGCTTGGCCTTTTATACGGAGGAAAATCCGCTGAACATAAAGTATCTTTACAAACAGCTCTAGCAGTTTCAAAAGCAATTAATCACGATAAATATGAAGTGCATCCAATTTACATTACAGAAACAGGAAAGTGGATTCGCGGCACACAGCTGACTGGTCCGCTTGAAACAGTTGCTCAATTAGAAATTCAAGATAACGGAACTGCTATTTCACCAGTTTCATTGAATACGGAAATGTTTGCATTAACAGATTCAAAAACAGATGATCAGCTAGATGTTATTTTCCCACTTCTTCATGGTCCAAATGGAGAAGATGGTACGGTACAAGGATTATTAGAATTACTAAATATCCCTTATGTTGGAAACGGTGTATTAGCTTCAGCAGCTGGTATGGATAAAGTTGTAATGAAGCAGCTGTTTGCACAGGCAGGTCTCCCTCAAGTAGAGTACGTATCATTTATCCGCCGCGAGTGGGAAGCAGATCGAACGGCTGCTTATGAAAAAGTAGAAACACTTGGATACCCTTGCTTTGTTAAACCGGCAAACTTAGGTTCAAGCGTTGGGATTAGCAAATGTGATAACCGCGAAGAGCTAGAAGCGGCATTTGTTGAAGCTTTCTTATTCGATCGGAAAATCATTGTAGAAGCAGCAGCAGTTGGTCGTGAAGTTGAAATTGGTGTGTTAGGGAATGATGAAGCAGCTTGTTCAGTAGTTGGAGAAATCTTACCTAAAAAAGCGTTTTACGATTACAAAGCCAAATATGAAGACGGCGATACAGGTCTTATTATTCCAGCTGAAATTACAGAAGAACAGCACCAAGAAATGTCAGCACTAGCAATCAAAGCATTTAAAGCAATTGATGGATCTGGTCTTGTACGTGCAGATTTCTTCTTAACATCAGAAGGTAAATTCATTATTAATGAAGTGAATACGATGCCTGGTTTTACACCTTTCAGTATGTTCCCGTTATTGTGGAAACACGCAGGTGTTGAATATCCAGATTTAATCGAAAAACTTGTATCACTAGCAATTGAACGTCATACCGAAAAGCAGCAAATTAAACACACAATGTAATTCACACAACACTATTCATCATGAATAGTGTTTCTGTGTTTAGTTTCAATTAATGTTATCCATAGTTTACTTTATATCGAGAGGAGCAAACCAACAATGATTAAACGTACGCTTAAACAGCTAGCTACAATGATTCCAGGAAGTGTATTTCATAGCGGGAACGAAGCAGCTGTAATTGAGGGAGTCTCAATTGATACGAGAACCATTCAGCAAGGTAATTTATATATCCCAATTAAAGGGGAACGCTTTAACGGGCATGCATTTGTTCATAAAGCAATTGAAAACGGAGCGGTCGCTACATTGTGGAACAAAGATGAAGAAAATCTACCGACAGACATTAGTGTTATTTTAGTCGATGATACGCTAGAAGCTCTTCAGCAATTAGCGAAATCCTATCGTCACGAATTGGATATTAAAGTAGTGGGCATTACAGGAAGTAACGGAAAAACAACGGCAAAAGACATGGTGAAAGCTGTGCTCGATACAACTTACCGTGTTCTGAAAACAGATGGAAACTTTAATAATCATATTGGCATGCCGCTTACTATTTTGCGTTTAGATGAAACTCATGATATTGCAGTTTTAGAAATGGGCATGAGCAGCCGAGGGGAAATTGAGTTTCTTTCTAATTTAGCGGAGCCTGATGTGGCCATTATTACAAATATCGGAGAATCGCACCTCCAAGACTTAGGAAGCCGTGATGGAATTGCGGAGGCAAAATTAGAAATTACAAGCGGCTTAGCGCCAACAGGTCAGCTTGTCTATAATGGTGATGAGCCACTTTTAACATCACGCGTAGTTAATCCAGTATTTGAAACGGTGACATTTGGCAGCTCAGAACAAAACGATTTGTATCCAAGTGCTATTTCAGCTGAAGAGTTAGGCACAACATTCACTGTTTCACGTGAAACAACATATTCGTTCTTTATCCCGGTATTAGGTAAACATAATGTTCACAATGCGCTTTCTGCTATTGCGGTAGGTCATTATTTTGGACTAGACAATGAAACAATCGCTAAGGGATTAAAAGAATTAAAGCTAACCAATATGCGTATGGAGCTCGTGAAACGAACAGATGGCCTGACCTTCATTAATGACGCATATAACGCAAGCCCAACGTCTGTTAAAGCTGCTATCACGTTGATGCATGATTTAGAAGGCTATAAGCAAAAAATTCTTGTTCTCGGCGATATGCTTGAATTAGGCGATCAGGAAAAAGAGTTCCACAAAGAAGTGGGAGAGTTTATTCAAGCAGAAAAAATTGATTATGTTCTAACATACGGCCCCTTATCTGTTGAAATTGAGCAAGGAGCAAAAAATAATTTTGCAGAAGATAAGGTAATGCACTTTGAGGAGAAAGATGAGCTTGTTAAAAAATTAACAGCGATTACAACAAGAGAAGATGTGGTTTTAGTGAAAGCATCTCGAGGGATGAAGCTTGAGGAAGTTATCTCAAAAATGATGCATAAATTACCGTGATATTAAAAAGAGTATAAGTAAGCTCTATTGCAAACGGAAAGCCATAGTGTTATGATGTAGTCTGAGTGTCTTGAGGCGCTTATACTCTAAACGTTGAATTTATTGAAGTAGTCGTTTAGAGCATTTTCCGTTTCCTCGGAGAATGCTTTTTTTTGTAAAATATAGATAGTCTAAATATAAAAGGAGTTTGAAAAACTTGGCATTATTTCAAGATTTAGGATTAAGTCAACAGCTTAATAAAGCTGTGAGTAAAATGGGTTTTGAAGAAGCAACACCAATTCAATCAGAAACTATCCCATTAGCACTAGAAGGTCACGATTTGATCGGACAAGCACAAACAGGAACAGGGAAAACAGCGGCATTTGGTATTCCTCTTATCGAAAAAGTTGATGTAAACGTAGATGCAATTCAAGGGTTAATTATTGCTCCTACTCGTGAACTTGCTGTACAGGTATCTGAAGAACTTTACAAAATTGGTCAAACAAAGCGCGTACGCGTGCTATCAATTTACGGTGGTCAAGATATCAGTCGTCAAATTCGTGCATTGAAAAAGCACCCTCATATCATCGTAGGAACACCAGGACGTATGCTAGATCATATTAATCGTCGTACACTTCGTCTACAAGATGTTCATACAGTTATTTTAGATGAAGCAGATGAAATGTTAAACATGGGATTCATCGAAGACATTGAAAAAATCTTATCAAACGTACCTGAGAACCACCAAACACTTTTATTCTCAGCAACAATGCCTACTCCAATCCGTCGCATTGCTGAAAAATTCATGAACGAACCAAAAGTGGTAAAAGTAAAAGCAAAAGAAGTAACGATGCCAAACATTACGCAGTATTATTTAGAAGTACAAGAAAAGCGTAAATTTGATATCCTTACTCGTCTTTTAGATATGCAATCACCTGAATTAGCTATCATCTTTGGTCGTACAAAGCGCCGTGTTGATGAGTTATCAGAAGCATTAAATATGCGTGGTTATTCTGCACAAGGTATCCATGGTGACTTGACGCAATCGAAACGTCTATCTGTACTACGTCAATTTAAAGAAGGTTCTATTGATGTATTAGTTGCGACGGACGTAGCTGCACGCGGACTTGATATTTCTGGTGTTACTCATGTATACAACTTTGATATCCCTCAAGATCCAGAGAGCTATGTACACCGTATCGGACGTACAGGACGTGCTGGTAAAATGGGTGCTGCTATGACATTTGTAACGCCAAGAGAAACTGGACAGTTACACAATATTGAGCGTACAACAAAACGTAAAATGGAGCGTCTTACTCCTCCAACGCTTGATGAAGCAATGGAAGGTCAACAGCGTATTGCAGCTGACAAATTAACAGAATCTGTGACACAAGGCAACTTATCTTACTACAAACAGTTGGCAGAAGAGTTACTTGAAGAGCACGATTCAGTTTCATTAGTGGCAGCAGCAATCAAATTATTTACAAAAGAACCAAACGAATCACCAATTCAATTAACTGCTGAACCACCGGTAATTGCAAAAGGTGATAAAAACAAACGTGGAAATGGCGGAGGTCGTTCACGTTCTAACTCTAAAAACTACTCACAGCAAAATCGTCGTGGAAACTCAAAGCGTTTTGGTGACAAGCGTCGCGGTGGAAGCAACGGCAGTGATAATAGAAATCGTAATAGCAGCAGTAATCGTAAAGATTCTCGCAGCAAAGCGTAAAATAAAAACGAGCCTTAACAGGCTCGTTTTTTTATGTGTTAATTGCTATTTTATTGGTGCACACTATGAGTAAAATAAAATGAGGTGTTCACTGATGTCGACCATTGTTCGGTTAGGTTATGTGGCGATGAGCGTTCATTTGGAAAATAGTTCTCCTTCTCAAACAATGACTTTTGCACAATTTCAGCGTGTGAAAGACCATGAAGCGGCCATTCGCAAGCTCGAACGCATTGCAATATCCAACTTAGAAAACTGCTTACGGTTATTAAAACATAATGCGTGGAGTGAAATTGAGTTTTTTCGATTCAGTTCTAAGTTAATTCCATTAGCTAACCATGAGGCCCTAAAAGAGTGGAACTATATAGCTCCTTTAAAGGATGCTCTTCAGCGTATTTCTGTATTTTTGAAGGAACATCCAATGAGAGTAGATTTTCACCCGGATCATTTTGTTGTTTTAAACTCAACGGATAAAGAGGTTTTTAAGCATTCTATCCAAACTCTTCGCATGCATCAAAAGTTGCTGAAAGGAATGGATATTCCGCTTCAAAATCGCTGTGTTTTACATGTTGGAGGAGCTTATAATGATAAAGAAAAAGCACTGGAGCAGTTTATTCATAATTGGGGGCTTGTACCTCAATCCCTTCAGCAAATGATTATGTTAGAAAACGACGATACAACCTTTCATATAAAGGACGTCTTATATTTATGTGAAAAACTAAATGTCCCAATCATTTTTGATCTTCATCATCATCAGGCAAACAACGATGAAACTTCATGGCAAGAGCATTGGGACCGTATCGTTAGAACATGGGAACATGAAACGCTGCCTTTAAAAATGCATATATCCAGTCCTAAAAGTGATAAAGAATTTAGAGCCCATGCGGATTATATCGATGTTAATGGGTTTTACAGCTTTTTAAAAGAAGTAAATGGAACGATACCACAAATTGATTGCATGATTGAAGCTAAGAAAAAAGATGAAGCGCTCTTTCAGTTAGTAAGAGACTTCAAGTCTTATGAAGATGTGGAATTTATTAACTCATCCACTTTTTATATTAAATCTTAAAGCAGGCCTCATATCTGTGGCTTGTTTTTCTGTTTGAACGCAAGAAAAGCGAGAAGAAATCCAGCAATACCTCCAACGAAATGAGCTGTGTTGTTGGTTCCTGGCGTTAGCAGACCTGAAAGTAATCCAATAATTAAAAAGACGACAATGATTTGCTGGTTACTTTTAGAAAGCATATGCTTTTGTTTTATTACAAGGTAGAGGTAAAACCCGAGCAGCCCGAAAATGGCACCGGATGCACCCACATGGCTGTAGAAAGAAGATTGGATTAGAAATGTAACGATATTTCCAAGCAATCCACACGTAAGGTAGAATAGAAGAAACTTATAAGAAGAAAGAATACGCTCAGCACCTGGCCCTAACAAGAACAAGGAAAATGAGTTGAAAAGAAGGTGTGAAAAGCTTAGATGCAAAAAGATAGGTGTGAAAAGTCGCCAGTAGTCTCCTTGAGAAATTAAGCTATTCACACCAATAAGCTGATGTATAAAAGATTCTGCAAGGTGTGAGGGAAGAGCGGCAAGTAACCATAGCGCAATGTGGATGCAGATAAGCGTGAAGGTAACAGGATAAAAACGTTTAAATTCAGCTGCATTTTCTGTGCGTACGAACATATTTGTCACTCCTTTTTATAAAGGCATTTTTATATACTATTCTGTAAGAGAGGATTAAATGAAAATGATTATAGGAACTGGAATTGATATTACAGAGTTAGAGCGGATTGAAAAAATGGTGCAGCGTCAAAGCGCTTTTATTACTCGGATTTTAACAAAAAATGAAAAAGAACGCTATGAAAAGCTATCAAGCCGACGTAAGGTCGAATTTTTAGCAGGAAGATTTGCTGTGAAGGAAGCATATTCGAAAGCCCTTGGAACAGGAATAGGAAAAGATTTTAGCTTCCAAGATATCGAAATCGTGAATGATGAAAGAGGAAAACCCCACATTGTTACAAAACAACCACTGGACGCGTCCGTACACGTATCTATTTCCCACAGTGCGCACTATGCGATTGCTCAAGTAATTATTGAACGCTTGTCAAGCTAGTCTGCATATTCACTATTTCTTGTTCATATATTCATAGTGTGGATAGGGGAGACAAGATATGTTCTTGCTTCTCCGTTTAGCTGTGAATATACGAAATAAAGGAGTTGGGGAAATGCATAAAAAATGGATTGGCTTATTTGTTTGCGCCTTTTTTCTCTTAGCCTTATCAGCATGCGGTGAAAAAAGTCAGCAGGATGTAACAGATGCATTGGATGCCAAGGTACAAGAAATGGCGGGGTATAAATCAGATGCTAAGATGACATTGAATACAGGGAAAGATGCTCAAGTATACGATGTGGAGATTTGGCATAGTAAGCCTATGTATTATCGAGTGAATTTGAAAAATACAAAGAAAGATCAAAGCCAAATGATTTTGCGTAATGATGAAGGAGTTTTTGTTTTAACGCCTGCTTTAAATAAAAGCTTTCGTTTTCAAAGTGACTGGCCGCAAAATAGCAGTCAAGCTTATTTGTATGAATCCCTTGTCCAAGATATTATGAAGGATGAAAAGGCAAGTTTTAAATCAACGGATAAGCATTATATTTTTGAAACAAAAACCAACTATCAAAATAGCACGATGCTTCCTAAACAAGAAATTACGCTGAACAAAAGTGATTTAGCGCCTGTTTCGGTTAAAATTATGGATACGGATAATAAAGTGTTAATAAAAGTTGATTTCTCTAAGGTCAAATTCGATTCTAAGTTTGATAAAGGGGCTTTTGATACAAAAAGAAACATGACAAGTGCAAAGATTGACGTTCCGACATTAGCTCAGCAAAAATCATTTAGCGTCCTTTATCCTAAAGATGTTCCAAAAGGTACAAAGCTGTCCAAGGAAAAGAAAATTGAGACGGAAAATGGCGAGAGAGTCGTTTTAATGTACAAAGGAGAAAAGCCGTTTACGCTTGTACAAGAAAAAGCGCAAGTAGCTAAAACAGCAACATCTACAGTTACTGCCGGAGAGCCATTTGATTTAGGTTTTACTGTGGGAGCTTTGACCGATAAAAGTCTATCTTGGACATATAATGGAGTAGACTTTATGCTGGCTTCTGATCAGCTAACACCAGATGAATTGAGTACAGTTGCTAGATCTGTACAAAGTCAGATGGGAAAATAAGAGAAGCTTACAAGCCTGCATATATGTAGGCTTGTTCTTGCTTAATTTGAATAAAGATCGAGATGAAGTTTAGCTATAGATGTATTATACTAACAGAGGAAAGTACGTTTAGAATGGTTCTGAAAAAAGGAAGTGTCGTAGTAATGGATGCATTTTATAGAGAAACATGGGCAGAAATTGATGTAGAAGCCATTTTTCAAAATGTGAATCATGTAAGAGAACTGATACCGGGGCATAAAACGTTAATGGCCGTAGTGAAGGCGAATGCGTACGGGCATGGAGATAAAGAAGTAGCAAAGATTGCGCTTCAAGCTGGTGCTGATATGCTAGCTGTAGCTTTTTTGGATGAAGCTATTGCTCTTCGGAAAAAAGGAATAAAGGAATCCATTTTAGTATTAGGCGCCGTGCCTACCCTACACATTCAAACTGCATTGGAGTGGGATGTAACGGTCACTGCTTATAGCACAGCTTGGATTGAAGAGGCGGCGTCCATTCTAGATGAAAACAGTCAGCTGCATATGCATTTAAAAATAGATACAGGCATGGGTCGCTTGGGAGTTAGAACAAAAGAAGAATTACACGAAACGATGAAGATCATCGCTTCTCATTCGGGATTCGTGCTGGATGGAGTGTTTACACACTTTGCAACAGCAGACGAGCTAAACTCGTCTTATTTTGAAGAACAATACACATTCTTTGAAGAAATGGTTCGAATTGTGAAAGAATATAATTTTACACCTCCGATGATTCACTGTGCAAATAGCGCAGCCTTGCTTCGTCGTCCGAAAGATATCTTTAATGGCGTACGCTTAGGTATCTCTATGTATGGCTTGAGTCCTTCTGAGGAATTAAAAGAAGTCTTGCCAATTCCGTTAAAACAAGCTTTTTCGCTGCACAGCCGTATTGTGCATGTTAAAAAAGTCAAAAAAGGGAGTCATATCAGTTACGGAGCTACTTATGAAGCTAAAGAAGATGAATGGATTGCTACTATTCCAGTAGGATACGCAGACGGCTGGATTCGTAAATTAAGTAATTTTGAAGTATTAGTAGATGGAGTTAAAGTGCCAATTGTTGGTAGAATCTGCATGGATCAATTGATGATTAAATTACCTAAAATGTATAAAATGGGTACAAAAGTCACATTTATTGGAAAACAAAAAGGTGCTGAAATTACAATTGATGAAGTAGCGAATCATCTTGAAACAATTAATTATGAAATCCCTTGCATGATTGCAGCAAGGGTTCCGAGGGTTTATACAAGAGATTTGCAGCATATTGATGTTAATAATTATATCTTGCGCTGAATATACATCTTCCTGAGTCAACATAAAAAGTCTGCGAACAAAAGACAATAAAATAATAACTTCCATGCATAAAAGAGGGTATCAATTGACGATAATAGTGTAGAAATTGACAGAATTAACTTTCCATTAAAGCTAATCAATGTTATGATAAGGAAAGATGAGACTATTGGTGTGTGTATTGATGTTGGAGGTGTATGTTTGTGTCTGAAGCGAGCGCAACTACAGAAATCCTAGTAAGATTACCGAAAAATTTAGTATCGGAGCTCGATCTTATGGTTAAACAAGAAAATGGCAACCGAAGTGATTTTATTCACCAAGCAACAAAATTGTACCTTCGTGAGCGGAAAAAACGCCATATTCGCGAATCAATGAGACGTGGATATATGGAGATGGCAAAGATAAACTTAAATATTGCTTCCGAGGCTTTTCTAGCAGAGTATGAAGCTGATCATACTGTGGATCGTTTAGTAAGCGGGGGGTAATGACTTGGTAGTCAAACGTGGCGACGTTTATTTTGCTGACCTATCTCCTGTTGTTGGCTCAGAACAAGGAGGCGTTCGCCCTGTACTTGTCATTCAAAATGATATAGGCAATCGTTTTAGCCCAACTGTTATTGTAGCTGCGATCACTGCTCAAATTCAAAAGGCAAAGTTACCTACGCATGTTGAAATTGATGCAAAGCGCTATGGATTTGAGCGAGATTCAGTTATTTTACTAGAACAAATTCGTACTATTGATAAACAGAGGCTAACAGACAAGATTACCCATTTAGATGATGAAATGATGGACAGAGTGGATGAAGCCTTGCAAATCAGTGTAGGACTTATCGACTTTTAGAATTATACTTCCATTTATGCTAAGTTGCTCCTTTATGAGCAACTTTTTTAATTTGACTAGGAATAATCAGTAAACGTATATTGTAATAAGAAACGTTTTAAAAATGATAATATATATAGATATAAATGAGTGTATTGACTCACAAGGAGGACCTCATGAATCAAGATTTATTCAATTATATACAAAATCATAAATCAGAAATTTTTGATCGATGGCTAGTGTTAATGAATGATGTGGAAACAGAGCGGATTAAAAACATTGTATCCGAGCAAGTGTACGTAAATGTAAGCTCTGATTTTGTAAATTTACTTTTGGCAAAAGCATTCCGTGATCAGGAAAATTTTGCAGAGGAACTAGAGGAAGTAGTAGGACGAGTTGTGAGTTTAGGATGGCCTCTTGCTTATTTGACACAGGGTGTACGTAACTTGGGTCACGTAGTGGTTGAAGGGTATGTAAACAGTGAACATGTAAAGGCTGACCAAACTCATTCTGAATTATTCTATCGGTTTGACAAGTGGTTAAGCCCTATTTATAACAAAATAGTAGAACAATACTCCAACTCGTGGGAAAATACAGTTATGTTGCAAAAAGTTGCACTTCAAGAATTGTCTGCTCCATTAATACCGGTATTTGATAAAATTACAGTAATGCCGCTTGTAGGAACAATTGACACTGATCGCGCAAAGAAAATTATGGAAAACTTACTGCAAGGTGTCGTAAAGCACCGATCAGAGGTCGTATTAATAGATATTACCGGAGTACCAGTAGTGGATACGATGGTTGCCCATCATATCATTCAAGCTGCTGAAGCCGTACGTTTGGTTGGAGCCAAGTGTTTGTTAGTAGGAATTCGTCCGGAAATTGCTCAGACTATTGTGAACTTAGGTATTAACTTAAACGAAATTATTACGAAAAACTCATTAAAAAAAGGCGTAGAGTTTGCGTTAGAAATGACTGAGCGGAAAATAGTTGATATAGAATCGGAGGAATAAACGTGAGAATACCCATTTTGAAATTGTACGACTATTTATTGGTATCCATTCAATGGGAGCTGGATGATCAAACGGCTATTCAATTCCAAGAAGATTTGCTAAGTAAAATTCATCAAACTGGAGCAAAAGGAGTGGTAATCGATTTAACTTCAATTGATATGATCGATTCATTCATCGCAAAAGTGTTAGGTGACGTGGTTAGCATGTCTAATTTGATGGGGGCTAGAGTAGTATTAACAGGTATCCAGCCTGCAGTAGCGATTACACTTGTTGAGTTAGGGATTGGCCTAAATGATGTTCTTACTGCACTCGATTTAGAAAAAGGTCTTGAGAAACTCCAATCGGAATTGGGGGATTAGTATATGGAATTCCAATCCAGCGTAAAAATCGTAACAGAATGGGACATCGTAGCGGCACGCCAATTAGGTAGAAATGTGTCGAAAGAGCTAGGGTTTGGAACAGTTGACCAAGCTCGTATTACAACCGCCATTTCTGAATTAGCTCGTAATATTTACCTATATGCGGGTAAGGGTCAAATCTATATTGAGAAATTAAATCGTGGAGGAAAAAACGGTCTTCTTGTCGTAGCAACAGATGAAGGGCCAGGTATCCCCGACGTTCGCAAAGTAATGGAAGACGGATACTCAACATCGGGTGGACTAGGAGCTGGGCTTCCTGGGGTAAAACGATTGATGGATGAGTTTGACATCGAAACAAATGTCGGAGAAGGTACTGAGATTAAAGCAGTTAAGTGGCTCCGGTAGGAGGAAATAGATAATGTCTTTTGATAAAGAGATGAGAGATTTATACAAAGATATTTTGGGGAACTATATCCAAACACAAAATGAACAAATTTTGTATCAAGGACAAAAACTAAGTAGAAAATCTTTAGAGAATGAAATATCGCCAGAAGATATTGTGAGCATTCATAAAGAAGTGATTGAAGAAATTTATTCTGATATTCCAGAAAAAGTGCTGCATTCTCTGGACTTTTTACTTGAGGTAATGATTAGCTACGGTCTTGCTCTTCGTGAGCATCAAACATTAAAAAATAAGCAGCGGGAACTTCGTTCTGAAATTGAAGTTGCCGCTAACGTCCAGCAGACGCTGTTGGGGACAAAGGTTCCGGCTAGTTCAACTTTAGAAATTGGTGCGATTAGTGTACCGGCTAAACAGATGAACGGAGATTATTTTCACTTTGTAGAAGAAGAGCACGGTGGGTTAAGTATTGCCATTGCCGATGTGATCGGAAAAGGAATTCCAGCTGCAATGTGTATGTCTATGATCAAGTATGCAATGGACAGCTTACCGGACTCAAGAAAAAATCCAAGTTATGTATTAGAGAACTTGAATAATATTGTGGAGCGAAACGTAGATCCAAGTATGTTTATTACGATGTTCTACGGAAGCTATAATCCCGAGACAAACTTATTTGATTATGCATCTGCAGGGCATGAACCAGGTTTTTATTATGATGCCAAAGCTGATTCATTTGAAGATTTGGAAGCAAAAGGACTCGTGCTAGGAGTCGATCGCCATGTGAAATATCTTCAGTACGAGCAGCAGCTTTCAAAAGGCGATATGATTGTTCTGTTAACAGATGGCGTAACAGAATGCAGAACTGAAGAAGGATTTATTGAAAGATTGGACATCATAAAATTAATTCGAAAATACATGCATTTGTCTCCTCAAGAAATTGTAGAATCTGTATATAAAGAGCTGGAAAAATTACAGCATTTTCAATTGAGGGATGACTTTACATTGATTATTTTGAAGAGTTTAGTTTAAGTATTCTAAATAAGGGTATAGAAAAGATAGCACAAAATTAGAGGGGGTCTACTAATACGATGAATTTAAAAATAGATATACAAAAGGACGGTCAAGCATATCGTATTAAGCTGGCTGGAGAGATTGACGCATATACAGCACCTAAGCTAAAAGAAAAGTTCATGGAAATTACTGAACATACCGAACCAGAAATTATAGTCGATTTAACCGATGTATCATACATGGATAGTACAGGACTAGGTGTATTTATTGCATTGTTAAAAGCCAATAAGAAAAATAACGGCTCTTTGAAATTTGTTGGTGTATCAGAGCGCATCAAGCGCTTATTTGATATTACGGGCCTCACAGACATTTTAAACGTGAATTCACAAGTAGAAGGTGGCGTAAAATGAAACAGCCTTATGACTTTGTTGAGATGAAGATTCCTGCTAAGCCAGACTACGTAGCGATTATTCGACTGACGCTGTCTGGTGTAGCGAACCGGATGGGTTTTTCTTATGATGAAATTGAAGATATGAAAATTGCTGTGAGTGAGGCATGTACAAATGCCGTACAGCATGCTTACAAGAATGAAGAAAATGGTGAAGTGAGAGTAGGTTTTGGGTTATTTGATGACCGTTTAGAAATCATGGTGGTCGATAAAGGTGAAAGCTTTAATTTTGAAGAGCTTAAGGAACATATAGGACCTTATGAAACATCAAAAGAAGTTGAATTTCTTCCTGAAGGTGGACTTGGTTTATATTTAATTGAAACACTAATGGACGAAGTGAAAATGGTCAATTCAAAAGGTGTAACGCTAATGATGACTAAGTATGTGCAAAGAGAGCAGGTGGAGAGTGATGAAAACACAGTCTCAACCTATGAAATTAACTAAAGAACAGGTTCAGGAACGAATTGAGCGCTTTCAAAAAACGCAGGATGAAGAAGCACAAAGTGATCTAGTAGTACATTACAAGAACCTTGTTGAATCTATTGCACGTCGTTATTCAAAAGGCAGAAGCTTACATGAAGATATTGTGCAGGTAGGGATGCTAGGACTGTTAGGAGCTATTAGAAGGTATGATGCTTCATTTGGAAGAAGCTTTGAATCGTTTGCTGTTCCTACAATCATTGGAGAGATTAAGCGATTTTTACGCGATAAAACGTGGAGTGTTCACGTACCGCGCCGCATCAAAGAATTAGGTCCTAAAATTAAAGCAGCTGTCGAAGAGCTAACAACCCGTTTACAGCGATCTCCTCAAGTGAAAGAAATTGCTGATCATATCGGAGTGACAGAGGAAGAAATTTTAGAAACGATGGAGATGGGGCAAAGTTATCAAGCGTTGTCTGTTGATCATTCCATTGAAGCAGACTCTGATGGAAGTACTGTTACAATCCTTGATTTAGTAGGTGAACAAGAGTCGGGTTATGAGAAAACTGATCAGCGCTTAGTGTTAGAAAAGATTCTTCATGTATTAAGCGATAGAGAAAAAGAAGTGATTCGCTATACATTTATTGAAAATCTGAGTCAAAAAGATGCCGGTGAGAAGTTAGGGATTTCTCAAATGCATGTATCTCGACTGCAAAGAAGAGCTCTTGATAAGCTAAGGACTGCAGCTCGCTCAGATTCTAACGATTCGGAGTATATGTCGTGATGACAGTAGACCCTAATACAAAGTTGATTCAAACTCATATATACCAAGAGCCAAAGCAAGGGAACGTATGTTGTGGAGATAGTTACTATGTCAAAGAAACGGATGACTATTTTCTATGTGCAGTGGCAGATGGATTAGGAAGCGGTGAACAAGCTAGAGCCGCTTCTGTAGCTGTTACGGATGTAGCGAAAGCTCATCATCATCTAGATGTGGATGAGATCATTTCTAAGTGCAACAAAGCTACTCGACATACAAGAGGCGCGGCAGTAGCTATTTTGAAAATTGATAAAAAACATAACGAATTTCATTATACAAATGTAGGTAATATCCGCTTTTATCTGTATTCTCCGGAGGGGAAATTAACGTACCCTCTGCCAATTCAAGGTTTTTTATCAGGGAAAATTCAAAAGTTCCGCACACAAACCTTCCCATATGACTCCGGTTCTAAATTTTTGATTCATACAGATGGCTTAGAATTAAAAGAGATTAAATCTGTTTTTGCTAACTCGATGAATGTAGATCAATTGTCGACACGGCTACAGGCAGCAATTCGATCTCATAATGACGATATTACGTATATCGCTGGTCATCTTCCAACTGCATAGCCTTTCTTTTTAGCTCACATGTGTTATTGCATGTGAGTTTTGTTACAATAGAGACAAAGTTTCATTTAGGTAGGAGGATAAGCTGTGTCTGTTGCAACGAAATTAGATAATCAAATTGTTCAACGTGTAAGTAAAGAGGTGGAGATTTCACAAAAGCAAGTACAAAACGTAATTGCTTTAGTAGAAGACGGTAATACAGTTCCCTTTATTGCTCGATATAGAAAAGAACAAACTGGTGCTTTGGATGAAGTCCAAATCCGGAATATTTTAGATTCCTGGAACTACTTAATGAATTTAGAGGAGCGTAAAGAGGAAGTTCTTCGATTAATTGAAGAGCAAGGGAAATTAACTGAGGAACTGGCTGCTCAAATTCATCAAGCGAAGAAATTGCAGCAAGTAGAAGATTTATACCGCCCTTTTAAGCAAAAACGACGTACAAAAGCAACTGTAGCAAAAGAAAAAGGTCTTGAACCATTAGCACAGTGGATACTAAGTTTTCCACGTTCTGACGTGAAGAACGAAGCGCAAACATACATAAATGAAGAAGCGGGAGTTCAATCTTCTGAAGAAGCTATTCAGGGAGCCCTAGACATTGTAGCGGAACAAATTTCTGACGAACCATCTTACCGTCAATGGATTCGTACGACCACTGTAAAAGATGGCATAATTGTTACTTCAGTCAAAGATCCGGAAAAAGATGAAAAAAATATCTATGAAATGTATTATGAATATACAGAAGCGGTAAAGCGAATCGTTCCTCATCGTATCTTAGCTATGAATAGAGGAGAAAAAGACGGTATTTTAAAAGTGAGTATTGATGCGCCTACAGATCGTATTCTTTCATATTTACATAAACAAGTAATCAAAAAAAGGGATTCTTCAGCTGAAAGTTATATCATCTCAGCTATAGAAGATGCTTATAAACGCTTAATAGAACCATCTATTGAACGCGAAATCCGTAAAGAGCTATCAGAAAAAGCGGAAGAAAGAGCCATTCACATTTTTTCTGAAAACTTACGAAAACTTCTTCTCCAACCTCCATTGAAAGGGAAAGTGGTATTAGGAGTAGATCCAGCTTTTCGAACAGGCTGCAAATTAGCTGTAGTAGATGAAACAGGCAAGGTATTAAAAATTGATGTTATTTATCCACATCCTCCTGTGAGAAAAGCAGCTGAAGCGCAAAATAAATTAAAGAAAATGTTCGCTGAATACCCTATTGAAGTAGTAGCCATTGGAAACGGAACGGCATCTCGCGAAACGGAGCAATTTGTAGCGGATGTTCTTAAAGAAATTGAAAACCCAGTTTATTATTTGATTGTGAATGAAGCGGGAGCAAGCGTGTATTCGGCTTCTGATGTTGCTAGAGAGGAATTTCCTGATTTTCAAGTAGAAGAGCGAAGCGCTGTATCGATTGCCAGAAGGCTGCAAGATCCGCTGGCTGAACTTGTGAAAATCGATCCTAAGTCGGTAGGAGTAGGGCAGTATCAGCATGATGTGTCTCAAAAGCAATTAAATGATTCACTGACTTTTATTGTAGAGACAGTAGTAAATCAGGTAGGAGTAAATGCAAATACGGCTTCTGCTTCGCTTCTACAATACGTTGCTGGTCTAAATAAGACAGTTGCTCAAAACATTGTAAAATATCGGGATGAAAACGGAAAATTCTCTAACCGAAAACAGTTGAAGAAAATTCCGCGTCTAGGTGCTAAAACGTATGAGCAGTGTATTGGGTTTTTACGTATTATAGAAGGTGAAGAACCTTTAGACAGAACGGGGATTCATCCTGAAACATATGGAGACGTTAAAAAGCTTTTAAAGAAAGCGGAAGTGAAAGAGACTGAGCTTGGAACGGAGAAAGTAAAAGAAGCATTAAAACATATTTCTTTACCCGAAATATCAGAAGAACTAAGTATAGGGGAACTTACTTTAAAAGACATTATAGAAGCGCTCGTAAGGCCGGAAAGAGATCCTCGTGATGAACTGCCAAAACCTTTGCTCCGTCAGGATATTTTGAAGCTAGAGGATCTTGCCAAAGGTATTCAGCTTGAAGGTACGGTGCGAAACGTCGTAGACTTCGGAGCGTTCATCGATATAGGAGTTAAGCAAGACGGTCTAGTCCATCTTTCTAAATTAACGAATCGGTACGTTAAGCACCCCCTCGATGTCGTTTCAGTAGGAGATTTGGTGAATGTGTGGGTAGAAGACGTAGATATGAAAAAAGGAAGAGTCGCACTGACGATGATTCCGCCTCATCAATAATAAAATTGCCTTTTCAGATTTTCTGAAAAGGCAATTTTATTTGTAAAAAGAAGTGATTTAAGAAGCGGAATTATTTTTTTGATAAAAAAACCAACATTGATTGAGCAATTTTATTTGTGCACGGTCTTTTTCAGAATAAGCGCGCCTCATTTGTTTTTGTAGCCACATTGGCATGAGGACAATCACTCCTTTTCATTTATGATAAGGTAAATAGTGAGTATGTAATGAAGTGTATGCCCAAAGAGCTAGTCAGGTGATTTCATACAGTAGAGGAGTATATAAGATGAATGATAAGGATTTACAAATACTTGTAGAAAAAATTTCATTGAAGCTGTTTCACAAACCATTTCGTCATAAAGCCACTTTTAATTCTCGTTTACGTACGACAGGTGGAAGGTATTTATTACGTACATCTAATATAGAAGTAAACTACAAATACTTTGAACAATATGGCAGACAAGAAATAGTAGAAATCATTAAACATGAGCTCTGTCACTATCATTTGCATATTGAGGGGAAAGGGTATAAGCATGGAGATCAAGACTTTAAAAGGCTAATGAAAGAAGTAGGCGCCCCCCGCTTTTGTCAGGCATTGAAAAAAGAAAGTGATGGAAAGAAAAAAGAGCACATATATGTATGTATGCAGTGTGATCAAAAATATGTTCGAAAAAGAAAAGTGAACACGGTTAAATATGTTTGTGGCAAGTGTAAAGGTAAATTAAAAAAAATGTAGAAGATGCTTGACTAAAATAGATTGATTATGATAAATTAATAAAGCCGTCTCAAATAAACGGCAAAGAAATCACAAAAACTTATTGACATTACATATAATGTCGATTACAATGTAAGAAGTCTGATAAATATTATTCCACAGTAGCTCAGTGGTAGAGCTATCGGCTGTTAACCGATCGGTCGTAGGTTCGAGTCCTACCTGTGGAGCCATATGGAGAAGTACTCAAGTGGCTGAAGAGGCGCCCCTGCTAAGGGTGTAGGTCGTGTAAGCGGCGCGAGGGTTCAAATCCCTCCTTCTCCGCCATTTTATAATGGCCCGTTGGTCAAGCGGTTAAGACACCGCCCTTTCACGGCGGTAACACGGGTTCGAATCCCGTACGGGTCACCATTGATTTTTATTTACATATTCTGTGGAGGATTAGCTCAGCTGGGAGAGCACCTGCCTTACAAGCAGGGGGTCGGCGGTTCGATCCCGTCATCCTCCACCATTTGACTGTTTTATACATAATTTTGGATGGTCCCGTGGTGTAGCGGTTAACATGCCTGCCTGTCACGCAGGAGATCGCGGGTTCGATTCCCGTCGGGACCGCCATTTTAAATTATTGGGCTATCGCCAAGCGGTAAGGCAACGGATTTTGATTCCGTCATGCGTTGGTTCGAATCCAGCTAGCCCAGCCATAAAGAGCCATTAGCTCAGTTGGTAGAGCATCTGACTTTTAATCAGAGGGTCGAAGGTTCGAGTCCTTCATGGCTCATTTTCATTTCTTGCGGGTGTGGCGGAATTGGCAGACGCGCTAGACTTAGGATCTAGTGTCTTTACGACGTGGGGGTTCAAGTCCCTTCACCCGCATCTTATTCATTTTATGTATTTAGCGGTCGTGGCGGAATGGCAGACGCGCTAGGTTGAGGGCCTAGTGGGGGCGACCCCGTGGAGGTTCAAGTCCTCTCGGCCGCACCAAAAAAACTTTTAAAAAAAGTGTTGACATAAGAAGATGGAAATGATACTATAATAAAGTCGCCAAAACAAAGGCGGTAAACATCATAAGAAGCGCCCGTAGCTCAATTGGATAGAGCGTTTGACTACGGATCAAAAGGTTAGGGGTTCGACTCCTCTCGGGCGCGCCATATTGCGGGTGTAGTTTAGTGGTAAAACCTCAGCCTTCCAAGCTGATGTCGTGAGTTCGATTCTCATCACCCGCTCCAAACATATTGAACTTTGAAAACTGAACAAAGCGACAAACGTCAACGTTAATTTTTTTATTTTATATGAGCAAGTCAAACATTTCTTCGGAGAGTTTGATCCTGGCTCAGGATGAACGCTGGCGGCGTGCCTAAT
>NZ_JBLZXA010000014.1:0-19066 GCF_056099005.1 Priestia sp. 53B2
TGTGAGAGTAGGACATCGCTAGGCATTTTTATTTTGCTTTTTTATCATCGCGGGGTGGAGCAGTTCGGTAGCTCGTCGGGCTCATAACCCGAAGGTCGCAGGTTCAAATCCTGTCCCCGCAACCAACATGGTCCCGTGGTGTAGCGGTTAACATGCCTGCCTGTCACGCAGGAGATCGCGGGTTCGATTCCCGTCGGGACCGCCATGTTTTAGAAACGAAACAATGTGTTTCGTCTTTTTTATTGTTTGAACCATTTTTATATAAAACTTTACCGTCCTTAGGAGCAATCCTAAGGAATTTTTTATATACAAAGAAATTTCTTTATAGAATTGCGATGTTAAAGATTGTTGGATTTCTTACTGGATATGTATAGTCCACAACGTTTACAATATATATATACAGATTGAAATGAGGTTCTGAATGAATGACAGAGATTAACGAATTTACGTTTATGTCTACGTCTCCTGATGAAACTAATCAGCTGGCTGCTCGTCTAGCAACTTTATTAGAAGCTGGTGACGTGCTGCTGCTTGAAGGCGATTTGGGAGCTGGAAAGACAACATTCACAAAAAGTTTAGCTAAAGGATTAGGAATTGAACGCAATGTGAATAGCCCGACATTTACTATCATTAAAGAATACAAAAGCGGTCGCCTTCCTCTTTATCATATGGATGTGTACCGTCTAGGGGATGAATTTGAAGACCTAGGGTTCGATGAGTATTTTGAAGGAGATGGCGTGACGGTCGTGGAGTGGGCTCATCTGATTGAAGAGCAGCTTCCTAATGAATATATTCAAATTAATATTTACCATGAAAACGAAACGACTCGTAAAATCCTTGTAAAAGCGATAGGCAGTCGGTACGTTGAAATATGTAAGGAGCTTTTTAAAAGATGAAAATGTTAGCCATTGATACATCCAATTTTGTCATGGGTGTTGCTGTCGTTGAAGAAAATAAAGTAATTGGAGAAATTATTACGAATCTAAAAAAGAATCACTCCGTTCGTGTGATGAACGCTGTGGAATCTTTGTTAAAAGATTGTGATATTGCGCCAAGCGAGCTAGACCGTATAGTAGTGGCACACGGTCCCGGGTCTTATACAGGTGTACGCATTGGCGTTACCATTGCCAAGACACTTGCTTGGACTTTAAATATTCCTTTAATAGGTGTATCTAGCCTTGAGGCACTAGCAGCAAACGGTCGCTATTTTGATGGATATATTGCTCCGTTATTTGATGCGCGTCGTCAACAGCTTTATACAGGACTATATGAATGGAATAACGAACGAGGTCTTCTAGAAGTTGAAAGTGATCGACTTGTTATTAATAAGGACTGGGCGGAACATTTAAAGTCATACAACAAACCTATTTTATTCATAGGCAATGACCTTCCCATGCATGAAGAGGCGTTAAAAGAAGTGTTGGGTGAACAAGCTGTATTTGCCCAGGTTCAGCAGTTTAATCCAAGACCAAGTGAATTGGCTTTTTTAGGAATGAAGAAAGAGCCGCAGTCTGTGCATACTTTTGTTCCGAACTACATTCGTTTAGCTGAAGCCGAAGCCAACTGGCTTGCTTCACAGCAAAAAGGATAAAAGAAGGTATAACATGAAACTAACAATTAAGTTTCGTTTAATGGAAGTTAAAGATATTGATCAAGTAGTGAAAATCGAAGAGAAGTCTTTTACGACACCTTGGAGTTCAGAAGCGTTTCAAAATGAGTTAACCAATAATCAATTTTCAACTTACATTGTGATGGAGGAAGGAGAAAATATTATTGGGTATTGCGGAACGTGGATTGTTATTGACGAAGCACATGTAACCAACATTGCGTTATTGCCAGACTACCGAGGCAAGGGACTCGGTGAATTGCTGCTGCGCAACGTGATGGACGTTCTTCGAAAACTAGGTGCTACGTCAATGACATTAGAAGTTAGGGTATCTAATCATATTGCACAATCATTGTATCAAAAGCTAGGTTTTAAACCTGGAGGTATTCGTAAGAATTATTATTCTGATAACAATGAGGATGCATTAGTTATGTGGGTGAATTTATGAGTGAAAATCAATTAATTTTAGCATTAGAAACAAGCTGTGATGAGACAGCAGCAGCCGTGATTCGAAACGGTCATGAAATTGTAGCCAATGTGGTGGCCTCCCAAATAGAAAGCCATAAACGATTTGGCGGTGTCGTACCGGAAATTGCATCTCGTCATCATGTGGAACAAATTACGGTAGTAGTTGAAGAAACTTTAAATCAAGCGAACTTGACGTTTGCAGATATTGATGCAATAGCTGTAACGGAAGGACCAGGGCTTGTGGGAGCACTTCTTATTGGCGTAAATGCAGCCAAAGCGCTAGCATTTGCACATCAAAAGCCATTAATTGGTGTTCATCATATTGCAGGACATATTTATGCGAATCAGCTAATCAAAAAATTAGAATTCCCGCTTTTATCGCTAGTTGTATCTGGAGGGCATACGGAGCTTGTATACATGGAAAGTCACGGTCAGTTTAAAGTGATTGGTGAAACGAGAGATGATGCAGCAGGAGAAGCCTACGATAAAGTAGCCCGCACGTTAAACCTTCCATATCCAGGCGGACCTCATATTGACCGCCTTGCACATGAAGGAGAGCCATTAATTGATTTGCCGCGTGCTTGGCTAGAAGAAGGATCCTATGATTTTAGTTTCAGTGGATTAAAATCAGCAGTTATTAACACTGTCCACAACGCGAAGCAAAAAGGTGAAGAAATTCTTCCACAAACGCTTGCTGCTAGCTTTCAAGCGAGTGTCATTGATGTGTTAGTAACTAAAACCGTTAAAGCTGCAAAGGAATATAACGTTAAGCAAGTTTTATTAGCAGGAGGAGTTGCTGCTAATAAAGGACTTAGAGCAGCGCTAGAAGAGGCATTTGCACCATTATCAAACATTGAGCTTATTATCCCGCCGCTATCTCTATGTACGGATAATGCCGCAATGATTGGAGCAGCAGCAAGTATACGATTTGCTCAAGGAAAACGTTCAGATATGTCATTAAATGCAAATCCCGGTTTGGACTTGGAAGAGTAAGAGACGAATGAGATTTAGTTCTCATTCGTCTTTTTTGTGGATAAAAATGATTTATCAACAATATTCAATAAATTTAGAATTGACTGTGGATAATTATGTGGAAAAGTCCGTGCACTCAGTACACGGACCTGTTATCAACAAGTTTTAATTATGAAAATCAGACAGATATCCACGATTTATTCACAGAGTGGATAAAGCTTGTTCTAAAGCGCATGAACAAGTAAATAGGGCGAATAGATACGAAAAAATATAGGCTATTCTTCTAGAAGCAGCTGTAATTCTTCCCACTCTTCCATTAATGTGGATAACTGTGAAGAAATTTTTTCATTTTCACCGTTTAGTCTTGATACTTCTTCGTGGTTTTGATAAATTTCAGGGTCACAAAGAAGTTCTTCATTCTCGGCTTGTGCGGCTTCTAATTTGTTTACTTCAGTTTCAATTTCTTCAATGCGGCGTGTTCGCTGCCTCATCAATTTCTTTTGTTCTTTATCTTGTTTATAGGACTGTTTATCTACTTTTACCGTACGTTCTTCGTTTGCTTTTATATTTTCTAATTCTTTGATTTCCTCTATTTCTGCTTTCTTTTCTACATAATAGTCATAATCTCCAAGAAATTCTTCTACCCCTTCAGAAGATAGCTCTGCTATTTTGTTTGCAATACGATTAATAAAATAACGGTCATGTGAAACAAATAATAGAGTCCCTGGGTAATCAATTAATGCATTCTCGAGTACTTGTTTGCTATCTAAATCAAGATGGTTAGTAGGTTCATCCAAAATTAAGAAATTAGCTTTTTGAAGCATAAGCTTCGCAAGAGCCAAACGTGCTTTTTCACCACCGCTAAGCGTGGAAACGATTTTCAGTACATCATCACCTGAAAACAGAAAATTTCCAAGAGCTGTACGAATTTCTTTTTCAGGCTTGGATGGATAGTCATCCCAAAGCTCATTTAAAACGGTTTTATTAGACGTTAAATTGGCTTGCTCTTGGTCGTAATAACCAACCATTACGTTTGAGCCAAAGGAAATGGTTCCAGTCTTGAAGCTTAGTTTATCCACAATACCTTTTAATAACGTAGATTTCCCAACTCCATTAGGGCCAACCAACGCAAGGCTTTCACCTTTTTTAATCCGAAGGTTTGCCTGCTGAACGATATATTTGTGTTCATCATATCCGATAGACACGTTTTCAAGATTTAAGACTTCATTTCCGCTTTGACGCTCAATTTCAAACGAAAAACTAGCTGATTTTTCACCTTCGTTAGGTCGGTTTATTAACTCCATTCGATCGAGCTGTTTACGTCTGCTTTGCGCACGTTTTGTAGTCGATGCGCGGGCGATGTTTCGCTGAATAAAATCATTCAGTTTTGCGACTTCATCTTGCTGCTTTTCGTACTGACGCAACTCTTTTTCATATCGCTCTGCTTTTTGTACAAGGTATTTAGAGTAGTTGCCCGTGTACTTCACCGTTGTTTTTTGTGTGACTTCATACACTTGATTTACGACTTTATCAAGGAAGTAACGATCGTGTGAAACAATTAAAATAGCTCCTTCATACCCTTGCAGAAACTGTTCCAGCCATGCTAAAGTTTCAATATCTAAGTGGTTGGTAGGCTCATCGAGAATAAGCAAGTCTGGCTTTGTTAAAAGCAGTTTTGCAAGAGCTAAGCGCGTTTTTTGTCCACCGCTCAAGGAGGAAATAGGGGTGCTATAGTCAAAGTTTGAAAAACGGAAACCGTGAAGAATAGACCGTGTATCCGCTTCATATTGATAGCCACCTAAATCTTTGAACGTTACTTGAAGCTGATCGTACTCTTTGGTTAGTTTTTCGTATTGAACTGAATCATTAAAAATGTCTGGATCGCCCATCTTTGTTTCAAGCGTACGTAATTCTTTTTCCATCTTCTTTAACGGAGCAAAGACCGTCATCATTTCTTCCCATATGGAGAGTGTTGACTCAAGAACTGTATCTTGTCCCATATAATCAATGGAAACACCTTTAGGTTTAATAATTTCTCCGCTGTCATAAGAAAGCTGCTCAGCAATAATTTTTAATAAAGTTGATTTACCAGCACCGTTTCGTCCCACTAGGGCAATGCGGTCTTTTGATTGTACTTCTAACTTTATATTCGATAAAATGGGTTCTGCCCCATAGTATTTTGTAATACCGTTCAATTGTAGAATAATCATTTTTTCACCTCTAGTAGTATATCCATAGTGTATTTTAACATATTTTCAACTACAAGTTCTTCCTACAAACGTTTGTAATTTGTAGAGGGACAAGGACAAATGATGAAGCGAATGTTTTGATTCATGAAATAAAATGATTTTACCTGCACATTTTATACAGGATACTATGTTAAAATAAGAGATAAGTGCATCTCTGAACTTATATATGATGGGTGTAGAAAACCCGTCATGACTAACAAACGGATCCTTTGAAGGGCTAATTGCTTCGTTCTAGCTACCGACTTTAAGTAGTGCTGGATAGACAAAAGTCGTCGGGGTGTGAAGCGGAGTATATATATAACAAGAGAAAAGAGAGAGAATTGGAAGCGCTACCTCAAAGCGGTTGATGCTTTGTGAAAGGTAATGCAATGTGACTTGAAAATGTTAGTAATGACATACATGAACTGAGGGGGTACAACGTGAACACTGAACAATTAAAAATACCACAAGCAACGGCTAAACGATTGCCGCTTTATTATCGTTTTTTAAAAAACTTGCATGCTTCTGGTAAACAGCGTGTTTCGTCAGCAGAGTTAAGTGAGGCAGTGAAAGTAGATTCTGCTACTATTCGTCGGGACTTTTCTTACTTTGGAGCATTAGGGAAAAAGGGATACGGCTACAATGTGAATTATTTACTTACATTTTTCCGTAAAACGTTAGACCAAGATGAAGTAACGAAAGTAGCACTGATTGGCGTAGGGAATCTGGGAACGGCCTTTTTAAATTATAATTTTATTAAAAATAATAACACCAAAATCGAGTGCGCTTTTGATGTGATAGAAGATAAAGTCGGTACAAAAGTAGGCGACGTGCCGGTTTATCATCTTGACCAATTGGAAGATTATATGAGTGATGATATCTCAGTAGCGATTTTAACCGTTCCTGCCGCTGTTGCTCAGCAAATTACCGATCGTTTAGTGAATTGCGGAATTAAAGGGATTCTAAACTTCACTCCTGCACGCTTAAACGTATCGGATGAGATTCGACTGCATCATATTGATCTGGCTGTAGAATTACAGTCGCTTGTCTATTTTTTGAAAAATTATCCTGTTGAATAAGGTGGACTGTGTTACGATTTCCTTAAGTCTAAATTAATAAGGAGAGTGGGAATATGGGGATTGGAGCAGGCAGTTGGATTATTATTGCGATTATAGCACTGCTTATTTTTGGACCGAAACGGTTACCGGAGCTAGGAAGGTCAGTCGGGCAAACGCTTAGAGAGTTTAAGCATGCCGCTAGTGGTGCATCAGAAGATCGTGAAAAAGATAAACAGCGTCAAGTAGATGACAAAGAGTAAAAGGGTGATCATAGTATGACCGAACAAGAAATGTCAATATATGATCATATAGGAGAGCTGCGAAAGCGCATTTTAATTGTTTTATTTTTCTTTGTCATTGCCACAATTGGCGGCTTTTTTATAGCGGATAAGGTTATTGTCTATTTACAGCATGCTGATGAGGCAAAAAATTTAACGATGAATGCATTTAGGTTAACAGATCCAGTTAAGATTTATATGCAGTTTGCTGTTATTATCGGCTGTGTACTTGCAGCTCCTGTTGCACTGTATCAACTTTGGGCATTTATTAGTCCTGGTTTATATGAAAAAGAGCGTAAGGTAACGCTTGGATATATTCCTGTTTCCATTTTTCTCTTTATCGGCGGTGTCTCTTTTTCTTATTTTGTGTTGTTTCCATTTGTCGTCGATTTTATGACGCGCGTTTCTGATGAGCTGAATGTAAACCAAGTGATTGGCATTAATGAATACTTTTCTTTTTTAATGCAGCTCACACTGCCTTTTGGCCTGTTGTTTCAGCTTCCTGTCGTCGTCATGTTTTTGACGCGATTAGGAATTATAACGCCTATGTTTTTATCTCAAATTCGAAAATATGCCTATTTCGTACTGCTAGTTATTGCCGCGCTTATTACACCACCGGAATTGCTCTCGCATATGATGGTGACAGTGCCGCTCTTAATTTTGTATGAAATCAGCATCATTATTTCCCGCATTTCGTATCGCAAAGTGTTAAAGGCAAGGGCAGAGCAAGAAAGAGAAGATGTTAGTATGTAAAAAAACCACTGAAACAGTGGTTTTTTTATTTAGATGAATCATCTTGATTTTTATATTGCTGCTGCAACTTTTTAATTTTATAGTGCAAGATAAAGATGCGAACCGCAAATCTGAAATCGAATGCGGCTACGAGTGCAAATAAGATCGTAGGGAAGTTCCACACGGTTTCCTGAGCATTTTGAATAGCCAGGTAGGTAAATAAAATCCCCATAATAATATAAATAAACCCTCGTGTTAAAGGGATATTCTTCATGAAAACATGCCTCCAAAAATAAACTGCATTTGTTCTGCTTGCTTTTGCATTTCTATAATTTTATCTGCAAAAATAGTTTGAGATAAAATAACGATTGTATTCATCAACACGTGTGCAATAATGGGTACAATAATTAGTTTTGTTCTTGCATAAAGGAATGCAAATACAAATCCCATGGCTGTATACACGAGCAAATGTTTGAAATCCCAGTGTACGGCAGCGAAAATAAGGGAACTAATAAATGCAGAGATAAAGAAATTGTATCGTTTGTGAAGAGAGCCGAAAATAATCTTTCGAAAAATAATCTCTTCTAGAATTGGCCCAATAACAGACGTAACCACAATGAGGAACGGCGTTGCTTTAACAAGATTAACAATATTTTGTGTGTTTTCAGATACTTGGGTAATGCCAAGAGAGTGCTCAATCATACCTGCTACAGCTTGACCAGCCATAGCCAGGAACACCCCAAGGACTGACCAGACAACAGTTACCGTTGTTCCCGCATGTTCTATACGCATGGACATGTCACGGCGCAGCAGCAGTAAGACAACAAGTAAACCAAGGATAAAGCTAATGATGGTCCAATAAGTCAAAAGCATGACATTCGCTGTTCGAACTGGATATTGCTCAAAGATACCTGTTAATTTTAACAGCGGTATACCAACAACTCCTGAAAACTGCATAAGGATGTAGGTGAGGATAACATACCAATAACGTTTTTCCAATCTTCTATACTCCTTTAAAAGGTTTTTATGTATATATGTCGAAGAAGTACTGTAAAGTTAGTAATTTCTTCTTGCTCGTATTGTAACATACATATTATTGAACAGAGAAAAGAATGCTTTATTTCTCAAAATCGTCGAAATCTAAGACTATTATATGTAGTTGTCGTAAATTTTAAATTTTTTTTGTTTAATACTTGCAAAAAAAACCCACTTTGTTTTAATATAATAATTGTGTTAGCACTCGTTGATGTTGAGTGCTAATAAAAATGCAAACATATTATTTGAGGAGGTTGTTTCACTTGTTAAAGCCATTAGGTGATCGCGTAGTGATTGAACTTGTAAAATCTGAGGAAAAAACAGCAAGCGGTATCGTGTTACCGGACAGTGCAAAAGAAAAGCCACAAGAGGGTAAAATTGTTGCTGTTGGTACAGGTCGAGTATTAGAAAGCGGTGAGCGTGTAGCTTTAGAAGTAGCTGCGGGCGATCGTATCATCTTCTCAAAATATGCGGGTACTGAAGTGAAATACGAAGGTACTGAATACTTAATTTTACGCGAAAGCGATATTTTAGCTGTAATCGGCTAATTTTAACCACAAACTTATCATACGTAAAAAATAGATTATTAAGAACATCTTGAGGAGGTCAAAGAACATGGCAAAAGACATTAAATTTAGCGAAGAAGCACGTCGCGCAATGCTACGTGGTGTAGATACATTAGCAAATGCTGTAAAAGTAACGCTTGGACCAAAAGGTCGTAACGTTGTATTAGAAAAGAAATTCGGTTCACCGCTTATTACAAATGACGGTGTAACAATTGCAAAAGAAATCGAATTAGAAGACGCATTTGAAAATATGGGTGCTAAATTAGTAGCCGAAGTTGCTAGCAAAACAAACGACGTTGCTGGTGACGGTACAACTACTGCAACAGTTTTAGCGCAAGCAATGATCAGAGAAGGCCTTAAAAACGTAACGGCTGGTGCTAACCCAATGGGTATCCGTAAAGGTATGGAAAAAGCAGTAACTGTAGCGGTTGAAGAACTAAAAGCAATCTCTAAACCAATTCAAGGTAAAGATTCAATTGCTCAAGTAGCGGCTATCTCAGCAGCTGACGAAGAAGTAGGTCAATTAATTGCTGAAGCAATGGAGCGCGTTGGTAACGACGGCGTTATCACACTTGAAGAATCAAAAGGTTTCACAACTGAATTAGAAGTGGTAGAAGGTATGCAGTTTGACCGTGGATATGCATCTCCTTACATGGTAACTGATTCAGATAAAATGGAAGCTGTATTAGATGATCCATACATCTTAATCACAGACAAAAAAATCGGTAACATTCAAGAAATTTTACCGGTATTAGAGCAAGTTGTTCAACAAGGCAAGCCTCTATTAATCATCGCTGAAGACGTAGAAGGCGAAGCTTTAGCAACATTAGTTGTGAACAAACTTCGCGGTACATTTACAGCTGTAGCTGTTAAAGCTCCTGGTTTCGGTGATCGTCGTAAAGCAATGCTACAAGACGTTGCGATCCTAACAGGCGGAGAAGTAATCACTGAAGAGCTTGGTCTTGACTTAAAAACAGCAAGCATCGATCAATTAGGTCGCGCTTCTAAAATTGTTGTAACAAAAGAAAATACAACAGTTGTAAACGGTGCAGGAAACGCAGAAGATATCCTAGCACGCGTAAACCAAATCAAAGCTCAGCTTGAAGAAACAACTTCAGAGTTTGACCGTGAAAAATTACAAGAGCGCTTAGCAAAACTTGCTGGTGGCGTAGCTGTAATTAAAGTTGGTGCGGCAACTGAAACTGAGTTAAAAGAACGTAAATTACGTATTGAAGATGCATTAAACTCTACGCGTGCTGCGGTTGAAGAAGGTATCGTAGCTGGTGGTGGTACTGCATTAGTAAATATCTATAATAAAGTAGCAAGCATCGAAGCTGACGGTGACACTGCTACAGGTATCAATATCGTATTACGTGCGATTGAAGAGCCTGTACGTCAAATTGCTCACAATGCTGGTTTAGAAGGATCAGTAATCGTTGAGCGTCTAAAAGGCGAAGCAGTTGGAACTGGATTTAACGCTGCAACTGGCGAGTGGGTAAATATGCTAGACACTGGTATCGTTGACCCAACAAAAGTAACGCGCTCAGCTCTTCAAAATGCTTCTTCTGTAGCGGCTATGTTCTTAACAACTGAAGCAGTTGTTGCTGACAAGCCAGAAGAAAACGCAGCTCCTGCAATGCCTGACATGGGCGGCATGGGTGGAATGGGCGGCATGATGTAATCACTGCCCTCTCTGAAAAAGCGACCAAGTGAGTACTTGGTCGCTTTTTTGCGTGCGTTAATATTTTCAGATTTTTTAAAAATTTGTTAAGATAGTACTATGTTTACTGGAAAACTTACTAAACTCAAGGCTTAACTGAGTTTTAAGGGGGAGCTTCGTTGATTCAGCTGGATCATATTAATAGTAAATTAAACCAAGTATTAGAAAACATCGATCAAATTTTGATTGGAAAACGTCAGGTATCTACGCTGAGTTTGGTTGCTTTGCTTGCAGAGGGGCATATTTTACTTGAAGATGTGCCGGGTGTGGGGAAAACGATGCTAGTAAAGGCACTGGCTAAATCAATTGATGCAGAATTTAAACGAATTCAATTCACGCCTGATTTGCTGCCATCCGACGTAACAGGTGTTTCTATTTACAGTCCAAAAGACATGGAATTTCATTTTCGTCCAGGTCCTATCATGAGCCACATTGTACTCGCTGATGAGATTAACAGGACTTCTCCTAAAACACAATCGGCGCTTTTAGAAGCAATGGCTGAGCATCATGTAACAACCGATGGTATCACCCGGGAAATTCCAGCGCCTTTTTTTGTGATGGCTACTCAAAATCCTGTTGATTTTGATGGGACCTATCATTTGCCGGAAGCGCAGCTGGATCGTTTTTTATTCAAATTAAGCATGGGGTATCCTACACAAGAAGAGGAGCTTCAAATTTTAAATGGCGTATCCACCCAGATCAATCTTGAAGACGTCAAACCCGTCATGAGCATTCCAGAATTAGTACAGGCTCAAAAAGCTGTAAGCAGTATTTATGTAGATGATGCGATCAAGCACTATATCATTGAAATCATTCGCAAAACGCGCTCTCATCCACATGTTTCGTTAGGTATCAGTCCTCGTGGAACGGTTTCATTTATGAAGGCCGTTCAAGCATATGCTTTAGTGAAGGGAAGAGATTACTGTCTTCCTGATGATGTTCAAGAGCTTGCTTCGTATGTGTGTGCACATCGATTAACACTAAGACCTGATACTCAGTACAGCGGGTTAACAGCGAGTGATGTGATGAAGCAAATTATGGCTGATACGAAAGTACCTGTTAAAAGGTAAGAGGGTACTTTATGAAACAGTATATAAAATTGATATGGAATAAATGTAGAGACTGGTTCGGTTTATTCTGCATCTTTGCTGCTACGTTTTCTTACGCCATGTTTCAGGGGGGGTTTGTCAGCTGGTTTTTATTTTATAGCTTCTTACCTTTTGGGTTATATGCGGTAGCCGTTTTGCTTTATCCGTTAAAGAAGTGGAATGTTACTCGTGATGTGAAGCTACAGCCTCGATTCGCTGGAGATCATCTTTCGTATGACATTCACATTACACGCTCCTCGGCTTTTCCTGTTTATATGGCAGCAGTGAAAGAGGAGAGTAACCTTTTAGATCAAGAAGAAAGAACAATTTATCCGCTTTTTCAACGAAACGCTGTTATTCCGTATGAAAGATCGTTTGTAGAAAGAGGAGAATATGAATTTTTTACGATTTCGATTGAACTGAGTGATTTATTAGGAATTGTAAAAAAGAAGGCATATTATCCGCTGCAGCAGCGATTTATCGTTTATCCTCAGACTCATGAAATAGATATCCCGTTTCTTTTAGCGGGAATAGAAGAAGGAAAAAATGAAGTTTCGACGGGGAATCAATCTACTACGTTAGTGACAGGCATTAGAGAATATCAGCCGGGTGACCGATTAGGGTCTATTGATTGGAAGGCGACGGCTCGTAAAGCTACGTTGATTTCTAAAGAGTTCGGTCATTATCATGAACGGAGTATGATTATCATTGCAGATGTTATCAGCTCTCTATACTTTGAAGAACGAATGAGCTTTCTGGCATCCATGATCATTCATGAAGAAACCAAGCGTAAAAAAGCCGATTTTCTTTTAGCTGGAGATGCACTTTTTTCACCAAAAACCTCTGAACAAAGTGAGTCTGATAACCTGTTGTATCACTTAGCACGTGCCCAGCCTGTTAACAATCGAGCATTCGAAACAGAATTTAAGAGTATTGCCATTCAAAAACAGCATTCTTTTATGGTCATTGTCAGTCAAGTTACAGGGACTCTTATTGGGCAGGTTCAATCTAAGCTGAGTCTGCATGCTAAGGCATCAATAATTGTCGTTAAAGATGAAGGAGCAGGGCTTAGTGACGAAGAGACGGTTATTGTAAATGGAATACAATCTTCTGCTTTAACGATTGAAGTCGTTAATATTCCTCTTCCTCTATCTTCTAAAGGAAATGAGGGCGGAAATAAGTGAATAAATCAGCTTTGTATGTAAAAAACATCTTATTGTACGCGGGAGCATTCTTTTTATTAGTGGAATGGCTTCTTCCTTTAAATGAAGTGACGGATACCAATCAAATTCAGTACTTTATCTTGTTTGTTGCTTACTGTTTTTTGTGTTTAACGTTTCGCTTGCCGTTTATCGTGATGGCGTTAGGGAGTATATTGTTTATTTTGTTTTCGCTTCACAATCTCTATTTCCAAGAAGCCTTCTTTTCTTCAGACTGGCTTCCGAGACTTTTGGAGATTCTTCAGTCAGATGCACAAAGTATCATGGAGTGGGATATAGCGAATTTATCATTTGAAATGAGGAGCACTTTATTTTTTGTGCTGCTTTGGATTATGGCTTATTTAATTCGATATTGGATCTTTTATCAAAAAAGAATTTTCTTCTTTTTCTTCTTAACCATTTTGTATATTACCGTGTTGGATACCTTTTCTACTTACGATGCGGGAGCTGCTATTATTCGCGTGACGATTATCGGGTTTTTATTAGTAGCCATGCTTCGCATAAATCCTGAACGTATAAAAGCTGCGAGCACTGAGCGTTTAGAAAATAGAAAACGATCGTTTCTTTTTCTAGGCAGCTTTTTAGCTATCGTCATTGTGCTGGCTTATCTAGCTCCTAAACCAGGGCCGCAGTGGCCAGATCCCGTACCTTTTATCACAGCGCATACAACAAATCAAGGACAGGGAGAATCTGCAAGCGGTCAACGAATTGGCTATGATATGGACGATTCTAAATTGGGGGGATCGTTTGTCAATGATGATACGGTTGTGTTTACAGCCAAAGTAGAGGATGAGCACTATTGGCGTATTGAAACGAAGGATGTTTATACAGGTAAGGGGTGGGAGCTGTCTAAAGAGGAAGAAAAAGTGCCCTTTAAAGGAAATGAAAACTTACTCCCTCAATATGACTCAAGTGTAGCAGGACAAGTAAGAAAAGCAGAAGTTACCTATTCGCAGCCTTCTGTTCATCTTATGCATGTTCCTCAACTGCTGTCGCTAACCTTAAAAAATGGCATTCAAACCGATGTTACACCGACAAATGAAAAATTATATCCTTATCAAAATGACAAGCTTGTTACTGTTCAATCGTATGAGCTGACGTATAAATATCCTGTATTTGATATTGGACTTCTTCAGCAAGCAGAGGAAAAAAAGGCAGAGAGTCTAGAGAATAATAACGAATTTATAGCAAGGTATACACAACTTCCTGCTAACTTGCCGAAACGAGTAAAGGATTTAGCTCGTGAGGTAACAAAAAATAAGAACAATCGTTATGAAAAAGCGAAAGCCGTTGAAGAATACTTCCGATCAAATCCATATGTATATGATACTGAAAATGTTCCAATTCCTACGAAAAATAAAGATTATGTGGATCAATTTTTATTTGATACAAAAAGAGGGTACTGTGATAACTTCTCTACTTCTATGGTCGTGCTGCTTCGTTCATTAGATATTCCTGCTCGGTGGGTAAAGGGCTATACAGAAGGTGATGCCACCGTCATTTCAGGAAGTAGTAAGTGGACAACTTATGAAATTACACAAAATAATGCTCATTCTTGGGTCGAAGTTTATTTTCCAGGAGCGGGCTGGGTACCTTTTGAACCAACAAAAAGTTTTTCTAATCCTTATGGTTTTGTAGATAGCCAACCTAACAACTCTAGTGAAAATAGTCAAAGGGAAGAAGAGAAACAAGAAACGCAAGTGAAGGAGCAGCCTAAGGAAAAAGAGCTTCCGGCACAAGAAGAAAGAGGGAAAGAAAAAACAGCTTCTCTTCAAAATGCTAAGTTGTCTATGAAGTGGAAAGTGCTTTTCTACGGACTGATTGTAGTTATGTTAATAGTAATATATCTCAATCGATTTAAATGGTTTTTACCTTTTTATATCTCTTTTTATAAAAAGAAAGAGAGAGTGGAAACCTTTGAATCAGCGTATGCTTTTTTACTTAAAAGACTTGCTGCAAATGGACTAAAGCGGCAAGAAAGTCAAACGCTGCGCGACTTTGCAGGAGAAGTAGACGGAAAATTAAATACGGTAAATATGCTAAAATTAACGGGAAAATATGAGCGGGTTTTGTATCGAGATGCAGATTCCATAAAAGAATGGAAAGAGTCGATTGAATTGTGGGAAAATTTAATCAAAAAAACGAGTTCTTGACCATTGTTTCGCGGATTGATAGAATATTCTCGAACTTACTATAAATGTTTCGTATACCTTCATATATCCTCGATAATATGGTTCGAGAGTCTCTACCGGGTCACCTTAAACGATCTGACTATGAAGGCAGAACAGTCTATTTGACGATAAACGTCGTGCTCAACTAGACTTCTGCCTTTGTTTTTTGAGGGAGAAGTCTAGTTTTTTTTATATTTTAGGGCATAATAACAAGTGATTATTTACACATTCGGAGAGGTGAACAAGATGGAAGGCATGATTGTTGTATTAGATTTTGGTAGTCAATATAACCAACTGATTACGCGTCGCATTCGCGAGTTCGGAGTATATAGTGAATTGCATCCGCACACAATTACAGCAGAAGAGATTAAAGCATTAAATCCAAAGGGAATTATTTTCTCTGGAGGCCCAAACAGTGTGTACGGTGAAAACGCATTTCACTGCGATGAAAACATTTTTGAATTAGGTATTCCTGTTTTAGGTATTTGTTATGGAATGCAATTAATGACTCATCATTTTGGCGGGAAGGTAGAAGGTGCTAGCCATCGTGAATATGGTAAAGCAGCGATTAACGTACAAAACGATTCATTAATGTACCATGAGTTGCCAAAAGAACAAGTTGTTTGGATGAGTCACGGTGATTTAGTTGTAGAAACACCAGCTGGTTTTGAAGTGGACGCAACTAGCCCATCTTGTCCAATTGCCGCAATGAGTAACAAAGAAAAGAATATGTACGGCGTGCAGTTCCATCCAGAAGTTCGCCATTCAGTGCACGGTAACCATATCTTAAAGAACTTCGTGTTTGAAGTATGTCATGCTGAAGCAAACTGGTCAATCGAGAACTTCATTGAAGTTGAAATGGATAAAATCCGTGAAACAGTTGGAGATAGAAAAGTACTTTGCGCACTTAGCGGTGGAGTAGACTCTTCAGTAGTAGCTGTATTAATTCACAAAGCAATTGGTGATCAGTTAACATGTATGTTCGTAGATCACGGTTTATTACGTAAAGGTGAAGCGGAAAGTGTAATGGAAACATTTAGCGAAGGCTTTAATATGAACGTAATTAAAATCGATGCAAAAGATCGCTTCTTAGAAAAATTAAACGGCGTATCAGATCCTGAACAAAAGCGTAAAATCATCGGTAATGAATTTATCTATGTATTCGATGACGAAGCTGCTAAATTAAAAGGGTTTGATTTCCTAGCTCAAGGTACGCTATACACAGATATTATCGAGAGTGGGACAGCTACAGCTCAAACGATCAAATCTCACCACAACGTAGGTGGATTACCGGAAGATATGCAGTTCAAACTAATCGAACCGTTAAACACGCTATTCAAAGATGAAGTACGTGCATTAGGTTCTGAATTAGGTATCCCTGATAACATCGTTTGGCGTCAACCTTTCCCAGGACCAGGTCTAGGTATTCGTGTACTTGGTGCAATTACGGAAGAGAAGTTAGAAATTGTACGTGAGTCGGATGCTATTTTACGTGAAGAGATTGCAAAAGCTGACTTAGAGCGCGATATCTGGCAATACTTTACGGTTCTTCCTGACATCCGCAGTGTAGGTGTAATGGGAGATGCTCGTACGTATGATTACACAATCGGTATTCGTGCTGTTACATCGATTGATGGTATGACTTCTGACTGGGCGCGTATTCCTTGGGATGTGCTTGAAGTTATCTCAACGCGTATTGTAAACGAAGTTAAGCATATTAACCGCGTAGTGTATGATATTACAAGTAAGCCACCTGCAACAATTGAATGGGAATAACATGCAAAAAAACCGAACAAACGAACATTCTTTTATAAGAATGTTCGTTTTTTGTTGACTTTTTTAAAAAGTTAATGGTAGGATAGTAACATAAAACAGCGAGATATAGCTTTAATGTCGTATAATCTTGGGGATAAGGCCCAAAAGTTTCTACCGAGCTACCGTAAATGGCTTGACTACGAGAAAGTAATACATGTATGTATAAAAATCTTTTGTTTTTTGACTCATACATTTCTCTTTTAGTCGATTTTATGCCTTTACGCGCCATAGTGTAGAGGCATTTTTTATGGCTTGCCTAAGTGCATGCGGCTTCTATAAAGGGAGGAAAAAACGTGAAGAAGTATTTTCGTTTTGAAGAGCTGGGTACTAGCTATCGAAAAGAGTTTATAGCTGGCCTTACAACTTTTCTATCTATGGCTTACATTTTATTTGTTAATCCATCTGTGCTATCACTAAGTGATGTAAAGGATCTACCTGACAGTATGAGAATGGACCAAGGGGCTGTATTTACAGCTACTGCTTTAGCTGCAGCTTTGGGATCAATTGTTATGGGAGTGCTTGGTAGATACCCAATTTCATTAGCTCCAGGTATGGGATTAAACGCATTTTTTGCTTATACAGTTGTTCTGACAATGGGAATTCCATGGCAGACGGCTTTAACAGGTGTTATGATATCAGGTGTTATTTTTATTCTTTTAACATTAACAAGCCTGCGAGAAAAAATTATTAATTCTATTCCTATTGAATTAAAAATGGCTGTTGGAGCAGGTATTGGTTTATTTATTAGTTTTATTGGTATGAAAGGTGCCGGAATCATCGTTAAAGATGATGCCACATTTGTTGGGCTGGGTGATTTAACTAACCCAACAACGTTACTTGCGGTTTTTGGCATTGTAATTACTATTGTATTAATGGTGCTTCGAGTAAATGCAGCTGTATTTATCGGTATGATTGTAACGGCTGTAGCAGGTATGGCTTTTGGTTTAATTGATACACCTAAAGCAGTTGTTTCATCAGTTCCTAGTCTTGACCCAACGTTTGGGGCAGCTTTTCAAAATATCGGTGATATCTTTACTGTAAAGATGCTAGTCGTCATTTTAACTTTCTTATTTGTTGATTTCTTCGATACAGCAGGTACGATGGTTGCTGTAGCGAGTCAAGCTGGGCTTATGAAAGATAATAAACTTCCGCGAGCGGGCAGAGCGTTATTGGCAGATTCTAGTGCGATTGTAGTTGGTGCTGTTCTTGGTACCTCATCAACAACAGCTTATGTAGAGTCTACAGCTGGAGTAGCAGCGGGCGGACGTTCAGGATTTACTGCAATCGTAACGGCGGCGTTTTTCTTAGTTGCACTGTTCTTTTCTCCATTGTTAGCGGTAGTAACGCCAGCTGTTACTGCGCCAGCTTTAATTACGGTAGGAGCTCTGATGGTGTCAAATTTAGGAGAAATTAATTGGAAAGAGTTCGAAGTAGCAGTTCCCGCATTTTTCACGGTAATTATGATGCCATTAACATACAGTATTGCAACAGGTATTGCGGTTGGGTTTATCTTTTATCCTATTACAATGTTATGCAGCAAGCGTGGGAAAGAAGTTCATCCAATTATGTATGCTCTCTGTATCATCTTCATACTCTATTTTGCGTTCTTAGCAGAATAGTTTAAATAAAAAAGCTCAGTTTAATGACTGGGCTTTTTTTTTATGATAAGATAAGAAAACTGCATAGCGGCTAGATTGCTATTGTAATAGAGAGTATTCAATCATTTTACTGAAGGTTTACTTCATTAACTTTTTTATTTATAAAGTTTTTTAGAAAAACGATTGACTCTATATATTATATATGGTAAATTATTAAATGTCGCTGATGAACAGCGCAGTTGAGAGAAACATCTTAAAAAAAGATGTTGACATCAAAATGATAGAATGTTATACTAATAAAGTTGCTTCAGAGCAACGGTTGAACTTTGAAAACTGAACAAAGCGACAAACGTCAACGTTAATTTTTTTATTTTATATGAGCAATCAAACATTTCTTCGGAGAGTTTGATCCTGGCTCAGGATGAACGCTGGCGGCGTGCCTAATACATGCAAGTCGAGCGAACTGATTAGAAGCTTGCTTCTATGACGTTAGCGGCGGACGGGTGAGTAA
>NZ_JBLZXA010000015.1:0-158391 GCF_056099005.1 Priestia sp. 53B2
AGGTTGATAGGTCAGAGGTGGAAGCGTGGCGACATGTGTAGCTGACTGATACTAATCGATCGAGGACTTAACCAAAACTTTAAAAGCGTAAGCTTTACTCAGCAAACTGTTACCTAGTTTTGAGAGAACAATCTCTTGTCTGGTGGCGATAGCGAAGAGGTCACACCCGTTCCCATACCGAACACGGAAGTTAAGCTCTTTAGCGCCAATGGTAGTTGGGACTTTGTCCCTGTGAGAGTAGGACGTTGCCAGGCCAATAAAAAGACTAGTCATTCAATGACTAGTCTTTTTTGTTTCTAAAAATTACAGCGTGAATTTAACTTTTAAATTATGTTACACTATAGTGGATTCATTTAATTTTTTATTATAAAAGTTCTTTTTGACGTTGTAAGAAACTTCTTTCGAACTGGAGGCTGCATTTTGGGTAAGAAATCAAAAAAAGTACTATACGAATTACAGGAAAATGAAACAATCGCAAGTTGTTTAGATCGGATGAAAAAAGATGGGTATATGCCCGTTCGACGCATGGAAAAGCCTATCTTTGAAGAAAAAGAAATAAATGGTAAAAAAGAGTACGTTCCAGTAAGACAACAGATTGTTTTCGAGGGCAAAAGTCTCTAAATACGAACATTTTAATGATAAAAATAGTAAACATTCGATTTTTGGGTTGACTTTTTTCTGGTTTGGCTGTTATTATTAAGTTGTCAATTGAGATATCCGAAACCTCATATAATAGTGGGAATATGGCCCACGAGTTTCTACCCGATGACCGTAAATCATTGGACTATGAGGAGAGTACAATTACTAAATAGGTAAACATGATTCCTTTTCAAAAGGAATGTTGATACATGAAACCTAGGGTAGTTGTGGCTTTCCTTTAGTGAGCCATAACGTACCCTAGGTTTTTTTATAACGTGAAAAAGGAGCTTTTATTCATGAATGTAAAAGTTGCTGTTGTAATGGGCAGTCAGTCAGACTGGAGCACTATGAAATATGCGTGTGACATTTTAGATGAATTAAATATTGAATATGAAAAGAAAGTTGTATCAGCACATCGAACGCCGGATTATATGTTTGAGTACGCTGAAACTGCTAAAGAACGAGGGATTAAAGTTATTATTGCTGGCGCTGGTGGCGCTGCTCACTTACCTGGTATGATTGCTGCAAAAACAATTTTACCTGTAATAGGTGTACCGGTTAAATCAAGTAACTTAAACGGTTTAGATTCACTTTTATCGATTGTTCAAATGCCAGGCGGCGTACCGGTAGCTACAGTAGCTATTGGAAAAGCAGGTTCTACGAACGCTGGCCTGCTAGCAGCACAAATCTTAGCAACACAGGATCCAACGTTAAGTGATCAACTTGAAAATCGTAGAGAGTCTATTAAATCATCTGTGTTAGAAAGTAGTGATCAACTTGTCTAATTTACTTATACCTCCTGGTAAAACAATTGGGATCGTAGGCGGTGGACAGCTAGGAAGAATGATTGCACTATCTGCTAAAGAAATGGGTTATTACATTGCAGTGCTTGAACCAACAAAAGATTCTCCTTGCGGTCAAGTAGCAGATATTAAAGTCATTGGCAACTATGATGATAGAAAAGCGGTTGAACAGCTTGCTGAAGTGTCAGATGTCATCACCTATGAATTTGAAAACGTTGATGTTGAGATGATGAAATGGCTAGAAACAAAATGCTACGTGCCACAAGGCAGTCATTTACTAGCCGTTACACAAAATCGTCGTTTAGAAAAAGAAATGATTACAAAGCTTAATCTAGACGTTCCTGATTACGCAATCGTTACGACTGAAGAAGAACTTTTAAAAGCTGTCGAAACAATTGGTTATCCATGTGTCGTAAAAACTTGCCGAGGCGGATATGACGGTAAAGGGCAAGTTCTAGTGAAAAATGAGAATAATATTCGTGAAGCAGCTGAGCTATTAGCACAGTCGGAATGCATTGTAGAACAGTGGATGAACTTAGATAAAGAAGTATCAGTTATCGTACACCGCAATGCAAAAGGCGAAACGGTATGTTTACCAGTAGCTGAGAACATTCATAAGCATCATATTTTGCACCAAACGATTGTTCCGGCACGTATTACAGCAGATCAAGAAGCGAAAGCTCTTCAATATGCGCAAGAAATAGCAAAAGGATTAGATTTAGTTGGTACATTAGCAGTTGAGATGTTCCTAACTGAAGAAGGTCAGCTTTATATAAATGAAATGGCGCCTAGACCTCATAATTCAGGTCATTATTCAATCAATGCTTGTGATCTTTCTCAATTTCAACAGCATGTAAGAGCCATTTGTAACTGGACCCTAGCACAGCCGACTTTATTAAAACCTGCTGTTATGGTTAACCTATTAGGGGAACATATTGAGAACACAATGGCAAAAATCGAATGTTTAGATGATATGCACTTGCATTTGTACGGAAAAAAAGTTGCAAAAGAGAAGAGAAAAATGGGACATATCACGGTATTAGCTGATAAGATAGATGAGGCGATAGAAAAAGCCGAATCTCTAGGAATTTGGGAAAGAACGGAGGAAGTAACAACATGATTGAACGTTATACAAGACCAGAAATGGCAGCTATTTGGACAGAAGAAAATAAATTTAAAGCTTGGTTAGAAGTTGAAATTCTAGCTTGCGAAGCATGGTCAGAATTAGGACATATTCCGAAAGAAGATGTGAAGTTAATTCGTCAAAATGCATCTTTTGATATTAACCGCATCAATGAAATTGAACTAGAAACGCGTCATGACGTAGTAGCTTTCACTCGTGCAGTATCTGAAACGCTTGGTGAAGAGCGCAAGTGGGTACACTACGGTTTGACTTCAACTGACGTAGTTGATACAGCTCTATCTTATTTATTAAAGCAAGCTAATGAAATCTTGCTAAGTGACGTAGAGCGCTTTGTAGAAGTACTAAAGGAAAAAGCTCAAGAACATAAGTATACGGTTATGATGGGACGTACGCACGGTGTACACGCTGAGCCAACGACATTTGGTTTGAAAATGGGATTATGGTACGAAGAAATGAAGCGTAACCTAGAGCGTTTAAAACGTGCTGCAGCTGAAGTGGAATTCGGTAAAATGTCAGGAGCAGTTGGAACGTTCGCTAACATCGATCCTTTCGTTGAAAAATACGTATGTGAGAAGTTGGGAATTTCACCAGCACCAATCTCTACGCAAACATTACAGCGTGACCGTCATGCACACTATATGTCAGTACTAGCGTTAATTGCGACATCTATTGAGAAATTTGCAGTAGAAGTTCGCGGTCTTCAAAAGAGTGAAACACGTGAGGTTGAAGAGTACTTTGCAAAAGGTCAAAAAGGATCATCTGCAATGCCTCATAAACGTAATCCAATCGGTTCTGAGAACGTAACGGGACTTGCTCGTTTAATTCGCGGCTATATGGTTACGGCTTATGATAATGTACCGCTTTGGCATGAGCGTGACATCTCTCATTCATCGGCAGAGCGTGTCATCTTACCTGATGCAACGATTGCTTTAAATTACATGTTAAATCGTTTTGCAAACATTGTTAAAAACTTAACAGTATTCCCTGACAACATGAAGCGCAACATGGATCGTACACTAGGATTAATTTACTCACAGCGTGTACTGTTAACACTAATCAATAAAGGCATGGTACGCGAAGAAGCATACGACTTAGTACAGCCAAAAGCAATGGAAGCATGGGAAACGCAAGTTCCTTTCCGTTCTTTAATTGAAGGCGAAGAGCGCATTACTCGCCACTTATCACCAGAAGAGATTGAAGATTGTTTCGATCATAAGCACCATTTAAAAAATGTAGATATGATTTTTGAACGTTTAGGTCTTTAATAAAAAAGGCAAGGCACGTCCTTGCCTTTATCTAAGAAAGTGTATCTGAATATTCTGTATGTAGAGGTGACAGCATGGAAAAGCAAGAGTTACTTTATGAAGGAAAAGCGAAAAAGATTTACGCTACTGATGAGCAAGATGTATTGTGGGTTGCTTATAAAAATGAAGCTACAGCATTCAACGGTCAGAAAAAAGCGGAGATTAGCGGAAAAGCACAGTTGAACAATCAAATTAGTAGTTTACTATTTTCAATGTTACATGAGCAAGGGATTACAACTCACTTTGTGAAGCAGCTTTCAGATCATGAACAAGCGGTTAAGAAAGTAGAAATTGTCCCGCTTGAAGTTGTTGTACGAAATGCTACAGCAGGAAGCCTTGCGAAGCGAATTGGCGTAGAAGAAGGTATTCGTTTTGAACAGCCAATCGTTGAACTTTACTACAAAGACGATGCGCTTGGTGATCCATTAATTCTTGCAGAACATGCGATTTTCCTTAAAGCTGCAACTCAAGAAGAGATTGATAGTTTAAAGGCACAAGCACTTCAAATTAACGAAATATTATCGAAATTCTTCAAAGATAAAGATATTTTCTTAGTGGATTTTAAATTAGAATTCGGCCGTACTTCTCAAGGCGACATTATTTTAGCGGATGAAATTTCACCTGACACTTGCCGCTTCTGGGATGTTCATACGAACGAAAAATTAGATAAAGATGTATTCCGCAGAGATTTAGGCGGTTTAACAGAAGCATACGAAAAAATCTTACAGCGAATCGGAGGATAACCCAACCATGTATAAAGTAAAAGTATTTGTCACATTAAGAGAAAGTGTATTAGACCCTCAAGGAGTAGCCGTTAAAAATTCATTGCACCGTATGTCTTATGAAGAAGTAGAAGAAGTACGCATCGGTAAATTTTTAGAACTAACAATCGACAGCACAGATTCATTAGATGAACGCGTAAAAGAAATGTGTGAAAAGCTTTTAGTTAATACAGTAATTGAAGATTACCGTTACGAGGTTGAGGAGGTTGTCGTACAGTGAAATTTGCTGTAATTGTTTTTCCAGGATCAAACTGTGACGTCGATATGTATCATGCTATCAAAGATGAGCTTGGTGAAGAAGTAGATTACGTTTGGCACGATACAGAATCATTAGATCAATATGATGGTATCTTGCTTCCAGGTGGTTTCTCATATGGAGATTACCTTCGTTCAGGTGCTATCGCTCGCTTCTCAAATGTAATGGACGCTGTAAAAAAAGCAGCAAGCCAAGGAAAGCCAGTACTAGGTGTATGTAATGGATTCCAAATTTTATTAGAAGCAGGATTACTGCCAGGTGCTATGCGCCGTAATGAAAACTTAAAATTCATCTGTAAAACAGTGAATTTGAAAGTAGCTAATAACGAAACAATGTTTACAAATGCTTATGGCAAAGATGAAGTAATTGCTATTCCAGTGGCACATGGTGAAGGCAACTACTATTGTGATGAACACACGTTACAAAAATTGATTGAAAACAACCAGATTCTTTTCCAATACGCAGATGATAATCCAAACGGAAGTCTTCAAGATATTGCAGGGATTACGAACGAAACAGGCAACGTATTAGGAATGATGCCTCACCCAGAAAGAGCGGTAAGCGATCTTTTAGGAAGCGCGGACGGACTTAAATTATTTCAATCAATCGTAAAGCAGTGGAGGGAACAAAATGTCGTTACTTCTTGAACCAAATGTAGAGCAAATTAAAGAACAAAAGTTATATCGAGACATGGGATTAACAGACGAAGAGTTTGCGAATGTAGAGCAACTGCTTGGTCGTACTCCTAATTATACAGAAACAGGCTTATTCTCTGTTATGTGGTCAGAGCACTGCAGTTATAAAAACTCTAAGCCTGTACTGAAAAAATTCCCTATCACGGGTGAAAAAGTATTACAAGGTCCTGGTGAAGGAGCTGGTATCGTTGATATTGGTGACAACCAAGCCGTTGTATTTAAAATCGAAAGTCATAACCATCCATCAGCGATTGAACCTTATCAAGGAGCAGCAACTGGTGTAGGTGGTATCATTCGTGACGTCTTTTCAATGGGAGCAAGACCGATTGCACTTTTAAACTCTTTGCGTTTTGGTGAATTAACATCTCCAAAGGTTCGTCATTTGTTTGAGGAAGTAGTAGCGGGAATCGCAGGTTACGGTAACTGTGTAGGAATCCCAACAGTAGGCGGAGAAATTCAGTTTGAAGCTTCATATGAAGGAAATCCGCTTGTTAACGCTATGTGTGTGGGTTTAATTAATCACGAAGACATTCAAAAAGGTCAAGCTAAAGGCGTTGGCAACACGGTTATGTACGTAGGAGCAAAAACGGGCCGCGACGGCATCCACGGCGCAACATTTGCTTCTGAAGAACTATCTGATCAGTCAGATGAAAAACGTCCTGCTGTACAAGTAGGAGATCCATTTATGGAAAAACTTCTTCTTGAAGCGTGCTTAGAACTTATCAAGTGTGACGCTTTAGTCGGTATTCAAGATATGGGTGCTGCGGGCTTAACAAGTTCTTCAGCAGAGATGGCAAGTAAAGCAGGTTCTGGTATTGAAATGAACCTTGATCTTGTACCTCAGCGTGAAACAGGTATGACACCATATGAAATGATGCTTTCAGAATCTCAAGAGCGCATGCTCATCGTTGTTGAAAAAGGCCGTGAAAATGAAATCGTAGAAATCGTAGAAAAATACGGATTAGAAGCTGTTTCAGTTGGTCACGTAACCGACGATAAGCGCCTTCGTTTAACTCATAACGGAGAAGTAGTAGCAGATGTTCCTGTAGATGCATTAGCAGAAGATGCACCGGTATACCACAAGCCATCTCAAGAACCAGCATACTATCGTGAGTTCCAAGAGCAATCAGCATATGCTCCTACTGTTGAAAATCACAGTGATATGTTAGTAACACTTTTAAAACAGCCTACTATTGCAAACAAAGAGTGGGTTTACAACCAATATGACTATCAAGTACGTACAAACACAGTTGTATCTCCTGGATCTGACGCGGCGGTTGTTCGTGTACGTGATACAAATAAAGCATTAGCGATGACAACAGACTGTAACTCTCGCTATTTATACCTAGACCCAGAAGTAGGCGGCCGTATTGCAGTAGCAGAAGCTGCTCGTAACCTTGTATGTTCAGGTGCACAGCCTCTTGCAATTACAGACTGCTTAAACTTCGGTAACCCTGAAAAACCAGAAATCTTCTGGCAAATTGAAAAAGCAACAGACGGTATGAGCGACGCTTGCCGTAAGCTATCGACTCCGGTTATCGGCGGTAACGTATCTCTTTACAATGAAACAAAAGGTGAAGCAATTTACCCAACTCCTGTTATCGGAATGGTTGGTTTGATCGACGATATCAACCATATTACAACTCAGTATGCGAAGCAAAACGATGACTTAATCTATGTTATTGGTAAAGCTGAAGCAGAATTCGCAGGTACTGAGCTTCAAAAAGTACTAGAAAACGGTACGGTATTTGGGCATTCACCTAAATTAGATTTAGCAGTTGAAAAAACACGTCAAGATCAGCTTCTTCAAGCAATTCGTGAAGGTGCAGTTCAATCTGCTCACGATATTGCAGAAGGAGGATTCGCGGTAGCCCTAGCTGAAAAAGTGATGAACGGCAGCGGATTAGGTGTGAACGTAACGGTAGACGGCGAAGCAACAGCAGAGCTATTCAGTGAAACACAATCACGTTTTATCGTAACGGTTTCTCCAGAGAATAAAGAAAAATTCGAAATGCTTGTACAAGATGTAACATTAGTAGGACGCGTAACAGAAGACGCAACATTAACTGTTAAACATCAAGAAAATGTTCTTGTTCAATTATCAGTTGAAGAATTAACTACTGCTTGGAAAGGAGCGCTTCCATGCTTGCTGAAATCAAAGGCTTAAACGAAGAATGTGGCGTATTCGGTGTATGGGGACATGAAAATGCAAGCCAGATTGCTTATTACGGTTTGCATAGCTTGCAGCACCGCGGACAAGAAGGCGCTGGTATTGCTGTAACAGACGGAGAAAAAGTGACAGTAATGAAAGGTGTCGGTCTTGTTAACGAAGTATTTGGCCACGGAGAGTTAGAGCAACTAAACGGTAAAGCAGCAATTGGACACGTTCGTTATGCAACAGCTGGAGGCGGAGGGTTTGAAAATGTTCAACCCCTTCACTTCCGCTCTCATAGCGGAAGCCTTGCGTTAGCTCATAATGGAAACTTGGTTAATGCAAATGCATTAAAGCATCAGCTGGAAAACCAAGGGAGTATTTTTCAATCAACATCGGATACAGAAGTACTTGCTCATTTAATTAAACGAAGCGGCTATGAAGATATGAAAGATAAAGTAAAAAATGCTTTATCAATGGTTAAAGGCGCATACGCATTCGTTATCTTAACAGAAGATACGATGATGGTTGCACTTGACCCTCACGGATTGCGTCCGTTATCAATTGGACGATTAGGTGATGCTTATGTAGTAGCTTCTGAAACATGTGCATTTGATATTGTTGGAGCAGTTCATGAGCGTGATGTAGAGCCGGGTGAATTACTCATTATTAACGATGAAGGTATTCAATCAGAACGTTTCACATTAAACGTAAACCGCGCCATTTGCAGTATGGAATATATTTATTTCTCAAGACCAGATAGCAATATTGATGGAATCAATGTTCACTCTGCTCGTAAAAACCTTGGGAAACAACTTGCAGTTGAGTCACCGATTGAAGCAGACGTTGTAACAGGCGTTCCGGATTCAAGTATTTCAGCAGCTATCGGTTTTGCAGAACAGTCAGGAATTCCATACGAATTAGGTTTAATTAAGAATCGATACGTAGGCCGTACATTCATTCAGCCTTCACAAGAATTGCGTGAACAAGGTGTAAAAATGAAGCTGTCTCCTGTACGTAAAATTGTAGAGGGTAAACGTGTTGTCATGGTAGATGATTCTATCGTTCGCGGCACAACAAGCCGTCGCATTGTTCGTATGCTTCGAGAAGCAGGAGCAACTGAAGTACATGTACGCATCAGTTCACCACCTATCAAAAATCCATGTTTTTATGGAATTGACACGTCGTCATCCTCTGAGCTAATTGCTGCTACGCGCTCTGTTGAAGAAATTCGTGAATTGATTGAAGCTGATTCACTTGTTTTCTTAAGCAACGAAGGGTTAGTAGATGCAATCGGCAGACAGTATGAAGGCAACGGCGGACAGTGTATGGCATGTTTCACTGGAAAGTATCCAACTGAAATTTATCCAGATACTGTACACCCTCATGAAAAGGTAACTTGTTAGTTTTAACGTAAAAAAGGAGTGACAACATGTCATATTCATATAAACAAGCTGGAGTTGACTTAGAAGCAGGATATGAAGCTGTTTCACGTATTAAAAAGCACGTAGAACGCACTGCTCGTGCAGGTATTATGGGAACAGTCGGCGGCTTTGGCGGAATGTTCGATTTATCTACATTGAATTTAAAAGAGCCTGTTCTTGTTTCTGGTACAGATGGAGTAGGAACAAAATTGAAACTTGCTTTTCAAATGGATAAGCATGACACAATCGGTGTGGATGCAGTGGCCATGTGTGTAAACGACGTTTTAGCACAAGGAGCAGAGCCTCTTTACTTCTTAGATTATATTGCTTGCGGGAAAGCAGTTCCTGAAAAAATTGAATCGATTGTAAAAGGAATTGCAGACGGCTGTGAACAATCCAACTGTGCGTTAATTGGCGGAGAAACAGCTGAAATGCCAGGTTTATACGAAGAAGATGAATATGATCTTGCAGGGTTTACAGTAGGAGCAGTAGAAAAGTCAGAAATTATTACCGGAGATGAGATTAAAGCTGGACAGCTGTTGATCGGCATTTCATCTAGCGGTATTCACAGCAACGGCTACTCTCTTGTACGTAAAATCGTTGATGATCAAGGATTAAATCTTCACGAAACTTACGCTGGTTTTAATGAAAAGCTCGGAGTTGAGTTATTAACGCCAACAAAAATATACGTGAAGCCGGTCCTAAAAGCATTACATGCAGCTAAGATTGCAGGTATGGCTCATATTACTGGAGGCGGATTTGTTGAAAATATCCCTCGTATGCTTCCTGAAGGTTTAGGTGTAGAAATCGATTACGGTTCTTGGCCAATTCCATACGTGTTTGATTTCCTTGAAGAGCAAGGCAAGCTGGACCGTAAAGAAATGTTTGAAGTATTCAACATGGGAATCGGATTTGTTTTAGCTGTTGAACCCGAAGATATGAATAAAGTCATTGAAGCAATTGAAAACGAAGGCGAAAAAGCATTTGTTATCGGACGTGTAAAAGAAGGAACAGGTGTTAAATTTGCTGGAGGGACGTTTGCATGATAAATATTGCAGTGTTTGCTTCTGGAAACGGCAGTAACTTTCAATCCATCTACGAAGCAACTCAGTCAGGTCGATTAAAAGCAAATATTGCGCTTGTTGTTTGTAATAAACCGGATGCATACGTAATTGAACGAGCAAAAGCATGTGGAATACCATGCTTTGTTTGTTCGCCTAAAAACTATGAAAATAAAGAAGCGTATGAAGCAGCAATTCTTGCAGAGCTTACATCAGCTAAAGTAGAATTTCTTGTTTTAGCAGGATATATGCGATTAGTTGGTTCGACGTTGCTTAAGCCATACAAAAATCGTATTGTTAATATTCATCCGTCGCTTTTACCTGCATTTCCTGGGATTGATGCTATTGGTCAAGCTTTTGATGCAGGAGTAAAAGTGATTGGAATTACCGTGCATTTTGTAGATGAAGGAATGGATACAGGACCAATTATTGATCAGCAGGCTATTCGCATTGAAAAAGGCGATACAAGAGAAACAGTTGAGGCCCGTATTCATGAAATTGAACATCAATTTTATCCCGCGGTACTAAATGAATTATTTGAACAAGCCGCAGTTAAATAAATAGGATGTAACCTTGTCAAAAAAGTTTTAATCCTTTACTATGGTAGAGTAGTAGTGAAAGAAAGATTTTAAATGAGAGATCGGATCAGGAGGAGTTTACAAAATGACAGCAAAACGCGCACTTATTAGCGTATCTGATAAAGAAGGTATTGTTTCATTTGCACAAGAATTAAAGGACTTAGGAGTAGAAATTATTTCAACTGGCGGTACAAAGCGTACCCTAGAAGAAAACGGCATTGACGTTATCGGAATTTCTGAAGTAACTGATTTCCCAGAAATTTTAGACGGCCGTTTAAAAACATTGCATCCTAACGTTCACGGTGCTTTATTAGCGTTACGCGATAATGAAGAGCATCAAGCACAAATGAAAGAGCATAATATCTCGCCAATCGACTTTGTAGTTGTAAACTTATATCCATTTAAAAAGACAATTGAAAAAGAGGATGTAACGCTTGCTGAAGCGATTGAGAATATTGACATCGGTGGACCTACAATGCTTCGTTCAGCTGCGAAAAACTATCGTTCTGTCTCAGTTGTAGTAGATCCAAGCGATTACGCAACCGTAGTAGAAGAGTTAAAAGCTGATGGCAATGTTTCATTTGAAACCAATCAACGATTAGCAGCAAAAGTATTCCGTCATACGGCAGCTTATGATGCATTAATCGCTGAATACTTAACAAACATTACAGGTGAAACAACTCCCGAGAAATTAACAGTAACGTATGAGCGTGTTCAAGGCTTACGATACGGAGAAAACCCTCACCAACAAGCTTCTTTCTATAAAAAGCCGTTAACACAAAAAGGTTCTATTGCAACGGCTACGCAGCTGCATGGAAAAGAGTTATCATACAATAATATCAACGATGCAAATGCAGCTCTTCAAATCGTAAAAGAATTCAAAGAGCCGGCTATCGTAGCGATCAAACATATGAATCCTTGCGGTGTAGGTGTGGGTGAAACAATTGCTCAAGCTTATCAAAAAGCATACGAAGCAGATCCTACATCTATCTTTGGCGGTATCGTAGCAGCTAACCGCCCTATCGACCGTGAAACGGCTATTCAGTTAAAAGAAATTTTCTTAGAAATCATCATTGCTCCTGCGTTCGATCAAGAAGCATTAGATGTATTAACAGCTAAGAAAAACCTTCGTTTACTAACGATAGAGCTTGATGAAAAAGCAGAAAAAGAAGCTTTCTTAACATCTGTAAAAGGCGGCGTTCTTGTTCAGGATGAAGACGTGTTCGGATTTGATGATGCAACGATTACTGTTCCAACGAAACGCGAGCCAACAGAAAAAGAGTGGGCAGATTTAAAATTAGCATGGAAAGTTGTTAAAAATGTTAAGTCTAATGCTATTGTACTTGCAAAAGATGACATGACAATCGGCGTAGGGGCTGGTCAAATGAATCGCGTAGGCGCTGCAAAAATTGCTATTGAACAAGCTGGTGAAAAAGCACAAGGTTCAGCTTTAGGTTCAGATGCGTTCTTCCCAATGGGCGATACAGTAGAAGCAGCAGCTAAAGCAGGAATCACAGCTATTATTCAGCCAGGCGGATCAATTCGTGATGAAGAGTCAATTGCAAAAGCAGATGAATACGGCATTGCAATGGTATTTACAGGCGTAAGACATTTTAAACATTAATGAGGTGATGAACGTGAATGTTTTAGTTATTGGAAAAGGCGGAAGAGAACATACAATTGCATGGAAAGCTTCAAAAAGTCCACTTGTTAACGAAGTGTTTGTAGCACCAGGAAATCCGGGCATGAGAGATGTGGCAACGATTGTACCAATCGATGAAAGCAGCCAAGAAGAGCTTGTGCTATTTGCAAAAGAAAACAAGATTGAATTAACAATTGTTGGACCAGAAAATCCGCTAATTGAAGGCATTGTTGATCGATTTGAACAAGAAGGTCTTCCAGTCTTTGGACCGCGCAAACAAGCAGCGATGATTGAAGGAAGCAAAAGCTTTGCAAAAGAGCTCATGAAAAAGTATGATATTCCAACCGCAGCGTATGAAACATTTACGTCTTACGAGGAAGCAAAAGCATATGTGGAAAAGCAAGGCGCTCCAATTGTTATTAAAGCAGACGGCTTAGCGGCTGGTAAAGGTGTAACTGTTGCTTTAACAGTGGAAGAAGCTGTAGATACATTACGTGATTTTCTAGTTGACCAAAAATTTAAAGAAGCAAGTGCAAAAGTAGTTGTAGAAGAATTTTTGGATGGTGAAGAATTTTCATTAATGGCATTTGTACGCGGTACAAATGTATATCCAATGGTAATTGCACAAGATCATAAGCGTGCTTTTGACGGCGATCAAGGACCGAACACAGGAGGCATGGGAGCTTACTCTCCTGTTCCGCAAATCAGTGATGCAGAAGTACAAGAGGCTGTAGAAAACATCTTACTTCCAATGGCTAAAGGATTAGCTGAAGAAGGCTGTGAGTATACAGGAATTCTATATGCTGGTCTGATTCAAACACAAAAAGGACCAAAAGTGATTGAATTTAATGCGCGTTTTGGAGATCCTGAAACACAGGTCGTACTGCCGCGTATGAAAAGCGATTTAGTCGATGTGCTTCTTCGCATTTTGAAAGAAGAAAAAGTAGAAATTGAATGGGATGATGAAGCGGCTATCGGAATCGTATTAGCAGCAGCAGGCTACCCAGAAGATTATCAAAAAGGTGCGCCAATTAACGGGTTGGATGCGATTAGTGAAGACGCGCTTGTTTTCCACGCTGGTACAGCTTTAGAAAACGACACATACGTTTCAAACGGCGGCCGTGTTCTATTAGTAGGTGCTAAAGGAGCAACTCTTCAAGAAGCGCAGCAAGAAGTATACAAACAAATGGCTCATATTGATGTAGAAAAAGGCTTTTTCTATCGCAAAGACATCGGCCATCGTGCATTAACAAAAGCAGCTTTAAAATAAAAAAGGAGAGCTTCGGCTCTCCTTTTTACCTTATGAAGGATTATACGTTTCTTCATTTCCATTTGGATGGTGTTCATGTTCATCATGTTTTTGACATGAATCATATGCGTACGTAAGGGGGCAAAAACGCGTGATGCCTTCTGCAACTTTTAAAGCTCCCATTAACCCTAAGAAGATGTATGAATCTTTGTACGGTCTGCGAGATAAACGAGATGTTGTCCAAGAAAGAAGGGTAAAGCCCAATGTAAGTCGAATTAATGCGTTAACAATGCCGATATTTGGTTTCATGTTTTATCACCTTTATTCATAAAATTAATAACAGTTTCTGAATGCGTTTACATCACGGATGTGTTACGATAAAAATACATAGTAAATTAGGGGGAATTTAGCATGCCGGAACAAAGATACCGCTGGAAAAGCAAACATATTAGACAGCAGCTCTTAGTATTAAACGGTCAAAAAGCACCAACTATTGTCTTAAAAGATGCAACATATTTGAACGCTCGAATGAAGCAGTGGAAAAAAGCACATATTTGGGTTTACCAAGATCGTATTGTATACGTTGGCTCAGAGATGCCTAAGCACACAGACGTTTCTACAGAGATTATAGACTGCAGTGAGAAATATGTGGTTCCTGGGTATATTGAGCCGCATGTTCACCCGTTTCAGTTATATAATCCCCAGACTTTTTCCCAATATGCAGCCAAGCACGGAACAACGACTTTATTTAATGATAATTTAATTCTCGCTTTACAGCTTGAACAAAAAACGGCATTTTCATTGATTGAAGAAATGAAAACGTTACCACAATCACTGTATTGGTGGTGCAGATTTGATTCGCAGACGGAAATTGATGAAGAGGCTGACATCTTCTCACATACGAACATTACTTCTTGGCTACAAAATGAAGCTGTCTTACAAGGAGGCGAACTGACAAGTTGGCCGAAGCTTTTAGACGGAGATGATTTAATGCTCCACTGGGTTCAAGAGACAAAACGGATGAGAAAGCATATTGAAGGACATTTTCCGGGGGCATCAGCATTTACCTTGGCAAAAATGAAATTGCTCGGGGCAGACAGCGATCATGAGTCTATGACAGGGAAAGATGTTGTTGCTCGGTTAACACAAGGCTATGACGTTGCTTTGCGCCACTCTTCAATTCGGCCAGATTTGCCAAAATTACTGCAGGAGTTAAAAGAGCTGCAGGTAGATTATTTTGACCATATTACGATGAATACAGACGGTTCTCCGCCTTCTTTTTACCAAAATGGCGTGTCAGATATGTTAATTACATTAGCTATTTCAGAAGGGGTTCCCGTGTTAGATGCTTATAATATGGTGTCTGTAAATATTGCTCGCTATTATAACATGGAACATTTGCACGGGCATGTAGCAACAGGCTGTGTGGCTAATATTAATATTTTAGAAGATCCTATGCGGCCTACTCCGGTCTCTGTGCTAGCAAAAGGAAAGTGGATGAAAAAAGAAGGCAAAGAACAAGCATTAGCCTCAGTAGAATTCCCTTGGGGAAAGTTTGGTTTTTCACCGTTAAAGTTGGACTTTGATTTAACGATGGACGATTTTCAATTTTCAATGCCAGTAGGCGTAAAAATGAAAAATGCTGTTATTATGGAGCCGTATTCAATTCACTTGAATGTGAGCGGAGATGTATTAGCCTCTGATCATGATGAAAGTTTTTTAGTGCTGGTGGACCGAGAAGGCAAGTGGCGGATCAATACGCTGTTAAAAGGATTTGCGACAAATGTATCGGGACTGGCGAGTTCATTTTCAAATACAGGTGATTTTATTTTAATTGGAAAATCGAAAAAAGATATGATGTGTGCATTTAAACGTATGAAAGAAATTGGAGGCGGTATTGTCATTACAGAAGATGAGAAAGTAGTATATGAACTGGATCTTCCGTTGAAAGGAGTCATGTCGAATCTGCCAATGGAGGAGTTAAGTAAACGAGAGGTAGAACTCAAGAAAGTGCTGGGTGAGCGAGGATACAAGCATGATGATCCTGTCTATTCACTGCTGTTCTTTTCGTCTACACATTTGCCTTATATTCGTATCACGCCAGTAGGAATTTATGATGTTATGAATAAAAAAGTACTTTTTCCGTCTATAATGCGTTAAAATATAAAAGTATCAAAGGAATTTGAAATTTGTATGAAATTGGCTGTCTTCATACAGAATGAATGTATGTGCAAATAAATATAGAAACTGTATTTTATAGATAGAAACAACCAGTAAAGAAAGCCAATGATAAAGGAGTTCGATACGATGCAAATCAACAAACTACGAGGAAAAGAATTAGATCAGCTATTTCAAGCGATTTTATCATTAGAAAACATTGAAGAATGCTATCAATTTTTTGATGACCTATGTACAGTTAATGAAATTCAATCATTAGCACAGCGCTTAGAAGTGGCAAGAATGCTGAGAGAAGGCAACACGTACCATAAAATTGAGACGGAAACTGGAGCAAGCACAGCGACTATTTCCCGTGTTAAACGCTGCTTGAATTATGGAAGCGATGCGTATCAAATGGTGTTAGAACGCCTTCAAGAAGATTCAAATCAAAAGTAAAGCGTATGGCTGAAGCAGCCATACGCTTATTTTTTAATTAAAATTGAGTTGCTTCTTCAATGATATTTTTAAGGTCGCTAATTGCTACACGTTTTTGTTCCATTGTGTCGCGGTTACGGATTGTTACTTGATTGTCTTCTAATGAATCGAAGTCGAATGTAATACAGAACGGCGTACCGATTTCATCATGGCGACGGTAACGTTTACCGATTGAACCAGCATCATCATAGTCAATCATAAAGTATTTTGCTAAATCTTCAAAGACAGCGCGAGCTTCGTTAGAAAGCTTTTTAGAAAGTGGCAATACAGCAGCTTTAAATGGTGCTAAAGCAGGGTGCAGCTGCATAACTGTACGAGAAGAGCCATCTTCTAACGTTTCTTCTTCATATGCATCAATCATATAAGCTAATGTTACACGGTCAGCGCCTAAAGAAGGCTCGATGCAGTAAGGTACATAGCGTTCGTTTGTTTCTTGATCAACATATTGGAAGTCTTCTCCAGAGTGTTCCATATGCTGCTTTAAGTCATAGTCTGTACGAGAAGCTACGCCCCATAGTTCTCCCCAGCCGAATGGGAACTTGTATTCAAAGTCTGTTGTTGCATTGCTGTAGTGAGAAAGTTCATCATCATCATGGTCGCGAAGACGAACGTTTTCTTCTTTCATACCAAGAGAAAGAAGCCATTGGTTACATGTTTCTTTCCAGTAGTTAAACCACTCTAATTCAGTGCCTGGTTTACAGAAGAATTCAAGTTCCATTTGTTCAAATTCACGCGTACGGAATGTGAAGTTACCAGGTGTAATTTCGTTACGGAAGCTTTTACCCACTTGGCCGATACCGAACGGAAGCTTTTTACGCATTGAGCGCTGAACGTTTTTAAAGTTTACAAAAATACCTTGAGCTGTTTCAGGACGAAGGTAAATTTCATTTGTTGATGTTTCAGTTACACCTTGGTGTGTTTTGAACATTAAGTTAAATTGACGAATTTCAGTAAAGTTAGCTGAACTACACTCAGGACATGTAATTTCATGTTCTTTAATTAAGTCAGCCATTGCATCAAATGAAAGGCCGTCTACGATCATTTCAATGCCTTTTTCTTGAAGTTTTTCTTCAATTAATTTATCAGCACGATGACGGGCTTTACAATCCTTACAGTCGATCATTGGGTCATTAAAGTTTCCTAAGTGACCAGAAGCTTCCCATGTTTTTGGATTCATTAAAATCGCAGCGTCTAAACCAACGTTGTATGGAGATTCTTGAATGAATTTTTTCCACCATGCTTTTTTAATATTGTTTTTTAATTCTACGCCAAGCGGGCCGTAATCCCATGTATTTGCAAGACCGCCGTAAATTTCAGAACCTTGAAATACAAAGCCGCGGTGTTTAGCGTGAGATACGATTTGATCCATTGTTTTTGACATTCTAATTCCTCCTGTAAATGGTAGTGATTCAAGCGAAACAAAAAGAGCGGGTACAAAAAAACTCTCGTCCCTGGGCATATCAGCAATATGCCCAGGGACGAGAGTTTTTCCCGCGGTTCCACCCTGGTTGATACAAAATGTATCCACCTTCGTCTGTATATACTCCAGATTGCCTTTTCCTTAAACCATTCTCTAGGCTCCCACCGTCCCTAGTTCGCTTTGTGAAGAGGATTTAAGTACTATTGATCCTTCAGCGTATATCATATAAATTTTAGTAGCTATATATTAGCATATCCTATGCAGAGAAACAATAACCTTGTGCAAAATGGGCTTTTTTTGTGATGCGTTCTTCCTGAATTTGAGGGTAAAACCATATCTTTTATACATATTTTTTGAAAACAAAAAACGTGATGAAAAGTTCGGTTTTCCTTTCATTTCACCCTCTTAGTTTTGTTATAATGAACAAATGGATGAGCGCGAACTTTTAAGTGTAAAGAAATGGAGGAACATATATGTATGATATTAAAGAGTGGAGACATGTCTTTAAATTAGATCCTAATAAAGAGATTTCAGATGCAGATTTAGAAAAAATTTGCGAATCAGGAACGGATGCGGTTCTTGTCGGAGGATCTGACGGAGTAACTCTAGACAATGTACTGCAGCTATTAATGCGTATTCGACGCTACACGGTGCCGTGTGCGCTGGAAGTATCCACAATTGACTCTGTAACACCTGGTTTTGATTCTTATTTTATTCCGACCGTTTTAAACAGCAAGAATCCAAAGTGGATTGTTGATTTACATCACGCGGCGATGAAGGAATACGGAGAGATCATGGACTGGGATGAAATTTTTGTAGAAGGATACTGCGTACTTAACCCCGAAGCAAAAGTAGCTGGGCTAACGGAAGCGAAAACAGATTTGGATGCAGAAGACGTTGTAGCGTATGCTCGTATGGCTGAACGCATGTTTCATTTGCCCGTTTTTTATCTAGAATACAGCGGAACGTATGGAGATCCTGAATTAGTGGCAGAAGTAAAAAATTCGCTAAATGAGACGAAGTTATTTTACGGCGGAGGTATTGAGACAAAAGAGCAAGCGAGTGAGATGGGAGAGCTAGCCGATACGGTTATTGTAGGAAATGTTATTTATACAAATTTAGCCGAAGCGTTAAAAACTGTAAAAGCAGTAAAAAAGAATATTGCACAGTGAAAAATAAATAAAGTAGAATAGAGAATATATGTTCGATATAGGCGGTGAAAACGTGAATTTTTTAAGTGAAAAATTATTAACAGGATTAAACCCTCAGCAGCAAGAGGCAGTTAAAACAACAGACGGACCACTATTACTTATGGCCGGTGCAGGAAGTGGAAAAACACGTGTATTAACGCATCGAATTGCGTTTTTAATGGCAGAAAAAGAAGTTGCACCTTGGAATATTTTAGCCATTACCTTTACAAACAAAGCAGCTCGTGAAATGAGAGAGCGTGTGGCAAGTATCGTTGGAGGAGTGGCAGAAGATATCTGGATTTCAACGTTCCACTCGATGTGCGTGCGTATTTTACGAAGAGATATTGATCGTATTGGCTTTAATCGTAACTTTACGATTTTAGATTCAACGGATCAGCTGTCCGTTATTAAAAATATTTTAAAAGATCAAAACATCGATCCAAAAAAATTCGATCCGCGCTCGTTATTAGGAAGCATTAGTTCAGCTAAAAATGAACTGAAAGTAGCGGAAGAATTTGATAAAACAGCAGCGGGACCATATGAAGAAGTTGTAAGCAAAGTCTACAAAGAGTATGAAAAGCGTTTAAAGAAAAACCAAGCGCTCGATTTTGATGATTTGATTATGACAACGATTCAGCTATTTAAACGAGTTCCTGAAGTGTTAACTTACTATCAGCGCAAGTTTCAATATATTCATGTGGACGAGTATCAAGATACAAACCATGCACAGTATATGCTGGTTCGCTTGCTAGCTGCAAGATTTGAAAATGTATGCGTAGTAGGGGATTCAGATCAGTCTATTTACCGCTGGCGCGGGGCTGATATTACAAATATCTTGTCATTTGAAAAAGATTACCCAAAAGCCAAAACCATTTTGCTTGAACAAAATTATCGTTCAACTAAAACGATTTTGGCTGCGGCAAACGGCGTCATCGCAAACAATATGAATCGTAAAGTGAAAAACTTATGGACGGAAAACGATGAAGGTCAGAAGATTTATCATTACCAAGCAATGAGTGAGCATGATGAGGCACAGTTTGTAGCACGTAAAATTAAAGAAGCAGTAGACAGCGGAAAGCGTAAATACAGTGATTTTGCCATTTTGTATCGCACAAATGCACAGTCTCGTGTGATGGAGGAAGTGCTGTTAAAATCCAATATTAATTATACAATTGTCGGCGGCATTAAGTTCTACGACCGCAAAGAGATTAAAGATTTGCTTGCGTACTTGCGCTTAATTGCCAACCAAGATGATGACATTAGCTTAGCTCGTATTGTGAACGTTCCAAAGCGCGGAGTTGGAGCTACTTCAGTAGATAAAGTGGCCAATTACGGAAACGTTCATGACATTTCGATTTTCAAAGCGCTGGATGAAGTAGAATTAATGGGGTTAACAGGCAAAGCAACAAAAGCCCTTCGTGATTTCCAGTCGATGATTTCGAACTTAGCTCAAATGCAAGACTATATGTCTGTTACAGAGCTTGTGGAACAAGTATTAGAAAGAACAGGATACCGTGAAGCGCTTAAAGTGGAAAAAACAATTGAAGCACAAAGCCGCTTAGAGAATATTGATGAGTTTTTATCTGTCACAAAAACGTTTGAAGAAGCAAGCGAAGATAAAAGCTTAGTAGCATTTTTAACGGATTTAGCACTTGTTGCTGATATTGATAAGCTTGACGACGAGGAAGAAGAAGAGAACGAACAAGTGATTCTGATGACGCTTCACTCGGCAAAAGGTCTAGAGTTCCCGGTTGTTTTTCTAATGGGTATGGAAGAAGGCGTATTCCCTCATAGCCGCTCGTTATTCGAAGATAATGAAATGGAAGAGGAACGACGCTTAGCCTACGTAGGGATTACACGTGCTGAACAAGAATTGTATTTATTAAATGCTCAAATGCGCACACTATTTGGTAAAACAAACGTCAATCCAAAATCGCGCTTCATTGGAGAAATCCCAAGCGAGCTTGTGGAATCTTTAAATGAAGCAATGCGCAAACCTGCTACTGGTCGTGCAGGGGCTTCAGCTTCGCCGTTTGCAGCGCGCCGACAAGCGGCCGTGGCAAAAACGAAGCTTGTGTCAACAGGAAGTGAATCAATTGGATGGAGCGTTGGAGACAAGGCCGAGCATAAAAAATGGGGAATTGGTACAGTTGTAAGTGTAAAAGGAGAAGGAGATTCAAAAGAATTAGACATTGCTTTTCCTAGTCCTACAGGTGTAAAAAGACTGCTTGCTAAATTTGCCCCGGTTACGAAAGTGTAATCGTGAAAAGGAGCTAGAATATGGAGTTTGAGACAGCAAAATCACGCGTTCAAGAATTACGTGACTTATTAAATCAATATGGCTATGAATATTATGTGTTAGATCAGCCATCTGTTCCAGATGCAGAATACGATAAATTAATGAATGAGTTAATTGAGATAGAAGAATCATTTCCAGAATTAAAAACAGCTGACTCACCTACTCAGCGCATTGGCGGCCAAGTGCTTGATGCGTTTGAGAAGGTTCAGCATCAAACGTCTATGCTAAGTTTAGGAAATGCATTTAATGAAGAAGACCTTCGGGATTTTGATCGCCGAGTGCGCCAAGCCGTTGGAGATGAGTTTTCTTATGTATGCGAACTTAAAATTGACGGCCTTGCTGTATCTCTTCGCTATGAAGATGGATACCTAGTACTGGGGGCTACGCGCGGAGACGGTACGACTGGTGAAAATATTACTGAAAACTTAAAAACAATTCGCTCTATTCCACTGCGAATTAAAGAAGCGTTATCAATGGAAGTTCGCGGAGAAGCATTTATGCCGAGAAAATCATTCGAAGCACTTAATGAAGCAAAAATGGAAAGGGATGAAGTTCCGTTTGCTAACCCGCGTAACGCAGCTGCAGGCTCACTGCGTCAGCTAGATCCTAAAATTGCGGCAAAACGTAATTTAGATATCTTTGTATATGCCATGACTGATACAGGAGAATTAGAAATCGACTCTCACAGCGAAAGTTTGAATTTACTTGATGAGCTTGGCTTTAAAACAAATAAGGAAAGGCAGACGTGTGAAACCATTGATGATGTGATTGCTTACATCGAAAGCTGGCAGACGCAACGTCCAGAACTATCTTATGATATTGATGGCATTGTTGTAAAAGTAGATTCATTTGATCAGCAGGCTGAGCTTGGAACAACGGCCAAAAGTCCACGCTGGGCTATTGCTTATAAGTTTCCTGCTGAAGAAGTTGTAACCAAGCTTGTAAATATTGAGCTGACGGTAGGCCGGACAGGTGTCATTACGCCAACAGCTATTTTGGAGCCGGTTCAAGTAGCAGGTACGACGGTACAGCGTGCGTCTCTTCACAATGAAGATTTGATTCGTGAAAAAGACATTCGCATCGGAGATTATGTCGTGGTGAAAAAAGCAGGAGATATTATTCCTGAAGTAGTGAATGTGATTGAAGAGAAGCGAACGGGAGAAGAGCAAGAGTTTACGATGCCTACTCACTGCCCGGAATGTGAAAGTGAACTGGTGCGTTTAGAAGGAGAAGTTGCGCTTCGCTGCATTAATCCAAGCTGTCCTGCTCAAATTCGTGAAGGACTTATTCATTTCGTGTCCCGCAATGCGATGAACATTGATGGACTTGGTGAAAAAGTTATAGCACAATTATTTCGCGAACAGTTAATTAAAGATGTAGCGGACATTTATACGCTGACAAAACAGCAGTTAATCGAGCTTGAGCGCATGGGTGAGAAATCTGCTGATAATTTGATTGCAGCCATCGAAGCATCGAAAGAAAATTCGCTTGAGCGTTTGCTTTTTGGTTTGGGCATTCGCCATGTTGGAGCAAAAGCTGCAAAGACGTTAGCTCAGCACTTTGAAACCATAGACAAGTTAACAAAAGCAACGTATGATGAATTAGTGGCAATTAATGAAATTGGTGCCAAAATGGCTGATGCTATTGTCGCTTACTTTACACAAGAAGAGGTTCAAGAACTTATACATGAATTAAAAGAGTATGGAGTAAACCTTACATACAAAGGACCCAAGCTTGTAAGTGTAGAAAATGTAGATTCTGTTTTTGCTGGTAAAACCGTTGTATTAACAGGTAAGCTTGAACAGCTATCTCGCAATGATGCAAAAGCACAAATTGAAGCACTTGGCGGTAAAGTCACAGGAAGCGTAAGTAAAAAGACAGACCTTGTTGTGGCAGGGGAAGAGGCTGGTTCCAAACTGACAAAAGCTAACGAGCTTGAAATTGAAGTATGGGATGAGGCAAGGCTACTTACGGAATTAAATAAATAAGAGGTGTGTGTAGTTGAAAAAGATATTGTTACTTTCTCTTGCGGTCATGCTTGTAACTTCAGCGTGTGCACCGAACCTTTCGGACGATAAAGAGACTGTTCAACAAACCAACAACAAGAAAGAAAAAGCAGTTATTCCGAAGTATAGTATTTCAGATGATTATTACCGAACAATTCTTCCATTTAAAGCGGGAGTGGCAAGAGGCTTAGTCGCAGCAAACTTAAACAACCGCTTGGATGCGCAAGAATTTGAAACAGGCTTAATGCGCTTATCGACAGATAGCTATTCTCCGAAAAAATATGTGTATCAAGAAGGCCAGTACCTTGATAAAGATACTATTCGCTCATGGTTAAGCCGTAAGCTGAGCGATAAACAGTTTAAAGATCTTCAAAGCAAAACAAAAGATGCTACGGCGAAAAAGAAGCTTAAAAACAATGGGTTAAATCCAATCGATACGGAAAAAGGCGATTTGAAAACTCGTAACGAAACAAGCCCAATGTACTTAGCGAACATTACTGAGCAAGACTACCTTATTCAAGACGGAGACGACAAGGTCAAACTTGGAGGCGTCACAATTGGCCTGGCGATGAATTCTGTTCATTATTATACAGAAGAAAATGGTTATGCTCGTGAAAAACAACTAACTGATAAAAATATTGAAGAGCAAGGCAAAAAGATGGCCGATGAAATTGTGCAGCGAATGCGTAATATCAAGGGCTTAGAAAACGTTCCAATTCGAGTAGCGTTATTTAAACAAAGTGCTAAGGCTTCTTTAACGCCAGGTAACTTTATGGCTGTCGGAAATGCAGGTTCAAATGATACGGCCGTTGGCAGCTGGGATGATTTAGACGAGAAATATTATTTATTCCCATCATCAGATGCAACAAAAGATCACCGAGATGATGCGATGAAATTTGATGAGTTCAAAGCGCAAATCGAAGACTACTTCCCGAACTTTACAAGCGTAGTAGGGAAAGGGTATTACAAAGATGGACAGCTTCAAAAAATGACGATTGATATTCCCGTCCAATTTTACGGAAAAGGTGAAATTGTAGGATTTACTCAGTATGTTGCTGGTTTAATGCTTGATCATTTCCCTTCATATATGGAAACGAGTATCTCTATTAACTCAGTAAGCGGACCGGAAGCTCTCATTGTTAGAAAAGCAGATGAGGACAAGCCGTTCGTTCATATTTACGAAGAGTAAGCAAAAAAGACACTGCTCAAGCAGTGTCTTTTTCTAATTCTATGAAATTGCCTCCTATGAAGGAATGGCATGAGAACTTTGTCTTGTAAACTTAGAAAGATAATAAGCAGCAAATGCAAACGCATCTTGTTCGGTTGTCCGCTCTTCATACGGGCGCTTTTTATCAAGCTCAAATTCTTTTTGATAATAAGGGATGTGATCTTGAATATAGTGGCGCAGCTCATGAAAGATCGTTTCAATAAGCGGAAGATAGTCATCAAATTTAAAAATAAATATAATGCCGACTTCTCGCCAGTAAACGCCTGATGCAAACTGCAGGTATTCCGCTTCTTCTTCTCCAAGAGCGGAGACAATTTTATTGGCTTCGCATGAATCACAAAAAATTATAGGAATATGAAAGGCTTTATTTAAACAAGCAAAAACATCTTTTTGCAAGGTGGACAAATCCCACTTGAATTCTTCATCTAATACAAACCATCTTCCGCTTTGCTGATACACAGGGCGCTGGTGGATGACTGACTGTATAAGTATTTTATTCAATTTTTATAGCACCTCTTTTACGGTAAAGTAGTTATTCGTTTTCTTTACTTTCCCAAAGACTAGTGAAATTAAAACATGGTGGTGTGTTCATCTGAAGCATGTTTCTCTTTCTATCTATCTTTTCTAAAAAGAAGGTTATTTTATACCTATGCAAGAGAGAAATATTTTATGACGAAGGAAAAGTATGGAATGTTGTTTGAATGAAATAGATTTGGTATAAAATAGAAGTGATAAATGTAAGCCCTGTCTTGCCTGGCGGGGTTTTTAATATTTTAGGAACTAGTCTCAGAAATGTTGCCTGTTGCTAGTGAAGTTTGGTATTATCAGTATATTGTAGTGGGACGAATATTCGGAGGTGAAGGAACATGTCAAGAATTTCTGTTGATCAAGTAAAACACGTTGCAAACTTAGCGAGACTTGCGGTGACGGATGACGAAGCAGAACTATTTACAAAACAATTAGATGCTATTATTACATATGCAGAACAATTAGATGAGTTAGATACTACAAATGTAAAACCAACTTCTCACGTATTGGATATGAAAAACGTAATGCGTGAAGATAAGCCAGCTAAAGGTTTACCAATTGAAGACGTAGTAAAAAATGCGCCAGACCATAAGGATGGCTACATTCGAGTACCAACTATTTTAGAATAAGGAAGGAGGCTTTACGATGTCTTTATTCGATCGTAAACTTTCAGAACTACATAGCCTTTTACACAAGAAAGAAGTACGTGTACAAGATTTAGTAGACGAATCATATAAACGTATTAATGAAGTAGATGATAAAGTAGGTGCGTTCTTAGCGCTTAATGAAGACAATGCTCGTGCTTATGCAAAAGAGCTAGATGAAGCACTACAAACAAAAGATGAATTTGGCCTATTATTTGGTATGCCAATCGGTGTAAAAGATAATATTGTCACAAAAGATTTACGTACAACTTGTTCTAGTAAAATTCTAGCAAACTTTGATCCGATTTATGATGCAACAGTTGTTCAAAAATTGCAGGCAGCTGAAGCGGTAACCATCGGTAAATTAAATATGGATGAATTCGCAATGGGTTCTTCAACTGAAAACTCAGGTCTTCAGTTAACGCGCAACCCATGGAATTTAGATTACGTACCAGGTGGATCTAGCGGTGGTTCAGCTGCAGCTGTAGCAGCAGGCGAAGTTCCGTTTTCTTTAGGTTCTGATACAGGTGGTTCAATTCGTCAGCCGGCTGCTTATTGCGGTGTTGTCGGATTAAAACCAACGTATGGTCGCGTATCTCGTTACGGATTAGTGGCATTTGCATCTTCTTTAGATCAAATCGGACCAATCACAAATTCTGTTGAAGATAATGCATACTTACTTCAAGCAATTTCAGGCGTAGACCCAATGGATTCTACTTCTGCTAATGTTGATGTACCGGATTATGTATCTGCTTTAACAGGTGACGTAAAAGGTCTTAAAATTGCTGTTCCAAAAGAATACTTAGGCGAAGGTGTGGGCGAAGAAGCTCGCCAGTCTGTTCTAGATGCACTAAAAGTGTTAGAAGGACTAGGCGCAACTTGGGAAGAAGTATCGCTTCCACACTCTAAATACGCATTAGCTACGTATTATCTATTATCTTCTTCTGAAGCTTCTGCTAACTTATCTCGTTTTGACGGCGTTCGCTACGGATATCGTACAGATAATGCTGAGAACTTAATCGAAATGTACAAGCAGTCTCGAAGCGAAGGCTTTGGAAACGAAGTAAAACGCCGTATCATGCTTGGAACATTTGCGTTAAGCTCTGGTTATTATGATGCTTACTACAAAAAAGCACAGCAAGTACGTACGTTAATTAAGCAAGACTTTGAGTCTGTATTTGAAAACTATGACGTTATCATTGGACCGACTACACCAACTCCATCATTCAAAATTGGTGAGAAAACAGACGATCCATTAACAATGTATGCAAACGATATTTTAACAATCCCAGTAAACCTTGCTGGAGTACCTGGTATTTCTGTGCCTTGCGGCTTATCAAATGGATTGCCATTAGGGTTACAAATTATCGGTAAGCATTTCGACGAAAGCACAATCTATCGTGTTGCTCATGCATTCGAACAAGCAACTGAGCATCATAAAGCGAAACCAGCACTGTAAGGGGTGAGATAAAGATGAACTTTGAAACGATTATTGGTCTTGAAGTACACGTTGAGCTTAAGACAAAATCTAAAATTTTCTCAGCAAGTCCAAACGCATTTGGTGCGGCTCCAAATGCTAACACAAGTGTAATTGACTTAGGTTATCCTGGCGTATTACCTGTGTTAAACAAAGAAGCAGTTGATTTTGCAATGAAAGCAGCGCTTGCGCTAAACTGTGAAATCGCAACAGATACAAAGTTTGACCGTAAAAACTATTTCTATCCGGATAACCCAAAAGCTTATCAAATCTCTCAATTTGATAAACCAATTGGCGAGAACGGTTGGATTGAAGTAGAAGTTAAAGGTGAAACGAAGCGTATTCGTATCAACCGACTTCATTTAGAAGAAGATGCTGGTAAGTTAACGCATACAGGCGATGGCTATTCACTAGTAGACTTCAACCGTCAAGGTACACCTCTAATTGAGATTGTATCAGAAGCAGATATGCGTTCTCCTGAAGAAGCATATGCTTATTTAGAAAAATTAAAATCAATTATTCAATATACAGGCGTATCTGACTGTAAAATGGAAGAAGGTTCACTTCGCTGTGATGCCAATATTTCTTTACGTCCAGTTGGACAAGAAGAGTTCGGTACAAAAGCTGAGTTAAAGAACTTAAACTCATTTAACTATGTGCGCCGCGGTCTTGAACACGAAGAAATTCGTCAAGAAAAAGTGTTATTGTCTGGTGGTTTAATCGAGCAAGAAACACGCCGTTTTGACGAGTCTACGGGCGAAACAATTCTAATGCGTGTAAAAGAAGGATCTGACGACTACCGCTACTTCCCAGAGCCTGACTTATTAGAATTACACATTGACGAAGAGTGGAAAGAACGCGTTCGTGCTTCGATTCCTGAACTTCCAGATGCTCGTAAAAAGCGCTATGTAGAAGAGCTTGGTTTACCTGCTTATGATGCAATGGTATTAACGCTAACAAAAGAAATGTCTGATTTCTTTGAAGCAACGCTTGCTGCGGGCGGAGACGCGAAGCTATCTTCTAACTGGTTAATGGGTGAAGTTTCTGCTTACTTAAACTCAAACCAAAAAGAACTTTCAGATGTAGCCTTAACACCTGAAGGTCTAGCTGGTATGATTCAATTAATTCAAGAAGGTACAATTTCGTCTAAAATTGCGAAAAAAGTATTCAAAGAATTAATTGAAAATGGCGGAGATGCAAAGAAAATTGTAAAAGAAAAAGGTCTTGTACAAATTTCAGATGATGCAACTTTACGTAAATTTGTAACAGATGCATTAGATGCAAACCCTCAATCTATTGAAGATTTCAAAAACGGTAAGGATCGTGCAATTGGCTTCTTAGTTGGTCAAATTATGAAAGCTTCAAAAGGCCAAGCGAACCCACCGATGGTTAATAAAATTCTTTTAGAAGAAATTAATAAACGCTAAATTTGATAACTAAATGTGAGGTGGATATCCATCTCACATTTATTATGAGTAAGGGCGATCGCGCTGAAGGTATGAATAAAAACCGAAACGTGAATATTGTATATCAAGGTTAATTTCTTTATAATATGTTTGTTCATGCCCCCTCTTGTTGATGATGTAATGTGAGGGGGCATTCTTTCACTGATAAAAGTAGGCAAAGATTTGTGACAAATTATCATTATTAGGATGATGAATATGAAAAGAGCGAGAATTATTTATAACCCGACATCGGGCCGTGAAATTTTTAAGAAAAACTTACCGGAAGTCTTGCAAAAGCTAGAGCAAGCAGGCTACGAAACATCTTGTCATGCTACAACTTGTGCTGGTGATGCAACAGAAGCTGCTAAAGTAGCGGTAGAACGTCGTTTTGACGTTGTAATTGCAGCCGGTGGAGACGGTACCATCAATGAAGTCGTAAACGGTATTGCCGGACAAGACTATCGCCCGCAGCTAGGTATTATTCCTGTTGGAACAACCAATGACTTTGCTCGTGCCATTAATGTGCCGCGCACGATTGAAGGCGCTATTGATGTCATTGTAGAAGGCGTAACAAAGCCAATTGACTTGGGCTGTGTAACAAACGACGGAGAAACGCATTACTTTGTAAATATCGCCGGAGGCGGCCGTTTAACTGAATTAACATATGAAGTGCCAAGCAAGTTAAAAACAATGCTTGGACAGCTAGCTTACTATTTAAAAGGCATGGAAATGCTTCCTTCTATTAAACCAACATCTGTTGAAATTGAGTATGACGGAAAATTCTTTGGCGGCGAGATTATGTTCTTCCTCGTTTCCTTAACGAACTCAGTCGGCGGCTTTGAAAAGCTGGCACCAGATTCTTCTTTAGATGACGGTATGTTTGATTTGATTATTTTAAAGAAAGCAAATTTAGCTGAATTTATTCGAATTGCGACACTTGCGCTGCGAGGAGAACATATCAATGATCCTCATATTATTTATACAAAAGCGAACCGTGTTAAAATTCATACGAATGATAAAATGCAGCTAAATCTAGATGGCGAGTACGGAGGGTTATTGCCTGGGGAATTTGTAAACTTATATCGCCATGTAGAAATCTTTGTTCCAAAAGCAACAGCTGAATTGATGGAAAAAAATGAGATCGCCTAATTGCGATCTTTTTTCATGCTTTTCTTTGTTTGGCTTTCGCTCTTATGGTACAATCAGTTCAGCATTTTCAAATGACTAAAAGGATGTAACGATAAATGGAAAAATTAAAACCACCTGTAGAAAAAAATGAATATATAGATGTTGCGTTTGAAGATTTAACGCATGACGGAGCGGGTGTAGCGAAAGTGAACGGATTTCCTGTTTTCGTTCAAAATGCGTTGCCCGGCGAAAGCGGCCAAGTAAAAGTCATTAAAGTAAAAAAAGGCTATGCGTTTGGCAAGCTTATCAAACACCATACAATTAGTGAACAGCGTGTTGAAGCACCCTGTCCGGTCTACAAGCAGTGCGGAGGCTGTCAGCTGCAGCATGTAAGCTATGAAGGACAGCTGCAATTTAAACAAAAGCAAGTAAAAGACGTCATGGCGCGAATTGGTCATTTACCTGACGTTCCGGTACATTCGACGCTAGGAATGAACGATCCTTGGCGCTATCGAAACAAAGCTCAAGTTCCCGTAGCAGAACGAGAAGGCGGTTTGGTCGCTGGGTTTTATCAGCAGCGAAGCCACGACATCATTAACATGGATGCCTGTTTGATTCAGCAGCAGGCAAATGATGATGTTGTTCAAGCTGTCAAATCAATCTGTGAAAAGCATGGCGTTTCTGCTTATCAAGAACAAAAACATAAAGGCTCGCTTCGTCATATCATGGCGCGCTACGGACTTGTAACGGGTGAAATTATGGTTGTCATTGTGACTCGTACAGCTGAGCTGCCAAACAAAAAGCGTATTATAGAAGACATTATCGAAGCCGTACCCAGCGTGAAATCAATTGTTCAAAACGTAAACAGCAAGCGCACTAACGTCATTTTAGGGAACCAAACGAACGTACTTTGGGGAGAAGAATATATTTACGACTATATCGGCGACATTAAATTTGCCATTTCAGCAAAATCATTCTACCAAGTAAACCCTGAGCAAACGAAAGTGCTTTATGACAAAGCGCTTGAGTATGCAGATTTAACAGGAGAAGAAACGGTAATTGACGCCTACTGTGGAATCGGAACAATCTCATTATTTCTCGCTCAAAAAGCGAAAAAAGTATATGGCGTTGAAATCGTGCCTGAAGCGATTGAGGATGCAAAGCGCAACGCTGAGCTAAACGGTATTCACAACGCTGAATTTGAAGTAGGCGAAGCAGAAGTCGTCATTCCAAACTGGTACAAACAAGGCATCAAAGCGGACGTCATCGTCGTAGATCCGCCGCGAAAAGGATGCGACGAAGCTCTTTTGAATACCATCATTGACATGAAACCGAAAAAAGTTGTCTATGTTTCATGCGGACCAGCAACTCTTGCACGTGACCTAGCTATTTTAGAAAAAGGCGGATATGAGACGGTTGAAGTTCAGCCTGTTGATATGTTTCCGCATACGACGCATGTGGAGAATGTGGCGGTATTAAAATTAAAATAACTCTTCATCAAAGCTGCTATCTTAGTAAAGGTAGCAGCTTTTTTTTGCTTAAACAAGTATGAAAAAAGTAAAGTCAGAATTTCTATACTAAAAGCATTAACTGCTTATATGTCCGTTTTATTTTGCCATTTGTCCACCTCACCAACACAGCAAATTTCTGAATATACTTTTTTTAAGGTTTTCAATATTTTAGGAATTATAATAAAGAAGCAATAAATGAAAACATTATATTTGTGGTAAGAGGTGAAGGGACATCATGTATAGAGCAATTGCTATTATAGCAGGTTCTGTGTTAATTGGATTTGCATACAATTGGTTTTTAATCCCCCATAAAGTACTAAGCAGCGGTATTAGCGGTATTGCTATGATTATAGGAATTTTAACGCCTGCAAGTACGGGAACAATGAATTTTTTGTTGAATTTACCCCTTTTAATTATTGGTTTTATGAAGTTAGGAAAGCGGTTTGTTTTACATACGCTGCTGTCCGTTGTGGCTTTATCAATTGCTTTATACGTGATTCCCTTGAGAGCTGTTAGTACAGATCCTATTCTGTCAGCTGTTTTTGGAGGAGTTTTAACTGGAATTGGCGTAGGGTTTGTTTTTCGTCAGTCGGCTTCGACAGGTGGATTTGATATTATTGCGATGCTTCTTACGCATAAAAAAGAATTTCCGCTTGGCGCTATATTATCAGCGATGAATGCCGTGGTTGTATTTGTTTCAGGTTTTTTTGTGAATTGGGACGCGGCTTTATATACGATGCTTTCGATTTTCGTCACAGGAAAAGTAGTGGATGCGATTCATACTCGCCATATTAAGCTCACGTTAACCATTATTACGAGAAAAGGCGAAGAAATGAAGCAGCAGCTTCTTACGAATTTGGTGCGCGGCGTGACGTTAATGAACGGTGAAGGAGCTTATTCAAGAGAAGACCGTAAAATATTAATGACGGTTATTTCACGCTATGAGCTTGCAAACCTCAAGCAGTTAATTCAATCGGTGGATCCTGAAGCTTTCGTAAATATTACAGAAACGGTAGAAGTAATGGGGCTGTTTCGACGGGATGCTTATTAATTTATCTGTTATTTCAGCGCTGATTTATGATAAATAGCCATTTTTATAGTATAAAAGTTATAAAAAAAGCCTTAAGAGTAGTTCTTGAGGCTTTTTTTGCGTAAAATATGAGTAAGAAAATATCGTGTATAAAAAGTATAAAAACGGGAATTTGATAGAGTACATAAAATATTGACATCAAAAAGGAGAGACTATATGACGGTAGAATATCAGTTAACGAAAAAGAAATATTACGAAACGTTTATGCAAGAAAATGAAAATCAGCCGCCTGTAAAGGTCCTTGGACAAGCTTATTACGAAGAGCAGCAAAAAGAGTGGTACGACTTATCTCTCGTTCGCTTAGCCCAGGGAGAAGTGTACTTCCATAATCAAGATTTTGAGTCCGCGATTTTTAAGTGGGAGAATGTAAATGGTGAATTTAAGCTGTGGGCGAAGAAAAATACAGCCGACGCGCATTATGAATTGGGGTTGTCTACGCTAGCTGAAGAGCTTTACCTATCCATCGAAACGGATTCAAAAGTATTAAAAGCTGAAATAGCGCTAAAGCTGTTTTCGCTTTATACGGACCATAACAATATTGAACGAGCTTATGAAGTCATTAACGAGTTGGTTGCTTCTCAGCCGGATTATCCAAACGTCACGGCGATTGCACGCAGATTTTATGAAGAGCAAGAGGACTTTAACAGCGCAGTGGAGCTTGCGGTAGATGAGTGTATTCGGACAGAATCGTTAAATTGGTTTGCGGTATTAAAGACTTACGTAGATAAAGGATATACAGCAAACTTTATCCCTAACTATTTTTATCAAGTGATGATTGCATTTTACAAAGTGGATCAAGTGTATTTCAAACAGCTTGTCTCAGCTTTATGGAAACAATATAAGAGCCAGCCTCCTTATCTTGCTTGGATTAAAACCATCAATGATATTTTCTTGAATATTGAAGTGGGCCTCTATGATTATTGGCAGGAGATTTCCACTCTATATCAAGAGACGTACACCGACCTAATGGAAAGTGATCATTCTGTAAAGGAATTGCATGAAGTCATTCCAAACGTATTAACAAACTGGCTTAAAATTACCAATAAGTCACGTGCGTTATTTCCGTCTGCGGCCGTGCTTTCATGGAATGAAAAGTTTCCGTCAACTATTGATACCATTACAATCGAAAATGCAGGCAGATTAATTTTTGAGGCGCGTAACGACATTGATGGTCTTGAATATCACTACAAGCTTTGCCATGGCATTATTAAATGGGCTAATGAAAATGGTTTAGAAGTGGGGCACACCTTTAAATGGTGGGTAGATTTTTTATTAGATGCTCATACGACACACTTATTAATTACAGGAACAAATGCTGCAACGTCTTCATTTGTGGGATCGATTACAGAAGAAAAGGTACCGCAAAATCACGAAACAACCTTTGTGTTCATTCATGATGAGGAAGAATCTATCCAGCAAATCGCTGATCAAGAAATCATTCCGATGGAAACGATTGACGGAGCGGAGCAATCTCCTCACCAGGCGCTTGTAGAAGTGAAAAAACCTTTTGTGTTCCTTGATAAGCATAATTGTTCATGCATTGTTACGCCAAGCTTTACAGAACAAGAGGCACGTGAGCAGGATGCATTTAAATATGCTCCTTTAGCAGATGGTTTACTGTTTGTGCTTGATGCAAAAGAATCGCTGCTTGATGAAGAAAGAGAATTATTGCTGGAGATTAAAGAGCATGCGCCAAATACGCCAGTTCATTTTGTCATCAACAATATGGACAGTCTTTATAATCAAGCAACGATTGAGCGAATTACAAAAGAATTTGAAGCAAGCATTGGAGCTGATTTCCCGCAGGCACATGTATTAGCCTATACGCCTCACTACGTATCGAGTCAGCACCACGGAGACTTGGCTCAGTTTATTAAAGCTAATTTCTATTACGATCCAAACGACGTTGGAGTAGAAGAGCGTGCGCGCAGACTGCTGTTCTTCATTCAAAGCATGCTAAAGAGCTTAGTGGAGAAGAGAAATCAAACAGAAAATCATTTGATTGAAAGCATTAAATGGAACGAAGATATGCTTGTGCGATTAAATGGCTTCTTGCATCGAGTGGATGACTTAGAACAAGAAAAAGCGAGTAGTATTGTTTCGGCTTATCACGGCATCAAAGAGGATATTAGCAAAAAGCTAAAAAATAAAATTCCTCGTTTACTCAAAAAGTCTTCAGAATTAGTGAAGGAAGACAGTGATTTTAGTACGGTTCATATTGAGCTGAATAAACAAATGAATATGCGCGTGGAAGAGCACTTGCAGCAAGATGTCCTGCCCAAGTTCCGCATTTCTTTAAAGGACTGGATTGCTACATCAAATGAAGAGCTGATTGCGAGTCAAGTAGATATTGAAGAAGTAGCAGAGTCATTAAATAAGATGTACAATGAGCAAAAATTAACGTTAGACTGCGATTTTAAAGTGCTGGACGACTGGCGACGCGACGTTAATCGTATGGCTAATCGGGTTCAGCTGGATGAAGAAAATATTTTACTTCGCGTTAATCCAACGCAGCTCTTGTTAAAAGGAGCAGGAAAACTGTTTTCTTCCATTCTTCAAAACCAAACGCTGCTTTATAACCAATATAAAAAGTACATTGAAAGTCAAGACTATCAAGATATTACAGAATCAATGCTGGCAAAGTTTTTTATGCAATTTAATTTATTTGAGAAAAATTTAGAAGTTGATATTGAACTATTCTTTGAAAAGCCAAAAGAGGTTTTAAAAGAGACGATTGAAGAAACACAGGCGCATATTAATGAAAATCAAGACGTGTTAAGTCATATGAAAGCCAATCCTGAAGCTTACTATGATCCTTTAACATTATTCCAGCTGAGCTTGCGTCAGTATGAGCTAATGGTTAAAGCTACAGAAGAAGTACACTACAACGTATAAAAGGTGGAGCAGGATGTATTTAACGATAAAAGAAGCAGCAGAGTATCTATCTTTTCCTGAAGAATATGTGCAGAAATTGATTCAAGAAGGAAAAGTACGAGCTATATTTGATGGTGAAAACTACTTATTAAATAAAGAGCAGTTCAACACCCATTTAGAGCAAATGGAAAAGTACAAAAAACAAATTGAAGAATACCTAAATGAGCCTATCCCTGAAGATATGGACGTAAAAGATGAAGATTGAAGGCAGAAGTAGAAAACAGATGTTTTCTGCTTTTTTCTTTTGGAATGAAAGTGTTAAAAAAGGTAAGATATGAAAGAAATGTCGAAAAAAGTTGGAATTTCGTTAAAGATGTAGTCTTTTTAGATGCTTTTTTTATATAATGAAAGTATGCTAAACAAAAAGGAGAAGGTCTATGCAACGATCAAGACAGTTAAGGCTGATTTTATTGCTTGCCCTGATTGTTGTGGCTGCGTTTTTAATTATTATTATTTCGAAAACACAAGGGATTATAAGTCAGCAAACGACAAAAAAAGTAGAAAACACAAGCGTTGCAATTCTCACTTCTGATGTACTTACAGATCAAAGCTGGGGCAGTCTAGCTTATAAAGGAAAAATCAACATCGAGCAGCAGTACCCTGTTTCGGCTCAAGTTATTAGCGAAGTAAATACGAACCAAAAAATGAAGGAAGCTGCTGAAAAAGTTATTCAAAGTGGAACAAAAGTGGTAATTGGACATGGAAGAGAATTTTCTACCGTTTTTACAGAACTCGCTCCTAAGTATCCTCATGTTCATTTCGTCACCATTCACGGTACTTCAACTTATAAAAACCAAACGGTATATACATTTGATCAAACCAAAATAGAGTATCTGGCAGGTACGGCAGCTGCCATGAAGACACAAACGAAAAAAATTGGATTAATTGATACATTTGCCAAAGAAAAGAATCTAGGATTTGAACAAGGAATTAAAGCGTATAATCCATCGATTGCTTTTTATTATCGAGTTGTAAACAGCCGAGACGATGGAGCAAAAGCAGTAAAGCTGCTCCGTGAGTTAAAAGATGAAGGCGTCGATGTCGTCTATGCTAAAGGGAATTCGTATAATCAAGAAGTTATTCAAGAAGCGAAAGCACAAGGAATATACGTAATAGGATATTTAGATGATCAGGCGTACATGGGTAGGTCTGTTATTTTAACAAGTGTGATCAATGATGTTCCCCAAGCTTACAACGTGATTATGAAAGACTATTTCAGTAAAAAGGGTCTTCCAACTGGAGAAGTCAAACTTGACGCCAAGGACAGTGTTTATAAACTAGCACCTTTTGGACCGATGTACAGTAAACGGGAAAAACAAATTTTATATTCGAAAGTTAGAATGTCTACACAGCCGAAGTAACTATGAAAAAGAAAGAGATGATTATGAATCAATTATTTCGCAACATGTCATTCCGTAGCCAAATATTAACGATTCTTCTTTTGATTACATTCATGTTAAGCGGGTTCTCTTTAGTTTTAGTGCATGCCGTTGATAAAATGAATCATGTAAGCAACGAAATTAAAGATGAAGATGTTCCTCAAATGGTGTGGCTTTCTTATTGGGAAGAGCAGCTGAACATAAAAGAATACATTGTGAAAAATAATCTAAAGAACCCCACTGTCTCTTTGATAGAAGAATATCAATCATATGATAAACGAGTTATCGAAAATAATGAAAGATATAAGCAGCCTGTGCCAAAATCGTTGATTCCACTGAAGGAAAAAATTGAGCTGCTGGATTTTAAGATTTCTAATAACGTGCAAGGCCTGCTGAAGTATGGGGATATAGAGGGAGCAAAAGAGTATCTTAATGAAAATTATTTGCCGGATTTGCATCAGATAAAAAAAGATATTAATAGTTCAAAAGAAGAGACAGTTGATTCACTTGATACACTATCAGATACACTGTCTGTCATTATTAAAGATTCATTAATTTTATTATTAATTTTAACAGTAAGTGCTATTGTGGCTTCTCTTTATGTTTCTTATCGCATGAGTGCGAGCCTTACGAAACCAATTGAACAAATGATTGAAAAAGTGAATGACATTGCAGACGGAGAATACGGTCTTGTTCTTCAAGACACAAAGCAAATCGAGCTGAAGCAGCTTTCGGCTTCTATCAATCAAATGTCGGTTAGTTTAGAAGATTCATTTTGGAAAATCATTAAAGATAAAGCTTATCGCCAGCAGATCTTAAATTCACTGCCCGTTGGAATTATTACAATGGAAGATGAGACAAATAGTATATTTGCCAATACCTCAGCAAAGCAGTTTTTAGATCTCGAAGAAAAGGATATTTGCAGGTATATGGAGGAATGTCCTGAATATAATACTGAATTTTGGAGCATGTTGAATTCGGGAGAAATTCACGAAAATAAAAAAGTATTTTTTGAAACGAAAGAGACGTGCTATTGCTTTTTAGCCTCTCAAACCCAGCTGTTTAACGAGCAGAACGAAAGCATCGGAAGAATTTTTTATTTCATTGATATATCCGATACCGAAGAATTAGAAAAGCGAATGCATCAGTCTGAGAAACTCGCTCTAGTTGGAGAAGTGGCAGCCGGAGCCGCTCATGAGATTCGTAATCCTCTTGCCGTGATTCATGGATTTATATCTCTTATGAATCAGTCTCTTTCTGATGAGGAGAAAAAGCGTTTATACCTGCCTCTGCTTATGAAAGAGCTAGAGAGGATTAACTACATCATTGAAGAAATGCTGTTGTTATCAAAACCAGGGACTCCGGTGATGAAAAAAGTCAGCATGCAGGAGATTATTAATGAGCTATTGCCTTTGATTACTCACTCAAGCAAATTTACAGAAAAAGATAAGCTTATCTTCGATGTGAAACTGCAGCCGTATATATTAAAAGTAGATGAAAAACAAATCAAACAAGTTCTTCATAATTTAATTCGAAACAGTATGGAAGCCATGGATGGAGAAGGAGTCATTACAATCTCCTCGCAGGTTCATGAAGATAGCTACTGTCTATACATTGAAGATACTGGAAAAGGAATTCCTTTGCATATGCAGCAGTCTCTGTACCAGCCGTTTTACACTTCAAAAGATAGCGGAACAGGTCTTGGTCTGCCAATTGCTCAGCGTATTCTAGAAAGCCACGGAGGACAGATTAAATTATTATCTACTTCTTCCCGCGGCACAGTTTTTGTTATTAAATTCCCTCTGCATTAAGAAAACAGCCTCAAAAGGGCTGTTTTTTAATGTGCTGTTAAAATAAGAGGACCGTTTTTCGTAATCGCAAGTGTATGTTCAAATTGAGCGGATAATTTACCGTCTGTTGTACGAGCCGTCCAACCGTTTTTATCCATTTTAGAATGCCATGTACCAGCGTTTACCATTGGCTCAATTGTAATAACCATACCTTCTTTTAAACGTGTACCTTTGCCAGCTTTTCCATAGTGAAGAATTGTAGGTGCTTCGTGCATGGTATTTCCAATTCCGTGTCCTGTGAAGTCGCGTACCACAGAGAATTTTTCGCCTTCTACATAGCTTTGAATAGCGTGGCCAATGTCACCTGTACGATTTCCTGGCTGTGCTTGCTCGATTCCTTTTAAAAGCGCTTCGTATGTAACATCTACTAGACGCTGTGCTTCGTCTGAAATGTCTCCAACGGTATGAGTCCATGCGGAATCTGCTAAGCCTCCGTTTAAATTTACAACCATATCAATGGTTACGATATCACCGTCTTTTAAGGGTTTAGTTGTTGGGAAACCATGGCAAATTTCATCATTTAAAGAAGCGCACGTTGCATATTGATATCCTTTGTATCCTTTTTGTTCCGGCGTTGCTCCGTGCTTTGCTAAGTATTCTTCAACAAATTTATCAATTTGCATTGTTGTTATGCCTGGTTTGATCATTTTAGCGATTTCTTTATGACAAGAAGCTAATAATTTACCTGCTTCGTGCATTAAATTAATTTCGCGTTCACTTTTTAATGTGATCATTGTTGTTCACTCCTTTTTTGATGTAACTTTACGAAAAAAGTTAAGCAGCGGTTATAGGGATGAAAGTCGACTATTCATCAGTTCATTCTTCTTTATTTGAAAATCCAAGAAATACAGAAGCCGTCTGCTATGGGGCGATATAAAATCATCCTTAATCATAACGCCCAATGGTAGGAAAATGCAAGATGCAGGCTTAAAAAGGAAGGGTTTGACGATAGGCATGTAGGGAAAACTGATAAATGAACGTTGAATTGGAGCATTCTCTATAACAAATGCGGTATGATATAGTAAAATAAATGAAACAAAACAATTCTTTAGGAGGGGTATAGGAAAATGAGTGAACATGGAAAATTTATTGGATTTGCAGGTACATATACAAAAGCAGGCAGTGAAGGTGTCTATACATTTACGTTAGATACGAAGGCTAAAAAAATTGTAGAAGTAAAAGCCGTGGCTAAAATTGAAAATCCTACATACTTAAATGCAAGCAAAGACAACGAACATCTTTATACAGTTATTAAAGAAGGAGAAAAAGGCGGAGTAGCTGCTTTTAAGATTGACCCAAACACAGGGCAATTGAAATTTGTAAACAAACAGCTGCTAGACGGCGCGCCTCCTTGCTATGTTTCAGTGAATGAAGATAATACGCTTGTTTTATCTGCTAATTTTCATAAAGGGAGCGTTGAGACGTATTCTGTTAATGAAGAAACAGGAGAAATTGAATATGTAGCATCCGTAGTGGAACATCCTCATTCAGACCTCAAAAAAGGACAAAAAGGAAAACCACACGTACACTATGCCGATTTTACTCCTGGAGAAAAGCACGTGGCTGTTGTGGACTTAGGTATTGATGAAATCGTGACATATGAAGTGGAAGAGAATAAATTGAAGGAAGTCAACAGTCTTTCTACATCTGTTGGTTCGGGCCCTAGACATTTAACGTTCCATCCAAATGGCCGCTATGCCTATGCAATGACAGAATTCAGCTCTGAAGTTTTATTTTTAACTTATGACGAAACCAAAGGAAGCTTTACTCAACAACAAGCTACTTTAGCGATCCCGGCTGATTTTACAGAAAATAATCAAGGGAGTGCGATCCACATTTCTTCAGATGGCCGCTTTGTCTATGCAGGAAACCGCGGACATAACTCGATTGCAACATTCAAAGTAGATCAGGATTCTGGACAGTTAACATTCGTAGAATGGACAGGCACTGAAGGCGACTGGCCGCGCGATTTTGTTTTGGATCCAACGGAACAATTTATTGTAGCGTCTAATCAAGAAACAGGAAACTTGGTACTGTTTGAAAGAGACCAAGAAAGTGGAAAGCTAACGCTTCTTCAATCTAACGTTACGGTTCCAGAAGCTGTGTGCGTAAAGTTCCTCTACTATAAGTAATCGATGTAGAAAGCCAGATCTGATCAAAGAACAATCAGGTCTGGCTTTCAAACCTAAGCGGCTGTCACTCCCCTTGCGGGGTTAGTGCCATCCGCATAGGTGAACCTTTGAGGGAATAGTCAGGTAGTGCGCGTTCCTTAGCATCATTTATAATCTATCTATATATGGAAGAAAAGCCCTTTTGGAGGGCTTTTTTTTTCTGGGATTATAGTAGAATGAAGAGAGAACGCATGAAAGGCTGAGGTGATAAGTGTGGAAAATATATGTGAGTATCCAATTGTACAAGCTCCCATGGCAGGAGGAGTTTCGACGCCTAAACTAGCTGCAGCAGTATCTAATAGCGGAGGGCTAGGGTTTTTAGCTGCGGGATATAAAAGCGCGCGTGAATTGGAGCAGGAAATTATAGAGATGCACTCTCTTACGAAAAAACCTTTTGGAGTGAATCTGTTCGTTCCGACAAATGAAAAAATAGCAGTTGATGCACTTGAATGTTACCAAAAAGAACTGTCAAAAGCAGCTGAATATTTGGAGTGTCAAGTTGGTATACCAAAGAATGATGATGATGAATGGAGTGCTAAGCTCGACATCATTCAAAAACATCAGATATCTGCTGTGAGCTTTACATTTGGGTGTCCAGATCGAGAGATTATAGAACGATTAAAAGAAAATGGAAGCCGTGTTTTCGTTACGGTTACAACACCTCAAGAAGCCGAAGTGGCTTTGAGAGCAGGAGCGGATGCGCTATGTTTGCAAGGCATTGAAGCCGGCGGCCATCGATCTACTTTTTTAGAGAGTTCGGTGGATTACCCGCTTATGAAATTGCTGAAAGAAGTTCGCTCAATCACCAAAAAGCCATTGATTGCTGCGGGAGGATTGATGACGGGGTCTGCCATAAAACGTGTGTTCCAAGAAGGGGCTTCTGCTGCCCAGTTAGGTACGGCTTTTATTTGTTGTCCAGAAAGCGGAGCGAGTGCTCTTCATAAAGAAAGCATTCTTCAAAAGCGTTTTAATGAAACAGGTGTCACACGAGCTTTTACAGGGAAACGTGCTAGAGGATTTGTGAATGCCTTTTTTATTTCCTATGATAAATCAGCACCATCCGCCTACCCTCATATTCATTACATGACAAAGCCTATTCGAGCAAAAGCTACACAAATGAATAATTCAGAGTATGCTTCTTTGTGGGCAGGAACTGGATTTACGCTGGCAAAAGAACTGCCTGCACATCTTATTGTGGAAGAGCTTGTACAAGAACTAAATGAATGATGAGAATTAAGGTGTTGCTTGCTTTAAGCGCAAGCCGCTTTACATAAAGAAGGTGAACTTATAGTGCAAAACAAATTTACGATTGGACAAATGGCCAGACTGCATGATATTCCGGTTAAAACACTTCGCTATTATGATGAAATTGGCCTGTTCGAGCCTTACGAAGTTGATCCACAAACCGGTTATCGATATTATACGTTAGAACAATTTAAGAAATTAGATATCATTGTTTATTTAAAGCTGATGGGAGTTCCGTTAAAAGAAATTAAAAGAAAGATGGAGCACAGCAGCTTGGATGAATTTATTGAAACTTTAGCGGAATATCAGAAGGTAACAAAAGAAAAAATTCGTCACCTTCAAAGAGTGAATGCGCAGTTAACAACTCGAATGAAGGAATTAGAACAGACGAGACATATTAACCAAATAGGAGTCCCGTTCATCAAACACCTTTCTTCTCGTGAGGTTGTTCAAGTAAAAGCGGAGGTAGGCACGTTAGACGGGACTGAAAGTGTTCTGCGTGATTTAAAAAAGAAAATTAGCCATATTACCCCGATTATGATTGGGAAAGTAGGGTTTATGCTATCGGTAGAAAACACGAAAAAACAACAATTTACAGATTACGATGGCATTTTTTTATTGGTCGAAAGTGATGTTTCTTTTAAGCATGAACTCGTTACGTTAATACCTGAAGGCGATTACGCATCTATTTATATGAGAGAAAAGAGAGATACCACAGGAGTCTATTACGATGCGTTACTGAACTTTATTAAAGCGGAAGGATACAAAGCAGAAGGTCCTTTCTTAATTCGGCGGATTGTAGATTCCTTTATTTCTCATCATGAAGAAGAGCGACTGACGGAAATTCAAATTCGAATTACGTCTTGACTATCCAGTAGCTGGAGGGTTTAAGATAAGACTATTGTAAAACTGCTGAAGGGAGAGACAACAATAGATGAATCAGCAAAGTATTTCCCAAGGAATGTCTTTAAGCCGAGGAAATCGCATTTTATTTATTTTAATTTTGGGTTCACTGAGCGCATTTGGACCGTTATCAATCGATATGTATTTGCCAGCGCTGCCGACGCTTGCGAAAGAATTACATACTTCAGCTTCTTTAGCGCAGGTCAGTCTGACAGCTTGCTTATTGGGCTTAGCATTTGGGCAAGTGGTCATGGGGCCATTCAGTGATATTCGCGGCAGGAAAAAGCCGCTTGTAGCAGCATTAATCACCTATGCAGTTGCATCTGTTTTATGCGTGTTTGCACCGTCTATTTGGATTTTTATCGTTTTGCGATTTATTCAAGGTATGGCAGGAGCAGCAGGAATGGTTATTTCAAGAGCGAGCGTGCGAGACTTGTTTTCAGGTTCGGATTTAACAAAGTTTTTCTCCATGCTTATGCTTGTAAATGGATTAGCTCCTATTTTAGCTCCGGTTGCTGGTGGACAGCTGCTGACGATTATGTCGTGGCGAGGAGTATTTAGTGTGCTAGCAGTGATTGGTGCACTAATGTTTTTTGCTGTTTTATTTGGTTTAAAAGAAACGCTTCCGCCCGAACGCCGTAAAGAAGGTGGATTAACAGAAGTACTGCGCACGTTTGGCGTATTGCTAAAAGATGGTGTCTTTGTGGGATATGCGCTGGCGCAAGGTTTTATTATGAGTGCCATGTTTGCTTATATTTCAGGTTCTACATTTGTCCTTCAAGACATTTATGGCCTGTCTCCGCAGATGTTCAGCTTTGTTTTTGCGATTAACGGTTTTGGACTCATTATAGCTACTCAAGTGACAGGACGTTTAGCGGGTAAAATAAAAGAAGCTACTCTTCTTATGTATGGATTGCTTCAAGCAGCCGTTGGAAGCGTGCTTTTAGTGGCCGTGATTGCTACTCACATGTCCGTTATTTTGGTCTGCATCTTGCTTTTCTTTGTAGTATCGAGCGTAGGAATTGTGAACACAACCGTTTTTTCACTCGCTATGGAAAATCAAGCTTCGAACGCGGGAAGTGCTTCAGCGCTTCTAGGGTTGCTTCCGTTCTTGCTCGGAGCAGCCGTAGCTCCTCTTGTTGGTCTTGGAGGAGGGCAAAATGCTCTGCCGATGGGCATTGTGATTATGGTCTGTGATTTATTAGCATTAGGTGTGTACATGACGTTAGTGAGAAGGAAAACTGCATCATAAAAAAGCTACTTGGCTTTTCAACAGCCAAGTAGCTTTTTTAGTTATTGAGCTTTGTGCTCGTGATTTTCAAACGGCATTGTAACGCCAAGGTTTTGAATTTCTTTTTTTGCATTTTCCAAAATGGTTTCAGCTTTCGCTTTTGTTTCAGCATCTAGCCCGCTTAGAAAATCTTTCTTTTTAGCAGGAAAATTCACGCCAAGTTCTTTTAATTTGGCTTCCGCTTGTTCTTTAGTCAGCGTGCCGTCGCGAAGCTGATCCATAATAGCTTTCGCTTTTTTCTTCGTAGCCGCATCTAGATTGTTAAAAGGACCGCCTCTATGTTCAGGAAAATTCACGCCAAGTTCCTTTAATTTGGCTTCCGCTTGTTCCTTAGTCAGCGTGCCGTCGCGGAGCTGATCCATAATAGCTTTCGCTTTTTTCTTCGTAGCCGCATCTAGATTGCTGAAGGAGCCGTCTTTGTGCTGAGGCAAGCTTACGCCGAGTTTCTGTAATTTTTCCCGTGCTTTTTTCATAATATCATCCACTTTTTGCTGTGTTGCATCATCTGTATTTGTTGTACTGTCATTTGTTCGCTCTACAACCGTTGAAGAGCTTGTTTCATCTTTGCTTGCTGCAAATGCCGTGGAATTTGCAGCGGCCATAACTCCTAGTGTTAAACCGCTTGCCATGATATAACCGAATAGTTTCTTTTTCATGCTGTTGTCACTCCTTAAAAGTTATAGGGGTGTGGTACAGAGCCGTCCACAATTGTTAATGTAACCACCAATAGTGAAAAAATGGTGAAAATAGATAAAAAACGAAAAAATATAGACGTTTGTTGAACTATACAGCTCTTTTATTGGATAACAAAATGAAAATCGATATGATTTTATCTAAGCAACAGCAAAAAAGAATGGAGACTTTATATAGATGAACGTTCTTAAAAAATTGGCAATAGCTTTGATAGTTGTGATAGCTGTAAGCCTGGTATTTTTGTTTCTCGATGAGTTAAAGCAAGGTCCAACGCTAGAAGATTTTTCAGGAGCAACTGAGTTGCATCCTGTCGTAGAAGAAAAGAAAAATAAACTTGTTCAACAAGCAAGTGACCAAGGAATCTCGATTGTAATTACGGAAGGTTTCCGTTCAAAAGAAGAACAAGATAAGCTTTATGCAAAAGGCAGGACGGAAGAAGGTAACATTGTTACCTATTCAAAGGGCGGTCAGTCTTATCATAACTATGGACTAGCTATTGATTTTGCTATTCAGTTAAAAGACGGACGAGTTATTTGGGACATGAAATATGACGGTAATAACAACAATCAGTCTGATTGGATGGAAGTTGTAGACATCGCAAAAAGTTTAGGGTTTGAATGGGGAGGAGATTGGCAAGGTTTTAAAGACTATCCTCATTTTCAAATGAGTCCGGAAAATATAAAAGACCACACACGCTAACAAAGCGTGTGTTTTTTTAGAGGGATAATATAATTTTACTATATTTATGTCAGAACCTCTAACACGAATAGAAGCTTGTAGTTTCTTTTTTTATTAATTTACCGTTAAGAGAATTATATATATTAATATAATAAAAATATAGACAGATAATTAGAAAGAGGGGTGATTAGAGAGAACTGCCCCCTAAAAATGAAAGACAATTCGTATAAAGATATGCGTTAACTAATATAATCTATTGATTAAGCTTATACAAGTACCTTCAGCCTAGCGAACGTATGCTTACATATCGGCAAATGCCAACAAAGCCTTTTATTTTTCTAGCATATTTTATTTGAAGATAGTTCATTTAGATTACAAAAAAGAGATAATTTGTCAACTGTTGACTTTGCTTTAAGGGTAAGAATATAATTTTTAACATATTTTAAATATTTTAAAAATTTAAATATTTATTATTGTTCGCAGATTAGGAGGGGGAAAATGATTGTTTTTGACAGAGTGAATAAATATTACGGTGATTTTCACGTATTAAAAGATATCAATTTAACAATTGAAAAAGGTGAAGTTGTCGTCGTAATTGGACCTTCGGGTTCAGGTAAAAGCACGATGCTGCGATGCATAAATTATTTAGAAACAATATCTAACGGACAGTTAACCGTAAATAATATATTGGTCGCGGATAAAAAAACAAATATTAACAAACTGCGCCGCAATATAGGTATGGTGTTTCAGCATTTTTATTTATATCCGCATAAAACGGTTTTAGAAAATATCACTTTAGCACCTATGAAAGTATTGGGACAGTCGTCAAAAGAAGCTAAGAAAACAGCCCTATACTATTTAAATAAAGTAGGAATCGGTGAAAAAGCTAACGCCTACCCGTCCCAGCTGTCAGGCGGCCAGCAGCAGCGTGTAGCTATTGCGAGGGGACTTGCGATGAAACCAGAGATTATGCTTTTTGATGAGCCTACCTCTGCTCTTGATCCAGAAATGATTGGAGAAGTGCTGGATGTCATGAAAACATTGGCTAAAGAAGGAATGACCATGGTAGTTGTAACTCATGAAATGGGGTTTGCAAAAGAAGTAGCGGACCGCATTGTATTTATGGATCAAGGAAAAATCTTGGAAGAGGCAACTCCGGCTGAGTTTTACGAAAACCCGCAAGAAGAAAGGGCACGTTTATTTCTTAGCCGTATTTTAAATCATTAATTGTTTACTAGGGGGAGTAATATGAAGAAATCAAAAACGTTTTTAAAGGCAGCTGTGCTTTCATTAGCAGCGGCTATGATGTTAGCAGCTTGCGGAGGGAAAAGTGAAGAAACGAGTGGATCCTCAGCTAAAAAAGATGCGCTCACTGAAATTAAAGACCGAGGGAAAATCGTCATTGGGGTTAAAAATGATACACGTTTGTTCGGATTAAAAAATCCGAAGACGGGTGAAGTGGAAGGTTTTGATGTTGATATTTCTAAGCAGCTGGCTAAAGAAATTTTAGGGGATGAAAACAAGGTAGAATTTAAAGAAGTTACGTCTAAAACAAGGGTTCCTCTTCTTCAAAAAGGAGATATTGACGCTGTTGTTGCGACAATGACTATTACAGACGAACGTAAAAAAGAAGTGGATTTTACGGATGTGTATTTCCAAGCTGGCCAGTCTCTTCTTGTGAAAAAAGGCAGTAAAATTAAAAGCGTTGATGATTTGAAGAAAGGTACTAAAGTGTTGGCTGTTAAAGGATCAACTTCAGCTATTAATATTCGCGAAAAAGCACCAGAGACAATGGTATTAGAATTTGAAAACTATGCGGAAGCATTTACAGCTTTAAAATCTAAGCAAGGAGATGCTTTAACAACTGATGATGCTATTCTTTATGGAATGGCTGATGAAGACCCTTCTTATGAATTGGTAGGAAAGCCGTTCACAGAAGAGCCTTATGGCATTGCTGTGAAAAAAGGAAACAAAGAGCTTGTAGATGCATTAAACGATGCGCTTAAAAAGATAAAAGACTCTGGAAAATATGATGAAATTCACGACAAGTGGATCAAACAATAAGCGTACAGTTTTCTTTTCTCAGGATGAGCAGCATTATGCTCATCCTGCTTGTTTAGTTGAAAGGAGGAAGAAAATTATTGGATTTTTCAATTTTGACGAACAATATGGATCTTTATTTAGAAGGTTTTAAGTACACCATTATCGCCAGTCTGATCGCTTTAGTGGCCAGCTTTGTACTTGGTACAATCATTGCGGTTATGCGAATAGCACCTCTTAAAATCGTGAATGTAATTGGTACGGTCTATGTAGAGTTCATTCGTAATATTCCACTTGTGGTTATCGTCTTTTTTATTTTTATTGTGGCAGGAATCAGTGGTACAGCGGCCGGAGTGCTGGGATTAACTATTTATACGGCAGCTTTTATAGCCGAAGCTATACGGGCAGGAATTATGGCTGTTCCAAAAGGGCAGCTTGAAGCGGCACGTTCATCTGGCCTTACGTACGGTCAGGCGATGCGATTCATTGTATTGCCTCAAGCGATTAAAATCGTCATTCCTCCTCTTGGGAATCAATTTATTAATTTAGTAAAAAACTCATCCGTGTTAGGGATTGTTGCTGGCTTCGATTTAATGTATCAGGCAGATCTTGTTTCCTCTCGAACTTACGTAGTTTTTGATGTGTATATTTTTGTGGCTTTGTTCTATTTAGTTCTAACCATTCCGTTGAGTTTAGGAGTTGGTTATCTTGAGAAACGTCTTGGTAAAACGAGCTGAAAGGAGTGAAAGTGATGGATTTTATGGGTGCTTATTCTCCTGATCATCTTTCCTTCTTAATGGAAGGATTTTGGGTCACTTTAAAAGTAGCATTCATTTCGATTGTATTAAGTTTTCTTATTGGAAGTATAGTAGGTATTTTTAGATATGCCCGCATTCCAGTTCTGTCTCATGCACTTGCTTTTATCGTAGAGATTATCCGGAATTTGCCGCTGCTTTTGATCATCTTTTTTACATACTTTGCTTTACCTGAAATCGGAATTGATATGGAAATTACGTCAGCAGCGATTGTGGCCCTCACTGTATTTGAATCTGCTATGATTTCAGAGATTATCCGAAGCGGATTAAAATCAGTTGAAAAAGGACAAATTGAAGCGGCGCGTTCATCAGGTTTAAACTATTACCAAACGCTTCGTTTTATTGTACTGCCACAAGCTTTGCGAAGAATGGTACCTCCTTTGGTTAGTCAATTCATTTCCTTATTGAAAGATACGTCGCTTGCCGTAGTCATCGCACTTCCTGATTTGCTGCATAACGCTCAAATTATTTACGGACAGAAACAAAGTTATGTGGTGCCGATGTTTTTAATCATCGCAATGATGTATTTTATTGTGAATTATGCTTTATCAATCATTGCGCGAAAACTAGAAGTCAAAAGGGTATAGAGACTCTTTTGACTTTATTTTTGGAAAATAAATAACATTGACAATGCATTGATTCAACGCATAAAATGACTAAAGTAACAGTGGTTAAATCAGATCATTTTCATTCATTATATAGAAGAAAAAACAGTGTTGGCCTAACCCCTACTGAATATCCGGTAGGGGTTTTTGAGCAAGAAATGATTTGGTTACACTAACGCGTAAAATAAACAGAAGGGACGGGCATCATGGAAAAACAAGATCAAAATTTAAAAAAAGGTCTGTTGCCTCGTCATGTGCAGCTCATTGCACTTGCCGGCATGATTGGGACAGGCATTTTTAAAGGTAGCGCTGATACGCTAGGTATTGCAGGACCAAGTGTTGTACTAGCATATTTATTTGGCGGTCTTATCTTATTTATTGTAATGACAGCATTGGCGGAGATGGCAATTGTCTATCCGAATATGAACGTACAAAATTTAGTGCATAAGGCATTCGGTACGCAAACCTCTTTTATTGTAGGGTGGCTGTACTGGGTGAACTGGATTGTCGTGACAGTTGTTGAACTGCTTGCGGGAGGAAGCTTTTTGAAGTTTTGGTTCCCTTCTGTACCTCTTTGGCTCTTAAGCTTTCTATGTGCAGTGCTGATTGTAGGGATGAATTTATTTCAAGTTAAGTATTACGGAGAAATTGAGTTTTGGTTTGCCGGTATTAAAGTAATTGCTCTTACCGCTTTTATCATTTTGGGAGCTTTCATTTTATTCGGTGTGATTCCAAGTGATGTGCAAAACCCCTGGGCAAATTATACGGCTCATGGAGGCTTTTTCCCTCACGGCATGAGCGGTGTGCTGAGTGCCTTTTTAATTGTGATGTTCTCTTACGGCGGAGCTGAATTAATTGGTGTGGCCGTAACGGAAACAAAAGATGTGAAAAACGTGTTACCGAAAGTGATCAAAGGCACAGTATGGCGAGTGATTGGCTTTTATATTTTGCCTATTTTAATTATTTGCGGCCTTATGCCCTGGAATTCTGTATCAGGACAAGACAGTCCATTTGTGCAAGTGTTTAGTATCACCGGATTGCCGGGTGCGGCTCATATTATGAACTTCGTTTTATTAACGGCCGTTTTATCAGCAGCGAATTCAGGGATGTATGCAACTTCGCGTACGCTCTATGCTATGGCTCAAAGCGGAGAAGCATCTAAGCGCTTCTTGAAAGTTTCAAAAAACGGTATTCCGATTAATGGTTTAATGATTACGGCTGTTTGTATTTTAATGGGTGTGTTTTTAGCTTATAAAACACCGGATAATGTAATTAGTTATTTAATGACCATTCCGGGCTTCACGATTATTCTTATTTGGGTAAGCATTTGTTTAGCTCAATTAAAGCTGCGTAAAGGGTACAAAGAAAAGCCGTTTTTCGCATTAAAGTGGTTTCCTTATACAACGCTCTTTGCAACAGCAGCACTGCTTGTTATTTTTGTATCATTTATGTTTAACAAAAACAATGTGATTGGATCCAGTGTATGTGCGGTTATCTTGGTCGTACTCCTCATTTTTTCATTTATTAATAAAAGTCGAAAAGAAAAAAAGTTTGAAGTATAGCAAAAAGGCAATATACTAGAAAGACGAGGATAAAAGCTTGTCTTTCTTTTTTTGCGGAAATTTCTGTATCACGTTACATATTTCTAGATAAAATGTTTAGTTAAATAAATAAAGGATGAGGACTACAATGGAATCAAATAATGTATTTACAACAAACCCAAAGAAGAAATCAAAGCACTTAGCCATGATTTCTTTGGCGATTATGGGAGTGGGCTTCGCTGCCACAATGCCTTTTGGTGATTCAATTTGGGGTCGGTTGCTTCAAGGTGGATTCGAAGCTGGATTAGTCGGCGGATTAGCGGATTGGTTTGCCGTTACGGCTCTTTTTCGTCACCCTTTAGGCATTCCTATTCCACACACTGCGCTGCTTCCTAAAAACAGACAGCGTATTACAAGAGGGCTAGTCTCAACGCTTGAAAACGACTGGCTGTCAAAAGAAAGTATTCAAGAAAAAGTAAAAAGAATCGCGTTTACAAAGCGTTTGCTTCCGATTGTTCGAAAAGGTGTTCATTCGGAAACGATTCAACAAAAAGGAACAGCACTGCTTGTTGATGCGATTAATCGTGTGGATACAGAGAAAGTCGTTCCTATTATTGAAAAAGAGCTCAAATCATCGCTTTCAGCAATAGAGTTAAAGCCTATTGTGCATTCGATTGTTGGAGAAGTGGTAAAAAATCAGTATGATGAAAAAGCGCTTGATGTTCTTTTAAATAAAGGGGAGAGCTGGATTAAAAAAGAAGAAACACAGTATCAGCTCGGAAGTATTGCTAAAAATGCTCTTGATAATATTGAGCTTGATGGTATTTTACAATTTGCTCTCAAATCATTTCAAAGCATGATTAATGAAGAGAAGCTAGGGTCTATTTTGCAAAATTTATTGCTTTCTATTACAGGGCGTCTTCGTAACGAAGAGGATGAATACCGCCTTGCTTTGGTAAATGGAATTAGAAAAGAGCTGCAAGGCTTGGAGCAGAATGAAGAACTTCTTGAAAAATTAGAAGCATGGAAACAAAAAACGATTAATGAATTAAATGTAACGAATAAATTAACAAAAATCGTCGATAAAATGAAAGCTAAAGTGACAGCATTCATTGAAAGCCCTGAATTTATGGAAAGCTACGCCGTTCCTTACGTAGAGAGCTGGCTGAATGCTCTTGAAGGGGATGCACAGCGTCAAGAAGCAATTGATACGGCTATTCAAAAGCAAATCATGAGCTTTGTAGACGAGAATCATTCGAAAATTGGACAGCTTGTTCAAGAAAACTTAGATAAATTAGATGATGAAACACTTGTGGATATGATGGAAAACAATGTCGGAAAAGATTTGCAGTGGATTCGAGTGAACGGAGCTCTATGTGGATTCTTGATTGGTATTGTATTAACGGTTATTAAATTAGCGGTATAAAAAAAGAAGCACGCTCCTTTTGGAGTGTGCTTTTTCTATTAATCATCTATTTCTACACTGATCACGCCGCCGTTTTTGGCATCTACTGAAACAGTTGCTTCACGTTTATCGGCTGTGTCAATTTCAATTTCATATACTAAACGGTTATTTTCTTGGTCTAGATCCGTTTCATTGACGGTTCCTTTAGCACTCTTTAAAGCTGTTTTTATCGCTTGATCTAATGAAATAGCAGGGGAAACGTTTTGAAGTTCCTCTTCTTTCTCATCTTCATCGTCTTTTTGCTCTTCATCAAATTCAACGATTTTACCGCTGCTGCTGTCAATGTCTACATCGTATTCTTTATTACCTTTTGTGATGTCTACTTCATATTGTTTAACGCCGTCATCTATGGCTAATTGGATATTTGTAATGTCGCCGCCGTCTGTTTTTTGAAGGGCAATGTCTTTTGCCTTTGCTTCTTCAATCGTTGTGGTTTGCTTCTTATCATTGCTTTTGGACTGGTCTGTCATTGCATATGCGCTTGCACCTAATCCACCGACTAGTACTGCACTGGCTAAAACGGTTGTAATAACTTTCATATGTTATGGCCTCCTCGATTTGTTGTTAAGACTATCTTAGCCAATGAACTTTAAAGGAAAAGAAGAAGAAGTTTAAAATTTTCTTAGAAATAAATAAAAATGGATAAAAAAAGCACAGCTTTCCGCTGCACTTTTAATCATCGTCATTTTCATAGGTGATGGAATCTACATGTCCAGAGTAAGCATTTATCATCACTTTAGCTTCTCTTGTTTTAGACTGATCAATTTCGACTTCGTAGAAGGTTTGGTCTTCTTCCTCTTCTATTTCAACTGAGGAAAACGTTCCTTTTACTTTTTGTAAAGCAATGTCTCTTGCTTGTTCCATTGAAATGAGAGGCTCGTCGGATGTAGGAGAAACTGGTGGCTGCTCGCTCTTTTTTTGTTCTTCTTCTGTATTATTTTTAGTTTGAGTAGACGTTTGTTTCTCTACTTTTTGTTTGATTAATGACTGGACTTCTCCATTTTCTCCATTTACTGTGATGTGGTATGGAATATCATCATTAAGCAAAGTGATTCGATAAATCGGTTCATCATCTTTTTGGGAAAAGCTTGCATTTTCAATAGTGCCGCCATATTTTTGCTGAATCATACTGCTGACGTCCGATTCCGATAAAATTGTATCAGGCCGATTCACTGCTTTTGCTATTCCGTAAAAGCAAGCTGAACCAACAGCAAGAAAAGTAAGTATAAAAAGCACCGTTTTCTTCATACATTCACCTCCAGTATCTTAAAAAGTAGTATAGCAGGCAATTCTTAAAAATCTCTAAGAAAAGGCGAGAAATCAAAGAGGAAAGCAAACGGTTACTGATGTCCCTTTTCCTTCTTGGCTGCTAATCTCAATACGCCCGCTATGAGCCTCTACAATCTTTCGAGCAATGGATAATCCAAGTCCAGAACCACCGGTTTCTCGATTTCTTGCTTTATCTACGCGAAAAAAGCGTTCATACACGTTTGATAAGTCTTCTTTTGGAATACCAATTCCTTGATCTGTGACCGTAATCATAAAGCTTTTGCTTCTTGTGATAGTTACTTCCACTGCTTTTTCACTATATTTAATGGCATTATCTAAGAGGATGTACAGCAGCTGCTTTAAGCGTTTTTCATCCGCTGTTACGACGGGATGATCCGTTTTTATATTTAAATAAATGGTTCGTTCAAAGGCTTGTTCTAGATGCTTGATTGTTTGGTTACAGACGGCCGCCACATCTACGTGTTCCATGTGAAGCTTCCACTGCGACTCATCTTTCGCAAGCACAAGCATTTGAGACGTAAGCTGTTTCATGCGTAACGACTCAGAGTGAATAGCTTCGATGGCTTCTTCTAAAATATCCGGCCGCTTCATTCCCCATCGTTTTAGCATATTGGCATAGCTTTCTACAACGGTAAGGGGTGTTTTTAATTCATGAGAAGCATCGGATACGAACTGCTCTTGTTTTTTATAGTTTTCCTCTAATAAATCCATCATATTATTGAAGGTGTTGGCCATTTGATCTAACTCATCTTTAGAAGGAGAAGAGAGGTCAATTTTTTTGAATGTGCGAGACACTTGAATTTCTTCCATAGTATGAATAAGAGATTTGATAGGCCGCAAAATAATTTTACTTAAAAGCCGTCCAGCAAATATAGTCGGAATTAATATAACAAGAGAGGCAATTAGCAAGATAAATTTTAATGTCTGTAATGATTGTTCCACATCTGCCAGTTGTTCCGTGACTTCTAAAGAAACAACTTCACCGTTCGTCCAAATGACGGGGGTGTGTGAAATCGCGTATAGGTGGCCGTCATCTTCTTTGATGCTTGTTTGTTCATTTGAATAATAGGAATAAGGTAAGTCCTGAAGCTCTTTCGTTTGATCCGTAACGGATACAACTAAAGGACTGCCGGATTTAGGTAAAATACGAATCATTCCGTTAGGAGGCAAATAGGCACGAAGCAAATTGGTTTGTTTGACCGTCGTACTCGTTTGTTTTAAGCCGTTTGTTACGTTGCTTGTTTCTGCTTGCAAACGTTCAATTGCATTGTCTTCCATGGTCTTCTTGAAAATGAAGTAAATCGAACTGTTTGCAATCACTAATAAAATAAAAAGCAGCGCAGTTGATGTAAGAATAATCTTTGTTTGTAGTTTCATAAGCTACTCCTTCAGCATGTAGCCAACGCCGCGCACTGTTTGAATGTAAGGAGTTGAGAATGAAGCATCAATCTTTTTACGTAAATAACGAATGTATACGTATACAATATTTGTGTCTCCGTAGTAATCAAATCCCCAAACGTTTGTAAGAAGCTGTTCAAAGCTCAGCACTTGATTTTTGTTTTGAAGCATATAGACAAGCAAATCATATTCTTTAGGAGTCAGCTCAATAGCTTCATTTTCACGCGTGACTTCTCGCGTTTTTTCGTTAACGACTAAATTGCCTAGTTGCAGAGTGGCCGTTTCTTGTTCAGCAGGCGATGTTGATGCAGGATGGCGAAGCCATACGCGAATGCGTGCAAAAAGCTCTTCAATTTGAAAAGGCTTTGTAATATAGTCGTTTGCTCCTAAATCTAGTCCGCTTACCTTATCAGGAAGGGCGTCCCGAGCTGTTAATAAGATAACGGGCGTTTGATCATCATTTGCTCGAATGCGACGAAGTACTTCGAGTCCGCTCAGTTCAGGAAGCATCACATCTAAAAGCAGCAAATCCCAATCGTGTTCTTGAAACTCTGCCAATCCTTCTGTCCCCGTATAAGCCATGCCTGTTTCGTACCCTTCATGTTCAAGCTCGAGCTCAATTAAACGAGCAATTTTGCGCTCATCTTCTACTATTAAAATTCTGCCTTTACTCAACAAAAATTCCCCCTTGTGTCTATGTATAGTTGCGTACATTATAGCACGAAGAGATTGGGGGTGTATAAAAACAGCCGGAGGTTAGTCCGGCTGCTGATCTGCTGAAAGAGGAAGGTGCAAGATAATGGCAGTGCCTTCGTGAAGAATAGATCTTACTTCGATATGGCCTTTATGAAGTTCACAAATAGCTTTTGCGATGCTCATGCCAAGCCCAGCACCTTCTGTTTTTTCCGTTGTATTTGTGCCGCGGTAATAGCGGTCAAATAAATTTTTCTGCGTTTCTTTATCCATTCCAATCCCATCATCTTGAATCTTAATTAAGACACGGTCACTTTTTATCGCGGTCGAAATTGTAATAGTAGTATTCTCAGGGTTATGTTTAATGGCATTAAAAATTAAATTATCAAGCATTCGTTCAAACCAGCGCGGATCAGCTTGAATAAAAGGTTGAAGGTGAACGGGCACATAAGAGAATTGAACATTTTCAATGGTTCTATCGTTAACGAATTTTAAAACAATATGCTGAAGCAATTGATGAACGTCCACTTTTTTTGTTTCTAAGACAACCACATTATTTTTAAGCTTAAAGGCCAGTGAAAAATCTTCCACAAGCTCCACCATGTATTCACTTTTGTCACGCAGCGTTTGGCCAATTTCTTTTAGCTCTTCTTCGTTCCAATTGTAATGGCCGCTTTCCAGCATATGCCCATATCCTTGAATCGTTGAAAGAGGTGTCCGCAAATCATGTGATATTCCCGTCATCCATTCTTCGCGAGTGATTTCTAGCTGCTTTCGTTCTTTTTCAGCTAAGCTAAGCTGCTCCGCCATCTCATAAAAAGCTGTGATTACTTCTGAATACAGGCGATATTGAAAACGTACTTTTCCATTCTTTCGAAAGACCCGTTTCCGCTCTTTTTCTGTTAGGGCCTCTGAATAGTTTCCTTTGCCCATACGTTCAAGCCAACTTGTGAAAAGGAGAAGAGGGCCCCCGTATCTAAAAGCATTCCAAATTGAAATAGATATAGTTGCTAAAAGAACTGAAACAGTAACGATAATTGCGCCAATTACTATTTTTTTAATAATTGAGTAGTCAGAAATAGTTTGATGTTTGTTAGGGGTATGAAAAATCCATGAATAATTTTTCTTTGAATCATGAAAAATTGTAGCTGTAGATTCATATTTATCTTGTTCAATTTTTCGGGAAATAATGTCTAAAGGCTCATACTGCTGTTTTGTTTTGGACATTCGAAAGGAAGCAACAACTTCGCCTTGGTTGTTAATAACTTGCAGAGAAGCATCCTTACTTAATAACTGCTTTTCCAATTGAGGTACTTTTTCTTTTATTGGAAGGCCGCCTTGGCTGTAATTTTTATATAAATCGTGTAACTGGTCTTTTAATTCATTTTTATAGCCTAGTATGTAGTATGTAGGTTGTACAAGAAACGTATCCAGTTCTGTGACGATATGATAATCTCGAAATTTTTTCTGCTTTTCAATATCGAGTAGTTGAGTGATTGTATAATGCTTAGGGATATTCTTGGGAGTATTGACTTCTCCAATTACATCTCCTTTCTTGTTTACTACTTGATACCATAAGTTTTCACTTTTAATTTGTTTCGTTAAATCTTTTGGTATAGTAGCTTTTCCATTTTCAATAACTGTATCAGTCGTTAACATGCTTAGAGATCCTGTAGGGAAGTCTCTTCTTATATCTTGATTTGTAAGATATACAGCTATAAATATGAAGCAACAAAAAATAACACAGCAAATGCAAATAGAAGTCATAATAAACTGAAATGAAAAATGAAAAGTCAACCTTCTTTTAATTGATTTCATAGCGCTTTGCCGTTCACTAATTTATATCCAAGTCCGCGCACCGTAACTAAATGCTTTGGACTGCTAGGATTATCTTCAATTCGTTCTCGAATTCTTCGAATATGTACGGTTACTGTATTGTCGTCTACAAACTGATTATATCCCCAGACGGCTTCAAGCAGCTGTGATTTAGAAAGAACAATATTCATATTTTTACAAAAATGAAGAAGCAATAAAAACACTTGTGCGGGGCAAGAAACCGTTTGACCGTTCACAATGAGTTCTCCAGCCGATTCATCTACAGTAAAACGATCAAACTCATAGTGATTTGACGATTGTGGTTCCGTTCTTATAGAAGTTCCTTCAGTCAGCGCTTGCTTTCTGCGCAGTCGTGCTTTAATTCGTGCTGCAATTTCTAAAGGATTAAACGGCTTAGTTACGTAGTCGTCTCCTCCCATGGCGAAACCCGTTAGTACATCCAAGTCGGATACTTTGGCTGTTATGAATAAAATATACGCGTTTGAGAGCTCACGAATTTTAGGACAGATATCAAATCCGCTTTGATCGGGAAGCATTACGTCCAACAAAATAATATCAATTGTTTGATTATGTAAAACATCCAGCGCTTCTTGAGCGGTGTGAGCTTTATAAATTTGATTGAATCCTTCTTTTTTTAATACTGTCTCCAGCATTTTGACGATGGCAATTTCATCATCAACTAGCAATATAGACGCATCTTCCAACGTAAATCACCTCTGTTTCATTTCATACGTATTCGATTTTAGCATAAGAACATTACGAAAAGATTAACAAAATTGGAAAATGTTAAGGAAAAGATAATCTTCCGGTTATTTTCTTGAAAACTTCATTTCATATACTAAATGCACAGACACATAGTAAAGGAGTTAAAAGGATGAGTAATGATTTTAGGCGGGTTAAAGTAATTGATAGTATGAGAGGATTCAGCTTGTTTGGTATTTTACTAGCGAATATGCTGATTTTTCAATATGGCATTTACGGAAAGGATATGATTCATCTCTTCTCGCTATCACCAAGTGATTCAGCAGCCTATGTCTTTTTAAAAGTCGCGGTAGAAGAAAGTTTTATGCCGATTTTCACCTTTTTATTTGGCTATTCAATGGTGAAGATGAAAGAAAGCTTAGAAAGAAGGCAGCTAGGCGTAAAAAGGCATTTCTTTCGCCGTTTTCTTCTGCTTCTAGGGTTTGGTCTACTGCATGGAGTGTTTTTATGGGAAGGAGATATTCTTACGTTTTACGGAATGATGGGAGTATTTTTACTACTTTTCTTTTTAAACCGTAAAGCCAAAACACTATTGGTGTGGGCATCGATTTTGCTGATTCTTACAGGAGCAGCTGGTTATGGTTCATTAAACGATAATATGTATCTTCTTAGCGATAAACAAACGCTTACGACATATGTAAAAGATACGATTCATGTGTATGGAAGTGGAACTTATGAACAAATTAAAGACCACCGCAACAATGTTGATCCGATGAATATGGCAGGATATAAATTTGCTTTTGCCTTCTTGTTTACGCCATTTATAATGGGGGCTTTGTTTTTATTTGGTATGTATGCAGGAAAGGAAAAGTGGTTTTACGACGTTTCAGCTAATCAAAAACAGTATGGCCGTTGGGCGGCCGCGCTGATTCCACTTGGCTTGCTGTTAAAAGGAACTATGTACCTGTGGCCGGATGCTAATTGGGCTGGTTCTACACATATGTTAGGGGGAAGTCTTCTATCTCTTGGTTATATTGCAGGCTTTGCTTGGCTATATGCGAAATGTGAAAAGTCATTTTTGATGAAGGCTTTTGAAAGCGTAGGAAGAATATCACTTAGCAATTATTTAATGCAAACGGTTATATGCACGACGATTTTTTATGGCTATGGCTTAGGCTATTTCGGAAAGCTTGGCATGATTTCAGGAATTTTTGTCTGCATCGGTATTTACGGAATTCAGCTTATCGGCAGTTATATGTACGTGCAAAAATTTAAAACTGGACCGGTGGAAAAGCTGCTGCGCATATGGACAAATTTTTCTTGGAGTGGAAAGCCAAAAGAGAAAAAAGCTTTACCGACAGAAGTAAATCATCCTTTTGTTGGATGATAGCGGTCAAACTTATGTAAAAAGGAGATTTTTAAAATGTGGGCCATTAGTATAAAAGAGTTTCAAAGCTTATTTAAAAGTATTAAATCAATTATCGTTATTTTAATCGTATGCGGTGCTTCCTATGGAATAGCTTATGTAGTTAGCCAATTTGGAGGTCAATTGACAAGTGCACAAATTCAAGATGGAGCTAACGGTGGAATTTTGCTGATGCTTCTCGGGTTCGGACCTTTATTTATTTCAAGTCTTTCTCATAATGTTATTAATCAAGAAATTAAAACAAGAACAGCTAGATTTTTAGTTACCAAAACATCAAGAGAGCGTATTGTATTAGGAAAATTCTTAGGTATTTGTTGTTTCTGGCTTGTTTGTATCTCTATTTCTTTTCTACTGATTGCGTTTATTTCGCATCATTTTTCTTTTTTTACATTTTTAGAGTGCCTACTATTCACTATGTGTATGATTTCATTTGTATTAATGCTTTCAGCTTTGATGCCAAATCCAACTCATACCATGTTTTTATCGATTATTTTATCGCTTGTTTTACCGGTACTGAGTGAATGGAGCATGTTTTCCTCAAAAGAATATATTGCATGGTTTAAGTATGTAACGCCCTACTACTATTTAGAGCTGGAGAAAGGGTACCTACCAGTTCTTCTTATTTTTGCAGCACTTTGTTTATGTACGGCACTTTGGAGTTTTAAAAGGAGAGAAGTATAATATGTATGCTATTGAAACAAGTAAATTAACTAAAAAATATGGATCTACAACAGTTGTTAACGGTATTAATTTACAGATACCACAAGGAGAAATTTACGGGTTTTTAGGAAGAAATGGAGCAGGAAAGTCTACCTTTATTAATATGCTTACCGGCGTTTCATTTCCTTCAGCGGGAGAATTTACGCTGCTGGGACAGAGTGATATTGATTTAGAGCTTCAGAAGAAAATAGGTGTGCTTCCTGACTATGCTAACTTTTATGATGAGATGACAGCGCTCAATCATTTGCGCTATTTTTTAAAGATAAACGGCCATCGTTTTTCGAAAGAACACTGTAGTAATGTACTGAAGAAAGTAGGGTTAGAAGGACATGACCATCAGAAAGTTGGAAAGTTTTCATTTGGAATGAAAAAGAAGTTAGGAATTGCTCAAGCAATTGTAACAGACCCAGATCTTATCTTTTTAGATGAACCAACTTCTGGAGTAGATATTGAATCTGCTCTTCGCATTCATGAACTAATAAGAGAACTTCAAAATCAAGGCAAGACGATTTTTATGACGTCTCATAATTTAAATGAAGTCGAGAAGATTTGTACACGTGTAGCAATTATGAAAAATGGGGTCATTTTAATAGAAGGTACAATGGAAGAGCTGCGCTTTCAATATCAAGCGAAAAAAACGGTGATGATCAAACATGATCCTTATCCAAACAGTCACAAAGAATACATTCAACAGTTTTTCCGTACGTTGAGTCCCGAAGTTGAATACCATCACATGTACACAAAAGTGATGCTTCAAAAAGAAAGAAATATTCCTCTTATTATTCGCGAATTAATTCAATGCGGCATCGACATTTATCAAGTTCACGTCGAAGAACCTTCTTTAGAAGAAATCTTTTTGCAAAAAAATATTGTGGATCACTCACAGGTGAGTTAATGGGCGAAAGACCGTTGGTTTACTACTCAGCCTGAATACATTATTTATAAATACCAGTTAGGAAGCTTCTGACAAAAACATGTTCATTTTCTCAAGAAACTGATAAGATAGCTAATGACATTTAAAAATAAGAAAGGATTTCGATTATGTTATCAGCTATCAATTCAGTAGATTATACCATTTTCCACGCGGTGAATCAGTATGCCTCACACGTAAAGCCTCTAGATTCGCTGATGGTATTCTTTGCAGATTATGCCCAGTATGTACTTATCGTTTTACTCGGCTTATTTTTACTTATTAATAAAAACGGCAGCCGTGTTGTAGCATTTCAAGCTTTATGTGCTTGTGCCACAGGAGTCATTATCAATAAAGTGATTAGTTTATTTGCTTATCGAGATCGTCCGTTTATCTCTCACCACGTGAATCAGCTTATTGATCACGCCGCAAATTCTTCATTTCCAAGCGATCATGCTACATCTGCATTAGTTATCACTTTTACCATTTGGCTGCATTTCAAACGTTCAGGGCGCATGTGGGTTGTCATGGGCGTACTCATTGCCTTTTCACGTGTATGGGTTGGCGTTCATTATCCATTCGATGTGTTAACAGGAGCCGTTTTAGGCTGCGTGCTGGCGCTGTTTATTCATTATGTTATTTTTAATACGAAACTGATGAGGACTATTACTAACTTGTCTATTTTTCGAAAATCTGCTTATGACAAACAGTCTCAATATTATTAAGAAAAAGTCGCAAATACGCGGCTTTTTTTATTGGGAAATTTTTAATGTATTTAATACTTGTTTTTTAAAATTAAATTGTGTACAATTAAATTACAGAAACGATAAATAAAAAACTTTTAATAAAATTAATGAAAAAGAGGAGAGGTTTATACATGAAAGCTTTATATGAAACAACAGTCGTTAACACAGGTGGAAGAACAGGAGAAGTTCACTCTTTAGATAACATCTTTAACTTAGACGTTGCAACACCTCCAGCGCTTGGTGGAGAAGCAACAACAGCAACAAACCCAGAGCAGCTGTTTGCAGCTGGATACAGTGCTTGTTTCAACAGCGCGTTAGAATTTATGTTGAAAAAACATAACGTAGAAATCAAAAGCAGTGAAGTAAAAGCTACTGTTCAGCTGCTTCCTGATAAAGCTGATCAAGGAGTGAAAATTGGAGTAGCGCTTGAAGCTCATATCGAAGGCTTAGATTTAGAAACAGCGAAAAAATACGTAGACCTAGCTCACTCATACTGCCCGTATTCAAAAGCAATCAGCGGTAATGTAGACGTAACGGTAGAAGTAGTTTAATTTCTTTAAAAAGCCCTGCTAAGCATGTAAAGCTTAGCAGGGCTTTTTTATTTGAATTTTCTCTATTCATTTGTAAGCGGTACTAGTATAATGAGGAGGAAAATGAATCATTCGCACAGTTTAGGTGCTCTTACATAGCGTAAGAGGTAACAGGGAATCGAGTGCAAATCTCGAGCGGTCCAGCCACTGTAAGCAGGGAGTTTTCTATCTTATTGTCACTCAAAACGAGGAAGGCGGTAGAAAATGATGATCTCAAGCCAGGAGACCTACCTATTCTGTACACTTGACTCTTCTAGGAAAGAGGCGGTGTATCAAGGTACGCAGTGAGCAATTGCTGTTTATTTTCATATGCCGACACATCCTCAATTTCTATAGAATTGAGGCTTTTTTACGTTTTATTTTAAAAAAAGGAGTGTAGGAAATGGAAGGTTTATCAGTTTTTTTACTTGTCTTTTTATTAGGAATCAGGCACGGATTGGATGCAGATCACTTAGCTTTTATTGATGGCCAGACTCGATATAATTGGCGAATGGGCAGCCGTTTTGCCCCGTGGGTCGGAACGCTGTTTTCACTAGGTCACGGAGGAATGGTGGCCGTCACGGCCGGGGTGCTGGGCGTGGTGATGAAGAATTTTACGTTTCCATCGTATTTCGATCATTTTGCATCTTGGGTATCCATTATCTCTCTCTTTCTAATCGGGACATTAAACACATATCATTTGCTTCGAACCAAAAATAAAGAGGAAGAGTTTCAGCTGAGTGGGTTAAAAGGAAAGTTTATTCCGAAAATCGCAAAAGGAACAACGAATCCTTTTTTAATTATTCTTGTAGGAGCATTGTTCGCTTTAGCAGCCGAAACGGTCAGTCAAACGGCCGTGTGGTCTCTAGCTGTAGGGAACGCAGGCAAGTATACGCCGCTTTTGTTAGGACTAGTGTTTATGTTTGGTATGATGCTGACAGATACAATCGATTCGATGATTGTACATAAAATGGTGAATGAATTGAGTAAATTTGGACAATCTGCTTCCCGCTTGATGGGCTGGGTTATTGTTGTTCTCGCGTATGGTGTGTCGTTCTATTTAGCATTCACTTTCTTTAACCCATGGGCCGAAGTAAACTTTGAAATGGTTGGCGTTATTCTGTTTATTTTTTTAGTGTCTATGTTTGTTTTTGTGAGTGTGAAGTCAAAAGGGAAAAATATTAAAATAAATGTCAATTAGTCAAACGAAAGCTTTAATCTGTTAAAGATTGAAGCTTTTTTGTATGAATTTGTTGAAGTTTATGGCTATTTTGGGTCGGTTATGAATAAGTTAAAGTATTATCTGTATTTAAAGGATGGAAAATTGTCTGAAAACCATTATAATTAAGGATAATTTAAGGTCGTTATGTGAAACGTAGAACATAGTTATACGTACGATAAATAAAAGCATTTAATGCAAGCAGCAGGGGTTGTTTGGAGGAGGAATTGATTTGAGTCAGGTAATGGTAGAACAAAGCGTGTTTAGTTATTTAAAAGAACACGAACAAGAGATGCTTGAAGATCTAGTTGGATTTGTGAAAAAAGAATCACCGTCCTACAGTAAAGAGTTAGTAGATCAGTGTGGAATGTATTTAACGCAGCTGTTTCATAAACGGTTAGGGGTAGGATACGAAATCATAGAAGAAAAAGAAGTAGGAAACCATTTGAAATTTACGATTGGAGAAGGAGAAAAGCAGCTTTTAATTATCGGTCACTTTGACACGGTATGGGAAAAGGGAAGGCTGAGTCTAAGAACAGAGGGAAACAAGCTGTATGGTCCGGGAATTTTAGACATGAAAGGCGGCATTGTACAATCTATATGGGCGATTAAAGCGATTCAAGAGCTTGGCTTATCGCTCGATAAAAAAATTGTGTTTTTCTGCAATTCGGATGAAGAGATTGGGTCAATTTCTTCTAAAAAATACATTGAAGAAGAAGCGCAAAGAAGTGAAGCAGTGCTAGTAGCGGAACCGGCGGTGGCGGGTTCAGGTGCGTTAAAAACGTCGCGCAAAGGAGCGGGAATTTTCACCGTAAAAGTATGGGGACGAGCAGCACACGCGGGTAATCACCACAAAGAAGGAATCAATGCGATTGAAGAGCTGGCGCGCCAAGTGATTTTCTTGCAGGGCTTAACAGATTATGAAAAAGGTACAACGGTGAACGTTGGGACATTTACGGGAGGCAGCGGTACAAATGTAGTGCCGGAATATGCAGAAGCGCACGTGGATTTACGTGTTTCTACAGAAGAAGAAGCAAAACGTATGACGGATATTATTTTGAATTTAACACCCATTTTAAAAGGGATTAAGCTCGAAGTAACGGGAGGCATGAATCGTCCTCCGATGGTCAAGTCTAAACAAACGGAAGAGTTATTTGAATGCGCTCAGTCAATCGCGGCCAAACTGGGCATGAAATTAGAAGAAGCAGCTGTTGGAGGCGGAAGTGATGGCAATTTTACAGCGGCCATTGGCGTTCCCACGTTGGATGGGTTAGGAGCATGCGGAAAAGGAATACATGCGGAATATGAACATATTCAAATTGATACGTTGTCCGAGCGTTCTTCTTTATTTGCGAATTTGCTGCTGCAAATATAAAAAAAGCCCGCCTCAAACGGCGGGGACTAATCTGAAAGCTTATATTGGGAGAGTATAAGCTTTCTTTTTTTATTTACTGCTTTCTTCTTGAAGAGAAAAGGCAGTTTCTTTCTTTTTGAATACCACTGCATCAAGAGCAAGGAATTGACTTCCTGCAAGGAACAAGTGAGCAGACATGGCAATTAAGGCGATATCAAACTCAAAGCCGCCTACAAATCCGCTTTTAAGCTTGGCTGTAAAAATAGCGCCAAGCATAACTGCTACAAATAAAGCAGCTACAACTCTTGTTGCTAGACCAAGAATAATAAGAACCCCACCTACAAGTTCAATGGTTGCAACAATATATGCCATGAAACCAGGGATTCCTAAGCTGTCGAAGAACCCTACTGTATTTTCAATCCCGCCTTGCCATTTTTGAAAGCCGTGTACTAAAAATGTAAAACCTAATACTAAACGAATAATAAGTGAACCAATTTCGACGTTTTTATTCACTTTACTTCCTCCTTTAAGTGTATTTGAAAAACACTACGTTATGTAGTGTAAAAGCCCGAAAAAATAAACGTAGCAATTAAATCAGAAAGTTTTTCTGATTTGGATAATTTTACAACATTATGAACATCACACTACACATTGTAGTGTGATGTTTGTCCCCAGTCAAGTAAAAATATAAAATTAGACCATTTGGCATACAAAAATTTTCTGAAGGGCACTTGAAAAATCCTTTAATTATGTACAAGTTAGTACCTTATTTTCAATCTTATTCTCCAACATGCTATACTGATGGCGGAGGTGTTACGATGCGCTTAGAAAATAAAAGAGTTATTGCGCTTGTTAGTGCAGACTTTGAAGATCTAGAACTATGGTATCCAGTGATGCGTCTTCGAGAAGAAGGAGCAGAAGTACATTTAGTTGGAGAAAAAGCAAACGAAACGTACATGGGGAAATACGGTGTTCCAGCTCTATCGGACTACGCGTTTAAAGATGTTGATCCAGCTGAATATGACGCTATTTTAGTACCTGGAGGCTGGGCGCCGGATAAACTGCGCCGCTACCCTGAAGTAATTGAAATGGTTCGTCATATGGATGAACAGCAAAAGCCAATCGGCCAAATCTGCCATGCAGGATGGGTATTAATCTCTGCAAAAATCTTAGATGGCCGAAACGTAACAAGTACCCCAGGAATCAAAGATGATATGGAAAATGCGGGAGCTATTTGGCATGATGAAGCAGTCGTAATCGACGGCCACATCATTTCAAGCCGCCGTCCGCCAGACCTTCCGCCTTACGCAAAAGCATTTGCTGATGTACTAGCAGAGCAATAAGAAAAAAGCCGAAACCACATTGGTTTCGGCTTTTTTATAAGATCCGCTAAAAAAAGAAATGATAAAGTAAATAAAAAAGTATCATTAAAAAAGCGAGCAGATGCATCTGCTCGCTTTTGCTCGTGTTTCTTATCAGTAACTTGCTTTTTGCAAGTGTAAAAACAAAATGATTACTTTCTTTATAAAATCCATGATTACGGTTTTTGTATGTTTCGTTGTTGTTAGGGCACAATTAGCATTGATTGTGCTTGCATGGATTTCATCCATTGCCGCGGTTTGTTTTTCCACATGATCGATTAACCTAAACGACGCAAGCCCTACCTCTCTTGCATCCTTACGGCTCCGAAGCCGATCCAGTGTGAATAAGTTTTGTTCAAAGACATGTGTCGAATGCCAGTATTTTTACCTTGCATTGTACGATACATCCTTTCAAGTTACTTTCACTATGTCCAGCTCTTAAAGAAAAGCCAGAAATCTAAATATAACACCTCAGTTGATCTATGTCAAATAGAAAATATGATTTTTTCACGTGAAACAATTGTAGCTAAAACATGTTTAAGTAAAGGGATATCCTTTTTATATAGAAGAGTTTTTTGATACGATAAGCTAGAGGAATCCTAGAGGAGGATGAAAAATGAATAAAAATGAACAGTTTCGAAATGACGTATTGAGCAGTGTAGAATCATTAACATATGAACAATTAAATCAACAGACAGCATCTAATACATGGAGCGTTATGCAAGTATTAGAACATTTATATTTGATGGAGCGCATGATCGTTTCACGTGTAAAGAATCAGTTAGAAAACGGTGTAGATCAGCCGACTGAAGATAAGCCGTTTCATTTAGCGGTAGACCGTTCGCGAAAAGTAGATGCACCGGCTCAAGTTACGCCTTCTAATGAAATGCAGACATTAGAAGAAATGAAGAGTAAGCTGGCAGAATCAAGAGCGGCTTTAATAGAGCTAGAAGAAACAGCAAGTGAAGACAAGCTAAAGCAAAAATCGTTTCCACACCCTGTGTTTGGGTTAATGGATTTAAAGCAGTGGATTGATTTTATTGGCTATCATGAAAAGCGTCATCAAGAACAAATAGAAGAAATCAAAGCAACAATTGGTGCATAAAAAAACAGGCAGTCCGCCTGTTTTTTTATTTTTGGACCAAAATAGGATAGTCCGACATCATCCAAATACCAACACTGTATGTTTGGGGGTTATGGTTCCCCACGGTAGAACCTGTTTGAATCGTAAACGAGAGTTGCAGAGGGTCTTGATCGTAATAAATCGTTTGCTTGGTGGAAGGGGAATAAAGTCGCTTCGGAGGGATTTTAGGAACCGTATCCGTCGTGTTAACAAAACAGCGGCTATTTGAAACAAGATTTGTGTATGTTTGAACGAATTGAGGATCACCTACTCGAGGAGCTCCGTAGTTGTACATTGTAACTTCCGGAAAAGATGCGTTTGTGGCGACATCTAAGGCATGAAGAGCAGCGAGTGCACCACCTAGGCTATGCCCCGTTATATAAAGTGGCTTGGGGGTAAGGGAATGATACGTTTCAAAAATTTCATCACGGCATGATTCGTAAACGGCTAAAAAACCTTCGTGAACGAGACCGGCTTGTTGATTGTATGGATAAGGGCGCTGCCGAATGCGAGCATCAGCAATCCAATCTGCCTCAGATTGAGTTCCTCGAAAGGCAATGACGATAGAGTCATCAGATTCTAAAATAAAACCAAACCATTCTTGCACCCCTATCGCAGAAGCTTTAAACGATTTAATAAGCCGGTAGCCTTCAGGTACATCAAATGTGCCTCCCTGTGCGTATTGCTTATAAGCTAAGACGCACGCATAAAGAAGGTCTAGAGCTAAAGGACGATAAAATAAAGGCTCTATTCTCATCATTGTTTTTCACACCTTCTAATAGAAAATAACTCCTATAGCCTATGTGCTCCTGAGAAGAAAGGTGCAGATGTCTCTCTTTTGAAAGCGGTAATTATCAAAACAAACGGTTTATCGTTGGATGTTTTTGAGGATTTTATAAATTTTTTGTGTATTTTAACTAAAAATGAGTTTTAATTTAGAGTTTTATTGTTAAAATTTATAATTTAACTTATAATTTAAAATAGTCTGAATGAAAAATAAGGGGGTTATCGTTTGGAGCAATTTGTAACGAGTTTGAATAATGTGCTATGGAGCACACCTGTTATTTATGGGTGTCTTGCGATCGGCCTATTTTTCTCAATTTTAACGAGGTTTTTGCAGGTAAGACACTTAAAAGACATGGTTATGCTGATGTTTCAGGGTAAAAGCTCAGAAGCAGGAGTTTCTTCTTTCCAAGCCCTGTCTTTAGCGCTGTCGGGACGAGTCGGAACAGGAAACATTGCTGGAGTTGCAACAGCTATCGCTTTTGGAGGTCCAGGAGCTGTATTTTGGATGTGGGCAGTTGCTTTTATTGGTGCTTCTAGTGCATTCATCGAATCAACACTTGCTCAAATTTATAAAGTTAAACAAGATGGCCAATATCGAGGTGGTCCAGCGTACTACATTGAAAAAGGAACAGGTATGAAATGGTATGGCATTTTATTTGCTATTGCAGCACTTGTTGCGATGAGTATTTTAATGCCGGGCGTTCAGTCTAACTCCATCGCGCTTGGCATCGACAACGCATTTGGCGTTAGTCCAACGGTTACAGCAGTAGGATTAGTTATTATTCTTGCTTTTATTATCTTTGGAGGCGTTAAGCGTATTGCAGGGGTGGCCCAATTCGTTGTACCTTTTATGGCACTTGGGTATATTATTTTAGCTCTTATTATTATTGCCATGAACATTTCCGAGTTGCCGGGAGTTATCGCTCTTATTTTTAAAAGTGCTTTTGCATTGGATTCTGCTTTTGGAGGAATCGTTGGTTTAGCTGTTTCTTGGGGAGTTAAGCGCGGCATTTATTCAAACGAAGCAGGACAAGGAACAGGGCCGCATGCAGCAGCTGCAGCAGAAGTTTCACATCCGGCGAAACAAGGCCTTGTACAAGCTTTTTCGGTTTATATTGACACACTGTTCGTTTGTTCAGCAACAGCGTTTATGATTTTATTCACAGGTATGTACAACACGGAAGGACCAGGTGGTTCATTTATTATTTCAAATTTACCAGGTGTAGAAGCAGGGCCTGGATTTACACAAGCCGCTATTGAAACAGTGTTGCCGGGATTCGGAGCTGGCTTCGTGGCAGTAGCCTTATTCTTTTTCGCGTTTACAACGATTATGGCTTATTATTACATTGCTGAAACAAATATTGCTTACCTAACTCGCGGAAAGAATGGAAAGTGGGCTATGCTTGCATTAAAGCTTGTCCTTCTAGGAGCTACGTTCTACGGGTCAGTTAAACAAGCATCACTAGCTTGGGCGTTAGGTGATGCTGGACTTGGTATCATGGTATGGCTAAATTTAATTGCTATCTTAATTTTAGCTAAGCCTGCGTTAGTTGCATTAAAAGACTATGAAGCTCAGAAAAAACAAGGGGTAGACCCTGTGTTTGATCCTGTTAAGCTAGGAATTAAAAATGCAGACTACTGGGAGAAAGAATATAAGAAAGATGAGTCACAAGTTTCGTAAACAAGAAAATCCTCACATATGTGAGGATTTTTTTATGAAGAAAGTGAGACAGATGAGTTATTTAAGTTATATCGATCCTTCAAACAATGAATACGGTGTAGTTCTTCAAGCAGATGGTGAATTGCAAGCAGTTCGTAAAGCATTGTTGTTTCCGTTGAAAAAGGCTGATCCCCTCTGTTTTCTTCCTGCTTATGTGCCCAAAACCTTTGTTTTAAAGTCAAAACAAGCATTTGATGCTGCAAAGAGCTTTTATATTGTTCATTTTGTAAGACGTTATGAAAGGAAGTGAATGTATCCCATATTACTTGATGTCTTGCACTTTGCAGCTGATGAGCAGGCAAGTAAATTAAATTACCAATATGGTAGACAAGCTGCCTCATAAGAGAAAGTTTCTTATATTCATAGTGGAATTTTCTCATAGCTGTACGAGTGAAATGATGAAACTTCCATTCTTTTCGCTGATACTCACAAAGCGTCTCAATTTTTTCAATTTCAGCGGAAAGCTGCTGAAATTGAAGCTTTGTTTGTTTATGACAAGCATGTACTTGGGAAAGTTCGCTTCCTCTTTGCTGTAAAACGCTGCTCATTTGTTTTGAGAGATTTTGAATTTTCCTCGTAATAATAGGTGTATAATTAGGAGGAAGAACGATGATATTCACAAGTGAAGAAGTAAGCAGCCCAATACTGGTGGTCGCTAAGCGAATTAAAAACGAGATGAAATAATGATCGTGCACAATCGTCAGCATAGCTATTCCTGTTAGCGTGGCAACGAGTGTTCCTGCATGCAAACGCAATTTAGAACAGGATATAATAGTAGAAACAGCAACAAGCATATAGGTAAGCGGCGTCACTCCTAATAGAAATGTGTAAAGCATGGCAAAAGCAGCTCCGATTGCTGAAGCAGGAAAGCGGATGAAAGCTTTTTTAATAGAATCGGCAGCTGTTGGTTCAATCGTAACAATAGCTGTAATAACAGCGAGCATATACGGCCAGCCAATAGACTGGCAAATGAGCGCAGTTAAAAAAACGGCAATGCCTGTTTTAATAATACGACCGCCTAAAAAATTGAATTTTTTTATGTTAATCATTATGCATACCTTCTTTAAAACAGTTAGTAATTTAATTATAAGGCATATTAAGGTGATAGGAAAACCCGTCTTAAAAACTAGCTTTTAAAAAACGAATAAATATACTATAATTTGTTTAAATATTTAAAAGAGGAGTACAACTAATGAAACAATTAATAAATGAAACAATTAATAACTTACAGGATACATTTTATGATGTAAGCAAATATATTGGGCAAAACCCTGAGCTTGGTCACGAAGAATTCAAAGCGTGCAAAGCATTAACGGATGTTTTAAAAGAACAAGGGTTCACAGTTGAAATTGGTACATGTGACTTGCCAACGGCTTTTACTGCTGTTTATGACAGTCAAAAGCCAGGTCCGTCGATTGGGTTTATGGCTGAGTACGATGCTTTGCCGGATCTCGGACATGCATGCGGACATAACTTAATTGGAACCATGTCGATTGCAGCTGGTATTGGTCTTAGTAAAGCAGTTGCAGAAACAGGCGGTAAAGTATACGTATATGGAACGCCTGCAGAGGAAACACGAGGCGGCAAAGTAACGATGGCCGAGCAAGGCATTTTTAATCATTTAGACGTAGCTATGATGGTACATCCTTATTACTGCCACCAAAAAAGCGGACGTTCTCTTGCGATGGATGCCATTCAGTTTGAGTTCTTCGGAAAATCCGCGCACGCAGCTGCTGCTCCTCATGAAGGAATCAACGCGTTAGACGGCGTATTACAAACGTTCAACAGCATTAATGCGCTTCGCCAGCATGTGAAGCCGGATGTACGCATTCATGGAGTGATTACAGAGGGAGGCAAGGCGGCCAACGTCGTACCGGATTATGCAGTAGCGCAATTTTATGTCCGCGCTTCAACTCGTGCATATGTAGATGAAGTGACAGAGAAGGTGAAGGCATGTGCAAACGGCGCTGCTCTAGTCACAGGAACAAAATTAAAAATCTCAAACTATGAGTTTTCTTATGATGATATGCAAACGAATCAAACATTATCCGATGTCTATACAAATAATCTCATCTCATTAGGCGTGAGCGAACAAAGCATTACGGAAGACCAAGGCGATCATGGATCTTTAGATATGGGGAATGTAAGTCAGGTTGTTCCGGCTATTCATCCGTATATTCAAATTTGTGATGATTATTTTGTTTGTCATACGCACGAATTTAGAGAAGCAGCTTTAAGTGAGCAAGGAAGAGAAGCAATGATACTTGGGGCACAAACAATGGCATTAACAGGATATGACGTATTAACAAATCAAACGCTGCTCCAAAAAATCAAAGAAGAATTTAATGCTACAAAGTAAGAGGTAATGATAAAACCATACCAAATAATACGCTTGCGACTGCAAGCGTATTATTTAGTATGAGAAGCGGGACTGAATGGTTTGGAAAATTTGACCGTGGCGCTGTTCATCGCTCGCAGCTCGAACAATGCGGCTTTGAATTCGAGCATTTGTGATTCTTCTAGCGATTGATTGATAAAATGGAACGGTTTCTACTTCATCTTTAATGGATTCAGAGACCCCTTCTTGAAAAGTATTTGGCAGTTTTATGTTTAATGAAATCTGTGGGTAGCTGCCTGATAAATCATAATGGGCTTTAGAAAACCAGTCAAAGTGTTTAATTTCATCCTGCCGAATACCTAATATAGCTTGTTGAAACTGATTATTAGGAGCCAGTTCTGCTAAGCGTGTATAGTAGTGAATAGCGGAAAACTCATCGCTTACAGCTTTGTTTATATCTCTTAGAAGCTGTTCGTCTAGTCTTGTATCATCTTCCCAATATTCTTCATGCCGAGAGTAAAATTCATACATATGGATATACCTCCTCACCGTTTTGTTCTCTTGTCGTCACCATCATCGTATGTATAGACGAGAAAAGGCGTACATTAAAAGAAAAAAGTTTAACAAAATGGTAAAAAGGGTACGTGCAGAGAATAGTATCAAAAAAGACAGAGGTTATCTTATGATTAAAATTGTAGCTAAAACCAAAGAAGGAGCTATTAAAGAAATAGAAATGAATGAGATTCGTTCAAGCCATGACTTTCAATGGTATTGGGTTGATTTTTACAATCCCACCGAGGAAGAAAAAAAGCAGCTTGAACAATTTAATTTTCATCCTTTAGCAGTTGAGGACTGTTTAAATCAAGGTCAGCGCGCTAAATTTGAGCTGTATGATGAGCATTATTTTTTAGTCTATTATGCCCTTCATAAAGAAGAGCTTGAGCACTTAGAAGTATCTGCGTTTGTAGGGGATAACTTTTTAGTCACTTACCATATGGATAAGCTAACGAGCGTGGCTAGGGTGTGGGAGCTTATCAAAAAAGACCCTGAGGCTACCGAAGATGGAACATGGGATATCATGTATGAACTCTTAGATCATACCGTTGACGAATACTTCCCTGTGCTTTATAAATTTGAAGATCACATAGACGACATTGAAGACAATGCAAAAGACGAACCTATGGATGAATTAATGAGGCAGCTTTATGACATCCGAAGTGATTTGTCACGAATGCGCCGCATTTTAAACCCCATGAGAGATTTAATGTATCGTATTATGTCAACTAATGCGTTAAAAGCAAAAGAGCAGGTTCGCTATTTTAATGATATTTATGACCACTTATTAAATATGATTGAAATTATGCAAGCGAGCAGGGATTTGTCAAATGATATTCGAGAAAGCTTTATGTCCATTAACTCGGATCGTATGAATTCAATCATGTTTACGCTAACGCTTATGTCAGCTATTTTCTTACCGTTGACGTTTATTGCTGGTCTCTATGGCATGAACTTTTCATATATGCCGGAACTGACGGGGAAATATAATTATTTTATTGTACTTGGCATTATGATTGGGCTTGTAGGCGTAATGGTCTTTGCCTTTTATAAAATGGGATGGTTCAAATATCGAAAAGGACCAAAACTATAAAGTAGATTGTTAACCTTCCTGTATAAATGTTAATCAACTCAGTAAAAATGAAATTAAATAAGCGAAGATCTTATCTGACTCTAGATAAGATCTTTTTCTTGTGCTATAAACAAGAAAAGCAGGGAAGCGAGGGAAGAATGTGAAACACGGAAGAATGGGTCTGCGAAGCATCACGGTGCTGCTTGTATGCATGGTGGTGATTCTATCGCTATTGTTAACGGATTTATTAGTTAGCAGTTCAATTGGAAAAAATATTCGGGATCAACAGGCTGAAAAAGCTCGGACTATTGCTACGATTATTTCAGAATCAACGAACGTGAAAGAAGGACTAGAGACAAAAACACCTCAGTCAATTCAAGAATTTACTAAACGAATTCGTGAAAAATCAAGCGTCTTGTTTATCGTTGTTATGGATATGAATGGAATTCGCCAATCTCACCCAGATCCTAAAAAGATAGGAAAGAGGTTTGCCGGAGGCGATGAGCAAAAATCATTGCACGGGAAATCTTATGTATCTGTATCAAAAGGAACGCTTGATAAATCTCTGCGCGCTTTTGCACCTATTTATAATGAAAAAAATCAACAAATTGGTGCAGTAGCTGTGGGGATTTCTTTGAATAATGTAAATGAAGCAATTAGAGATGGGCATCGTCGAATTGTTTTAGGTTCATTAATTGGTTTACTTGTAGGCGTTCTTGGTGCTATTTTATTAGCGAATTACATAAAGAAAATTTTATTTGGTTTGGAACCTTTTGAAATTGCTAAAATTCTAGAAGAGAGAAGCACCATGCTGCAGTCGGTTCGTGAAGGAGTGATAGCTGTTGATAAGGAAGGTAATATTACACTTGCTAATCGTTCTGCACGCCGCTTATTTGTTAAAGCAGGGTTAGCACCAGAGCCAATCGGTTTGTCTATTCGAGAATATATGCCAACCTCCAGGTTAGACGATGTTTTGTCTACGGGGGAATCTCATTATGATGAAGAGCAAGTCATAAATGGAGTAGCCATTGTGGTTAATAGGGTTCCGCTAGTAGTAAACGAAGAGATTGTAGGGGCACTTTCTACGTTTCGGGATAAAACAGAAGTTAATATCTTAGCAGAACAACTAACAGGTGTTAAAATGTATGTGGAAGCGCTTCGAGCACAATCGCATGAATTTATGAACAAACTTCATGTGATTTTAGGAATGGTGCAGATGAATTATTATGATGAGCTAAAAACGTATATTCATCAGCTTGTTAATCACCGTGTCGATGAATCTAGTTCAGTGACTAAATCTATTAAAGATCATGCGTTGGCAGGGTTCCTCATGGGCAAAATGAGTTATGCTAGAGAAGAAAGCGTAGAACTGACGTTTTCCGCTGATGAAGTTATTCCAGAACCTTCAGATCCACACGTTACTCATCATCTCATTACCATTATTGGAAATTTAATTGATAATGCAATTGATTCAGTTTGTCATCAAGCCTCTAAAAAAGTGTCCGTTATGCTTGTGTATAAAAACAATAAACTTACGATTCAAGTCACGGATACAGGCTGCGGCATTCCTTCCGATACAATGAATCAGATTTTCAAGAAAGGCTTTTCTACAAAAGGAACGAGCAGAGGGTTTGGGCTGCATTTAGTGAAGCAAACGATTGATGAACTAGGTGGCCAAATCGTCATTGACTCATTTATAAATAGCGGTACCACATTCTATATTGATATTCCGTACGAAACAAGGAGAGATCAAGTTGATTAAAGTATTAATTGTTGAAGATGACCCCATGGTTGCTCAGTTTAATCAAAAGTACATTGAAGAGATAGAGGGGTTTACAGTAGTCGCTGTTGCTCATTCGGGTCATGAAGCCTTGGTGAAGGTAAATGAATATCAAGTTGATTTAGTGCTGCTTGATGTCTTTATGCCTGGACAAAATGGTTTGAAAGTTTTACAAGAGATTCGAACAAAACAAGAGGAAATAGACGTTATTTTTATCACGGCTGCTTCGGATGCCCAAACGATTCAGCAAGCTTTACGCTACGGAGCGATTGATTATTTGATTAAGCCTTTTACATTTGAACGCTTTTATCAAGCACTTTCGGCTTACAAACAAACATTTCGTACGTTAAAACAGCAACCTCAGCTTAATCAACAGGAATTAGACGGGCTGCTGTCTAATAAAAAGATAAAAGAAGCTCCGGTAGAGCCGTTGCCTAAGGGTTTAACGACAGGAACATTAGAAGTTATCGTAGAAGCCATTGAGTATCTTAAAGATCACCCTTTTTCGACTGATGATGTAGCTGAAAAAACGGGAATTTCAAGAGTGTCTATTCGGAAATATTTAAAATTTCTAACAGATATAGGTCTTCTTGGAGAAAGAATGACTTACGGCACAATAGGACGACCTGTGTATGCGTACTTATACAATGAACAAAACCGTCACTTGCTGCATCACTACCTCGTTGACTTTGAAAAATAAAGAGATTGACCTGTCAGAGAAGTCCGGTGCTATTTTGTCAGTGTGAGAATATTTTACTGTAGAGTGCGGGTGAGTTAAGTGGTATGGTTGATAATAACAAAGGAAAAAACAAGTCGTTTGACTGAAAAAGAGGTGGTTTCTTGATTGAAAGCATAGAACGCTTGACTGAATTACTGTTATCAGGGAATCAAGATGAAGCTTGGAATATTGTGTGGAAAAAAAGACAGCAGGGTTTCGATACATTTTATATTTTTCAGCAATTCATTTCAGTGTCAATGGCTCAAATCGGTATGATGTGGGAAGAAGATGAAATTTCAGTGGCTGATGAACATTTAGCTACTACTACCTGTGACTATGTTTTGGCACGCTATCAATTGTGTATAAGACAAGAAGTTATTAAAAATGAAAAAAAAGGTCTGTTTTTGTGCATAGAAAATGAACAGCATTTTTTAGGTTTAAAAATGATTTCCATTCTCTTTGAAGAGCACGGATGGCAGACGAAACTTTTAGGAGCAGATTCTCCGCTTTTACATGCAACGCACGCTGTTGAACAATGGAAACCTGATTTAGTAGGAATCTCGTTCAGTTTAACCCATCATATAGAAAAAGCAAGCGAATATATAGAAGGATTACAAAAGACAAAACATCAGCCGCTTATTTTAGTTGGAGGCCGAGTAGTTTCAAACTATAAGTTTCCTCTTGTTCAAACAAATCAAGTTCGATTTATTGCACAGTTAGAGGAGTTGAAAGAGTTTTTTCATTATCAATCAATTAGGGGGATTAAGGTTGTCGACTATTAAATATGCTCCGCTTCCGGTTTTTATTATGGATGAGGAAATGAATATTCTAGCGCAATCTGATGAAGCAGCTGCTTTATTCGGAGAGGTTCAACATTTTTTAGAAATTGTTGACGAAGATAGTCAGAACAAAGCTAGAAAACGATTAGGGCAGAAGAAAAAAATAAAAACAGAATTAGTCATGCATTCGCGCAAAGCTAAAATGTCTCTTTATACCGTGAATTGCAAATGGGAGCAAGATAAGGCGCATGTAATATGTGTAGAGGAAGATTCTCAAATTAGGATTCTTTCAGAAAAAATCGAACAACATACAGCGCGTTTATCTGAAACAGACTTAGAACTGCTGCTGCAAAAAGAACGATTAGAAAAAGCAATGAACCGAGTTATAGAACTGTCGGGACCGTTTATTCATTTATCGAACAACATGGTGCTTATACCTCTGTTTGGCGATTTGTTTGAGGAAGTCATCATGAAAAATGAACATCGGCTGCTCAGACAAATAGATGAAGAAACGGTTGATCGAGTTATCATTGACTTTAATGGAATAGGTCAAATTGATGAACGAGGTGTTGCAGCCCTAGAACATTTAATATGGGAATTTCAGCTAATGGGTGTACAAATTTATCTAACAGGTGTGACACCCGATCATAGTCAATGGCTTCACCAGTATCATTTTCAAGCAAATGTAAAATCTATTAGTAACTTAGGTCAGGCCATTCATCAATTTTTTACAACGGCATGAAATGACTACAAAAAGTGAACACTTCATATAAAGACAATAAGACAGGGGATCAATACTGATAAACAGGTGATTAAAATTTGGTGAAACACGCGCGTAAAGTAGCTTTAAGAATTTCAATTATATATATCATTATTGGCGCTGTATGGATCTTGATATCTGATAATATATCTAGAACATTAGCGCAAGGTCGTTTTGAAGTATATATTTTTTTTCAACAATACAAAGGTTGGTTTTTTATTTTAGCTACGGGGATTATTTTGTATGGGTTGGTATATAGGAGAGCTTATAAACTAGTGGAGTCCCAGCAAGAGCTCGTAGTAAAAGAACACGAACTTCAAACGAGCAATCAGCACTATCAATCTTTATTCAAACATAATCCCGATGGCGTTTTTGAAATAAGTAAAACGGGTGAAGTTCTTCTTGCTAATCCAGAAGGTGAAGCAATCGTTGGATACTCCAGTGAAGAATTACAAAGGATGAAACCTTCAGCTCTTATCGCAGCTGAAGAGTTTGATATGTGTAAAGAGTATTTTAAAGAAGTGCTGAATGGAAAAGGTGCTAAGTTCGAAATGAATGTGATCAATAGAAAGAGAGAAAGACGGTTGCTTAGGTGTTCTTTGCTTCCCATCATCGTTCATAAGCAGGTAGTAGGTGTATTTATGATTGCACGCGATATTACTACATACCGTCAAGATGAAGAGCTTATGATAACCTCGGAAAAAATGTCGGTTATTGGACAAATGGCAGGTGCCGTCGCACATGAAATTAGAAACCCGCTTACTTCTTTAAAAGGCTTTGTACAGGTTATGCAAGCCTCTAAGGAAACAAATGACACATATTTAGATATTATGATGTCTGAAATCGACCGCATCAACTTAATCTCCAGTGAAATGCTCATTCTTGGAAAAAAGCAGCATGTATCTTTTGAAAAGACCAATTTATGCGAGATTTTAAAACAAGTTATTACCCTAATGGAAGCGCAGGCCAATTTAAATAATGTTTCTATTTTATTGAAAGAAACAGCCAAAAGGCCTATTTATGTTTCAGCTGATGCAAATCAGTTGAAACAAGTGTTCATCAATGTGATTAAAAACGGTGTAGAAGCTATTATGGAGAAAGGTCATATTACAATAACAGTTGAAGAAAAAGATACACGAGCATTGATTCACTTTGAAGACAATGGAATCGGAATGAGTCAAGAGAGGATTGAACAAGTAGGAACGCCGTTTTATTCTACAAAAGAAGCTGGCACTGGCTTAGGGCTGGCCGTGTGTTACAAAATCATGGAGCGTCATCAAGGTACCATGCATTTTAAAAGCGGTAAAGGAAAAGGGACAACGGTTACTATTGATATGCCAATTATAGAACGAAACAGCCGCCTCTCGTAGTTCAGAGAGGCGGCTGTTTTCTTGAAAAAGAGGCAGTAAGCAGCTGAGCCCTTTGCGTCTAGATCCATATAGGACATAAAACCTTCTTCTTATACAAGTTTTCGTCCATAATAAAGAGGATCATATTGTTTTCTATAGAAGCAATAGTGTATCATAGTTGAAGCTATGTTTATTGATGTAGAAAAGTTAAGGCAACAACCGATTTTTCTACTGACGGATTGACAGGGTCCCTTGGGATAAGAAAGGTTTATTTATAAATAGAAATTAAGGTCAGTATTAACGCACATGGCCACTGATACATTCGTTTAATTGAAATGAAAAAATCGTTTATAATATCGAGAAAAGCATGGAAAAGGAGATAGATATGAGTCAGTTTATAGAGACTTTACAGCCTTTTTTACAAGAGGCGTGGAAAAAAGCAGGGTTCAATGAGCCTACTGCCATTCAAACGAAAGCTATTTCAGAGATTTTAGCTAATAAAGATGTAATAGGAGAATCCCCAACGGGAACAGGAAAGACGCTGGCATATTTGTTGCCTGTCTTACATCGCATTCAGCCGGGACCATCTCATATTCAAGCAGTTATTTTAGCATCTTCCCATGAATTAGTTATGCAAATTCACGGTGAAATTCAAACTTGGTCGCAGGGAAGCGGTATTTCAAGCGCTGCGTTTATTGGCGGAGCAAATATGAAACGACAATTAGAAAAACTCAAAAAACGTCCTAATATCATTGTTGGTACTCCAGGACGTTTGAACGAGCTAATTAAAATGAAGAAATTAAAAATGCACGAAGTCAAAACAATTGTGATTGATGAGGCGGATCAATTGTTTGTACCTGAGCATGTTCAAACGGTTCAACAGATTGTAAAAATGGCGTTAAGTGATCGTCAAATCCTAGTCTTCTCAGCTACTGTATCAGAACGTACCAAATCGCTAGCGAAAGATATGATGAACCACCCTCTTGAAATAGAGGTAGGAAGAGATGAACTTCCGGCTTCGAAGGTAGAGCATGTATACATCAAAAGTGAAGCTAGAGATAAAGTGGACGTGCTTAGAAAACTAGTTCGTCAAGAACAAATGAAAGCTTTAGCGTTTTTTAAAGGAATTGATACTCTAATCGAGTTTGAAGAAAAATTAACATTTAAGCGTGTAGAAGCAGGCTCTTTACACAGTGAAACGAAAAAAGAAGATCGTGCTACGACGATTAAAGGGTTTCGAAAAGGAGATTTCCCTGTCTTATTAGCAACGGATGTCGCAGCTAGAGGATTAGACATTAAGGGATTGACGCATGTAATTCACATCGATGTTCCTCAAGATGCAGATCAATACGTACATCGCTCAGGTAGAACAGGCAGATCGGGAGCAGAAGGTACAGTCATTTCTCTTGTGACTGAACGTGAAGAGCGAAATTTAAAACAAATCGCACGTGAACTTCAACTTTCATTAGCGAAAAAAGAACTTTATATGGGTGAAATCGTGGATGAAGGAACAAAAGAGCAGTCCCGTACAGCTAAAAAACCTTCAAAAAAGCCATTTAACAAGAAAAAGAAACAAAAAGGTCGAATGTAAACTAGGTATTCTGCCTTTTTATAACAGCAGTGTCACAACCTAAAAAGCAACGTCTACTGCTTTATTACAGCAGCCTGGCGTTGTTTATTTTCTCTATTTCACCTGTATAAATAAGTAAAAAAAGAGAAATGTAGATATTTTTTCCTAGGTATGAAAATAGTTTGAATGATGGATTTTGTTTTTTGTAACCTTATTTTAACATTACTTTAAGAGACTTCTAATAAAAGAGGAAGAAGGACGTGGGGACATTTTATGGATGCAATTGATGATCTCTTTGACGACATAGAGCGAAGAAGAAAAAGTAAAGAATATAGTCGAGATGCAGATCAATTAGAATCATATTTACATGAAGTTCAACGTATCATGGAATTTCTTGAAGAGGGTATCTATCTGTTTCAAAATTCGCACCAACAATATGCGTCAGATTGGTCAGGGCGTTCTAAGAGCTCATATGAGGATATTTATAATGATATTACGCAATCTACTTTTCATCTGTACGACGTAAGGGATGAATTGTTTCAAACTTTACGCTTAGAAATTTCACGATTAAGAGAGTTAGCATCGGCGTAATAAATAACATTATCGACTCACTCCTTTAGAAAGTGAGTCTTTCCGTATAGGCTTAAAAAATGTTTGGATGATGACTGAAGGCTTACAAGAGATAGGGGGACGGACATACATGGAGATAAAAGTAAATCCAGAGGTGCTGCAGACATTTGCAGAGCGAATTCAGCACTCTCATTCACAGACGGCTGATGCACTTCAAAAACTAAGCTGGGAAGCTACAAATCTACATTTCTTGTCTGTTGCAGATATTGATAAAGTGCTGGACTTGCAGGAAGAGTTACAGCATATGATTCGCAAACTTGATTCGCTAACGGAAAACGCACATTTATTAGTAAAAGACACTGCAGAACAAATGAGAAAAGCAGATGGAGAGCTAGAAGGCTCTTCAGGCTGGACAGAGTTTTGGTCGAGCGTGTGGAGCGATGGGGGCACCCATTCACAAGATACGTGGAATAACATAAAGAACTTAAAAGAATGGAATACGTATGACAATATGCATAGAACGATTGAAAAACCTTTAGGTACTCTTAATGTTATGTGGAATTCGCTTTCTATGTCTTGGGAAGAAAAAGTAGTGAATGGTTCTACATGCAGTCGAACGGAATTTTTTACTTATGGCGTTATTCAAATGGGGTTGGGCATTTTAAGTCAGGAAATGAATCCTTCAAACATTATGTTTAGTGACAGCACAGAGGAAGTGAAGAGAGAATGAATGAAGTATATGATGGCGCTGGAAGTGAAATGGTACAGTTCCTTACAGGGTTGTCTCGGCAATGAAATATACATTTAACTTATTAGAAAAATCATTAATTGAAGCAATGAAAGATAATAAGAAAATTGCTCAATTTTATAAAACTTTAATGAATAGCAATTTATGGCTAGTTGTTAGTTCAGAGCATGGAGCATCAGATATATTAATTGCAGAGCACTACGTTCAGACGATGAAAAGCGCAGCGTACCGATATTTACCTGTTTTTTCGTCAAAATATCCGATTGAACAGATGCTGAAAGATGAAAAGACCGTATGCGTATCATTTAAGGATATGCTGCCTGTATTAAATGAAGAAATAGCGATATTACTTAACCCTGACACGCCTCTCTCAAAATTATTCATCCCCGAAGAAATAAGGATGTTAAAAGAAGATCAAAATTATTTTAAGCAGTAGCGAAAGCAATAACAAGCGCATGTGCTTTTTCCAAGCATGTCTGAATCTTAAATAAATAGAAGATATATATAAAGAGGCAGGGCCTTAAATAGGCTGCTGCTTTTTTATCACTAGTAAATAGTTCTATAGATAATAAACGAAAATGTAATTTAATAGTCTTATAGTTTTTATTTTCCTTTAAATAGGTACCTATAGATCAGATGGAAAAGGTTTAAATGAGAACAAAATCTTGGTTGTTTAGGTTTTATTTGCATTTTTTAGGGGTATTTGTAGATACATATTCTCATTTTTGGAGGCTTTTGCAAGTAACCTTTGACCTTATCACTAGAGTTTCTTACAATAATAGTAAATATATAAACCGAAGGAGAGATATGTATGTCAGGAATTATTCGCGTAACACCAGCAGAGCTTCGCGACATGGCAGGTCGTTATACGAACGAAAGCGGTCAAGTTCAAGAATTAGTAAGCCGTCTTGATACAATGAAAAATCAACTTCAAGACATGTGGGAAGGTGCTTCAAGCGAAGCGTTTGCTGCTCAATACGAAGAATTAAAGCCTTCTTTCGTTGAAATGTCTAACCTACTTACAAAGATTGCTAAGCAATTAGATGACTCTGCAAACGTTCTTGAAGATACAGATAACCAAATCGCTAGCCAAATCCGCGGTTAACTTCATCTAATAATCTAAGTGAAGTAATAAAAGGAGCGCCCTATTCTCAAAAGATGAAGGCGCTTTTTCTATGTTTTGAGGTGATGAAACCCTATGTATATAGAAGTAACAGTAGACTTAAAGCACTATACAGGTGATCGGTTCGATTTGCGACTATCAAACTATCATTCACTCAAAAAAGTAGTCGAGATTGTTTGGCAAGCTAAAAAGATTACTCAATCACCAAAGGACGGTGCGTGGATACGTGTTTCAAATAAAAATCTTATTTTCTCGGGAAATGAGACGATGATTAACTGCGGAATTACCACAGGTGATTGTATCGAAATTCTCTAAAGGAGTCTATTAGAATGTCAGAGAAGAAACCGACTTACTTAGAAGAACAGCTCGAAGCTGTAATGACACGTCATAATAATGAATATACATTTGTTTTTCAAAAAGAAAAAATTCGACTTAATCGTTCTGTTGAAATTGAAATGTTAAAGGATGTAAACACGGCTTTTCAAAAAGAAATCATGATGAGCGATGATGAACTTAAAATAACAATTAAGCCTACCTCTGAATTTCAACCTTTTACAGCATTAAGAGGAAAAGAAGAACAGCAAAAGTGGCTGTTTGCAGATCAGCTTATCAAACAGGTAAAGCAGCATTCTTTTTCAAGGTTGCATTTGTTGATTTGTCCAGAAAATATCATTTTTGATAAAAGTTTAAGTCCGGCTTTTTTACATTATGGAGTGAAAGAAAGTTTACCTCCTTATGAGTCTAACGAGGAACAAAGCTTTCAAGAGTTAAAGGCTACAATAGCAGCGGCCATTGACTCATCGCATACATTTGAACAGTACTTTAAGTTATATGAGACCTTGCAATTAAAAGAAGACGCTAAAAAAATAATGCATATCAGCAATGAGGAAGAGCTGAGTCAATTTGTTCAGCATAAGCTAACCCAAATTGAAAAGCATCAAAAGACACTCGTTCAACTTCCTCAAAAACGCTGGACCATTTTTAAGTTTTCATCTGGGGGTATACTTGTCTTATTAATTCCAGCTCTTATTTATACTTTTTACTCTTACTTTTTTGCTCAGCCGAAACAAGAAGCATTTGTAGAAAGCAACGAATACTTTCTTGAAAAAAACTACAGCAAAGTAGTCGACACACTTGAAGATTATGATATTGAAAGCATGCCTAAAATTGTGCAGTACGAAATAGCAACTTCCTATCTTGTTAATGAAAAGTTAGGGGAGGAGCAAAAAGCAAATGCTTTAAAGTCTATTACGCTTCAGTCAGATCCTCAGTATTTTGCCTATTGGTTTTACATTGGCCGAGGTGACAATAAAAAAGCGCTAGAAGTCAGCAGGTTGTTAGAGGAACGTTCGTTAATTATCTATGCACTAATGAAATACGAAGGTCAGCTAAAGACAGACAACGATTTAGCGGCTGATAAAAAGCAAGAGGAGCTTGATAAAGTAACAAACGAACTTGAAGAATTTAAGAAAGAAAATGATCAGCAAGAAGCGGAAGCAGCCAAGCAGAAAGAAGAGAAACAAGCTGAGGAGGCCCAGGCGGCCAAGCAGCAGGAAGAAGAACAGAAAGCTGCAGAAGCTGAGAAAAAGAAACAAGAAGAGCAGAAAAAACAGCAGGAAGATCAATCGAAGTAGGGAGGTAGTTGTATGAATATGCTTTGGGTAGTTAGTGGGCAAACGTATCAGCAGCTGCCTGTAGATTTTAAAACCTTTCGCCAAGCAACGGTTGGAAACACTCAGCATCAAACTTTTACGTTTTCCTATCCGTTTGAGAAAGGGCAAATGACGCTGTCATCTGAAAAGAACGGCCGGCTCTTGATTTCCTACGGAGAAGAAAGGATAGCAGAGCTATCTGTTTCTGAGTCGTTTGTATGGCGAGAACAAGGACATGCTTTAACCTTTGTCCTTACAGAGACGGCTATTAAAGAAGCTGTCTATTATATTGATTACGGATCAGAAGTTTCGTTTTCCACAAGTGATGAAGCAGCTGATGTGTATCAGCAGAAAGAAAAGTTTGTAGTAGAGCCAAAAGAAGGATTTTACTTATCAAAGATAAACGGGAAGTGGAAGGTCTTTTATAACCAAGAACCGCTTTATCTTAACGGACACCGACTAGAAGAGAATACGAACCTTCAGCCAGGAGATCTTATTTTATGGTCTTCTATGACGATTCAATTGATCGAAAAAGATTTGCTGAAGATTCAAAGCTGCTACGATTATGCATCTAAGCTTCCAGCTACGGCACAGCCTATTTCTGAAATGAAAAAGAAGTACCCGGTTTATAGACGGACACCGCGCATGATATATGATTTGCCTAATGATAAGGTAAGCTTGTCCTTTCCGTCTCAAGACAATGATGAAAATAACCGAAGCTTATGGCTTACTATTTTACCGCCATTAGTCATGCTTTTAGTCATGGGTACGGTCTCGATTATTCAGCCTAGGGGAATTTTTATTATTATATCTGTCATGATGTTTACGACCACGCTGATTGTATCTACCGTTCAATACTTCAAAGATAAAAAACAGCGCAAGAAGCGGCAGGAGCGTCGTCGTCGAATTTATACAAAGTATTTAGAAAACAAGCGCGAGGAATTACAAGAACTAGTATCAGTTCAACGAGATGTATTATCTTATCATTTTCCGACGTTTGAACGAATGAAATATTTAACAGAACAGATTTCTGATCGAATTTGGGAACGAACTGTAGAAAGCAGTGATTTTTTACAGGTGCGCCTTGGAACAGGAACAGTTCCTGGAAGCTACCAAATTTCTTTGAATAGCGGAGATATGGCTAATCGAGAAATTGATGATTTGCTTGAGCAGTCTCAGCACATGGAAAAGGTCTATCGAGAAGTGAAAAATGCCCCTGTTACCGCTCATTTAGGTTTAGGCTCTATCGGTCTGGTAGGAAAGATGAAAACGGTGAAGAATGAATTGCATCAGCTTGTAGGACAGCTGGCATTTTCCCACAGTTATCATGACGTAAGATTCGTATTCATTTTTGATGAAGAAGAATATAAAGAGTGGGAATGGATGAAATGGCTTCCTCATTTTCAGCTTCCGCATTCTTTTGCGAAAGGTTTCATCTATAATGAACAAACGAGAGATCAGCTTTTATCTTCTATTTATGAAATGCTGAGAGAACGCGATTTAGATGAAGCAAAAGGAGAAGGGGTTTTCTTGCCTCACTTTGTTTTTATTATTACGAATCAGCAGTTAATTGCAGATCACGTTATCTTAGAGTATTTAGAAGGATATCACCCTCACCTTGGGTTTTCTGCGATATTTGCGGCAGAGACAAAGGAAAGCTTAACGGAGCATGTTCATACACTCGTCCGTTATATTAACGAATCCGAGGGGGATATATTAATTCAAAAGCAAAAAGCTGTGAATATTCCATTTCAGCTTGATAAACACACACTTGATTATAATGAAAGATTTGCAAGGATGCTACGGACATTGGATCACCAAGTTGGCATGACCAACTCAATTCCAAATAGCGTTTCATTCTTAGAATTATTTAAAGCAAGAGAAATTGGTGAGTTGGATATCGTGCAAAGGTGGAAAAGCAATGAATCAGCTAAGTCGCTAGCAGTTCCCATTGGTTTAAAAGGAAAAGAAGATATTGTTGAACTAAATCTTCATGAAAAAGCTCACGGCCCTCATGGATTACTTGCAGGTACGACGGGGTCAGGGAAAAGTGAATTCTTACAAACGTACATTCTTTCTCTAGCGGTGAATTTTCACCCCCATGAAGTCGCGTTTTTATTGATTGACTATAAGGGCGGAGGAATGGCTCAGCCGTTTAAAAACATGCCTCATCTGCTTGGAACCATTACAAACATTGAAGGAAGTAAGAATTTTAGTACAAGAGCCCTAGCTTCTATTAAAAGTGAATTAAAGCGACGCCAACGCTTGTTTGATAGATATGAAGTCAATCACATTAATGATTATACAGATTTATATAAGCAAGGTATGGCAGAAGAACCTCTGCCTCATTTATTCTTAATCTCGGATGAATTTGCCGAGTTAAAAAGTGAAGAACCAGAGTTCATTCGCGAATTAGTCAGCGCGGCGCGCATTGGACGTAGTCTGGGCGTTCATTTAATTTTAGCAACGCAAAAGCCAGGCGGTGTTATTGACGATCAAATTTGGAGTAATGCGCGCTTTAAAGTAGCTTTAAAAGTCCAAGATGCCGCTGACAGTAAAGAAATCTTAAAAAATGCGGACGCTGCTTCTATTACGGTGACGGGTCGAGGCTATCTGCAGGTTGGAAATAATGAAGTGTATGAACTGTTTCAGTCAGCTTGGAGCGGCGCGCCGTACATGGAAGATACGTATGGGGCTGAAGATGAAGTCGCCATTGTCACAGATCTCGGATTGATTCCTTTATCTGATGTATCTACTCAGCAGACGTCATCTAAACAAGCGGAAGCAGAAATTGATGTTGTGGTGCAAAAAATTGAAAAAACGCAGCAGGAACTAGCTATCAAAAAATTAAATAGTCCATGGCTGCCGCCTCTTAAAGAGAGATTGCTTCGCAGTGAGTACAAAGAGAAGCGAGACGGCGTATTCCCAATTGGCTTGATTGATGAACCGGAAAAGCAAAGTCAAACGGTATACAATTATCAGCTGATGGATGATGGAAACATTGGTATATTTGGTTCGTCAGGATACGGTAAATCGTTTACAGTCATGATGTTGCTTCTTAGTCTAGCTGAAAGACAGAGCCCGGAGCAGCTTCATTATTACATTTTTGACTTTGGAAACGGCACGCTGTTGCCGCTTCGTCAGCTGCCTCATACGGCGGATTATTTCTTAATGGATCAAATGCGTAAAATTGAAAAATTCATGACGATTATCAAACAAGAAATCGCAAGGCGAAAGCAGTTATTTCAACAGCAGGAAGTTAGCAATATCAAAATGTATAATGCTCTAATTTCAGAAGAGCTTCCTCTAATTTTTATCACGATTGATAATTTTGATCTTGTCAAAGAAGAAATGCAAGATCTAGAAATGCAGTTCACACAGCTCGTACGTGACGGCCAGTCTTTGGGGATTTATATGATCTTTACCGCGACGCGGGTGAATTCTATTCGGCAGTCGCTTATGAATAACTTGAAAACGAAGGTTGTTCATTATTTAATGGATCATTCAGAAGCGTATTCTATTTTAGGACGTACGCCGTATGCGCTAGAGTCTATTCCAGGCCGGGCTATTATCAAAACGGATCAACCTTATTTTGCGCAGCTGTTTTTACCTGCGGAAGGAAAAGATGATTTTGAAATTTTTGATGCAGTTAAGCTGCACATTCAACGATTAAAGAATCAATATGCTGATGCTATTCTTCCGGAGCCTGTACCAATGCTGTCATCGAAACTTGTACTTGCCGAGTTTATGACGGACAGAAGGGTTATTCGGGAAAAAGGAGTCATTCCTCTTGGATTAGATGAAGAGTTTGTTCGACCGGTGCATATGAACTTTACGAAAAATAAGCATTGCATCGTCATGGGGCAGACGCAAAAAGGAAAGACAAATGTAGTGAAGGTCATACTGCAAACAGCGCTTGAACAAGGCGTGAAGCAAATCGGACTATTTGATTCGGTTGACCGCGGTTTATCAAGCTATGCAGCTGAAGATGAAGTTGTTTACATGGAAACAAAAGAACAGATTATCGACTGGCTTGATTTAACTGAAGAACGATTGCAGCGACGTGAAAATAAGTATTTGGAAGCAGTGCAGGAAGGAACGGTACACAGTCTTTCATTTTCCCCGATCATGCTTGTAGTAGACGGATTTGTACGATTCCAGCAAAACTTAGACAGCGTCCTGCAGGATCGTATTACAAAATTGATGAAAAATTATAGTCACCTGGGCTTTAACTTGATTGTTGCAGGGAACAACAATGAGTTTTCAAAAGGATTTGACGCGTTAACAACAGAAGTGAAGCAAATTAGCCAAGCCGTGTTGCTGATGAAGAAAACAGAGCAAAGCTTATTTACACTTCCTTATGACCGAAAAGAAGCCGACGTTAACCCTGGCTTCGGTTATTATATTAAAAGTGGAAAAGAAACAAGAATTCAAATCCCGCTATGTGTAAGTGAAAGGAAGATCTTAACATGACCGAACAGCGTAAGTATACACTTAAAGTTATATTAGCTGTTGTTTTAATTTTGGCTCTTCCTTCTTTCTTTTTCCAGTATATTGGAGACAACCCGCTGCAAGTCACAGAAAACTCAACAAGAACGATTGCGGTTGTTAACGAAGATAATGGAGTAAAAGAAAATAGTGAAAAAGCGATAGAATTTGGAGAAAAAGTGACTCCTCTTTTACAGGAGGGGTCTGATTATCAATGGACCGTGCTTGGACGAAGCGCAGCTACAAGCGGTTTACAGAATGGGAAATATGATGCGGTTATCTATATTCCCTCGACTTTCTCACAAAATATTTTATCGTATCAGGAAAAAAAGCCAGAAAAAGCTACTTTGGAATACAAAGTTCAAAGTCAGCTTAACGCAGTTAATAAGGAAAAAGTAGTAGGGGAATTAGAAGATGCTACTACAAAGGTTAATAATGAAATGTCCTCTTTGTACTGGAGTTATGTATCACAGGAAGTGGATAAGGTACGCGGACAGTTCGATAAAATTCTAAATAAAGAAATCGCCTTTCAAAAAACAATGGTCGCTTTTTATAAACCGAATTCAAAAGATTTAGCAGGTGAATTAAATGATCAAAAGAAAATTCTTCAGCAAATCCAAGATAATGTAAATAAAGCAGAAAAAGGTTCGAGCGACAGACAAGGCGACGTAGAACAGGTTGAAAAGAATTTAAACAGCTTCATTGAATATGTAAATCAATATCAAACATATCAAGAAACACAGAAACAAATGCTTGAAAAAACGCAGGCTCAAAGCGTCGCTGCGATTCAAGAAGGGTTGTCCTCCCTTGAATCTAATCAGCCAAGCTCTAAGCAAAATTTTAAGGAGCAGGCCAATCAAGTGTTTAGTGGCTTATCTTCCATTCAACAGCAGTTGGATCAAAATCAAAAAGCCGTCGGAGAACTTGGAGACCAACAAGCGGATAACGTCAGTGAACAAGAAAAAGCTCTGCAAGATATGAACGGCCAAATAGTCAGTTCATATAAACAGCAGTCTGAGCAAACAACCCTAAATCAAATTGAAAGTAAGCTAAAGCCGCTTCGTGCGCAGCTAGAGACAGCTTCATCAAATGAGGGTGGCGGAGGCTCAACGGATCCAGGAGAAGACGGCGAAACTCAGCCAGATCCAAATCAAGGCGGAGAGACGCCAACGGACCCTGGGGAAGGTGACGGAACTCAGCCAGATCCGAATCAAGGTGGAGAGACCCCGACGGATCCTGGAGAAGATGATGGAACTCAGCCAGATTCCGGTCAAGGCGAAGGAACGTCAGAACCAATTAAAGTGGATTTATCTCAGCAAACAGCCAAGCTTGATGATATATCAAAAGGGCTTGAAGACTTAGAACAGCAGCTCCAAGGAATGGTGAATGAAACACCTGAAGCGCCTGAAGCACCTGAGGGAACGGAAACGCCTGAAACATCGGACACGCCGGATGCATCAGGTACATCCAATGCTGTGAAAAGTGCGCTTGAAAAAGTGGCTAATCTGAAAACACAGGTACAAGCAGTCAAAGATGAGCTGCAAAATGTAACAGTTCAACCGGAAGTTTCAGGAGAAAATACGGATGCGCTGAAGCAGAAAATTGCCAGTTTGGAAGCAGACGTTAAGTCTTTGACAGCACAGAAAAACAAAGCAGAGCAAGACTTAGAAGAAGCAACCAAGTCGTCGAGCGGTCAAATTGCTAAGCTTCAAGAAGAAAATGAACGATTAAAAAAAGAGAATGAAAAGTTGAAAGAAGACGGCAAAAAGCCTTCTAAAGGTAGTGTGGATGTAGACAATCTCATTACGATGATTAAAAACAAAGAAGATAAAATTTTATCTTCTCCAAACCTTTCAGCTTCTCGCAAGGAAAAGTTGAGCAATACATTCTCAGGTAAGATTCAAAGCAGCAGTGCAGAAGATCTGCTAAAGTACTACGGTGATTTATCGCAGTATGATTTGACTTTAGCTCAAGTAGGAAATACAGACATACAGAACAGCGTCCTTAACAATGACTCTATTAAAGGAAGTTTGCAGCAGGCGTTAGCTGGCACCGTCTCTTCTCAAGATGCACGTAAGCAAATCCAACAAAACCTGTCTCTAACAAAAGAAGAGTTAGCACAGTTCCAAAGTTCAGTGCAAGATTTTGCTGATCAATATGGACAAACAGTTGATGCTGAACAAGCATCTATTATGGAAGAGCTATCAGCTATTCAAGAAAAAGCAAATGCAATGAATCAAGAGCTTCAATCTAGCGCAGGTGAAGATCAAGCACTAGAAAAGAAAGAAGCTCCGGACGTAACGGGCTTAATGACGCTACAGCAAAGCATGGGTCAAGAGTTGAAGGGAATGAACGAACTCATTTCATCTTTAGGTGAAAGACAAGCTAATGTTGTCACATACACAGATGAATTGCAGAAGCGTGTAAATGAAGTCCAGGATAAAGCTGACACGCTTAACAGCAAGTGGGCCCAAAACGTGGATTCAACGAAGTTGGTTCGCGGCCAGGTATACCGTTTGTTAAATAATACATTAGTAGATGGACAGAATAATGATTACGTTTATCATTATTTAGCGAATCCTCTTCAAGTAAGCGGTGAAGTGCCGGCTGAAAAAGTAAAAGAGGTTCCACCAGTTGTCATTTTGGTTATTATCTTAATCAGCAGCTTACTAATTGGCTATTTCAGTCAATACTACCGACATGCACCTATGCTTGTGAAAGGTACGCTGTTTGGGTTATTGAATTTGATTGTAGGGTTAATGGTAAGTATCTTTAGCCTTAATATTTATTCGTTATCGGGAGACCGGGCAATGGAATGGTCAATCTTTACGATCGTCTTATTGCTTGCTTCATCTACACTCGTACGTATTGCTTTCTTATTAGGAAGCTTCGCTGGATGGGTGACGACAGTAGGGTTGATTTTATTTTATATTACCCCGCTTCTTAACTTATCTATGCCAAACTTTAATTACGAAGATCCAGTATCTAAAGTATATATGTCAATTCAATATGATACGCAGTCTCTGTTTGGACAGGCGCTTATTGTATTACTGGGAATGACTGCCGTTTTAAGTGTTCTGCCATCTATTATTCGTGCTTTAAAGACGACTAAAGAGGTTGAAAATGATGAAACCTATAGTGCTTAATAAGAAGATTGGAAGTATTGTTCTTATTTTTTCACTTCTTTGTTTCCCTATAGCAGCAGCGGCTGAAGCTGATGACGGAAACGTTGAAGAGATTAAACCAAATGTATATAAGGATGATCCGATTAATTTGGACCCCGAATCTTTGCTAGAAAATAAAAAAGAAGTAGGAAATATTCCGGAGAAAATAAAGGATCTTACATTTGAAAAAGAGGAAGATGCAGAGAAAGAGAGCTTAAAAGAAAGTCTTTTTGCGAACGCATCAGCTGAAGATAATACGATTTCTGCGAAAGCAAAAGAATATAACTTGTTTTCTTCTAAAAACACTTCCTACAAGAAAGATCGAACAGAACAAACTGCTTCTGAAAAGTCATCAGACCTACAATGGTTTTATTTATTATTGATTGGTGTGGGGGTTGTTGTATTATTTGCGGTTTTAATACCGCGCATTAGCCCTCAGCCTTCTGTAAAAAAATGAAAAAACCTCGCTGTTAATCAACAGCGAGGTTTTTGCTTATAGACCCAAGCTTATAAGCGGCGGAAGCCTTCTTCAAACAAATAATCTTCTGCTTCTTCGTAAGATAGAAATGCTGCCTCTAAATTCAAGCCAGAATAAACATTCCACAGGTCATCTTCATGAACAAGTAAAAGCGTTGCATTGTCTGGGCCGTTCCAGCGCTGTTCATTTCCATTCCCTACAATAGCTTCTTCTCTAGCTGTATCAGGAAGGGTAGACAAAGATTCAATAGAAGCTTCAATAATAGAGCGAAGCTCTTCTTCTGTATAATCACGGATATTTACAAGACCTTTGTCATTTGTTTCATGTCCTTTTAAAAACCCTGCATATACAAATCCATTTCCGTTAGGATGCAGATGATGCACAACAACCGTTTTATCGTACACGCTTTCTTCATAATGAAAATTCACGCGTCCTAAAGATACATCTTTTCGATGCAGCTCTGGAAACGATGAAATAATAGCTAATTTTTCGTCAAAACTAAGCATAGACAATCCTCATTTCTATTTAAATCATTTCATTTTCTGAAATGGTATAAGCTCTTTTACGATTCGGTTGATTATACCATATATAAAGAAAGACACATAATGCTTTTTCTAATGTGGACTTTTAAAAATATAACCCTTCGCATAAAGTGGCCGTCACTGTAAAGAAGAATACATCTTTTTCACTATAAAACTTAACAAAAAAGAGGCAGGGAATTCACAGTGGAAAAATAATATAAAGAGGTGGAAGAAAACTAGTTTTCAAACCTATCATAAGGAGGAATAAAAAAGTGAAATTATACGCTCTGTGTAAAAAAACATGGGCAATGTCCCTGCTTGTTTTTGTTCTTTTAGTGAGCTTAACTCCTGTTAGTCAAGCGGCCGCATTTTTATCTGTTGCACAAGCTCTTGATAATCAAAACAATAGTGTACAAACGGTTAAAGGATATGTAGTAGGTCAACCTACAGGCACATCTACAGTTATTACGAGCAATTACCCAAACGATTATGCACTTGCTCTTGCTGACAGTTCAAATGAAACCAATACAGACAAGATGGTGTACGTTCAAATTCCTTCAAATTTGCGAAGTACATTTGGACTTCAAAGTCACTCGGAGTTAAAAGGGAAAAGTCTTACTGTTACGGGCACACTCACTCCTTATTTTTCACATCCAGGAATAAAATCAGTTACTTCTATCAGTACAGAAACAGGAGGAACTGATCCGGCTCCAGATCCCACAGAGCCAACCGTTCCAGTAGAAGACTATTATCGTACTGCAGCTGAAAAAACAGGAAACAGCTTAAAGACAGAGCTTCATAATATTATTGATCACCACACAGAACTGTCGTATTCAGCCGTATGGGAAGCTTTAAAGAAAACGGATGAAGATCCAGCTAACGCAAATAACGTTATTTTGCTCTACACAGGGCGTTCACAGGCTAAGAGTACAAATGGAGGAGGAGTGGACGATTGGAACCGTGAGCACGTTTGGGCAAAGTCTCACGGGGATTTTGGAACAGCTATGGGACCTGGAACAGATCTTCATCACTTACGTCCAACCGATGTGTCTGTAAACAGTACGAGAGGAAACTTAGATTTTGATAACGGAGGGACGGAACATAGCGAAGCACTCGGAAATTATTTTGACAGTGATTCATGGGAACCTCGAGATGAAGTAAAAGGCGACGTAGCTCGTATGTTGTTTTATATGGCCGTGCGCTATGAAGGCGATGTAAGTGATGAGCCTGACTTAGAACTTAATAATACAGTGAATAATGGCACTGCTCCTTATCACGGGAAATTATCTGTGCTTCTTCAATGGAATGCCCAAGACCCAGTAGACAATCGAGAACGACGTAGAAATGACATTATTTATTCAGACTATCAGCATAACCGCAATCCGTTTATTGACCATCCTGAATGGGTGAATGAGATTTGGAACTAATGAAGAAGGCGTCCTGGCGGGGCGTCTTTTTTTATAAAAGAAAAAGGAAAAAACTAAAATCCGCCGAATACCTATAGATGATTTTGAAAAAATGGAGGGAAGCTATGAAACAGCTATGTAAAAAAGGATTGTCTTTTATTTTAATGCTCATTTTTGTTAACGCTTTCATTTTGAATCCACTTAACGGAGCGGCTGCCGTAGATGGAAAATCAATGAATCCAGGTTACAAAACCTATTTAATGGCGCCTTTAAAAAAGGTAACAGACTATACGACATGGGAAGCATTTGAGAACGATTTACGCAAAGCGAAACAAAATGGATTTTATGCAGTGACAGTAGACTTCTGGTGGGGAGATATGGAGAAAAACGGCGATCAGCAGTTCGATTTTTCCTATGCTCAGCGATTTGCTCAAGCAGCTCGTAACGCGGGTATAAAGATCGTTCCTATTATTTCTACTCATCAGTGCGGCGGTAATGTAGGAGATGATTGTAACGTTCCGCTTCCGTCTTGGGTATGGAACTTAAAAAGTGATGACAGCCTTTACTTTAAATCTGAAACAGGTACGACAAATAAAGAAACGCTAAGCCCGCTTGCAACCGACGTTATTTCTAAGCAATACGGAGAGCTCTATACGGCATTTGCGCAAGCGTTAGCACCTTATAAAGACGTGATTGCTAAAATCTATTTATCAGGAGGCCCTGCAGGTGAAATTCGTTATCCCTCCTATACAGCAGCAGACGGAACCGGCTATCCGTCTAGAGGGAAATTTCAAGTGTATACGAACTTTGCCAAAAGCAAGTTTCAATCATATGCTTTGACTAAATACGGTTCACTCACCGGCGTTAATCAGGCGTGGGGAACCAATTTAACGTCTGCATCGCAAATTTTACCGCCATCAGATGGCTATCAGTTCTTAAAAGATGGTTATTCAACGGCTTATGGAAAAGATTTCTTAGCATGGTATCAAGGAGCTTTGGAAGATCACACAAAACGTATTGGACAGTTAGCTCATCAGGCTTTTGATTCCACCTTTAACGTACCAATCGGTGCAAAAGTGGCGGGAATTCATTGGCAGTATAACAATCCCACGATTCCTCATGCTGCAGAAAAACCTGCTGGATATAATGATTACAATGCGCTTTTAGATGCGTTTAAAACAGCTAAATTAGATATAACGTTTACGTGCTTAGAAATGATGGACAGCGGAAGTTATCCGGAATATTCTATGCCAAAGACGCTTGTACGCCAAGTAGCAGGTATTGCGAATGCAAAAGGAGTTGTTTTAAATGGGGAAAATGCTTTAACTATAGGCAGTGAAGATCAATATAAAAAAGCAGCTGAAATGGCCTTTAACTATAATTTTGCAGGATTTACTTTGCTTCGTTTCTACGATGTTATTAACAATGATACGCTGATGGGGCAATTTAAAAATACGTTGGGCGTTACACCGCTTGCGCAAACGGTTGTAGTAAAAAATGCGCCAACTGCATTAGGAGAAACGGTTTATATTGTTGGAGACAGAGCTGAGCTAGGTCAGTGGGATACGTCCATTTATCCAATTAAATTAACATATAATTCATCTACAGCTGATTGGAGAGGCACCGTCTATTTTCCTGCGAGTCAAAATGTTCAATTTAAAGCAATTGTGAAGAGAGCTGATGGATCGTTAAAAGCATGGCAGCCTTCGCAGCAATATTGGAGCGTGCCGTCAACAACAACGACTTATACAGATAATTGGTAAAATAAAGCCGCATAGCACTTGCTATGCGGCTTTATTTTGAACACAAGAATTATTTCCAGTTCGCTTGAATAAATTCATCTCGACCGGACTTAGCGCGGTCTTCTTTATAATGCTTTGGATTTTTCTTGTGGAAATCTTGGTGATACTCTTCGGCTTCATAAAACGTAGAGGCAGGAAGAATGCTTGTCACGATTGGTTTTTTAAAACGTCCGCTTTCTGCGACCTCTAGCTTCGTCTCTTCAGCTGCTTGTTTTTGGCTGTCGTTATGGTAAAAAATTGCTGTTCGATATTGCGAGCCGCGATCTTGAAATTGACCTCCGTCATCTGTTGGATCAATTTGCGGCCAATAAAGATCTAATAAACGTTTATACGGAAACACTTCGGGGTCAAATGTGATTTGAACCACTTCGTAGTAACCGCTTGTTCCAGATTTTACTTGCTCATAAGTAGGGTTATCCACAGTTCCCCCCATATATCCTGATACAATGCCGTGAATACCTTCTAGCTCTTCAAAAGGTGTAACCATACACCAGAAACATCCACCTGCAAATGTAGCTTTTTCCATACGTAATCCCTCACTTAATCCGTTGTTATGAAGGGTATTATAACAAATTTATATTGAAACAGCTAGAAAAGGGTTTGTAGTCTGTGTAAAAGCTGTAGATATTCATCTTTATCCACAGCTTTTACACAATAAACTCGACTGTTTTGAAGATTGAAAAATGAAGGAGAGAATAAAGAAAAAATGATAGAATAGATAAGATGTATATATCGATTTAGAAGAAATTGCACAACAGAAGTACAATCTACGGACTGGACTTTAGGGTGCTGATGGCATCTAGATAAATAAAGTTAGTACTTTAGTAACAAGAGTTAAGAAACAGCATATTCGCGCTGTTAAATAAATATACAAAGATAATAGGAGAGTTGAATATGTTACAAGATAATCTCATCCTAGAGCACTATGGATTAAACGAATTAAATTTTGATACGATCAAAAGCTACCGGGATCGGTTTGCACAAGTAAAACCAGCTCATCCTTGGAATGCGCTTGAAACAAAGGAGTTTTTATACAAAGTAGGAGCTTGGGGAAAGGTTAGAGATACCCATAAAGAAGGAGTCACACTCGCAGGCCTGCTTTTATTCAGCGAAGAACGGATTATCACAGAAGTTTTACCACAATACTTTTTAGAATACCGGGAAAGTAAAGGAAACGAAGAATGGACAGAGCGCTTTACCTCTCAAGACGGGACGTGGTCAGGAAATATTTTTGATTTTTATTTTCATATTCATGAAATTGTTCGTAATAGCGAACCTCAGCCGTCAATCGCTTCCTCTTTAACAGAAGTGTTGATTAATATGCTTATTCATGCAGATTATAATGGCGAGGGCGGCGTTATTTTAGAAAAGCAACCTTCACATTACGTTTTTTCTAATCCAGGTCTTTTGTTAGTACCTACAGATTCAGTTTTTAGCAATACCGTTAGTCAGCTTCGAAACCCAAATATCGTTAAGCTATTCAGTTTACTAGGGCTATGTGAACGTTCGGGCTCTGGTTTGAAAAAAGTAAAGCAAAATTGGAGCCTGCATCATTATAAAACGCCAGCTATTGATCAAGATGTTTCTATGCATCGTACAGTGGTCACGTTATCTCTGTCCACTCAAGAAAGACAGGTAAGTTTTTCTGAAAAAGACACTTACAATACGTCCATAACCGATTTGGGAAATAATTTTAAAGATGTCGAAAAATATCAAAATGCACCTGAAAACGATGTCGAAATTGACTCCTATAATAAAAATAGATACTCCTATAATAAAGACTTAATAGAGGAGTTTAAGTCATACAATAACGATTTTAACTCCTTAAATAAAGAAGATAACTACTATAATAACGGAAGGAAATTATATAATAACGATGTTAACTCCTATAATAATAATCATAACTACTATAATAATGAGCAAGAAGAGGATTCTTCTAATTTGGTAAATGTAGAGAATATTGATACGAAGCTATGGGATATTGCCGCGCTGGCTCGTGAAAAAAAACGGCTTTCGCCGAATCAGATGGAACATATTATTCTTGAGTTATGTAAAGAAAAACCGCTCATGCTTAAAGAGTTTGCTTATTTACTAGAAAGAACGCCGGATGGAGTACGTAATAATTATTTAACAAAGCTATTACGAAAAGGACAATTACAGTTGAAATATCCAAATCAGCCAAACCATCCAAAACAGGCATATTTATTTAATAAGAAAGATATAGAGAAATAAATCAAGCAACCGATAGAACATATAGAGATTAAGCTGCAAAAAATTGATAAGGAGGAGTTTGCTAAAAGCTACAGATTTAAGGGGGAAATTCACCATAAAGTTGTGCCAAGCTGTCAGACTCTCTTTATATGAGTTCTGGCTCGTATAAAGGAGGAAAAAGAGTGTGAAAAGCAAGTGCGTTCTTATTTTTCTGGTGGTTGTATGGCTGTTTAATATGGGGAAAGGAATAGGATGTGGATCAAAGGTGAATGCAGAGATGAATATACCGCTGTCGACGTGGGTGTGGGATACAAAGAAATGGATGCTGAACCAAGAAGCTATCCTCGAAAAGCTTCAAGAAAAAAAGGTGACAAACGTTTATTTACAAATTGATACTCATCTTTCACCTTCGGTATATAGGCATTTTATCCAACAAGCACAAGCCCAGGGCATAAGTGTTTACGCACTTGACGGCGCTCCTTATTGGATAGGGCCTTCTGGTATAGAAGAGCAGGAAGCATTTTTTAATTGGATAACAGCTTACCAAGCAGAAGCAGACGAGCAACAGCAATTTTCAGGGGTTCATTTGGATATAGAGCCTTATTTGTATAAAAGTTGGGAAAATAATCGCGCGAAAAGTATTCTGCAGTATCAATATGTTATTTCTCAAGCCGCTGTACAGTCTCATGAGTTACACTTGCCGCTTGCTGTAGATATACCGTTTTGGTTTGACGAAGTTCCATTCAAAAATAGCAATGGTTCCGGTTCGCTGGGGCGGTGGGTTATTCAGTACGCTGATGAAGTCACAATTATGGCGTACCGAAACCACGCAGATAAAGAAAACGGTATTACTGAAATAACAGAAAATGAACGCAAGTGGGGACGTGTACTATCTACTCGGATTGAAATAGGGGTAGAAGCGATGGCTACAGATGAAGGAGAATACATTTCTTTTTCTGCTAAAGGAGAAGAAAAGATGATGCAAGAGCTGGGTATTTTACTTACAAAGTGTCAAGCTGAAAATCCTCCAAGCAGTATAGCTGTTCATTATTTTGATAGCTGGCTACAGATGAAGCCATGACAACGAAAAGACCGCTGCATCGCTGCAGCGGCCTTTTTGGGTTTAGGGAGTATAGATACAATATAGCCATTTTCTTAAAGGACTATACATAAAAAAAGTAACCATTTAAAAAATGGCTACTCACACAAAGGGGGGGAACTTAATCTTATCATTCCCACTTTTTCTAAAAGATATGCCTCTTTTAACCCGCTTTTTTTAAAATAATTTAGTCGTCCAAGATTCGCAGTTCCACACGTCTGTGACAACATCTTGATAAAATTCAGGTTCGTGGCAAATAATTAAGATACTTCCTTTGTATTCTTTTAAAGCTCGTTTTAATTCATCTTTCGCATCTACATCTAAGTGGTTTGTAGGCTCATCCAGTACAAGAATATTGGTTTCATTGTTAATTAGCTTACATAGACGAACTTTTGCTTTTTCTCCACCGCTTAGAACTTCTACTTTACTTTCAATATGTTTTGTTGTTAAGCCGCATTTAGCTAAAGCTGCACGAATCTCGTATTGGGTAAAGTGAGAAAACTCATTCCATACTTCTTCAATACACGTATTGTAATTAGCCGTTTTGATTTCTTGTTCAAAATAGCCAATATGCTGGTAATCTCCTTTTTCTACAGAGCCTGAAATCGGTTTGATTTCTCCCAAAATACTTTTTAAAAGAGTTGTTTTCCCGATTCCATTTGCTCCTACAAGGGCAATCTTTTGACCTCGCTCCATTTTTAAATTCAGTGGCTTAGAAAGCGGCTCTTCGTATCCAATGACTAAATCAGATGTTTCAAAAATTAATTTGCTTGAAGTACGAGCACCCTTAAAGTTAAACTCTGGTTTTGGACGCTCCTGAGCTAGTTCAATAACTTCCATTTTATCGAGCTTTTTTTGACGGGACATGGCCATATTTCGTGTCGACACACGGGCTTTGTTTCTCGCTACGAAATCTTTTAAATCTGCCATTTCTTGCTGTTGTTTTTTATAAGCTGCTTCAAGCTGCTGTTTTTTCATCTCATATACTTTCATAAAATCGTCGTAGTCTCCTACATAGCGATTTAACTCTTGGTTTTCCATATGATAAATTAAATTGATCACGCTATTTAAAAATGGAAGATCGTGAGAAATTAAAATAAAGGCATTTTCATATTCTTGCAAATAGCGTCGCAGCCACTCAATATGCTGTTCATCCAAGTAGTTTGTAGGCTCATCAAGTAAAAGAATTTCTGGTTTTTCAAGCAGCAGTTTGGCTAATAATACTTTCGTACGCTGTCCGCCGCTTAAATCCTGTACATCGCGATCTAAGCCGATATCTTCTAATCCTAATCCGCGTGCAATTTCTTCGACTTTTGCATCGATAACGTAAAAGTCATTGTTTGTTAAGAGGTCTTGAAGCGTACCGACTTCCTCTAATAGTTTTTCGAGTTCTTCTGGTGATACCTCCGCCATTTTCTCATAGAGGCCATTCATTTGAGCTTCTAAATCAAATAAGTATTGAAAAGCACTTTTTAGTACATCACGAATAGAAAGGCCGCGCTCTAATACTGTATGCTGATCTAAATAGCCAACGCGCACTTTTTTAGACCATTCTACTTTTCCAGCATCCGGTTCTAGCTTGCCTGTAATGATGTTCATAAATGTTGATTTACCTTCGCCGTTTGCTCCAATTAAGCCGACGTGTTCACCTTTTAACAATCGAAATGATACATCGTTAAAAATCGCACGGTCACCAAAACCATGGCTTAGATTTTTTACGTTTAATACACTCATGCTGACACACCTTTTCTTTTAAAATATCTATCGTACGTTTCGTTATAAACAAATTGATTCATAACGATTATAGCGAACTTATATACATAAATCCATATGAGTTTTCCAGCCTTGAAAGTCATATAAAATTCACTCGCGTCTTCCTTTCACTTCATTCATACTATATATATCAATGTAGAAAATCCTTCATGACGAAGGGACGGTTATATCGAATTATTCAAATAGAGTATATAAAAGAATAAAAAGGCAGGGGGAAAAGAAATGAACATTCATACGATACTAGTGGCAGGAAGAATGCATAAAGAGCTGGAGGAGATAATCAAGCAAAAGCAGCTGTCTCAGACGTTTCGATTTATGGAAGAGCAAGACGTTACAATTGAAGATTTAAACTGGGCTGACGCGCTTTTATCCTTCGGTCCAACAAATTGCTTTGAAGATCATAGCTTTAAATGGATTCATTCTCTCGGCGCAGGAGTCGATCGGTTCTTAGAAAGCGGTAATTGGAAAAAGAGTGTGATGTTAACACGTACGGTTTGTTCATTCGGTCAGCGAATCAGTGAATATTGTCTTAGCTATATGCTAGCTGAACTTCAGCACCATGCACAGTTTCAGCATCAGCAAAAACAAAAGCAGTGGAAAGTGGTAGAGCCTAAGCAGCTTTCTACTCAAACGGTCATAATTTACGGAACAGGTGAAATCGGCGGGTGTCTTGCAGCCGTTTTAAAATCTTTTGGTGTACGAGTAATGGGTGTATCTAAAAGTGGAAATGAAAAGCCGTCATTTGATCAAGTGGTCTCGGTTTCGAAGGAAAAAGAATTGCTAAAAGAAGCCGATTGGATTATTAGTACAATGCCGCTAACACATGAAACAAAAAGCTACTTTGATCCAAAATGGATGAATTTAGTTGGAAATGCATACTTTATAAATGTTGGACGAGGAGCAACTGTAGATGAAAATGCGTTAGTAGAGGCTATTGAGCAAAAACGTATTCAAAAAGCATACATAGACGTGTTTGAGCATGAGCCGTTAACGAAAGAATCTTCTTGGTGGGATCATTCAAACATCATCATAACACCTCATATTTCAGCGGTGACTACGCCTGAAGAAGCCGTCGAGTGCTTTGTTGAAACGCTGCAAAAAGTTGAGCAAGGCGAATCGCCTTCTAACTTGGTTAATATTGAAAGAGGCTATTAAAGCATTATGATGCGCGTTTCCGCTATGAGAATGGTATACTGAAACTTGCTTTTCTTGAACGAAAAGAATGAAATCTGTTCTTCTAGGGGGGAACAAACGTTGAAGCAAGAAGAATTATTTGAACAAGCACGTGTATTTATAGAGACGTGTTACGCTGAACTTGAAAAAAGCGAAGCGGATAAAAACAAGCGGTTAAAAGAAATCCATCAGCAAATTATGTCACTCGGACGTTATGATCATACATTTGAAGAATTAGAGCACGGAGCTCGTATGGCTTGGAGAAACAGCAATAAATGTATCGGACGATTATTTTGGCAATCGCTTAATGTATTTGATAAGCGAGAGGCAAGCACAGTTGAAGAGGTAAGAGACGCCCTTTTTCACCATATTGAAAATGCAACAAATGACGGGAAAATCCGGCCTACTATTACGGTGTTTAAACCGAAAATGAAAGCAAAAGAGCCGGTTAGAATATGGAATCATCAACTAATCCGCTATGCTGGGTATGAGACGGAATATGGTATGGTAGGAGATCCTGATTCTATTGCGTTCACGGAGGTTTGCCAAAATTTAGGGTGGGAAGGTGAGAGAACTCACTTTGATGTTCTTCCTCTGGTACTGCAAGTCAACGAAGAGTCGCCTCGATATTTTGAGATTCCAAAACATTTAGTGAAAGAAGTAGCTATTACGCATCCAGAACTTCCTGAATTTGAAGACTTACAGTTAAAATGGTACGCTGTCCCGATGATTTCAGATATGAAGCTAGAAATTGGAGGGATTGATTACGTCGCAGCACCGTTTAATGGATGGTACATGGGGACTGAGATTGGGGCGCGAAATTTAGCGGATACGTATCGCTATAATCAACTTCCAAAAATAGCTTCTCTGATGGGATTGAACATGGATTACAACGCGACGCTTTGGAAGGACAAAGCTCTTGTTGAATTAAATGTTGCAGTGCTTTCTTCTTTTAAACGAGAAGGAGTTAGCATTGTAGATCATCACACCGCTGCTCAGCAATTTCACTTGTTTGAAGAAAGAGAGCAAAAAAATGGCCGCGAAGTGACTGGGAACTGGACGTGGTTGATTCCGCCGGTTTCGCCAGCTACCACGCATATTTTTCATAAGCCTTATAAAAATAAAGTATTATCACCAAATTATTTTTATCAAGACGTTGCTTATTAAATGAACAAAAAAGAGAGTACGCATTTGTACTCTCTTATTACACGTTAATTAATTTTTGTGTTTATCAAGCAAGTTAGCAAGTACATATGTTTTGTACTTTTCTACTTTGCGGCCTTCGTGGTTGCGAACTCCTCGTTTCTTAAGTTCCTCAACATACCAACCTTTGCTTCCTACGTGCATACTCAAACACCCTTTCGTCATTTTTTTAGGATGAACAGAATGAGGTTCATTGTCTGCTCGAATGGAGACATTTTGTCTTTCCAATACGTGCCTCATTGTAACATCTTTTATTTTATGGTGAAAGGGAAAAAGGTTAAAAAAACGAGAATGATTTCAAATGAATTTTAGTTTACTCATTCCTCGTTTTTTTGAGATAGAAGGAGGAGGTTTAATTCATCTTTATTTTGAATTAGATCTTCTAGCGTATATTGATCTAATACCTTAATGAAGGCTTGCATGGCTTCATGTAAAACACCTTTTAGCTTACAGACGGGGCTAATAATGCAGAAGTTTCCTTCACGGTCAAAACATTCAACGATATGAAAATCTTCTTCTGTTTGACGTACCACTTTTCCAATATTAATGTCTTTTGGAAGCTGAGCTAAACGAATACCGCCGTTTCGTCCTCGGATCGTTTCAATTAAGCCAAGTTTTCCAAGCTCGTGAATGATTTTCATAAGATGGTTTTTTGAAATATTATACGCTTCAGCAATTTCTTTTATATTGCTTAGTTTATTATTATCGCGAACGCCTAAATATAATAAAACTCGCAGTGAGTAATCTGTATATTGTGTGAGCCTCATCTTTTTACCTCTTCTCTTACCAGCAGCTTATATATCTATAATAGCATGTCTATATCTAAGAAATACAGAAAGAATGCTCTCATTTTTGAAGGAGAGAATTTGTGAACATTTCTTTAAATGTGTATATAAAATATATCTTTTTGAGTTAGATGTGAGTATTATAAAGATGTATTAAAAATATATCTTTTAAAAATGAATCTTTCGGAGGCGAAAGTTATGAAACAAACAACTATTTCTATTGTAAAAAGTACAGTTCCTGTTTTAAAACAGCATGGTCAAGCAATTACAACTCGTTTTTATGAGATGCTTTTTGAACAGTATCCTTCTTTAAAAAATGTATTCAACCAAACAAATCAAAAAACAGGACGTCAGCAAATGGCGTTAGCTAATACAGTTTATGCCGCTGCGCAGTACATCGATCGGCTTGAAACGCTGCTTCCAGTTGTGAAGCAAATTGCCCATAAACATCGCAGTATCGGCGTAAAAGCAGAGCACTATCCGATTGTAGGAGAGTTCTTATTAAAGGCAATTAAAGATGTTTTAAAAGAAGCTGCGACCGATGAGATTATGGAAGCTTGGAAAGAAGCTTACGGTGCCATTGCGGACGTATTCATAAGTGTGGAGCAAGAATTATATGAAGAAGCCGAAGAAAAAGGATGGAAAGATTATAAAAAACTAATGGTTCATAAAAAAGTAAAAGAAGCAGAAGACGTGTACTCGTTTTATTTAGTATCACCTGATCAAAAAGAGCTGCCTGCTTTTCTGCCAGGTCAGTATGTGAGTGTACGAATTCCTGGTCAAGAGTATTTATCCATTCGTCAGTACAGCTTATCTGGCTATCCAAACCAACCATACTATAAAATTACGGTAAAAAAAGAAAAGCAAATGGAAGACGGGGTCGTGTCAACTTATTTACATGACCAATTGAATGAAGGAGACTTGCTTGAAGTCAGCGTTCCAGCAGGAGATTTTGTCTTAAAAGAAAAGAGTAAATCAGTATTTATCAGCGGAGGTGTAGGAATTACTCCAATGATGTCAATGCTTCATCAAGCACTGGAAAACAATCAAGAAGTAACATTTATTCACAGTGCTAAAAATGAGCAGTTTCATGCAATGAAAGGAGAGCTTCAATCGTTGTCAGAGACATATACGTTTGAACAACACGTTTTCTATAGTCAAGCGCAAACAGACCAGCATGATGAACATATAACGTATGGTCGCTTAACTAAAAAAGAGCTAGCTAAATATGCCGGCGATAAACATGCATATTATTATGTTTGTGGATCTTCTTCATTTACGCAAATGGTGTTAGAAGGCCTAGCTGAAATGGGTATTTCCCAAGAAAATATCATGTATGAATCGTTTGGCCCGAAAATGAGTATGACTCCTTCCGCATAAATGTATGGAAAAAGGGTAAAAAGCTAACAGTAGACAATACTGTTAGCTTTTTTTATGAAAGGGAGTTTAAAGATGACAAATACGCAGTATGACATGGTGGGAATAGGAATAGGACCTTTTAATTTAGGCTTAGCGGCCCTTGCTGAGCCTCTTGATGAAATTGATGCCGTCTTCTTTGATAAAGAAGAGAAATTTGAATGGCATCCGGGCATGTTAATTGACGGCACGGACTTGCAGATTCCGTTTCTAGCAGACTTAGTTACATTTGCGGATCCAACAAGCCCCTATTCTTTTCTAAATTATATTCACAAGCAAAAACGCTTGTATCCGTTCTTTTTCTTTAATCGTTTTGACATTCCGCGTCAAGAGTACAACGAGTACGCAAAATGGGTAGCGGAGCAGCTATCTTCCTGCCACTTTTCTTCAAAAGTTGTGGACGTGATACCGAAAAGTGAAGAAGAGTATTATGAAGTAAAGGTAGAAACACCTGAGGGAATTCAAACAGTAAATGCTAAACACGTTGTAATGGGAACAGGAAGCATTCCACTTGTACCTCCGGCTTTTGAAGAAAAGCTGAATGAGCATATTTTACACAGCAGCGGCTATTTACATAAAAAAGAAGAGATTCAAAAAGGAAAGCATGTAACGATCGTTGGTTCAGGGCAAAGTGCTGCAGAGATTTTTCTTGATTTACTAGAAGAACAGACTGAACATCATTACCACCTTACATGGTTTACAAGATCCTCGAATTTTTTTCAGCTTGATCAATCCAAGCTTGCTCAAGAGTTATTTTCGCCAGACTATGTAGATTACTTTCATTCGCTATCTTTTGAGGAACGTACAAGCACGGTAGAAGATTTAAATCCTTTACGTCACGGAATTGAATCTTCTACCTTAACGAAAATCTATGATTTACTTTATCATCGTTCACTTAAAGGAAAAGTACCCGTTACGATTCAAGCTTCGACTGAAGTAAGTGATATTCATAAAAAAGGAAATGGATATGAGCTGGAGTGCAAACAATTAAAGGCTGAACGCTCTTTTCAATACGAAGCGGATCGTTTGATATTGTCCACGGGCTATAAGCCAAAAATTTCGCCGTTCATCGAACGAATAAAAGATGATATCGTATGGGAAGATGACAAGCGTTTCAAAGTCACAAAAGATTACCGGCTGGTATTTAAACAACCCCGTAACCACCACTTTTTTACGTTAACCAATATCGAACATTCACATGGATCTGGCGCAACAAATCTTGGTTTATCCGTTCAGCGCAATCAGCGTATTCTGAACGTGATTGCAGGGAGAGACGTGTACCCAGTTCCAGAAGAGACGACGTTCCAGACATTTAATTTGTTTTGAATTTCTGATTTATAAAAATCTCTAATGTGGTTTTTGATTATTGTAGAAAAGTTTTTCACTCATAAACTATGTTTAAAAGAATAGTGTACGGGTATTTTATTTATAGAACATTAGTACACAAATCAATTAAGGAGTTGCTTAGAATGAGTAAGAAAATTGCAGTATTAGTAACAGATTTATTTGAAGATGTGGAATATACAGATCCAGCCAAAGCCTTTGAAGAAGAAGGCCATACGCTAACAAAAATCGATGTTAAAACAGGTGAAGTAACAGGTAAACAAGGCGAAACAACATTAACAATTGATAAAGCAATTGCGGATGTAAAACCAGAAGATTTTGACGCATTGTTTTTACCGGGAGGTTTCTCACCAGATATCTTACGTGCGGACGATCAAGTCGTAGCTTTCACAAAATCATTTATGGATGAAGGCAAACCGGTTATGGCTATCTGTCACGGACCACAGCTGCTAATCAATGCTGAAACATTAAAAGGACGTGACGTAACTGGTTTCAAATCAATTGCTATTGATTTGAAAAATGCAGGTGCAAACTTCCATGATAAAGAAGTGGTGGTATGCGGTAATCAACTAGTTACAAGCCGTACACCAGACGATATGGCAGCATTCGTACGTGAATCAGTAAATGTCTTAAAATAAGTAAATAATATTAGTAAAACTTTCTGTAAAAGGCGATAACAGGGTGGTTTACCACTCTGTTGTCGCCTTTTTTGTATGTAACGATTTTGACGAGGAATTTACAGTTATATTACTGCATTGGATGAAGCGGTTTCTAAAAGAATATGAAAACCTTTTACTATCAATAGATAGAAGCCACGTAACACAATCGAAATATTTTTTACATAAATGAAAGTATAATTTTGGTAGCTTAAAAGACGTTGCGAGTTTCATAGTTTTCGTGCAACAATGAGGGTGCATCACGAGATTGGCTTGCTACAAGCTTAGATGCGTTGCGGTTTTACAAAAAACTTTATTATCACATAGGAGGATTTCAAACATGAAGAAAAGGTTTCGTATTGCCACTGTCGCAGGTGCCGTATCATTAGGATTACTAACAGCAGGACAAGCAAATGCAGCAGCTCCTGATTGCAACACTCCAAAACAAATTACCATTAAAGATGCTCAAGCAGCACAAAATATAAATGTAGATGAGCTATTAAAGAAATTTAACGCTCAAGGACAATCTGCTCAAGCAGCAGCTCCACAACAAGAAACACAAGCACCAGATCAAGCTGAAGCAGCTCCACAGGAACAAGCAAAAGCACCAGAACAAAGTGAAGAAGCAAAAGCTCCTGAGCAAACACAGCAAAACACAAAAGCTCAACAATCAGAAAATACTGATAAAGCAGAACAAACAAAAGATGCTAGTCAATTCGAACAAAAGGTCGTAGATTTAGTGAACCAAGAGCGTGAAAAACAAGGTTTAAAACCTCTAACACTTAACAAAAAATTAAGTGACGTTGCACGCACTAAATCAAAAGATATGATGGACAAAGGGTACTTTGATCACAATTCACCAACATATGGTTCACCATTTGATATGATGAAACAATTCGGCATTGAATATACAACAGCAGGTGAAAACATTGCAAAAGGTCAGCAATCTCCTGAAGATGTAATGAATGCTTGGATGAATAGTGACGGTCACCGCAAAAACATTCTAAACCCTGATTTCACTGAAATTGGTGTTGGATACGTAAAAGGTGATACTACGTACTGGACTCAACAATTTATCGGTAAGTAATACAAAAAGAGCAGGATATACCTGCTCTTTTTTGCGTTTTTAGCTGTCCAATTTGGGTATAGTAAAGTAAGAACACGTAAAGGAGTGCCTTAAATTGGGACGTATATTAAAAAAAATTCTAGTCGCTGTTTTTCCTATCCTTTTAAAAGAAGGATATCGTCATTATAAAAATCGTAAAACTCGAACTGTGCCGTCTAAAGGATATAAATAAAAAGGACTCGAAAGAGTCCTTTTTATTTTATGCTTGAACGGTGATATGCTTGAATTCTTTTACGTTAAATAATCCTTTGTCGGTTAATTTTAGACATGGGATAACAGGCAAGCTTAAGAAAGATAGTGTCAGCAGCGGGTTGAATTTCTGTGAAATATCAAGCTCATGAAGAGCCCCGTGAAGCTGCTTAAGTAAGCTGTTTACTTCATTGTAAGGGTGAGGTGACATTAATCCTCCAATAGAAAGAGGGAGGGAGCCAATCACTTCATTGCCTTTTACAATAACAATACCTCCGCCGATTTCTTCAATTGCCGCAACTGCTTTTGCTAAATCTTCATCATTTGTTCCTACGGCTACGATATTATGTGAATCGTGAGCAATCGTAGTAGCAATCGCTCCGTCTTTTAACTGAAAACCTTTTACAATCCCAAGACCAATATTCCCTGTTAGATGATGACGCTCAACAACAGCCATTTTCAGCTGATCGTTTTCTACAGAAGACTGAAATTCGTTTTGCTTCACTTGAACTTCTTCTACAATATGATTTGTAATCAGGCTGTTTGGATTAATTTCAATAATATTAGCGCGATTGTGCTGAAGTGGTATCGTAAGTTTTTTAATGGAAAACTCTTTCAAATGAACAGAATTCATTAGTTCTGTTGGAAGATCAATTTGTTCTTCTTGAACAGAAAGCATCTCTCCATTTTCAGCAATAAGCTCTCCGTTTTGATAGACATGTGCTGCAGATATATCGGTTAAGTCGTCCAATAGAATAAAATCGGCTTTGTAACCAGGAGCAACCGCACCTCTATCTTTTAACCCGTAGCATTCAGCCGCATTTAACGAAGCCATTTGAATCGCAATTAACGGATCCAGCCCGAGTTCAATAGCAAAACGAACATTGTAATCAATAGAACCTTCCGTTAATAAATCATCTAGGTGTTTGTCATCGGTACAGAATAAAAATCTGCGCGCGTTGCGTTCATTTACAGCAGGTAATAGTTGTTTCAAATCTTTAGCGACAGAACCTTGGCGGATCAGAACATACATCCCGCGCTGAATACGTTCAATTGCTTCTTCTGCTGTTACGCATTCATGATCTGTTGAAATGTCAGCGGTACGATAAATATTAACGCCCGTAGCATCTAGCCCTGAGCCGTGCCCATCAATTACACCGTTTGCATCGTTAGCTGCTTGTAATTTATCGAGCATATCGTCATCTCCATCTCGCACAGCAGGGAAATCCATCACTTCTGCTAATCCAAGCACGCGAGGGTGAGAGAAAAATGGCGCTAAGTCAGCTGCTTTTAAGACGGCTCCAGAGCTTTCAAAAGGAGTTGCTGGCACGCTTGAAGGTAAGTTCACAAATACGTCTAAAGGAATGGAATCCGAGTTTTGAAGCATAAACTCAATGCCGGATTTCCCTGAAACATTCGCAATTTCATGAGGGTCCGTTATGACAGTTGTGACGCCTCTAGGTACAAGAAGTTTTGAGAACTCTTTAGGTGTAACCATTGATGATTCAATGTGAACGTGTCCATCAATGAACGTAGGAGAAATGTATTTTCCTTTTGCATCAACGACGTTATTCCCATCATATTGACCTATTCCAACAATCACTCCATCAGCAATCGCAATATCGGCTTCAATGATGGAAAGCGTAAAGACATCGATAATTTTCCCGTTTTTCACTACAAGATCTGCAGGTATTTTTTTATTGGCAACAGCAAGCTGTTTTTTTAAGATTGTTTTTGTATTTGACATGAATGTGACTCCTCTCATTGTATAACTGAATAACAATGAAGGACTATGTAAGGGAGAACATAAAGAAGAATAAAAATACAGTATGAATGATGTTCAACCCTCGTAGTCCAACTATTTACGGTAGTTCGGTAGAAACTCTTGGACCCTATTTCCAAGACTATACGAGCTTTAGGTATTTCGATACATTCTATAGACAAATAATAAAAACGTCAATTCCTAATAAAAAAGAAAGATTTTTGGGAATATTTCATCTATATGTATGTAAACGATTTAACTCTTATTTGCTCGCTAAAAGGTGCAGCATTCATGTATAGAAAAAAATGTAGAAAAAACCGTCAATGGCTATTAGTCATTGACGGAGTTGTCATTAAGCTTGTTTACGCAGTGTACCTAATTCTTCCGCGATCGCTTGCATTTCACTTGGGCTAAAAGAATCTTTTCTCATTACCATATCGTATAAGTACTTTAAGTCTTCATACATTTCTTCGTCAAAAGCTTCAGCTTTAATTGCTCCGATATTTAGCATGCGCAGTTTTTCACTAATGCTATCGACCATATGTTTAATATTCTCTGGAGATTTTACTGATAAATCCACTTTGTTCATCCTTCCAGTTGCGTTTTTTTTATTGTAACATGTTTTTATCGTGTGAACACTTTTATGTCAGGTTCTTATCCATAGAAGAGTGGAAACGATATAAATAAAAGAAAACTATTTTTTAGTTTAAAAATGATTGTATATAATGTTTGTAATAAGGGAAAGGAGTCGAGACTATGATTAACGTATTATTCGTTTGTTTAGGAAATATTTGTCGTTCACCCATGGCAGAAGCGGTCTTTAAAGATATGGTGAAGAAAAAAGGGCTAGAAGGACAAATTCACGTAGATTCTGCAGGCACAGGAGGCTGGCACAAAGGCAATCCTCCTCATGAAGGGACGCAATCTATTTTAACGAAAAACAACATTGATTTTAAAGGGCAAACAGCAAGACAAGTGATTCAAGAGGATGTAGCTAAATTCCATTATATTATTGGAATGGATGTCGAAAATGTAGGAAACCTGAGAAGGATGGCTGGACATACTAAAACAGGTTATATTGCAAGGCTTTTGGATTTTGTGCCCGATTTACATATTGAAGATGTGCCTGATCCTTATTTCACGGGAAATTTTGACGAAGTATATGACTTAGTTCAAGAAGGATGCAAGGCTCTTTTAGACGAAATTATAGAGAAGCATTTCTCGGAATAAGCGATACTTAAAAAATAAAAAACGGAGGAGAAACGACAAATGGGTAAACGAAATAAGCTAGTAGAAGGTATTATCATTGGAGCAATTATAGGAGGAGCTGTTTCTTTATTTGATAAAGAAACAAGAAGCTCCGTCATTCAAGGAAGTAAAAAACTGAAAGACAAAACAACAACTCTTATTCAGCACCCTGAACTTGTAACGGATACTGTCAAAGAGAAATATGAAACCATCCGTACGACCATCGAGCAAGTTTCTGAAGATGTATCATTTGTAGCAGGAAAAGTAGAAAAGTTAAAAGAAACAACGCCTCAGGTGATGGAAATTGTAAACGATACAAAAGAAGCATTTGTGGAGAAGTATGGTGATGAACAAAAATAAATAAGGAGGCACATATGGCTGGAATGTACATGAATAACATCGTAAGGTTTGGCAAAGAACTGATGGGCCGCATTCATCGAGATGAACTGCCCAGTTTATCAGCTGAATTGGCTTATTATTTGCTGCTCTCGCTATTTCCTTTTTTAATTTTCTTAATTACGCTGATTGGATTTTTGCCATTGGAATCAACAGACCTGCTTGACTTGGTTGAAAATGTAGCGCCACAGCAAACGCTGCACATGATTGAAAGCAACGTTTCCCATATCATTGGTTCTCATAATGAAAAGTTATTGTCCTTTGGTATCATTGCCACGATGTGGTCTGCTTCAAATGGAATTAATGCGATCGTAAGAGCATTTAACCGAGCGTATCACGTACAAGAAAATCGGCCTTTTTTAGTGGCGAGAGGTATGGCAGTTCTCCTTACTTTTGCGATGATATTTGTTATTATTGTAGCGCTTTTACTTCCTGTTTTCGGTCATATGATTGGCCTTTATTTATCGTCTACGTTTGGGTTTTCAGAAACTTTTCTCGCTTTATGGTCTGCTTCCCGCTGGATTATCAGCGGCCTCATTTTGTTTACTGTTTTTACGGGGTTATATTACTTTGCTCCTAATAAAAAGCTGCTGATTCGAAATGTTGTAAAAGGAGCGGCTTTTGCTACGGTGGGATGGACAGTGGTATCGATGCTGTTTGCGTATTACGTAAATCATTTCAATAACTATACAGCTACATATGGAAGCTTGGGCGGAATTATTATCCTGCTTATTTGGCTTTACCTATCGGGGATGATTATCGTTATTGGAGGAGAAATCAACGCTATTTTCTACGACCGTCGAGTCAAATCTTCATAGTCATAAATTGGGATGAAATCATTCGCAAGATATGAGCATACTAACAAAGTGAAAGGGAGGTTTTACATCATGACAAAGCATACAAAAAAAGACGGAAGCAATACAAAGCAAAATAAAAAGAGCCAGCCAAAGCATAAAACAAGCAACAGCCAAAATGGACAAAACGGTTACCATTAAGGCATTGATTTCCATAATAAAAAGCCTAACAAATACGTTAGGCTTTTTTGCATTAAGATTTTAGCAAGCGAAGGCCGTTTAAGATAACTAAAATGGTGCTGCCTTCGTGACCTATAACACCAAATGGCATATCAAGCACTTGGAAAAAATTCGAACAAATTAATAAAAAGATGACGGCAATAGAAAAAATAACATTTTGCTTCACAATTGAGTTCATTCGTCTGGAAAGAGCTACTGCATCCGAAATTTTTGATAGATCATTTTTCATTAAAACGATATCCGCTGTTTCAAGTGCCACATCCGTTCCTTCTCCCATGGCTACTCCAACGTTAGCAGTAGCAAGAGCAGGTGCATCGTTAATGCCATCTCCCACCATTGAAACGGTAGGGAATTTTTCTTTTAACGCTTTAATTTTATCTACTTTCGCTTCAGGCAAACATTCTGCAATGTATTCATCGACTGCACATTCTTTTGAAATAGCTTCGGCTGTTTTTTCGCTGTCTCCTGTAATCATGACGGTATGAATGCCCTGCTCTTTAAGAGATTTAACAGCGTCTACAGCTTCTGTTCGTACAACGTCTTTTAGCGCAAGCAATCCTACAATACCATGCTGGTCTTTTGCGTACACAATCGTTTTTCCTTCACTGGCAAGCGTAGATGAAATCCCATTTTCAAATTCAGCTGCATCTTCTTTACCTACAAAATCTGCTTTTCCTATCTTCCACGTATCTCCTTGAAGAGACCCAATGACACCATATCCGGGAACGTCTTCAAGCGAATCTGGCTGAACGAGCGTCAATTCCTGCTTATTTTTCACAAAGTCAACAATGGATTGAGCAAGCGGATGATTGGACTGACGTTCAATTGATGCGATTTTAACAAGAAATTCCTGTTCGTTCATATCAGAACGGACAATGACATTTGTTACTTCTGGTTTTCCTTTTGTTAACGTTCCTGTTTTATCAAAAGCAATTGCGCTTAAATGGCTTAACCTTTCCAAATGCACGCCGCCTTTGAACAAAATTCCTTTTTTTGCTCCGTTTGAAATAGCAGACAGCGAAGCAGGGGTGATAGATGCAACCAGAGCGCAAGGAGACGCTACAACTAAGAGAATCATTGCACGGTAAAATGTCTCGGTCCAGCTCCATCCAAGCACATAGTGTGGGAGAAATAGCATAATTGCCACAACCGATAGAACAATTTTTACGTATGTGCCTTCAAATCGTTCAATAAACAATTGAGAAGGCGACTTTTCACTTTGAGCCGTTTGAACAAGTTGAATGATCTTTTGAAACAGCGTCTCAGCACTTGGCTTTGTCATTTTAATGGTAATGGCGCCTTTCACATTCACCGTGCCCGCGAATACTTCATCATCGAGCTGTTTTAGTACAGGAACAGATTCCCCTGTAATAGCAGCCTGATCAATCGTTGTTTGACCTGAGACAACAATACCATCGGATGGCACTCGTTCACCCGGCTTAACTAGCAGCAAGTCACCGATTTGTAAATCCGAAATGGATACAGTTTCTTCTTGATTTCCAATCAGACGCGTTGCTTCCTGCGGCTGAAGGTTCATCAAGGCACTAATTTCTCGATTGCTTTTGTTCATAGTGTACGTTTCTAATGCACCGCTTAATGCAAAAATGAAAATAAGTATAGCACCTTCTGTCCAGTAGCCAATTACAGCCGCTCCAATGGCTGCGATAATCATTAACATTTCGACATTCAATTCTTTATTTTCAATCGTTTCTTCAATGCCTTCTTTTGCTTTAGCAAATCCGCCTATTACGTAAGCTAATACAAAGAGCGTAATAGATACAGCAGTATCCTGCTGTTTTGACAGCAGCCAGCCGGCTAAAATCAGCACGCCGCTTAACAATGCAGCAATGAGTTCACCATGTGTTTTTAATACATTGACAGCAGAAGATGTTTGCCGCGTTTGTTCTTGTTTTTTAGGTAACGCATTTTCCATACAAATCCTCCTTGAACGATAATTGAGAAGAATAATCACAATCATTACCCCTAAAAAAGCACGAAAGCTGCCATCTCAGCGATAGCAGCACATTTTTTCACCTATTGTCTTTTAAATTGGGATATTTAGTATAGTATAGCACGGAACAAGCAAGGAGGTAACGCCTAACGCCTAAAAAATAAAAACAGAATGCAGCTGGACGTCTGCATTCTGTAAAAAACGTACTACATATCTAAATGTTCTTCATAATATTTATAAGCGGAAGTGTAAATGTGCTCGATATCGGCATCCGTCATGTACATTAAGGTTTCACGGTCAATCCCCTTCATTGTTTCAATAAATGTAATCATGTTTTTACGTTCTTGTCTGCTCATTTATTATTCTCCTCTCCATCTGTTTTAATACAGTTTATTATATTTAATTGTATTATATAACAGAAAAAGTATTTTGTGTGGATTTTTTTAAAAAATAGGCAAAAAAATTTAGAGGGACGTAAATAATTGACTATATAGAAAAAGGTGTTTTATAATTTATATATGAACATATGCTCATATACTTGCATATAATGAACGGAGAGATGTTATGAAAAAAGATGAACATTCGTTTTTATCGCCTCAAACAGTAGAAGAAGCGTCAAGAATACTAAAAGCTATTTCAGATCCTACGAGAATGAAAATTCTTTATTTGCTATTTCAAGAAGAGTGTTCAGTGGGTCATATGGTTGAAGTACTTGGTGTTTCACAATCAGCTATTTCACATCAGTTAACTCACTTGCGACATTTGCGCTTAGTAAAATATCGCCGTGAAGGGAATACGTACTTCTATACGTATGATGATGAACACGTGGTTGGAATTTTGCATCAAGTAATTCAGCACGTAGAATGCGCACAGAACGAATAGAAGGAGGGCTTTGCATGAGTCATGATCATCACCACCATCATGGTCACCATCACCATTTTGATACACAGCGTGAAGGCAACAAAAAAGGTCTGTTAATTGCACTCATTATCACAGCGGGTATTATGGTTCTTGAGTTTGTTGGAGGGCTTTTTACAAATAGTTTAGCGTTATTATCCGATAGCGGACACATGCTTTCTGATACAAGCTCACTTGCTCTTAGCCTTGTAGCGATATGGTTTGCTAACCGAGCTGCATCGGCTAAAAAAACGTACGGTTATTATCGTTTTGAAATATTAGCGGCTCTTTTTAACGGAGTGGCACTGTTTGTAATAGCAGGATTTATCATCTATGAAGCCTATCAGCGTGTATTAGAGCCGCAGTCTGTAGCAAGCGGCAGCATGATGTTGATTGCTGCTGTTGGTTTACTCGCTAATTTAATCAGCGCATGGTCACTTATGAGACAAGGCGATGTAAAAGGAAATGTAAATTTACGCAGCGCTTACTTACACGTATTGGGAGATGCTTTAGGATCTATTGGAGCTATTGTAGCGGGACTTCTTATGATGCTGTTTGGATGGTATATTGCTGATCCTATTATTTCTGTAGTTGTGTCTGTATTAATTTTAAAAAGCGCTTGGGGCGTGCTTGCTCATAGCGTTCATATTTTGATGGAAGGCTCTCCTGAAGGGGTAGATCATAGTGAAATAAAAAACCTTCTTGAAAACATTGAAGGAGTCAAAGATGTGCATGATTTACACATTTGGACGATTACTTCAGGACTGGACTCATTGAGCTGTCATATGCGCGTAGAAGATGAAAAAGATTGTCAGCAAATTTTGCAAAAAGCCATCGATTTAGTACACGATCACTGCGGCATTGAGCATACGACGATACAAATTGAAAAATCAGCTCTTCAGCATCGAACGCTAAAAGTTTAAAGAACAAGCGAGAACCTATAGGTTCTCGCTTGTTTTTTGTTGCATAGGCATCTTTTGTCCGAAGACAAAAAGAATAATAAAAATAAAGCCAAGCATCCCGCTAATAATATTAAAAAAGCTGATGTGGTGAAAGAACTGAATAAACGTGCCGCCTATGTAAGGGCCGGCAAGGCTTCCGATACTAAAAGCAATACCGCATAGTAAATTACCTGTAGGCAGTAGACGAGCAGGAATCAAATCCGTCATATAGCTGATTCCTAAACTAAACGTCGAGCCTACAACCATGCCAGCTATAAATAAGCACGTTACTAATGGAATAGCGCTCTCTTCCAAGAGGCTTGCTGTAAAAAACGTAACGGCTCCAATTGATAAAATCCATCCTAATACCAATTTCCGCCCAAATTTATCGCTCAGTATTCCGAGAGGAAGCTGAAATACAATAGCTCCAACTGCAAAGGAAGTCAGCAGCAGTGAAATAAACTCTACTTGCAAACCGATTCGTAAGCCATATACAGGAAAGCTTCCGTTCAGTGATGATTCTAAAAATCCATATCCAAAAGGCGGCAAAAAAGCAATCCAAGCATACTTAGCTGCCTTAGAAAATCGCTTAGCCGTTTCTTTTAATGAATTAACCTCCACTTCCTGTAGGGGAAATTCATTTTTTATCAAAAATAAAAACACCCACGTTATGAGGCAGAGAGCTGAAGAAATCATAAAGGGAAGCGCTTGATTAATTTCAATTAACGGCGTCATTAAAGGGCCAACAGCAAAACCAATACCGAAAAAAAGCCCGTACAATGAAATGTTTCGACCTCGTTTATCAGCAGGTGAAGATGATGTAATCCACGTTTGAGTACCAAAGTGCAGCGCGTGATCTCCTATTCCAATAAATAAACGGAGCACAAACCAAAAAACAATAGATTTCCATAAGGGAAACAAAGCTAAAGATACAATAACTAAAAGTCCGCCTGCTGCGATAATTGGTTTATATCCGTATCTGCGAAGCGGCGCTTCCATGAAAGGGGAAATAAATAAAATACCTAGATACAATCCAGTTGCGTTTAATCCGTTTATAGTAGAAGAAAGACCGTCTTTCTCAAAAATAATAGCAATTAAAGGCAGCAGCATACCTTGGCTGAATCCAGAAATGGCGACAAGGCTAACTAAAATCCAGAAACGTTGTTGATGAGTAGCACTCATAGCATTTAACCTCTTTTTTATCTATATTTTGTCAATCCAACAGTTTAATCGTACAAGGAAAACGCTTTATTGACAAGGATGTAAACATGCTGCGCTGTCTATTTGACATCTTTTTATAGGAAGAGTAGAATAAAACATGTAAATAGTTACATGTTTTTATTTACAATAAAGAGGCGATCGCTATGATAGAACCAGTGCTTAAGAAAATAGCGACATTCACAATTAATATCGGTACACCGATTGTCATTGGTCATACAGGATTGGGAAAAAAACAGTTTATCCCTATTAAGTCAGGTACTGCAGATGGAGAGATAAAAGGCTTAATCCTTCCAAGCGGAGCGGATTCTCAAATTATTCGTTCAGATGGACGCGTTGATTTATCTGCAAGGTATGTAATTCAAACAGAAGACGATGAGCTTATTTATATCGAAAACAACGGAATACGTCAGGTTAGTGAAGAATTTAAAGAACAGGCTGCTGAAGGTAAAATTGTACCTCCAAAGCATGTTTATTTTCGTACGGTTCCTGCCTTTGAAACAGGAAGTGCAAAGTATAAGTGGCTACAGGACCGCATTTTTCTAGGCGCTGCTGTGAGACACCCAGACAGCGTTGTGGTAGACATATACGAAGTTTTATAAATTAACTCAAAGGAGAGATATAAACATGGAAAAATTTATTGGGAATCATATGATTTACACATACGAAAACGGATGGGAATATGAAATTTATATTAAAAACGAAAATACAATCGATTACCGTATTCATAGCGGAATGGTGGCAGGACGATGGGTTCGTGACCAAAAAGTAGATATTGTGAAGTTAACAGAAGGTGTATATAAAGTATCTTGGACTGAACCGACTGGAACAGATGTATCTTTAAACTTTATGCCTGATGAAAAACGCATGCACGGCATTATCTTCTTCCCAAAATGGGTACATGAACATCCTGAAATTACAGTGTGCTATCAAAATGATCACCTTGATTTAATGCATGAATCCCGTGAAAAATACGAAACGTATCCGAAATACATTGTACCTGAATTTGCTGATATTACATTTATCAAAAATGTCGGAGCGAACAATGAGGAAGTTATCGCTCAAGCGCCTTACGAAGGAATGACAGATGATATTCGCGCTGGAAAATTGATTTAATACGGAGTCATAAAAAGGGCTGAGACAAAAGTACTTTAGTTGAAGGAAGATCCGAACGATGAATTGAGATTCTTGATAGAGAATCAAATTCGTTCGGATTTTTTTATTGTGATGATGTACGGAAATAAACCGCGGTGTAACAAGTGATCCATATTGAGAGTAGTTGGTTATATAAAAAGCGGTTTATAATAAAGTAAAGGAGTGAAGAAAATGGAATTTAACATGAAAAAAGAGGCGGGGTTTACAACAAATTTTCCTTACGGAGAGCTACATATCGCCGGAGATGAAGAATATGGCTTTCGTCCTTATCAGCTAATGGTATCGTCAATTGCCGTTTGCAGCGGAGGCGTGTTAAGAAAGATTCTAGAGAAAAAAAGAATCGCTTTTTCCGATTTACGCATCCAAGCTGATGTGACGCGCAATGATAAAAAAGCGGGGCGAATCGAAAAAATTCACTTGCACTATATCATCACAGGAGAAGACCTGCCATTAGACAAAATTGAAAAATCAGTTGAGCTAGCACGAAAAAATTGTTCGATGCTACAGTCGGTTGTGGACAGTATTGAAGTGACAGAAACCTTCGAAATAAAATGAGCCTGGGACAAAAGTATGTTAGTTGAAGGAAAATCCGAACGATGAATCGAGATTCTAGCTGGAGAATTCAACTCGTTCGGATTTTTTTATTGGTAGGCTGAATGGAGGTTTCATGTATGTGGCTGCTTCTAGCTGGTGATTGGAGGGCAAGACGGAAGACTGCTGCGGGAAAAGCGGAACTGGTGAGCCCCTCAGAAGCGTAAGCGAGGAGGAGACTCACTGGGCCGCCCTCGGAAAGCGAAGTCTTGCACGGAAATCAACAGCGGTGTCTCAAGCGGTCCCTACGAGCTCATTTCTCCCCTTTGTTCCTCTTTAGATGGAATAGATTTAGTTATGTCTCAAACTCACATTTCTTTTGGCTTGCTTCCAGCTTTATCAAAATAGCGCATGCGTTCAGGAGTCAGCTGAAGAAGCAAATAATTTGGGTCATCTGGACTTTTAATCCACTCTTTTAACTTTTTATTCCAAAATTTCTTTTTTAACTCTTCGTTTGTTTCTACATTTACTTTGGCTTCTACCTCTACATACGGATCACTCCAACCTTGCCCATCATAGCCTAACAAAATATGAACGTAAGGGTTTTTTTCTAGTTCTTCGACTTTATGGGTATCTTTATTGGTGGCGGTGTAGAGCACAAGATCTTCATGAAAAAACATCATAAAGCGTGAATAAGGTTTTCCATCTTGAATTGTAGCCAACGTTCCAATTGTATAGTCATCCAGTACGGATAAAATTTGATTTTTCACATCATTATTGCTCATTTTTTCACTCCTTATTATATCTTTTTACCCTTGGTAGTTTGGCTGATTTTTAACTATCTTAATCAAAAATCAATTAAGGGTTTATTATTTATAAAAATAGGTTAAAAATACTAACATTGACGGTGAGTCTATACAAATTCCATTAATTTGATATGATTGATTTTGTTGTCAAAAAATGAATAAGGTAGGTGTACATATCGATGATCAATCGGATTTTTCTTATAGCGGTTATTCTTGGGGTGCCGCTATCTGTTATTGGGCACATGATGCACTGGTCAGATGTTCTTATGTTTATTATTTACTGTTTAACAATCATTGCCCTCGCAGCTTTTATGGGGAGAGCAACAGAGAGCTTAGCTGTTGTAGCTGGTCCTCGAATAGGCGGTCTATTAAATGCTACGTTTGGTAACGCTGTAGAATTAATTATTTCTATTTTTGCTCTAAAAGAAGGCCTTACAGCTGTGGTGCTTGCATCGTTAACCGGTTCTGTATTAGGAAATCTTCTTCTTGTAGGCGGTCTTTCATTCTTCATCGGGGGATTAAAATTTAAGCGTCAAGAATTTAATGTCTATGATGCAAGACATAATTCTGGATTATTGATCTTTGCCGTGATCGTTGCGTTTGTTATTCCTGAAGTGTTTGCTAGCGAAATGGACGAAGTAAAGACCATGTCCCTGAGTGTCGGAATCTCCATTATTCTCATCATCTTGTACTTAGCGGCGTTATTTTTTAAGCTGGTAACGCATCGAGGCGTGTATCAGCATAAAAGTGAAGAAGTGGAAGAACATGAGGAGCCAGAGTGGTCAATGTGGAAAGCGATTACTGTTCTCTTTTTGTCTACGTTAGCTGTAGCTTACGTATCCGAAAGCTTGGTTAGCACAATTGAAATTGTATCGGAAAGATTTGGCTGGAGTGAGCTGTTCATCGGGGTCATCATTGTAGCGATTGTTGGGAACGCGGCAGAGCATGCTTCCGCTATTATTATGGCCGTTAAAAATCGCATGGGTGTAGCTGTTGAAATTGCTGTTGGCTCAACTTTACAAGTAGCGATGTTTGTAGCACCGATATTAGTGTTAGTTTCTCTATTATTCGAAAACCAAATGTCTCTTGTTTTTACTTGGCCCGAGTTGATCGCGATGGTAACGGCCGTATTTTTAACGATTGCTATTTCTAATGACGGAGATACAAACTGGTTCGAAGGTGCAACTCTTTTAGGTGCTTATATTATTATGGGAATTGGTTTTTATCTTATTTAAAAAAGAAGAGGCTGGGACAAACATGTTTTAGTTGAAGGAAGATCCGAACGATTAATCGTTCGGATTCTTTTGGTGTAAGTAAATAGAAGAATTTTCCTTTCGGTATTCAGGATAAAACAGGGGATATTTGAAAAAACTATGGTTGCATTCATTAACGATGTTGAAAGGAGTTTCTAGATGTTACGTAAATTGCTTTTATTTGTGTTTACCATCATTATTTCATTTTCATGTTCAACGAAGATCGCCATTGCTAAAACAGCTCAGCCTACCATCAACGTGCCTTCTTCAGCTTTAAATATTTCAAAAGAAAATACGTATCCAAATGCTAGTCAAGACACGCCATATTTGCAGCCGAGTGAGTTTACAAAAGAGCTCATTGAAACATCAAATGTAAAAATTGAAAACCCTGATTTAATTCGTATATTAAATGAATCAAACATTTCTAAAACTCCATGGGCAATTGGTTTCAGAGCAACCGTCTTTTTAGGACAGTGGCCATTAAATTACGAATCAACAGAAACAAACGTTAACTGGCAGCACCAGCGAATCAATACAAATCATTATGATAACAGAGCAGGAAAAACTCAGTACAAAATGATGTACAGTCAGGAAAATCAAAGCCATGTAAAAGGCGGATTAACAGCAAAAGTGCCTCAGCCTGATCATGTTAAACAAATGATGCTAATTGAAGCAGCTAAAAAAACAAAGCTCACTTTATCATTTCAAACGTTTGTAGGTGCTGGAACGAAAAAAGACCAGGTCTATAACGTAGCTCCCAAAAAAGTAGGTTATCTGTATGCGTATACGCCTGCTGTAAGTGAAAAGGGAAAAGTAACATATGGAGAAGTGTATGTTACAGTAAAAGGCAGCAAGCGTTCAATTGTGGTGAGAAATGTAACGTCTCAAGGAATTGGAGCATGGATTCCAGTACAAGATTATGTTTCCTTAAGCTTTGGAGCTTATGACCAGCCGAGATAACAAAAAAGAGATTCCCACGATGGAATCTCTTTTTTTGTTATTTTGCAATGCTCGCTTGGAGCTTGCTGAAATCAGTATCTTGATAATAGCTGTTTTTCACCAAAATATTAGGTCCTAAACAAGACACTGCTGAACAATGACAGCTAAGTTCTTTAGAAATCGTGCTTTGCTGCCACGTATCAAAAGCGTCTGTAAGCTTTGTGTCTTGAATGTTGCCAAGAGGAGGCGTATCACCAAAATCGGTTACGATAATATCTCCGTCAAAAATATTTACATTTAGGCGAGAGCGCCCGTCTGGATCGTTTCGAACGGTTACATTTTTACTGCTATATAAGCGCTGTAAAAGCGTTAAGTCTTCCTCATTATTGCTGCATGCATAAAACGGTAACGTGCCGAATAGCATCCACACATTTTCATCTCGAATATCAAGAAGGTGATGAACAGCTTGACGCATTTCAGGAAGAGATAATGTTTCTAGAGTGCTGGCAAAGTCACTTGGATACATAGGGTGTACTTCGTGACGCTGACAAAGCATTTCATCAACAATTTGACGATGAATCTTTTCCATATGAGGAAGCGTACGTTTATTTAACATTGTTTCAGCTGATACGGTTACACCTGCTTTTACAAGCGCGCGGCTGTTTTCAATCATACGTTCGAAATATTTGGCGCGCTGCTCATAAGTAGGCTTTCGCTCCATCATTGCAAAGCCAGCTTCCACAAAATCGTCCATCGTTCCCCAGTTGTGAGAAATATGTAAAACATCTAAATAAGGAATGATTTGTTCGTAACGAGCAAGATCTAATGTTAAATTTGAATTGATCTGTGTACGGACACCTCGTTCATGTGCATACTTTAATAAAGGCACCACATAATTTTTCACAGAAGATAGAGACATCATCGGCTCTCCGCCCGTAATGCTTAACGCTCGAAGAGTTGGAATTTCATCGAGACGTTTTAAAATTAAATCAAGCGGCAGTGCGTTTGGGTCTTTTGGCTGCAGCGTATATCCAACTGCGCAGTGCTCACATCGCATATTACAAAGTGTCGTTGTGGTGAATTCAACGTTTGTAAGCGTCGGTTTGCCATATTGTTTCATATCTAAATACGCTTCCCACGGATCGAACTCCGGGGTAATTCGTTGTAAAGTGGCCATAAAAAAACTCCTTTTATTTTTCCGTAAAGTGAAATAATGATGAAAACATCTCACGGTCCGTCCTGCTAGACTAAATTATACGTCTCATTCAAAACGGACACCAGTGACTATTATGGATTTTATTGCTTTTAGTTGTCAAATATGAAAGTATTCGTTAGGATATAAAGAAATACGAATGAAAAGCTATATCAGGAGGGTTTAAAATGGGAAACGCCGTTCGAGATAAAGATTCACAAGTACGTTATTTAAAAGATCGTTTAAATATGTTTGTACACGTATTAGACTCCATGGAGCCTGAAAACACAGACCTAGAAGACATTGACCGTTTGATTACGATGATTGATGACCTCGAAGCAAAATGTGAGCAGTTTAAAAAAGATAAAGAATGAACAAAGGAAAAAGCGCTAGAAAAACTAGCGCTTTTTTGCTTGAAGTGGAAATCCTCTTATAAAGGTCTTTCGAAACAATTTTTGAAGGAGTATAATAAATTTTGAAAGTTGTACGACAGATAGATAAATACATACATTAGCGGGATATGGGAGGAATTAAGTGATGATTGAAGCTTTAAAACAAAGCATGTACGATTTAATTGTTGAAACATCTACAAAATTGCCAAAAGACGTTCGACGTGCTATCGCAAAGGCAAAAGCGCGTGAAAATGCAGGAACGCGTGCAGCAATGTCTTTAGCGACCATTACCAATAATATTAAGATGGCGGATGATAATTTATCGCCAATTTGTCAAGATACGGGTATGCCAACGTTTAAAATTAAAACCCCTGTAGGAGTGAATCAGCTTCAAATTAAAGAAGCGATTTATTGGGCAATTGAAGAAGCAACAAAGCACGGAAAGCTTCGCCCTAACTCCGTAGATTCGTTAACGGGAGAAAACAGCGGTAATAATTTGGGCGGCGGCACGCCGGTTATTAAGTTTGAACAGTGGGAAAATGACTATATTGATGCGCGTCTTATTCTAAAAGGCGGCGGCTGTGAAAATAAAAACATTCAGTACAGCCTGCCTTGTGAAGTAGAAGGTTTAGGTAGAGCTGGCCGTGATTTAGACGGCATTCGTAAATGTGTGATGCACTCTGTGTATCAAGCACAAGGTCAAGGCTGTAGTGCCGGCGTCATTGGTGTTGGAATCGGTGGCGACCGTACAACAGGCTATGAATTAGCAAAAGAGCAGCTGTTCCGAAATTTAGATGACGAAAATCCAAATGCTCAGCTGAAAGAATTAGAAGAGTATGTAATGGAAAATGCCAATAAGTTAGGAATTGGTACAATGGGCTTTGGGGGAGAAACGACATTACTTGGCTGTAAAGTCGGCGTAATTAATCGTATTCCTGCTAGCTTCTATGTGTCAGTTGCGTATAACTGCTGGGCTTACCGCCGTTTGGGCGTTAAAATCAATGCCGATACAGGAAGCGTTCAAGAGTGGCTATATCAAGAAGGCGAAGAAGTAGATTTTAATAAAAATGCAGGCGCAGAAGAGAAACAAAATGCGGATGAAACAAAAGAAATTGTATTACAAGCACCTATTACAGAAGAGCAAATTCGTGAATTAAAAGTTGGCGACGTGGTGCGCATCAACGGTATGATGTACACAGGACGCGACGCTATTCATAAGCATTTAACAGATCACGATGCGCCAATTGATTTAAATGGACAAATCATTTATCACTGTGGTCCGGTTATGTTAAAAGATGAAGATGAAAAATGGCACGTAACCGCTGCAGGACCAACAACAAGTATCCGTGAAGAACCCTACCAAGGAGATATTATGAAGAAATTTGGTATCCGCGCGGTTATCGGTAAAGGCGGTATGGGTCCTAAAACGCTTGCTGCTCTTCAAGAGCATGGCGGTGTATACTTAAATGCGATCGGAGGAGCTGCACAGTACTATGCTGATTGTATCAAGAGCGTAGAAGGCGTTGATTTGATGCAGTTTGGTATTCCTGAAGCAATGTGGCATTTAAAAGTAGAAGGCTTTACAGCTGTAGTGACGATGGATTCACACGGAAACAGCTTGCATGCAGATGTAGACAAGTCTTCATTTGAAAAGCTTGAGCAATTTAAAGAACCGGTATTTAAATAAAAATACGTCCGGAACGTATGGTAAAAAGTAACGTTCATGAACGAGAAAATTGAGTGGATACTAAGCTTAAAATGACTTCCGAAAGGAGCTTCTTATGCGCCGGTTCACCTTTTTTCTCGTTTTTTTATTCGTGATGTCAACAGGCATAGCATCTGTTGAAGCACAAATGTATCCAAACACTCCGATCAGCTGGGGATTTCAAAAAAGTAAAAATCACAAGCCCGCATCCGCAGGTACAGCTTATGAACAAATTCTTGCTAAGTATGATGCTTTTTACCTCGGAGATACAAATAAAAAAAATATTTATTTAACGTTTGATAACGGTTATGAAAATGGCTATACACCGCAGGTATTAGACGTGCTCAAAAAAAGAAAGGTTCCTGCGACGTTTTTTGTAACAGGACATTATTTAAAAGAAGAGCCTAACCTTATTAAGCGAATGGTAAAAGAAGGGCATATTGTCGGGAATCATTCGTGGCATCACCCTGACTTAACTCAAGTGGATGACGCACGTTTTAAAGAGGAATTGCAAAAAGTAAAAGATGAATACAAGAATATTACTGGTCGTGATGAAATGAAGTATCTTCGCTCACCTAGAGGTGTATTTAGTGAACGAACGCTAGCTCTTTCAAAGCAAGAGGGCTATACGAATGTATTTTGGTCACTTGCATTCGTTGACTGGAAAGTGAATGAACAAAAAGGCTGGCGCTACTCATACGACAATATGATAGCTCAAATACATCCAGGTGCGATCATGCTTCTGCATACCGTTTCAAAGGATAACGCAGATGCGTTAGATCAAGCGATTGTAGATTTAAAAAAGCAGGGCTATACGTTTAAAAGTATTGATGATTTAATGAATGAACGCAAACAAATGAAGAAAAGTCCTTCTAAAACAAAATAGAGATAAAAACCGATGGGAATGTTTCTCCTGTCGGTTTTTTGCTGTTGAAGTGTTATAATATGCGTTGATGTCTTTTTTAAAGCGATACGGTCTAAAAGGTTTTAAGCAGCTAAAGACCGTTAATAACTATATAAAGAATTTAAACTAATCGGAGTTGGTCTCATGAATAAACCAAAAACTGAAATGAAAGTTCAAAAAGGACAAACATTTCCGTTGACGATAAAAAGACTCGGTATTAATGGAGAAGGCGTAGGATATTTTAAGCGCCAAGTCGTCTTCGTGCCGGGAGCATTACCAAATGAAGAAGTGGTTGTAGAAGCAACAAATGTTCAGCATAAGTTTGCGGAAGGGAAAATCAAGCGAATTCGCAAAAAATCTCCTCATCGTGTAGATGCGCCCTGTCCTATTTACGAACAGTGCGGAGGTTGTCAGCTTCAGCACTTATCCTATGAAGGTCAGCTAGAATCTAAGCGCGATATTGTTCTGCAAGCGTTCGAACGTCACAGTTCATTAAAAAAAGTAGAGGAAAAAACACGCCAAACAATTGGCATGGAAGATCCTTGGGGCTATCGTAATAAATCACAGTTCCAAGTAGGTTTAGATAAACAAAAAGTTATCGCTGGTTTGTATGGGCTGAATTCTCATCGACTGATTGACATTGAAAACTGTCCTATTCAGCATGGAGCCACGAATCACGTGACAAAAGAAATAAAACGAATTTTACAAGATCTTCAAATTCCTATCTACAATGAACGCAAACGCCGTGGTATTGTACGTACCATCGTATCTCGAGTAGGATTTGAAACGGATGAAGTGCAAATTGTCTTGATCACGGCTAAACAAGAAATTCCGAAAAAAGAGCTGCTGATTAAAGAAATTCAGCGCCGCCTACCGGAAGTGAAATCGCTCGTACAAAACGTAAACGGCCAAAAAACATCGCTTATTTTTGGAGACGAAACGTTTACACTCGCTGGAAAGTCGGTGATTCAAGAAACGTTAGGAGATATCTCGTTCGAACTTTCAGCGCGTGCATTTTTCCAGTTGAATCCTCTTCAAACAGTGAAGCTATATGATGAAGTAAAAAAAGCAGCTGCGCTAACAGGAAATGAAAAAATTGTAGATGCTTACTGCGGAGTAGGTACAATTGGCTTATGGCTTGCTAAAGATGCCAAAGAAATTCGCGGAATGGATACGATTGAAGAATCGATTGTAGACGCGAGAAAAAATGCCAAAGATCATGGATTTGAGCATGCCACATATGTGACGGGTCCAGCTGAAAAGTGGATGCCGAAGTGGGTAAAAGAAGGCTGGAAGCCAGAAGTTATCGTCGTTGACCCGCCGCGAACAGGCTGTGATGACAAGCTTCTAAAAACGATTTTACAAGTGAAGCCAAAGAAAGTGGTTTACGTTTCTTGTAATCCATCCACATTAGCCAAAGATGTGCAGCAGCTGTCGAAGGCTTATCATGTTGATTACATTCAGCCTGTGGATATGTTCCCTCATACAGCGCATGTGGAGAATGTGGTAAGTTTGACATTAAAGAAATGAATAGAAAAAGAGTAAAGGGCAGATTTGATTCTGCTCTTTTTTCTTTGAGCTGGACTCTTATTAATGGATAAAATTGTTAAAATTCAACATCTGTTCTTTTAGTATAAAATATCTTAGTATAGTCATATAAAATTTCCATAAAGTCTAGTCTTGGAAAGTGTTACATAGCTAAAGAGAAATTACATCAGAGGATTAATTCCCTTAAAACAAACTATAATGACGTGTTTTATACAAATAATAAACGCAAATTCTATTCCAAAACCCAAACCTTTAACCACATCGATAATACTATATTAATAAAATTAATAAAAAGTATGTACAAAGGGGCATAGGTCAAATGGACTCAATGTTTTTAAAAGGGCTTACGGGTGAAGTGGTAACGCCAAAAGATTCGGTTTATGAGGAAGCTCGTCAGGAATAGAATCGTGCTGTTAATAAATTTCCGCTTATGATTGTATACTGTGAAAAAAAGCAGGATGTTGTGAATGCGATCCGCTGGGCGCGCAAGCATTGTGTTGATATTCGTATTCGATCTGGCGGTCATCATTATGAAGGATATTCTACGGGTGACTGTGTATTAGTCATTGATATTAGTCGATTAAATGGGTTGAAATTGGATAAAAAACGGAACATTTTAAAGATGGAAGCGGGAGCAAAAAATACGGAAGTGTATGATTTCATCGCTTCGAACGGATATGTGTTTCCAGGAGGAACGTGTCCGACTGTTGGGGTATCTGGCTTTACGCTTGGTGGAGGCTGGGGACTTTCGAGCAGGCTTTACGGATTAGGCTGTGACAGCTTGATAGAGCTAGAGCTAGTCAATTATGAAGGAAAGCTCATCAAAGCAAACAAATCGTGTAACGCTGATCTTTTTTGGGCATGCCGCGGTGCCGGTGGCGGTAACTTTGGCATTGTAGTAAGCATGACGTTTCAGCTTCCAAAGCCAACGAACAGCTCTGTGACGCTCGTTCGGTTCTTTTATGTAGGTACTACAAAGGCGAAGCAGGCACAAGTGATGAATATATGGCAAAACTGGCTGCCCGAACTGGACAAACGTATGACGCTAATTGCAAGCTTTTATAATGCAGAAGGAGAAGGTTTAGGTATATTTGCGAACGGCTTCTTTTACGGCTCCCCAGAAGGAGCTCGGAAGATTTTGCAGACTTTTGCAGAAGTGGAAGGGTTTCAAGTCGAGCTGGAATCATTATCTTTTCTTGAAGCGGTAAAAAAAATAGAAGCAACCTATCCTCCGTCTGAAAAATTTAAGTCAACGGGAAGATTTGTGCACAGGAGCTATTCACGTGTTGAGCTTGAAAATCTTGCAGAGCTGATACAGCGTCCGGCAGAAGGGTCCGTTTATGCCGCGATTTCTTTTTATGCACTAGGAGGAGAAATTCGCCGTGTTGGTAAAAGAGAAACGGCTTTTTTCTACAGAAACGCCAAATATACTATGGGGTTTCAGTCTGTATGGACAGAAGATGTATTTGCAAGAGCAAACAGAGATTGGCTTCGCAAGCGATTTGAATATATTAAAAGTATTACGGTAGGTTCCTATGTGAATTTTCCTATCAGCAACCTTAGAAACTACGAGGGTGAGTATTTTGGAGACAACGAAGAGAGATTAGAAAGAGTGAACAAAAATTACGATCCGTTTAATGTGTTCAGGTTCCCGCAAGGACTCAGGTAGCGTAAGGAAAAGGATACTAAGTTGACGATTGAAATTGTTCGATTACATTCTTTCGAAGAAGGTAAATAAATGAAAGTAATCTTTCCTGTTGACAAAGCATCCAACTGGTATTAGAATAAACAACTATTCGACAGTCATTCTATTGATTGAAAAATTTAATACGTAGAAAGCTATGATTGCTATGGATCACACTATAGCAGGAGCAGCTTCTGGAGAGATCGCGATAGTTTCGCGACGCCGAAGGGTTCACAATCTCAGGCAAAAGGACAGAAGAGTACCGGATATTTATTTGGCATGTTACTAATTAGTAGCATGTACCTTAATATTTGTTATTCTTATGACCATGAGATTGGAGCGCATCCAATCTCTTTTTTTATTGGACTTTATTTGTAGTCCGCACGATCGCATCAAAGGTTTTATTGTTAGGAGGAGTTAGAGTTGGAACAACGAGAATTAAAGAGGGATTTATCCAATCGTCATGTTCAGCTAATCGCGATTGGGGGAACCATTGGTACGGGCTTGTTTTTAGGTTCTGGTAAAGCAATACAGCTTGCGGGTCCCTCTATCATCTTTGCTTATTTAATTGTTGGTATTGCGCTTTTCTTTGTGATGAGAGCGCTAGGAGAACTACTGCTGTCTAAAGCAGGTTATCAATCGTTAACTGATATTGCTGAAGAGTATCTTGGACCATGGGCGTCATTTGTAACGGGGTGGACCTACTGGTTTTGCTGGATTATGACAGCTATGGCTGATGTGATTGCAGTTGGCGTATATGTGAAATATTGGTTCAATATTCCTCAGTGGATTCCCGCACTTATTTGTGTAATCATTTTATTAGGGCTTAACTTATTAACCGTAAAATTATTTGGAGAATTAGAGTTTTGGTTTGCTTTAATAAAGGTTATTACGATTCTTGCATTAATTATTATTGGCGTTATTTTGCTGGTAATGGGATTTAAAACAGACGCGGGATCCGTTACTGTTCAAAACCTTTGGAATCACGGAGGACTGTTTCCAAATGGGGTTTCAGGTTTCTTACTTTCATTCCAAATGGTTATATTCGCATACGTGGGGGTTGAATTGGTAGGGGTATCGGCAGCAGAAACATCGAATCCCCAAAAAAATATTCCATCGGCCATTAATAAAATTCCGCTGCGAATCTTATTTTTCTATGTTGGAGCGCTTATCGTCCTCTTATTTATTAACCCGTGGATGGAATTAAATGCAGCAGAAAGCCCATTTGTTAAAACCTTTAGTTTAGTCGGAATTCCGCTTGCTGCTGGAATTATTAATTTTGTTGTATTAACTTCAGCCGCTTCTGCTTGTAATAGCGGAATGTTTTCAACAAGCCGTATCTTATATAATTTAAGTAAAAATGACCAAGGGCCATCTAAGTTTGCAAAACTGAACAAAAACCACGTACCAAGCAACGGATTGTTTGTATCTACGCTGGTCATCTCAGCGGGAGCTCTTTTAAGCAAACTTATACCAGACCAAGCTTTCGGCATCGTCACGACCATTAGCGCTATTTGTTTTATTTGGGTGTGGAGTGTCATTCTTATTTGCCATCTAAGGTATAAAAAGACGCGTCCGCAGCTGCATGCAGCATCAGCATTCAAAGCACCGTTAACACCATTTATAAACTATGTTGTGCTAGCTTTGTTTGCGGTGATTCTTGTTATTATGCTGTTTTCTGACGCGACGCGCCCAGCCTTATTGTTGACGCCCGTTTGGTTTATTCTCTTATTTATTTTTTACTGGACTAGAAGGAAAAAGAAAATAAATCTTTAAAAGCTAGAAAATCAGCAGGGAATAAACATGATTTTTTATAAAAGAATATAGTAAATTTCTGACCTCATCACTCCGTGATGAGGTCTTTTTAGTGGAGGATAAATAATTGATTTCTACTGCATGAATAAAATGCAGGAAGCAAAGTTTATAGAAGAAAACTAAAAATTTGTTCTAACAGAAAACACAGTGAGAAAGCTCATAGTTTTCTGATAGGGATGTAGAACAAATTGCTTTTCTTCTGTGTCTAAAGATGGAATTCTATCATTTATATGGAAAAGTTTTCATTTTGCAGTACAATGGAGGTAGACTTCATTAGATTAAGGTGAACAAACATGAAATGGTTTAAATCTCATACGTTTTGGAAAATCTTCACGATTAATGTGCTTCTTATTTGTACCGTACTGACGCTAATGTTTATTGTTTCAAGAGTGATGCTGCCTAATATTTCTCAAGATCAATATCGACAGGTAACTGATAAAACCGTCAAGAGAATGAAAGAGCAAATTAATGTCGTTATTAAAGATATTTGGAGCCTAGGCGACGAGGTACAGCAAGATCCTATTTTTTTATCGGATGATGAGCAAGAAATAGACAAAGAATTGCAGAAAATAGTTAATATTTCACCGTATATCGATAGCGGAACCATTTTTAATGTAAAAGGGTATGTTGAGCATTATTACCCGAATGATTTAAAAAATATGAAACATGTGAACTTAAGTAAAAGAAAATATTTTCAAGAAGCGCTGCGAACCAAAAAAATATATTTAAGCGATGTCGTTTCAGCAGATACAAAGCACTACATTGTGGTGATGGCGATTCCTATTTTGGATGGGCAGCAAAATGTAAAAAAAGTCATAAATTTAGCGCTGCGAATTGAAGAAAATAAAAGTTTTCAATCCATCTTTCAAACGTTTGATATAGGAGAGAACGGCTATACATTTATTGTAGACCGCAATGGTAGAATTATTTCTCACCCAGAGAAACAGAGAATCGGTGAAAATGCTAAGAAAAATGAAATCGTTCAGAAAACGATGAATCATAAATCAGGATATCAGCGCGTTGTGAACACCGAAGGTAAGTATTTCTTTGCGTCTTTCGAATATATTCCTGTTTTGGATTGGGGAATTGTCGCTGAATTACCCGTTGAAGAAATTTACAGGCCTTATGAAATGTTTGAAAAAACGCTTTGGATCGTTTCAGGCGTTACGATTTTACTGCTTTCTTTTTTTACTGCGTTATATGCAAGGCAAATTGTGAATCCTATTCATAAACTATATGAATTGGCGGGACAAGTAGCGCGCGGGAATTTTAATCAAAAAATTCCGGAACGAGAAATTGAGCGGGGCGAAATCGGTATTTTATCTAAACAGTTTAATGAAATGATTAGCTATATACGTCATTCTAAAGCAAATTTACAGCAAAAAGAAAATCAGCTGCAGGAACAAAAAATGTTTTTAAGACAAGTTATTGACATTAATCCAAGCTATATTTATGCTATCAATCAAAAAAGGGAATTCATTCTCGTTAATGAATCTTTTGCGATGCTCTTAGGTGAAAAATCTGATGACTTAATTGGACAATCAATTGATAAATATCAGTTCAACCTTCGATCAGATCTTTTATATAAAGGGGCGTTTTCAAACTGTACCCAAAAAGGGGTGATATTAGAAGAACAGTTTAAAGATTCGAAAGGAAACCGGCGCTGGGTCGAAACAGCAAAACTTCCTATTATGAATGAAAAACAGGAAGTGATTCAAATGCTGTGCGTATCCACGGATATTACGGAGCGTAAAAAGGCAGAAGAGAAGCTTAGAACTTCTGAGAAGCTTGCCGTGGTAGGAGAACTTGCAGCTGGAGTGGCTCATGAAATCAAAAATCCTTTAACTTCTTTAAAAGGTTTTGTTCACTTATTAAAAGAACAACATCCTAAAGATGCTTTGTATATAGATATCATGGAAACTGAATTAGAACGAATGAATGGAATCGTAGAAGAATTTTTGATGTTAGGAAAACCTCAGGTAATGAAGGTTGAATCTTTGAATATGCAAGCGCTTGTTCAAGAAGTGTGCTCACTTCTTGAACCTGAAGCAGTAGAAAAGGAAGTAGCTTTCATATTTGAAAGAGACGACCAGTTACCAAAGGTGTATGGAGATAAAAATCAGTTAAAACAAGTATTTATTAATATTATTAAAAATTCTATCGAAGCAATGCCTGAAGGAGGAGCTATTCATATTACGATTAAAGTAAAAGAAAACCACCTTTGGCTGCAGCTTGCTGATGAAGGACAGGGTATTCCTCCTGAACGGTTAGCGAAGATAGGCGAGCCTTTTTATAGTACAAAAGAAAAAGGTACAGGTTTAGGACTGATGGTCAGCTATCGGATTATTAAAGCTCACCACGCGCAGATGACGTTTTCTAGTCAGTTAGATAAAGGAACAAGTGTGGATATATTGTTTCCAATCATAAAAAAGTAGGGGAATTTCCCCTACCTTTTATTATTATACTTATAATATATCAAAAGCGTTGATGGTACTAAAATAAATGAAAGTGCTAAAGAAGATATCCACAGGTTAACAAGAAGCTAACTGCTGAATTATATAGGATATTCACAACTTTATCCACACTATTCACATTTTTTCAGAAAATTTACATAAAAATTACCCACTGTTATTTCAAGTTATGAAAGCGGTAATATGCATATTAAATAAAGTTATACACATTATCCACATAATTGTGGGTAAACTTTGTGGATATAGTAGAGTATTAAAAAAACGTAAATCATACGCTTGAAATCTTCGTGTTATTATTTTTACATAATATAAAAACGTCCTTCCGATACAAACTGTACAGAAAGGACGTTGGGATGATCAAGCGTTGGATAGAGATGTTTTGCCTCACTTATTTTTTCGTGTAGCCGCCTGCACGGTCTGCTTTTTTAAACTCGCGGCCGTAATAGATTTCTTGAGCGCTACTTAACGTATTTTTTGCGTTTTCTTTTCGTTTTTTTTCAGACATAAAAAAACCTCCAATTAACGTTTTTCGATCATGCTACTTATTTTTTCCAGAATCTCTCGTTTTTAATCATAAAAAAAGCTCTCCGTTACACGGAGAGACTCTTATGCTTCTTTAAGCTGGTGATCTTCTTGAACGTCTTGTTCGTGACGCAAGTAGTATAATGTATACAAGTCTTTTGGAATTTCGTATAAATCATATACGTCTTCATGTTGATTAATTTCATCGTATAAAGCTTTGTGTGTTTCATTCGCAAGTACTGCATAAGGCAGTTTTTCTGCAGCCTTAATAGACCTAATATTAATTTTGCGAATTCGCATAAAAATTCGCTCTATATTTAACTCAAAGAACAGTTCATTAAAGAACGCTTCTTTTGCAATTTGATTATATCCTTTTCCATGAAACGGTTTGCCAAGCCAAGTGCCTAAAAAACCAGCTTGGTCCTGTACATCAAATAAATTAATGGTGCCGATAGGGTTACCCCATTCGTCTAAAATCGTGCGAGAAATAATTTCTCCATGATCTTCTGCTTCCATCGTTTGTTTAGTCACAAATAAAAATTCTTCATAGGAATGGGCTTTATGACGAACAAAAGGGAAGACATCAGGATGTACCATGAGTTCGTATAGAGATTGACAGTCATTTAGGTCACGTTTTTTTAACATAACTTTTCCCTCCTGATCGAGGGTATATACAGACTCCAATCAAGTCCCCACCCTCGAAATTTTTTAATAATTAAAAAAATTTCGGGGTGGGAATCGAACCCACTAGAACCAGTTACCTGGTGGCGCACCATTTGCCTTCCCATTACAAGTCAACAAACATAAAAAGTCAACGTGTGATGTTTATGCTTTTGTGAAATTCACATGCTTCTAAACGTATCATACTAAAAAAAATTAAAAAAGAAAATAGGTAAAATGTTAATTTTTTTTAAATAATATTTTACCATCTATCATGGTGAAAAGGGGCTTTGCTAAGTAGTGAAAGGGATGATGGCTCCATAGCACTAAATCAGCGTCTTTTCCAGCTTCGATACTGCCGATTCGTTGATCAATACGGAGATTCCGAGCAGCAGCAATCGTGATGCCTTCTAATGCTTTTTGTTCTTCGAGTCCTTCACGTACGGCAATGGATGCACAAATATTTAAGTACTGAATGGGCGTATAAGGGTGGTCTGTTGTAATGGAAACTTCTACTCCTTCGTTGCAGAGAGCTTGATAGGTTTTCCACGTTTTATTTTTCAATTCAACCTTTGAGCGGCGTGTTAAAGTTGGTCCCACGCTTACTTTTAAGTTTCTTCCACCTAGCTCTTTAGCAATTAAGTGACCTTCTGTACAGTGTTCAATACGAACGTCTAAATTAAATTCATCTGCTAAGCGCAGAGCTGATAGAATATCATCGGCTCGGTGAGCATGAATTCGAACGGGAATCTCTCTATTCAGTGCTTGAATGAGCGGTTTGATTCGCAAATCATCTTTATTGTCACTGCTTTTTGCATGATAAAAGGCTTCTCTCAGCATCCCCATAATACCCATTCGTGTAATGGATTCTTTATTGCCATGGCTGTGGATTCGTTTTGGATTTTCTCCTAGCGCAATCTTAAGTCCAGCTGTCTCTTGAATCAACATTTGAGAAATACTTGTTCCGGCTGTTTTAATAACGGACGTTGTACCTCCGATCACATTTGCACTTCCAGGCATAATGTGTACAGACGTAATACCCGCTTCAATGGCATCTTTAAACCCAGGATCTAAAGGATGTACGCTGTCAAAAGCTCGTATATGGGGAGTCATAGGCTCGATTGTTTCGTTAGCATCATTTCCGGCCCAGCCGGTTCCTTCATCATATAGTCCTAGATGTGTATGAACATCAATAAATCCAGGGAATAAGTAGCGCTGTTTGCAGTCAATGACTTCTACTTGAAGAGGAGGCTGCAAGTTTGGCCCAATTAAAACAATTTTTCCATCTTGAATGAGCACATCACTATTATAAATAGGTTTTGACGTAATAGGATAGAGCGTTGCATTTTTCAAGAGAATGGTTTTCATAAAGGATGCTCCTATCTATCGGCAGCTTAGTTACCTGTTTTAGGTAAATATCAGAAAATAACTAGAGTAAATCTCGCAATGCATCTTCTAATACAGTATATGTAAAAATGTAATTCTGTTGAATCAATTTTTCAGGTAAAACACGCTGTCCTTTCAAAATAATCATACTCATTTCTCCCATCAGCAGCTGAAGGCCAAAGCTAGGTACGGGCATCCAGTGAGGGCGATTTAACACTTTGCCAATCGTCTTTCCAAACTCTTTCATTTGAACGGGGTTTGGGGCAGTTACATTAACAGGTCCTTCTATTTGTTCGGTATGAATACAATAATCAATAATTTTGACGACGTCTTGAAGATGCACCCAAGACATCCACTGCTCTCCCGAACCAACTGTTCCTCCTGCAAATAATTTATAAGGAAGGGCAGTAGAAGGGAGTGCCCCGCCATCTTTGCCTAATATAACGCCGAACCTTGTTAAAACAGTACGAATATTGAGTTCCATCGCTTTTAGCGCTTCCTTTTCCCATTTTTTTACCGTTTCAGCTAAAAAATCTGTGCCGATGGATGGAGAAGCTTCTGTGAACGTTTCTGTAGTTGATGTCCCGTAATAACCAACTGCGCTTGCATTTACATAAAGGGACGGTTTTTCGGGTAAGGCAGCCATAATACGAAGGATTTCTTGAGTAGAAGAAAGGCGACTTTCCACAATGGCTTTTTTGCGCTCGTCCGTCCAGCGGCCGCTGTTAAGTGAAACGCCAGCTAAATTGATAAAAACGTCTGCTCCTTCTACATGCTCTTCAGGTTGGCTGTTTTCTTGCATCCACTCTACATATTTAAGTTTCGGATCTCTTGCAGCTTTATCTGCATTGCGTGTTAAAATATATACATAATGTTTTTGTGTTAAAAAATGTTTTGTTAAAGCTTTACCTACGAATCCAGTTCCTCCAGCAATAACAATTTTCATACGAATTTCCTCCTTTATTGAGATAAATAAAAATGTGTATGATACGTTTGGCGGTTCTTCAGCCATCAATTTAACAAGAAATATGAGGTGAAGGTGTATGCCTGTTGTCACAAAGATCACAACGCAAAAGAATAGCGGTGAACGTTATAATGTGTATTTAGATTACGGTAAAGGTGAAGAGTTTGGCTTTGGTGTTGACGAAAATGTCCTCATCAAATATGACTTAAAAAAAGGTCGTGAGCTTGATGAATTTGAATTAACGGAAATTCAGTACGCAGATGATGAGAAAAAAGCTTATAATTTAGCGATCACTTACTTATCTTATCGAATGCGCTCTGAAAAAGAGGTACATGATTATTTAAAGAAAAAAGAAATTAACTCTACTATTATTCAACAAGTTATTCAGAAATTAGTCAGCCACCGTTATTTAAATGATGAAGAGTTTGCAAAAGCATTTGTGTTAACTCAGATGAACACAACATCAAAAGGACCAAATGTGATTCAAAGAGAATTAAAAGAAAAGGGGATTTCTGATTCCATTATTACCCTTAGTTTATGTGAATACCCTGAAGAACAGCAAATTCAAACTGCTGTGAAATTAATTGAAAAGTTAAAAGGGAAATATAAAAAATTATCTCAAGTAATGATGAAACAAAAAATGGAACAAGCATTGGCAGTGAAGGGCTATTCATTTTCTGTTATTCAAGAAGCATTTCAGCGCACGAATACAGAAAAAGAAAGCGATGAGGCATGGGAAGCTCTGCAATACCAAGGAATGAAAGCTCATCGTCGTTTTTCAAAGTATGAAGGCTGGGAATATCAGCAAAAAATGAAGCAGGCTCTTTATAGAAAAGGATTCTCTATTGACCAAATTCAATCATTTCTAGATTCCATTGAAGAGGAATAAAGGCGGGACAAAAGTATGTTAGTTGAAGGGAAATCCGAACGATGAATCGAGATTCTTGATGGAGAATCCAACTCGTTCGGATTTTTTCAGTGTGATGGTAAACGTAAACTTCATGTATTTAGTTGCTTCTAGCGGTTGATTGGAGTGCAAGACGAAGACTCCTGCGGAAAGCGAAGTATTGCACGGAAATCAACTGCCGTGTCATAAGCAATTTCTATAAGATCATTTATACAATTTGTTTATCTTTAGGTTAGATTGATACAGTTATGTTTTACTCTCTTTTTAAAACAAAATATCTTCTGAGCCATTCTGCTGTTTATAAATAATCTCAGCAATTTCTGAAGCGGAGCGCAATCGGCTTTTATCTTTAATGTGGTTGTTGTGATCCCAAAAAGGGGTATTCATGCCTCCCATGTAAGCTGCAATCACATGAAGGCTGGTATTTTGGTATTCTACTTTTAAACTTTCTGTAAATCCCCTTACGCCAAATTTACTTGCCACATAGACGCTTTCATTGGCTTTCCCTCGAAGTCCTGCAGTTGAAATGATATTCATAACTTTAGGTTCAGGTCTCGTTAAGAGATGAGGCATAAGCGCTTGCGTTAAAAAAATAGTTCCTTTTACATTTGTATCCATGACTTCATCGATGGCTTGTTTTGTATAATCCGTCAAAGGTCCAAAATGTCCGATGCCAGCATTGTTGATAAGGATATCTACTGAATGCTGCATCAGCATTTTCTCTACAGATTTTCCTACTTCTTCATACTTTGTAATATCTACAGACATCGTATATACGTTGTTTCCTAGCTCATGCTGCGCTTCATTTAATTTCTGTTGATTGCGTCCAGCTAGAATGACGTTATAGTCTTTTGCGTAAAGTTTTGCAAGTTCTTTTCCAAGACCCGTCGCACCGCCCGTGATTAGTACTGTTTTCATTCCCAAAACTCCCTTTTCATAGTCTCCCTTTAGTTATACCTTTTGTTATAATAAAATGAAAGCAAACAAGGGGGAAAACAGCATGTCTGAAAAACGTTACAGCGATATGACGACGTATGAACTTCAACAAGAAATTGGGTCTCTTCAAGAAAAAGCACGAAAAGCTGAACAGCTTGGCATGGTCAATGAGTATGCAGTATTAGAAAGAAAAGTAACAATGGCTAGGTCGTATTTATTGGATCCCGAAACGTTTAAAGCAGGGGAAGTGTATGAAATTCAAGGAGATCCGGGTTCGTATTTTAAAATTGATTATATGAACGGAGTTTTTGCATGGGGATTTAGGCTTGGCGCACAGCAAAAAGAAGAGGCATTACCTATTTCCATGTTGAAAAAATAACGGGATGAACAAGCAGCACGAAGTGTGCTGCTTGTTTGATTTCTATAGTCACTCTATTTTTAAACGTAGAGCAAGCCGTTATTCTTCGCGTTCATTAGAAGCATGCATGCGTTCTTGCGGATGCGTATTGATGGTTCCATTTGCACGTTTTGAAGCGTATTCAGCTTTTGCTCGAGGTTCGCCTTCAAACTTAGTATGATGTTGGTTTGGAAAATCTTTTGCTTTATTGCGCATCGATACCTCTCCTTTTACAACAGAAAGCGTTGCGGTTATGATATAGTACATGAGGGAGTGAATAACTCCGCATTTATAGTGTAAGTTAAAAGTGCAAACATACTCATAAAGAATTTTGGTAATCGAGGTGTTCTTATGAACGATATATTCGAAAGATTAACGAATCAGCTATTAAATAAAAACAGTTCGCTTTCATATGCTCAAGCGCGCACATGGGTCGAACTTTTCTGGGAAGATTTTGAGTCATCTTACGCAAAAGCTGGATATGATTATAAAGGGAAAGAAGCGACGGAAAAGGTTGTTACGATGTATATCAACAGCTATGGTGACAAACTTCATGAAATCGCGGTTAAAAACCCTAAATATCAGCATTTATTAAATAACGATGACTATTTAAAACATTAAATAAAAACGAACCGTCTTGAGCAGACGGTTCGTTTTTGGGTTTCATATTTGTTCTTGTTATGATTAGTGCGGGAGATAATCAAGCTTTTTACGCAATTTTTTCTCACTGAAAATCCAACCTGTGTACGAACAAATGATATTTAAATCATAATCAAGCTGGACTACGGCTACAAATGGATAGTAGTCCTTGCTGCGGTAGCGTAAATCAATAAAGCGCACTTCAATGTGGTCGTTATATTCATCCAGTTCCCATCTATAAATAGGTGAAAATGAAAGAAAAGCAGATAAATTTTCATCTTTTTTCGCTACTTCAATTACGGCTGATTCGGGAATTGGAACTTTATCAAACGTATCATAAATAAAAATTTCTTCTCCGATTGCTCTTCCTACATGAAAATACTTTTCGGTCGTCACAGCTAAGTGCCAGTGAGTGAAACGCATTGTAGGAGAGATATTGAGCTTGATAACATCAGGAAACTGTTTTCGAAGCTTCTTGGCGATTTGGTGGCGCATATAAAAGCGCAATCCATAGTAAAACGCCAATAACACATACAGCGTAATGAATGTTGGCCCCGGCTCTGCTCCAGCAAACCAAATGAGAATCGCAAGGACGTGAGCTGAGAAAATCACGTAATCAAACGTGTTGATTACCCCGAGCGCAATCCATTTATTTGTGAAAGGCCGTAAAGCTTGCGTGCCATAAGCGTTAAAGATATCAACAAAAACGTGAATAATGACGCCTGCAAAGGTCCACATCCATAGATGCAGCAAGTTAGCTCCTGGCAGCAGAAGCGAAAGAATGAGCACGATAAGCAAAGGCCATAAAATAACAGCCGGGATAGAATGTGTAATTCCACGGTGATTGCGGATATACTGTGCATTGTTTCGCAACTTTAAAACAGTGTCTAAATCAGGTGCTAATGACCCGGCCATTACGCCAATCATTACAGCATCCAGCGTGGCTGTATTCGCAGATACAGTGGGGTCTAATGTTGCAAGGCCGCCTAAAGCGATTCCCATTGCAATGTGTGTACCAGTATCCAGAGCGAACTCCTCCTTTGTAAAATGACAATCTTAGAGTATCCTAATTCAGCATGGAAGCTTGATTTAGGGCGAAAAAATCTCGCTTTATTACTAACGCAGCAAATTGGCTGTTTTTATTCATTATTTGAACAATTCATTTTACTATTCATATTTGTAGTTGTTATAAGGTTATCATAAAGTTACTAAGATTCAAAAAGCAACACATTGTATATGTATAGTTAATACCTCGGAGGCTATGACGTGAAACAAAGTAAAGATATTGTACAAAATTTTGATATTCAAGCATTTCAAGATGACTTAATCTCTTGGTTTGAGCAGGAACAGCGCATTTTACCTTGGCGTCAAGATCAGGACCCTTATAAAGTGTGGGTATCTGAAATTATGCTTCAACAAACGAGAGTAGATACGGTCATTCCGTATTTTAATAATTTTATTAGCAAATTTCCCACTATCAAAGATTTAGCTTATGCGAATGAAGATGATGTGTTAAAAGCGTGGGAAGGGTTAGGCTATTATTCCCGTGCCCGTAATTTACAAACCGCCGTTCGAGAAGTTCACGAACAATACGGGGGAGAAGTTCCAAATACGCCAGCAGAAATCTCTAAACTAAAAGGAGTAGGTCCTTATACAACAGGAGCCATTTTAAGTATTGCATACGGAGTGCCGCAGCCTGCTGTGGATGGAAATGTTATGCGTGTGCTATCGCGCATTTTATCCGTTTGGGATGATATTGCAAAACCGAAAACAAGAAAGCTATTTGAAGATATCGTGCATGAAATTATTTCAAAAGATAATCCTTCTTATTTCAATCAAGGCATGATGGAGCTCGGTGCTATTGTATGTACACCAACTTCTCCTTCCTGTTTGTTATGTCCAGTTCGTGAACACTGTCGCGCGTTTGAAGAAGGGGTTCAGAACGAGCTTCCCGTTAAATCAAAGAAAAAAGCGCCGCGTGCTCTTCAGCTTGCTGCAGCAGTGATTAAAGACGGGGAAGGGAATTATCTGATTCATAAACGTCCAAGCAAGGGACTTTTAGCTAACCTATGGGAATTTCCAAACGTAGAAGTGGATCTTAGCATAGCGCCAGATCATCAGCAGCTTCAGGCATTTATTCAAAATGAGTACGGAGCTGATATTAAAATTCATGCACCATTTACAACAATTCAGCACGTGTTTTCTCATATCGTCTGGAACATCACAGTATATGAAGCAGAGCTTGTAAGTGATATGAGTGCATTAAAAAATTTGAAAGTGGTTTCTGAAAAAGATTTAGAAAAATATGCATTTCCTGTCTCTCATCAAAAAATCTTAAAAGAATATTTACTTGTTAAATAAAAGAAGCGTGGATAAACTCCGCGCTTCTTTTTATTTAATCATATGATACATGCGTGCCGTGTGTGTAATCTGCTTCGTGGCGCTGTAACCCGCCCCGTGCTTCGATTTCTTTAATAATTTGCTGATGAATACTTTGTCCTTCAGCATTTAAATACGGCGTCATTTGCTGTAAAGAGTGATGGAAAAATGCAAGCTCGCTGTCTTTCCACTCGCTTTTAGAAATCATTGAAAGAGCCGTCATGTCTCTACCTACATACATTCTATTCACCTCGTTCATTTCATCAAGTTTTATCTATTTTCCCTATATTACTTGTTTCTTATGCGATAAAATCAGTACAATGTAAAGATAATACGATACATAAGGGAGATGACATCATGTCACAAAAGGTAGCACTAGTTACGGGAAGCAGCAGAGGTATTGGTAAAGAAATTGCCTTACGTCTGGCTAAAGAAGGATACGATATTGTATTAAACTATGCACGAAGCAAAAGTGCAGCGCAGGAAGTAGCAGAAGAAATCAAAGCATTAGGCAGAGAAGCATTAGTTGTTAAAGCAAACGTAGGAAAAGTAGAGAAAATTAAAGAAATGTTTGAGCAAATTGATGAAGCATTCGGTCGCTTAGACGTATTTGTAAGTAATGCGGCGTCAGGAGTTTTACGTCCTATTATGGAATTGGAAGAAACTCACTGGAACTGGACAATGGATATTAACAGCAAAGGATATTTATTCTGTGCACAAGAAGCGGCTAAACGTATGGAAAAAGTAGGCGGAGGAAAGATTGTTACCATCAGTTCGCTTGGGTCTATTCGCTATTTAGAAAATTATACAACAGTAGGCGTGTCAAAAGCTGCTGTAGAAGCGTTGACCCGCTATTTAGCAGTGGAGCTGGCTCCAAAGAATATTGTGGTAAATGCTGTATCTGGAGGAGCTGTGGATACAGAAGCATTAAAACATTTCCCAAATCGCGATGAGCTTCTAGATGATGCACGCAAGCATACTCCAGCTGGTCGTATGGTGGAGCCAAAAGACATGGTAGACGCAGTTATGTTCTTAGTGTCCGATCAAGCAAATATGATTTGCGGTCAAACGCTTATTATTGACGGAGGGCGTTCACTTTTAATGTAAGGTAAATGTGTTTTGTGCCTGCGCCTTAAAATATTGAAAAAAGTTTGCATACCCTATTTACCTCCCGGGCATATTAATTTTCGTGGAGGTGATTACAATGGCAAAACAAACAAACAAAACAGCATCTGGTACAAGCACACAACACGTGAAACAACAAAATGCTCAAGCATCTAAAAACAACTTCGGTACTGAATTTGGTAGCGAAACAAATGTACAAGAAGTGAAACAACAAAATGCTCAAGCTGCGGCAAACAAAAGCCAAAATGCTCAAGCATCTAAAAACAACTTCGGTACTGAATTTGCTAGTGAAACAAGTGCTCAAGAAGTGAGACAACAAAACGCACAAGCTGAAGCAAAGAAAAACCAAAACTCTGGTAAATACCAAGGTTAATATCAAAAGCGAACTTAACGTCTTTCATACGGCGATGTTAAGTTCGCTTTTTCTTATATAAAAAGCAACAAAGTATGACAAAACTTCTTGAAACTTTACACAACTCGTCAAAGGAATCTGGATCACCTAAACAGAATGTTAACAGAAGTGCCGCGTGTATGGTTAAAGCAAATAGGGAGGAGCTATCGTATGAAAAAATTTGATCAGCTAGTGACTCAACAATTGGAGACCATGGATCAACTTCTGTTTTTGCAGTCTGAGATTGAGCGCTGTCAGGAAATCGAAGGTGAACTAATAAAACTTCATGAAGAAGCAAAACTTCATTCTGTGCAAGATGAAATTAGTGAAATGAAGCTAAAATTAAAAGAGATTCAATTGACGTTTGAAGCACAAACCGAAGACATTATTCGTACATATAAAAGTGAAGGGGCTTGCTCTACACTTGCTTAATGAACATTGATGTGTCACTTCCTCTCTTTTTTAAGGCTGCCAAGCAAAGGAAAAGTAGGGGGAGTGGCTTTTTTGAACTCAAGAAGGTTAGCACATTTGTGTTAAAATGAGAGAGAAACCGTTATAATAAACATAAGACAAATGGAGACGTTATATGAATTTTTTTAAGTGCTAAAATGAAAGTAGGTATTGGAGATGGGAATTCCAGTGGAAGGAGAAACAATTCAAATACACAGCTACAAGCATAATGGACATATTCATCGCGTGTGGGATCGGACAACCGTATTAAAAGCAACCAATAACTTAGTGATTGGAGGAAATGATCGTACGGTCGTTACAGAATCAGATGGACGAACATGGGTCACAAGAGAGCCTGCAATTTGTTATTTTCATGCTCAGCAGTGGTTTAATGTCATTGGGATGATCCGTGAAGATGGAATTTATTATTACTGCAATATCAGTTCGCCGTTCATTTATGATGACAATGAAGCGCTCAAATATATTGATTATGATTTAGATATCAAAGTCTATCCAGATATGACATACACCCTTCTTGATGAAGATGAATATGAGAAGCATCGAAAAGAAATGAATTATCCAGAAGTGATTGACCGTATTTTACATAATCACGTCGAGGAGTTAAAAGGTTGGATTCGACAGCGAAAAGGCCCGTTTGCTCCAGATTTCATTGACATTTGGTATGAGCGTTTTTTAACATATCGGCATTCTTGATGAATGATCTAGAGAACATTATGTTAGGCCGTCTAAAGCTGACTGTTTGATATAATGTTCTTTTTGGCGTTATGCTCACCATCTTTTAGAAGAGATAAAAGCACTAAAAAATCGACGCGTGTACATATACTAAGAAAGCTTGCCCTCATAGATAGAAAGGGGAGATTTTATGGGAAGTATAAGACGCTACATGAAGTTTGTACAGCCATACAAATGGCAAATTGTCGGCACTGTATTAATTGGTATTATTAAATTTGCTATTCCTTTATTAATTCCGCTGCTTTTGAAATATGTTTTGGACGATATCGTAAATGGACATGGCATGTCTTCCTCTGAAAAAGTTCATAAAATGGTGACGATTATGGGGATTTCGTTTGTTATATTTTTAGTGTTAAGACCTCCCATTGAATATTACAGGCAGTATTATGCTCAGTGGGTATCGAGCAAAGTACTATATGATATACGGGATCAGCTGTTTAGCCATATTCAAAAGCTTAGCTTACGTTATTATGCAAATACGCGAGCGGGTGAAGTGATTTCACGAGTCATTAATGATGTAGAGCAAACAAAAAACTTTGTTATCACAGGCTTAATGAATGTATGGCTTGATATGATGACGATTGTTATAGCCATTGTGATTATGTTTACGATGAATGTACCTTTAACACTGGTATCGATTATTTTGCTGCCGGTTTATGCGTTCTCTGTAAAATATTTTTACAGTCGTCTTCGTCATTTAACACGAGTCCGTTCGCAGGCTTTAGCGGAAGTGCAGGGGCACTTACATGAAAGGGTTCAAGGAATCTCTGTTATTCGCAGCTTTGCTATTGAGCCTCATGAGCAGAAACAATTTGATAAGCAAAATTCAAATTTTCTACAGAAAGCAATCAATCATACGAATTGGAATGCAAAAACATTTGCAGTAGTAAATACCATTACCGATTTGGCACCTTTAATCGTGATTACATTTGCTGGATATCAAGTCATCACAGAAAGTCTTAGCGTAGGAACGATGGTAGCATTTGTTGCCTACATTGACCGCTTGTATAATCCGCTTCGCCGCTTGGTCAATTCATCGACTACGCTCACGCAGTCTGTTGCATCTATGGACCGGGTGTTTGAGTTCATTGATGAAGAATACGATATTACAGACAAGAAGGATGCAAAAGAATGCATTGAGCTTCATGGGAAAGTTCAGTTTGAGCACGTTTCATTTGCTTATGAAGAAGAAGAAAAACCTGTGATTCATGATATTAATTTAGATGTAGAAAAAGGAAAATCTGTTGCGTTTGTTGGAATGAGCGGAGGAGGGAAATCCACGCTTATCAGCTTAATTCCGCGCTTCTACGATGTGACAGAGGGGAAAATTCTCATTGATGACATTGATATCAAAACCTATAAAGTACGCAGCCTGCGAGATAAGATTGGAATCGTCCTGCAGGATACGGTGTTGTTTAGTGACACGGTTAAAAACAATATACTGCTTGGAAAGCCAGGAGCGACAGATGAAGAAGTAATTGCTGCGGCAAAAGCCGCAAATGCCCACGATTTTATTATGAATTTGCCCGAAGGATATGATACAAAAGTGGGAGAGCGGGGAATGAAGCTATCAGGGGGACAGAAGCAGCGTATTTCCATTTCGCGCGTATTTTTAAAAAATCCAGCTATTCTTATTTTTGATGAAGCCACTTCAGCTCTAGATTTGGAAAGTGAGCACTATATTCAAGAAGCATTAGCTGAACTAGCAAAAGACCGTACGACCTTCATTGTAGCCCATCGTTTATCTACAATTACTCATGTTGATGAAATTGTACTTTTAGAAAATGGAAGAGTAGTCGAACGAGGTTCTCATGAGGAGTTAATTAAGAAAAAAGGTCATTACTATCAGCTCTTTAACGTTCAGCAGCTTGATACAATTTAAAAACACCACCTATTGTCTAACAATAGGTGGTGTTTTTAATCTTCTTGTCGCTGATGATTAATATCAAATGAGTTATCATCTTTGTGATAGTTTTGGAACGTATCAATCAGCTTATCAAGATGCTCTAACTCTTCACTATACTCAATGATGACGGAAATTAAAGGGAAGATATGATAAATAACCTTATTCTCTTCATCATTATCGTATATTTTGTACTGCATAAATTTATCGATTAAAGCTCGTTTTCCAACGCAGGCTTCGTTTGGTACAGTAGTGGTTGGCTGTACGCGTAATTTCCCAATGAATTTTAATAATACTTGCTCATGATACATTAACAGGCACTCAACTTCAGATTTGATTAAATCTTGAAATTGCTGCGGCATGACTTGAAGATCATTTTCTACTCGGTGAAGTAGTTTCAAGGTTGTAAGAGCTCGTGTTGTTACGGTAATCATTTGACGAAATAAAACGAGCTTGCGTGACTTAACAAAACGTTTTTTGGTTGAATAAGTGCGTTCTTCTTTGTAAAAATCAAAGATTTGATTCATTTTAGCCACATTGTCTTTCATTTTTTCAATGTCTTCTTTTAACAATGTGTGCTCAGATGCATGATAAAGATTCATGCGAATCCATTTAATAATTTCTTCCGTTGTACTTACAATTTTATAATACAATCTTGTTTCATACTTTGGCGGAATAAAAATAAGATTGACAATAAATGCTGAGAATACCCCAAGTAACACTGTACCAAAGCGTATAAGTGCATATTCAACGAAATTATCTCCTGGATTTTCCATGATTGCAATTACTGTCACAAGCGCAAGCCCAATTGTATTATTAATACGTAATTTTAAGTTGACTGCGATGACAACAACAGCGGTAAAACCAATAATGATGGGATGGGTACCAAAAATAAGTCCAAAACAAACTGCAGAAGCAGCTCCAATCACATTCGCCTGTATTTGCTCCAATATTGTTAAATAAGATCTGTAAATAGACGGTTGAATTGCAAAAACTGCCGCAATTGCCGCAAATATTGGAGATGGTAAACTTAGAAATTCACCTAATAACAATGAAAGTGTAATGGCAATTCCCGTTTTTAAGATGCGGGCACCAAGTTTCATGTGCGTTCGTAGTTCCTTTCTGTAAAAAAGTTTTTTCGTTATGAAGAATGTTCCCCAAAACAAATGATAAATTGCAAAAATTAATCCTTCTTTATTACATAACCTGTTGGAAATAATATAAACAATAACATACTATACAAGGTTTAAGAATGGATATCAAGAGAAAACAAGCAGAAAAATAAGGGTATTTCTCGGGATTTTTCGACAGGCTGACAAAAAGGAGATGACGCGTAAGAAATGGTTATGAAAGGTGGGAATGTTCTATAAGGAAACCCAAAAGTAAAACGAAAAAGAGGTCGAGACATAACGAAATAAATACAATCTAAAGACGAACAAATGGGATACATAAGCTGAACCGCTTGTGACACAGCAGTTGATTTCCGTGCAAGACTTCGCTTTCCGCGGCCGCTGAGCCTCCTCGTCGCATACGCTCCTGTAGGTTCTCACCTGTTCCGCTTTTCCCGCAGCAGTCTTCGCCTTGCCCTCCAATCAACTGCTAGAAAGACCTATACACATGAAACCTACGTTTACCATAACAAAAAAAAGAACCACTAATCAAACATGGGACTGACCCCATCTTGATCAATGGTTCTTTTTTCACTTCGTCTAAAATCCTTTTATCTCAGCCTCTTTAGAATAAGAATTAGCGTTCTTCACTTAATTGTTTAAATGCTTTTTCTACTGCTTCTAATGTGTCGGTAATATCTTGTTCTGTATGAGCTGTAGTAAGGAACCATGCTTCATATTTCGAAGGAGCTAAGTTGACACCTTGGTGGAGCATTAGTTTAAAGAAGCGTGCGAATAATTCGCCGTCTGTATTTTCTGCTTGTTCATAGTTTTTGACCGTTTCTGTTGTAAAGTAGACAGTAAGAGCGCCTTTCAATCGATTGATAGTGATAGGCATGTTATATGTACGAGCATGTTTTAAAATACCTTCTTCGAGCATCGCCCCTAGCTTGTCCAACTGTTCATAAACACCTTCTTGCTTTAGTACTTCTAGGCAAGCAATCCCAGAAAGAATAGAAGCTGGGTTTCCTGCCATTGTACCTGCTTGATAAGCGGGTCCAAGCGGCGCCACTTTTTCCATGATTTCTTTTTTACCGCCGTAGGCTCCAATTGGAAGGCCGCCGCCGATGATTTTTCCAAAGGCAGTCAGATCAGGTTTTACACCAAGTAAATCTTGAGCTCCACCGTACATAAAGCGAAACGCTGTAATAACTTCATCGTAAATAACAAGTGCTCCAGCTTCGTGAGTCAATTCGTTGACTTGTTCTAAAAAGCCAGGTTCAGGCTCAACAATTCCGAAGTTTCCAACGATTGGTTCTACTAAAACAGCCGCAATCTGATCGCCCCATTTTTCTAATGCTTCCTTGTAAGGCTCAATATCGTTAAAAGGAACTGTGATAACTTCACTAGCGATACTTTTTGGTACACCTGCAGAGTCAGGAGTTCCGAGTGTAGAAGGGCCAGATCCAGCTGCCACCAATACAAGGTCTGAATGGCCGTGATAGCAACCTGCAAATTTAATAATTTTATCGCGTCCAGTATAAGCGCGTGCTACACGGATCGTTGTCATAACGGCTTCTGTTCCAGAGTTCACGAAGCGCACTTTATCTAATGCGGGCATCGCTTCTTTGAGCATTTTAGCAAATGTGACTTCATGAGCAGTTGGAGTACCGTAAAGAACACCCGTTTCAGCTGCTTTTGTAATAGCTTTGGTGATATGAGGATGAGCGTGTCCCGTAATAATAGGACCGTAAGCTGCTAAATAGTCAATATATTTATTTCCATCAACGTCCCAGAAATAAGCTCCGCTTGCCTTCTCCATTGCAACAGGTGCTCCGCCTCCTACGGCTTTATATGAACGTGAAGGGCTGTTAACGCCGCCGACAATATGTTCGAGCGCTTCAGCATGTAATTGTTCTGATTTTGTAAATTGCATAGTATGCCTCCTAATGAAAAGTTCAACGTCTTTATTCTATCAAACTTATTTGTTTCTTGAAAAACATTCGAGAACGTGTATGATAGAAATTTGTGAGCTAACTGCTAGAAAATAGTTCCTCGTCTCTTGAAGGAGTTGCTAGCAAGGGCGCCGGAAACAATAAAAGAAACCACTAATACGTCGACGTAACGGAGGGAATACAATGAAAAATGCTATTGAGGTGAATCAACTTCGGAAAGAGTTTAAAGCCTATTCTAGCCGCTCTGGCCTTAAAGGGGCATTCCGGGATTTATTTACCCGTAATTATAGAGTCATGAAAGCTGTGAACGATATTTCGTTTACCGTAAAACAAGGGGAAATGGTAGGGTATATAGGAGAAAACGGAGCAGGGAAATCGACCACAATCAAAATGCTGACAGGAATCTTAACTCCTACTTCAGGCGACATTACGGTAAATGGAATGAACCCTCATAAAGAAAGGGAAAAGTTTGCCCAAACGATTGGAGTTGTTTTTGGTCAACGCTCTCAGCTGTGGTGGGATATTGCTGTACAAGAATCTTTTCGCCTGTTAAAAAAAGTATACAAAGTGTCAGATGAAGATTATAACGCTCATATGGAGCACGTTATTCAAACTTTAGATATTGGACCGCTGCTAGATAAGCCGGTGAGAAAGCTTTCTCTAGGTCAAAGAATGCGCTGTGAGCTGGCTGCTGCTCTTATTCATAATCCGCCGCTTCTATTTCTAGATGAACCGACGATCGGTTTAGATGTACTAGTTAAATTAAAAATCCGCCAATTTTTAAAAGAAATTAATGAAAAATATAATACGACGATTTTGCTTACGACACATGATTTAGCAGATATTGAAGCTTTATGTGAACGCGTTGTAATGCTCGATGAAGGCAGTATTATTTATGACGGATCGCTGCAAAAGCTGCGTTCGAATTGGGGAGACCTTAAACAAGTTACGTTTGAATTTGGAACCGCGCCAAATAAAGAGCAGTTGAAGCTATTGACGCAAGGGATGCCTGTTAACTGGATTGAAGGTGATCAAAAATATTTGTGGACAGCGCAGCTTCAAAATAAAGGGGACTTAATGTCGCAGCTGATTGCTAAAGTGGTGGCAAAGCATGAAATCAGTGATATTAACATTGAAGAAATTTCAACGGAAGAAATCATCCGCAACATTTATGAAGAAGGTGTTGTGAATGGATAAATATATAGAGATGATACGCATTCGCTTTTTAATGATGCTGGCGTATCGGACGAATTATTACAGCGGAATCTTGATTTATGCGATTAATATTGGTGCTTACTACTTTTTATGGTCCGCTATTTATGGAGGAAAAGAGAATATTCAAGGGTTATCCATTACCCAAATGACAACGTATGTAGCAGTTTCATGGATGGCAAGAGCCTTTTATTTTAATAACATTGACCGTGAAATGGCAATGGAAATTAAAGATGGCAAAGTGGCAGTAGAGTTAATTAAGCCTTATAGCTACCTTGGTATGAAAACAATGCAAGGACTGGGAGAAGGGATTTTTCGGCTGCTGTTTTTCTCAGTGCCCGGCATGATTATTGTCGCGTTTTTATTTCCAGTACAGTTCTCAGCAAATGCAGCAACATGGCTTTATTTTGGACTGTCTTTAATTTTTAGTTTCATTATTAATACACAAATCAATTTATTAACGGGTATTACGACTTTCTTTCTCTTTAACAATGATGGACTCATTCGAGCGAAGCGCGTTGTTATTGATTTGTTTTCAGGACTTCTTCTGCCCATCAGCTTCTATCCTTTCTGGGCGCAACATATTATGAGCTATCTCCCTTTTCAAGCCATTAGTTATATTCCGAGCATGATTTTCACAAATGGATTTAAAGGGCAGGAAATAATAAATGCTCTTATCACACAAGCAGTTTGGTCAGGACTTCTATTTATCCCTATTGCATGTTTGTGGAACATAGCGAAGAAAAAAATGGTTATTCAAGGAGGGTAGTCTATGAAAATGTTTTATTTTTCGATTTTCTTTCAGTACATTAGTCAATATATGAAAACAAGGCTTCAGTACCGCACCGACATGGTAGTTGAAATCATTTCAGACTTATTGTTTCAAACAGTTAATTTGATTTTTATTTTAGTCGTATTTGGACATACTCAGTCGCTGCACGGATGGTCACGAGAGGAAATTATCTTTATTTATGGTTTCTTTTTGGTCCCTTTTGCTATTTTTTCGTCTTTCTTTAACATTTGGGATTTCAACGAGCGGTACATTGTTAAAGGAGAAATGGACCGAATTTTAACGAGGCCGATTCACAGTTTGTTTCAAGTTATTTTGGAGCGGATGGAACTAGAATCATTGTTTGGTGGTATCACAGGGATTGCAGTAATGGCTTACGCTGCGTCTTCTTTACATCTTCATTTCCAGTGGTATGATGTTTTTATTTTTCTATTATTTATTTTAGGAGGAGCGCTTGTATACGCAGGAATTTTCATCGCCTTAGCAAGCATAGGCTTCTGGTCGGATGCCAGAACCTCTATTATGCCTACTATTTATAATATTGGAAACTACGGAAGGTATCCTGTAGATATTTATAATAATGTCATCCGATATGTTTTAACGTGGATTCTTCCTTTTGCATTTGTAGGCGTATATCCAGCTGCTTATTTCTTAGGAAGGTCAGAATGGTATGGATATGCATTTTTAACCCCAGTTATGGGAATCGTCTTTTTTGTAATCTCTATTTTCTTATGGAATACAGGTGTTAAAAAATACAGAGGAGCAGGCAACTAAATGCCTGCTCTTTTTCGTGGCTTCGGAGTAGTAATGAATGGACAAGAACGCGCGTATAGTGGTAGTAGAGTATAAATTAAAGGAGTAGAATGATGGTTATTTTTCTAATCCTCGTTATCATTGCTTTTGTAATTGGTAGTATGAAGTTTCTATTTGAAAAAGAACTTGGAGAATTTCATTTTTTCTCAATTGGTCATTTCTTTGTCTTGTTTTATTCATATATTACAGTTTTATTGGGATTTAGCCTTATTTATACAGTGTGTGAGATGGGGAGTATTCCAGTGTTAAGCGGAGGGTTTGAACATGAAGGTCATTATTTTTATACGCTGTTTAACAGCATGTATTTCAGCGCAGCGACGTTATTTTCAGTAGGATACGGAGATATGTATCCGGTTGGAATTGGGAAATTATTTGCAACTTTTGAAGCGTTTATCGGCTATATTATGCCTGCAATCTTTGTGATGCGAACTGTTACCCGCACTTAAACTTGTCATCTTATCTAATATTGGGTACGCTATTCAAAGAAAATGAAAAGCGTAAAGGAGAAGATAAATATGACAGCTGTAGTTGGAGAAAAAGCACCCGATTTTGTATTGATGTCTACAAATGGAGAGCAAGTATCACTAGCGTCGATGAAAGGCAAAAACGTTGTGCTGTATTTTTATCCGAAAGATATGACGCCGGGCTGTACAACAGAAGCCTGTGATTTCAGAGATCAGCATGAAAATTTTGAAGAGCTAGATGCGGTGATTCTAGGAGTGAGCCCGGATCCAATCGACAAACACCATAAGTTTATTGATAAGCACGGCCTTCCATTCTTACTTTTAGCTGACGAAGATCACAGCGTAGCTGAAGAGTATGGAGTATGGACACTGAAAAAAAACTTTGGAAAAGAATATATGGGCATTGAACGCTCCACTTTTATCATTAATAAAGGAGGAATGCTCGTAAAAGAGTATCGCAAGGTTCGAGTAAAAGGGCATGTGGAAGAAGCTTTATCATTTATTAAAGAAAAAATGGCATAAAAACAGGCAGATAACTAGAGCAGTTTTAGTCTTTGAACATACAATATCAGTGTAGGGCATACCTCCTCAGATGTTAATATATTTAAAAGTGTGGATTGATTTCCACACTTCTTTTTTTGCATAAAATATATGAAAAATTTCTACTTATTACATAAAATAGGAATAGGCATCAAGTTGACAAAACGTGGGTAAAACATGTAGACTAATTATAAGAATTATAAAGTAATAATACTTACAGAAGAGGGGTGCATGACGTGTCAAATCATTTACAAGAAGCCCTTGAAACGTTAAAAGGTACTGGCGTTCGTATTACACCACAACGTCATGCTATTTTAGAGTATTTAATCAATTCCATGACACATCCAACAGCAGATGATATTTATAAAGCGCTGGAAGGTAAGTTTCCAAATATGAGTGTAGCAACCGTTTACAATAATTTAAGAGTATTTCGCGAAGTAGGTATTGTAAAGGAACTAACATACGGTGATGCATCAAGCCGGTTTGATTATGTTACAACAGAGCATTACCATGTGATTTGCGAAAGCTGCGGAAAAATTGTGGATTTTCATTATCCTGGTTTAGACGAAGTAGAAAAGCTGGCTGCTCATATTACTGACTTTGATATTAGTCACCACCGAATGGAAATTTACGGAACGTGTCCTGATTGTACGGCTAAAAAAGCGCATTAATAAGCTGATAGTAGTGATACTATCAGCTTTCTTTTTGTTTTTTTCTATTATACTTTTCGTCGAATTGTTTTCCTTCAAGAGACTGGTCAAGCGTAAGCGGCTCGTTGCAATACATACACATATCTACGCGCCCTAGCATTTTGGTTTGCTTTTGACATGTAGGGCAGGTTACTTGAATCGCTTTTGTAGAAAGCATGCCAATCCAGAAATAAACGCCGGTACTGGCTACGATGCACAGTAACCCCAAAAGCATAAAAATAGTCATTAGCCAGACTAAAGACCGAAAGAAAATCCCCCCATACATAACAATGAAACCAACAAAGATCAGGCTGAGTGCAAACGTGCGAATCTTGTTAATTTTATTTGAATACTTTATCCCCATCAGTATCCCCCCTGTTACCAATATATCATAGAGTGAGACAGTGAATGATGATAAAAATTGAATCTTCGGAAAATTATTGTTGGTTTTTGAGCTTTCTGAATGATTTCCATAATTCTGAGTGGGATATCCGTTATACATCGTATATAATAAAAAAAGAAATCTTAGTCCATAGCCTTTAAAATTTTGAAAAATATTTGTTTATTACAGTTAGGAGAGCTCAAAATGGAAGATGTTTTACGGCCAATATATCAAGAAAGAGCTAGCAATAAAGACACACTAGGTATTTTACTGATTGAAAAAAAGAAATCAGAATCTCCAGTGACGGATAATTTGGATGCTATCTTATTTATTGTGACCAAAACTACAGAAACTTCTCTTTTTATTAAACAATACGAATATGAAAATGAGCGTGCGGCACTTTATATGGCTTCTGAACAGCAAATGAGTGAATGGATTATGAATGGGACGAACCGCCGTATTATTGATTGGATCTTAAATGGTAAAGTGCTATTTGATCGAAACGAATATATGGAAAACTTAAAGAAACGCTTAATTGATTTTCCTAGAGAAGATCGGACAAAGAGAATAGGTGTCGAGTTTGCTAAGTTGATTCGCCGATTTAAAGAAGGAAAAGACTTTTATGCGTCTAATCATTATTTAGATGCATTCAATCATGTCATTCATGCTCTTCATCATTTAGCACGACTGTCTGTGTTGGAAAATGGATTTCACCCAGAAGTGACAGTATGGAACCAAGTGAAGAAAATAGAACCTGAAATTCATCGTCTTTACGAAGAGCTAATTATTAGCCAAGAAGAGGTTAGCAAGCGTTTAGAGCTGCTTTTCTTAGCGAGTGAATTTTTAGTAAATAAAAAAACTGAATTGGGTGCCAAGCATCTTGTTCATATTATGAAAAGTGAAAAGCAGGAATGGACGTTTAATGAACTGGTTCATCATCCCGAAATACGCCCTTATGCTATTGATTTAGGAATACTTCTTGAGTTTTTAATTGAAAAAGATATCATTATGGTAAAAAAAGTAGAAACCAAAGGAAAGAGTTTGTACCATAGACACTATGTGGCGAAATGATAGAGAGGATAAAGGGTATCTGATACGGTGCGGTTATGACGTATAGATACCCTGACATATGACTTTATAGCTTGGATAAAAGGTTTTTCTAAAAAAACACGATTTATTTTAAAAAATCTATTGACGCTTTAAAATATCCGTGGTAAATTTATATACGTCGCCGATGAGCGACACTAAATTTATCAAAAACTTGAAAAAACTTCTTAAAAAAGTTGTTGACAAGAAAGAGATAAACTGGTAAGATTAAAAAGTCGCTTAAGAGCGGCGGATGAACTTTGAAAACTGAACAAAGCGACAAACGTCAACGTTAATTTTTATTTTTTAAATTGAGCAAGTCAAACATTTCTTCGGAGAGTTTGATCCTGGCTCAGGATGAACGCTGGCGGCGTGCCTAATACATGCAAGTCGAGCGAACTGATTAGAAGCTTGCTTCTATGACGTTAGCGGCGGACGG